>JABTUB010000001.1:0-600000 GCA_015075585.1 Chloracidobacterium sp.
CCCGCATTTCTGCTCAATGAAAATCACGCAGGATGTTAGAGAATTTGCGAAAGAGCAAAATATCGAAGAAGAAAAAGCCTTAGCAGTCGGAATGGCGGAGAAGGCAAAGGAGTTTGTTGAAAGTGGAAGTGAAATTTATCAAGGTAATCTGACTGATGGGGTGAAGGAACATCAGGCAAATTGAGAAAATATTTTATTTTTCAGATTTCTTTAAAAAAATGTGTAATATTTTGACAATTTTTGTCGTTACTCATTAGAATATCCACAAAATAAAAGTATAAGGAAAAAACTGCGGTGAAAACATACATAAACTATCTATATTTGTGTGGTCAGAGTGCTCTTATTTTAATTTGCGTAGCCGTTTGCACTATTTCGATAATGGCTCAACAACCAACTACTTCACTTTTTCAAAAACCTGCTTGGCTTAATTGTTATGACGAGGGAAGAGAATATCCAAATAAGGAAATTGAAAGGAGAATTCTTTATGAATACGGTGCAGTTTATTTATCAACAGTTTTTGAAACCCGAAAGAATGATGAAAAAATCCCTTGTCTTTTCGGCAGTCAAGATGAAATTAAGGACTTGACAAAAAAGTTCTTAAAGGAAATGGACAAGTTTATCTTTGGGAAGTTTTATCTTCAAGCGAAAGCGAAAGCGGAACTTTTGAAAGTCTTTAAGGATTTAGGCGGAGCCAAGTTTGTTGCCAGAAATTGTAATTCAAAACCCAAAGATTGCACTAATGGCATAAACAACGATTGGTCACTTCGAGATTATCGCCAAACAATGTGTAATTGGACGAATCAAGAGGATTGTGATCGAGAAGGTCTTTTACCAATTGATGCGGAACTTGCCGTGCTTGATCCGAGTTTCGACATAGCCAAAAAATACTCTGAGCAAGCAACTAATAGACCTATGATGTTTAAATTTGCAATACCCGGAGGTTCTCAACATCATCTAGGTCTTGCAATAGATGTTAATAACGGAACGGGGAATTCAGATTCAAAAGAATGTAAGAAATCTAAAACCTGCCGAGTTTGTGGAAATAATTGTATATCCTCGCTAGAAAAACACGGCTGGTATAGAACTGTAAAATATGATCCTTATCATTTCACATTTTTAGGGTTTAGTGTTACAGAATTACCAAGCAAGGGCTTAAAACAAGTTAAATGCAAAGACAATAAATTATATTGGGTTCCTAGGGTTGAAACTTACGAAGGTTATCCAAATTGGAGGTGTGATGATGTAAGCATCCCTTAGAATGATACCACTGGAAAGTGGAGTTTTCGGCCGATGAGATAGGATAAGGAAAGGAGGCTGAGAATGAAGCGAAGCAGGTTCAGTGAAGGGCAGGTATTGGGGATATTGAAGGCGGTGGAGAGCGGTCGGAAGGTGGCTGATGTTTGTCGTGAGAATGGGATCTCGGAATCGACGTATTTCAACTGGAAGTCGAAGTATGGAGGGATGACGGCGGCGGAGATCAAGCGTCTGCGCGAGCTTGAGGAAGAGAACGCGAAGTTGAAAGCGATGTACGCGGAGATGAGTTTAGAGAATCGAGCGTTAAAGGGTCTGATCGAAAAAAAAGGCTGGTGACGGCGGAGCGTCGGGTGGCGGCGTGGTATTTGAAAACAGAGCATGAGCTTAGCGAGCGGCGTGCATGCGAGGCGGTGAGTTTGTAGAGACGGGTGTTTCGGTACGAGCCGCAGGCAAGAGACGACACGGCCCTGATCGAGGCATTGACGAGACTGGCGAGAGAGCATCCGGATCTTGGGTTCGGCAAGTTCTTCTATCTGCTCAGAGCTGAGGGCCGCGAGTGGAATCACAAGCGTGTGCACCGTGTTTATTGCGGAATGAAGCTGAACAAGCGGCGACGGCACAAGCGGCGGCTACCGTCGAGGCATCCCGAACCGCTATCGGTTCCGGAAGGTGCGAACAAGAGCTGGTCGGCCGATTTCATGAGCGACGCCCTGGGTGACGGACGCAGGTTCCGCACTTTCAACGTCATCGACGATCACAGACGCGAGGTGCTGGCGATCGAGGTCGACCTCAACCTTGGCAGCCGCAGAGTGATACGCGTGCTCGACCGGATCGCCGAAACGAGAGGGCTGCCCGAGCGGATCAGATTCGACAACGGGCCGGAGTTCACCTCGATAGCCGTCGCCGATTGGGCCGAGCAAAACGGCGTCGAACTCGAATTCATCAAGCCCGGTCGCCCGATGCAGAACGGCTTTATCGAACGATTTAACCGTACATATCGACAAGCAATTCTCGATATGTACATCTTTGAAAGTTTGGACGAAGTACGAGAACTGACGTCCCGATGGATCGACTTCTACAACCATCGCCGTCCGCATGATTCGCTCGGAGGCATGCCTCCAAGCGAATCAAACGAACCAGTTCTCCCTAACCCGAAAACTCCAGTTTAGATTGGTAACAATCAGGGGAGGTTTACAGTGGAAAAGAGAATATACTTGATTCTTCAAAAACATGGCAAAAGGAATTTATTAAGAAAGCAATAAGGATAAGACTTTAATTGCAAAGAGAAATATATGAAAAACTTGAAAGGGATTTTTAAGAAAACATTATCGATAAGCTGGTTGGGAATGGTTTTTGGTATTTTTATACTATGTAGTTTAGCGAAAGGGCAAACTGACAATTTTAATGACCGACCCTGGTTGAATGAAAAGTATCCGTTAATTGTTGATATTTCCAGTCAAAAGGATGTCACCAATAGTTTCCGCCAAATCAACCTAGAATCTATTTTTAAGGAAAAAAAGGTTGCAGGAATAACTGCTATGGTTTCTAGAGATTTGCATAAATATGCGTCTTTTCAAACTCATGCTGCAATCAATGCTGGGAGGATGAGGTTTGCGTCGTTTCATGTTGGAACAAGTGGCGAACCTATTCAACAAGCCAACTATTATTTAAAGGTTCGCGGTGATAAGTCCCAGCCAACTGGATTAAGAATCGAAAACACAGATAGAACGAACATGACTTTGTCAAATGCCGAAAAATTTATCAAACGAGTATTTGATGTTACTGGAAAATATCCGTTTTTGTATGTGAACAAAAAGGTTTTTGAAGAAATTAATAGCAAGTATGACAATACAAGTATATTTGCAAAATGTTTCTTGTGGTTTGTAGCGACAGGCGATTCGTTACCTAAATTAGATAAAAAAGTTTGGAATAAGGTCAGTTTCTGGGAGTTCGCTAATGAGGAAAATTGTCAAGTTTGTATTCAAAAGGATGCCTCAGGCAAATGCACATCGCAACAATATACAACTACTTGTCCTTACAAAATCACGGATATTAAAAGTCCCGTAAGTTTTAGTGTTTTTAATGGAACTAAAGATGAATTGCAGCAAATTTGGTTACCATCGCGACGCCCGACGTATGAGAATATGGTGGGCGATCTTGATGGCTATATTCAGAAGGCATTTGTGAAGTCTGCCAAAACACAAAGGCAATTGGTTGGGAAAAACTTCCCCTGTAATCTTGGAGATGTCTTTTTTGTAGAAGGATTTGATAAAAACGGAAAACTTGTTGAAAGATATTTAGTTAGTAATAAAGACTCAAGTTATTCAAAATCAAACAACTTCATTAAATGGGGAGCAGGTTATTTTCAAGTTTCTTACGAGCATCAGCCCGAATATAAAGAATCTAACGAAGAATCTGAAATTGATCTTAATATACTGACTATTAAATCCTTAGGCGGCGGCAAATTCAGATTCATCAATCGTTATATTTATGAAAGCAAGGAACCTGAAAAAGAACTTACGGGCAACGCTGAACTTAATCTCAGCGAATTTTTAACCCAATCCAATTGCGGTTGGAAATAGTGTCTTTAGATTTTTCTCGTGGGTATTTTTTATTGACAAACACGATGCAGATAAAATTATAGGAGAATACACGTGAATTTTTTGAATGTAATGAAAGTCGTTGTCCTCGAAAAGAGGTTTAAGAGACACTGGCTTATTTTTGCTTTCGTAATCTTATTTTGTAACCTGATCTTTGGACAAACTGATAATTTTAGTGATCGACCTTGGTTAAATGACAAATACCCTTTAATTCTTGATCCTTACGCACCAAATAAAGTTGATTTTGAAAAATTGATTACCGATAAAAGAGTAGTAGGCATTCTTCATCAAGCATCAAGAGGATTGACACACAAAGATGATAAATACAAATCACGAGCCGTAACAGCTAAAGCGAAAGGACTACTTTATGCTTCATATCATCTTGGCTTGAATGCTGACCCAATAAAGCAAGCTGATTTTTATCTTAGTGTAATTGGAGAAAATAAGTCTCAGCCAATGGCTTTAGACATTGAGGATATTGGCGGAAACAATATAAGTTTGTCTGATTCAGAACTGTTTATCAAAAGAATATTTGAAAAAACGGGTAAATATCCTTTCGTTTATGTCAATCATAAAGTTTTTACGGAAATAAGTAATAAATATGACAAAAACAGTGTTTTTGCTAAATGTCCTTTGTGGTATGCAAGATTTATTAATACATTACCGAAATTGAGCAAAAAGATTTGGGAAAAAGTGACACTTTGGCAATTTGCCAGCGAAATCAATTGTCGAGATAAGTCTAACAATTGTCCTTACAAAGTTCCTGGAACTGCAAATGATATAGACATCAATGTATTCAACGGAACTCGGGCGGAACTAAAAGAATTTTGGGCTAATCAATAAGCATTCAACTTTGAAAATTAAAAAGGTATGAGTTGCCGTTTGGTTCTCGCGTCCGAGCTGCGAGTGCTAAAGATGGTAGTTGACGGATTGATAAGGTCAAGATGCACGGCTTGAGCCGAATTTATAAAAAAAGAAATCAATCCTTAGAGCATCAGACGAAAGCAATTCGGACGATTGATAAAATTTTAGGGTCATGACTAGTTAAGTCATAGTTCTTTGACAACATTTAAGAGAATTGAGTAAAGATTTTGTTGTCTGTAATTGAATCTAAACTCACATTCTTTTAGGTGCAAGTAGAAGGTAGATTTTCGCATACCGCGGAACTTCACGAGACGGACTTTCGCATAGCCCCAGAAGCTTTCGATGCCGTTGATGTGATTGGTGCCGAGGGCGAAAACATCCTTGCTGTGGTCGATGCGGTAATGCTTTTTGTAACCAAGATCGACCAGCGAATGATAGGCACGAAAGCCGTCTGTATGGACGGTCGAAGTCTTATTCACCTTGCCTTCTAAAATAGCGTAAAGCGTTTTACGAGAGCAGTTAGGAACAATCTCGGTATAGACTTTGCCGTTTCGTTTGTAGATACCGAAAACGATCGTTTTCCCGTATGCTCCGCGTCCTCGCTTTCCGCGAACTCTTCTTGCACCAAAGTATGATTCGTCCAGCTCGACCACTCCTGAAAACGGAGATTCGCTTTCACAGAAAGCTGCCACCGACTCACGAATCTTTTTCAAATATCTGTTCACCGTGTTCCGGTTCAAACCCGTCAATTCGGTGATCTGTGATGCCGTCAGATCAAGTGAAAAATACTTCAATATCTGACGAAATTTTGCTCTCGAAATTCGAGAACGCTTTAGTATCTTGTAACTACCTGTCATTACTAGCGTTATCCTACTATAAAGGATGTTTAACTAGTCATGACCCAAATTTTATATTCGGCTAAAGCCTGTTATTATTTTAATTACAGTTCCGTCAGCTAAAGCAGACGGCAATTCATAAAATATATTTTGAAAGAATTATTTGGTCATCAAAATCTATGTCATACATCAAAGTTTGGTTACATTTTGTTTGGTCAACGAAAGACCGAAAGCCGTTTTTGAGCGATGACATCAGGCAGAAAGTTTTCCGGCATATTCGGGAAAATGCCAGAGAGAAAGGAATTTTTATTGATTTTATCAACGGCTATGTCGAGCATTGTCATTGTTTGATTTCTCTGGGTTTAGATCAGACAATCGAGAAAATAATGCAACTTATAAAAGGCGAATCGTCTTTTTGGATAAACAAAAACGGCTTGACCAAAGAAAAATTTGCTTGGCAGGATGATTATTTTGTCGTGTCGGTGAGCGAAAATGTCGTTGATAATGTCAGAGAATATATCAAGAATCAAGAGGCTCATCATCAGACAAAAAGTTTCGATGATGAGTTTGGCTCCCGGCTTTGACCACATCACTTCAGGCATCGGAGCCGCGATGATCGGCTGGTTCGGAACCGCGATGCTCTGCTACGTTACGCCGAAGGAACACCTTGGCCTGCCGAACAAACAGGACGTGAAAGAAGGCGTCATCACATACAAACTCGCTGCACACGCTGCCGACCTCGCAAAGGGCCATCCCGGCGCTCAATATCGCGACAACGCTCTGTCAAAAGCGAGGTTCGAGTTTCGTTGGGAAGATCAATTCAACCTCGGCCTCGATCCCGAAAAAGCAAAGGAATTTCACGACGAAACACTCCCCGCCGAAGGAGCCAAACTCGCACACTTCTGCTCGATGTGCGGACCGCATTTCTGCTCAATGAAGATCACGCAAGAGGTCCGCGACTTCGCCGCCAAAGAAGGCGTCTCGGAAGAAAAAGCCCTCGCCGTCGGTATGTCCGAAAAGGCGCGCGAATTCGTCGAATCCGGCTCCGAGATCTATCAAGGAAATTTGCCTGATGGGGCGGCGGGCGGCGATCATAATTGATAATTTTATACGAGGGCCATTGTTGGCCGTGCGCCTTCTCAAGGACTAAACAGACATGAATATACGATACACATTGATGGCTGCGGCGATCTTCGCTTGTTTCGTAACCGTATCCGCGGTCAACGCGCAGAATGGTCGGCTCTCGCCTAAGCCGACGCCTAAACCTACGCCAAGGGTGATGCAACCCCAGCCCCAACCGGCGGCGGCGCCACCGGCGAAAGCCGTTGAGTTTTACAACCAGGGCAAGGCGTTTTGGAAATCGTTTGATATCAGCGATGCGATCGAGGCGTTGACGAAAGCGATCGAAATTCACCCAAATTACATCGACGCTTTGAGTGAGCGTGGAACGATCTACTTCCTGACTCGCAAACATCAGCTTGCGGTCAATGATCTGGACAAAGTTTTGGCGGCTCAGCCAAACAACACCAAGATGTTGCATTATCGCGGGATGGCACTCACCGAGCTCGCCGTCAAGACCAAAGACGATGACAACGATCGAAAGACCGCCGGCGACATTGCTCAAAGGGCTTTAGCGGACCTCAGCAAAGCGATCGAGATCTCACCGAGTGAGTTTCCGTATTACAACTCTCGCGGTAAACTGCTGCTTGAGTTCTCTTTTTACAAGGAATCGATCACCGATTTCGACAAGTCGATAGCTATCAAAGCGAACGGTGTTGCCCTAGCACATCGCGGTTTAGCCAAATACTACTTGGATGATACGAACGCGATCGACGACCTGAACCAAGCCGTCAAGATCGCTCCTGATTATCCCGATGCGTTTTACATTCGCGGAACGGTCCATCGTGATAACGGCAAGCTGAGAGACGCTTTGCTCGATCTTGACGAGGCGATCAGACTCGCAAAATACAACGAGAAATATTTCAACACACGCGGAATGCTCTATTTTCGTCTGCAGGACGGCTATATGGCGGTTGCGGATTTTACAAATGCGATCAAGGAAAAGCCCGACTACGCGACGGCGTATTTTAACCGGGCAGTTACTTACAAGAGATTTCCTTACAGCGTCAGCACCGATGGCAACGCGATCGACAAAATTCGCCTTCAGCACACGAAAATGCTCGAAGACCTGAGTGCGGCTATTAGATACAAACCGAATTTTGACGCGGCGCTGGTTGAACGCGGCCTGATATATTCGACCGATATGCGCAACAAATCGACACCGGATGCCGAAACGATCCAACGATTGAAACTCGCACTTTCCGATTTTGAACAAGCGATCAAACACAACCCGAAAAATGCCGATGCCTACAACGGCAGAGCAAGCGTAAACGATGACCTCGGAAAAAAGGACCTCGCCCTCGCCGATTACACCAAAGCCATCGCCCTAGACCCGACGCTCGCAACCGCCTACATGGGCCGCATGGCCATCTACTGCGAGCAAGGTAAAAAAGACCTCTCGATTGCCGACGAAAAAAAGGTCCGAGAACTCGGCCTCGCTGTGATCAACGTCTGCAACCTCGGCGGTAAATAGTATGAAAAGAGCTTTATACATTTTTGCCATACTCATTCTATTGGCCGCTGAGCAAATTTTCGCTCAGACCAAGGCTGAACTGAAACAGCAGATCAAGCAGATCGTTGCGGGGAAGAATGCGACCGTCGGGGTTTCGATCGTAGGTCCCGACGGAGAGGAAAGGGTTTCGCTGAACGGCGGGAAGCGTTTCCCGATGCAGAGCGTTTTTAAGTTTCACATCGGCGTGTTTATGCTGTCCGAGATCGATAAGGGAAAGTTCTCGCTCGATCAGAAGATCGAGATCAAGAAAGAGAACCTTCTGCCCGGGCTTTACTCACCGATCAGAGAAAAGTATCCCGAAGGCGTAACGCTGACGATCGGCGAGATATTGGAATACACCGTCTCGCAGAGCGATAACGTCGGTTGCGACGTTCTGCTAAGGCTTCTCGGCGGGCCGCAGGCGGTTGAAAAATTCTTTATGAAAAATGGCTTCAAGAACGTTTCGATAAAGATCAACGAAGAAGTGATGCAGAACGATTGGGACCGGCAGTTCGAGAATTGGACAACCCCGAAAGCCGCCACAAAGGCCCTAGAAGCATTCTATTTCAACCGGACGGGTCTGCTTTCGCAAAAGAGTTACGACTTTATTTGGCGCGTAATGCGCGAGACCTCGACGGGCAAAAACAGATTGAAAGGACAGTTGCCGGCCGGAACTGTCGTCGCACACAAGACAGGCTGGTCGGGGACGAACAAAACCACCGGAATAACCGCCGCCGTCAATGACATCGGTGTCGTCTTTTTGCCAAACGGTGAACACTTTTTTATCAGCGTTTTCGTTACCGATTCGCGCGAAAACGATGATGCGAACGAAAAGATAATTGCCGACATCGCCAAAGCCGCATGGGATCATTTCTCGCCCGCAACGAAGTAGCTCTTCTGACAGCGGTCTTTAATAGGGCGGCCGGTTTCGCTTAGCGTAACGTCGCCGACCGCTCAAAATAACCTAACAGCAGGCTTCGGCGACGCAACAGGTGCGGGCCTTTTCGCCATAGACCGTGATGCTGACGATGCCGACGGTTCCCTTTTTCAGATCGGCGAGGGCTTCGGCGGAAAGGTACTTTTCGAGAATGTCGTCGGGTATCTCGATCGCGCGTTCTTTCTGGATCGTCACTCCCGAGAAGCCTGCGGCCGAGATCGCCTCAAGATACTCATCCTTCTGCATCGCACCGGCGACGCATCCCGCGTACATCTCGGCACTTTCACGCAGGCTTTCCGGAAGGTCGCCGACTAGAACGATGTCCGAGATGCTGAAGTGCCCGCCCGGTTTCAGCACGCGAAAGATCTCCTTGAAGACCGTGTGCTTGTCCGGCACGAGATTCAGAACGCAGTTGCTGACGATGACGTCGGCCATGTCGTCCGAGACAGGCATCTTCTCGAGGTCGCCAAGACGGAATTCGACATTCGAATAGCCTAGCTTTTCAGCGTTCGCACGAGCTTTTTCGATCATCGCGGGCGTCATATCGATGCCGATGACGCGGCCATCCTCGCCCGCTTCGTGCCGAGCAATGAAGCAATCATTCCCCGCACCGCTCCCCAGGTCGATCACCGTGTCGCCCTTCTTGATCTCGGCAAATTGCGTCGGAAGCCCGCATCCGAGGCCGAGATCGGCGTCGGGAGCGTAGCCTGCAAGTGCGCTGTAATCGTCCGTCATTATGTTGTAAACCTCGGTCGAACAACTGCCGGCACCGCAGCACGATGCTTGATTTACGTCCTTCGACTGCAATGCGATCTCGCCGTATTTCTCCTTTACGGCGTCCTTTATTTCCTGTGCGTTTTTCATTGCTGAATTCTCCTTTGTCGCTAACAACATTTCTTCCTAAGTGCCTTGCTGACCCCCTCCAAAAAGCCTCGCAGCTTCGCGATCGTCCGCTCGTCAAGGCAGTAGCAGATAGCGTTTCCCTCGATCGAACCGCGTATCACGCCGGCTTCTTTCAGAGCCTTCAAATGCTGTGAGACGGTCGCCTGCGCAAGCGGCAGATGATCGACGATATCGCCGCAGATGCACTGATCGACGTCGAGCAGATACTCGACGATAGCGACTCGAGCCGGATGGCCGAGCGCCTTTGCGAGTGTCGCAATGTCATTCTGCCGCTTTGAAAAATGTTCGGTTTTTGCTGCACCCATATCGGTATATCGCGATATTACGATAGAGATAAAAGAACTGTCAAGTGATTTTTCTCGAAGCGAGTCGGCAGACTGCAAACATACAGGGTGAAAGAAATTCACCAAATAGACCACAGAATGAGCGGGCTTTGTGTCTATATCCCCGCGCGCTTTGCGGTTTGTCATTAGAGCGGTTAAAAAGGAATTACCGCGAAGGATGCGGAGTATCGGACGCGAAGGACGCAAAGGAAGAAATACAGCAACGAAGATCATGACCCTAAAACAGCTAATAGAGAGGCAGATCGAGTTCAACGAGTGGGCAAATCGGCGATATGTCGAATGGCTTTCGGCGTTGCCCGGCGAGGTGTTGACGCGTGAGTTCGAGTCGAGCTTTCCGACGATCATTGCGACGGTAAAGCACATTTTGGAAGCGCAGGCGTTCTGGTCGAGCGTGTTGACGGGATCGGGCGGCTTTGAGCGAATGGGCGGCGATCTTACGGCAGAGCAGATCTTCGACGAGCTTGTTGAGAATTCGCGGCTGCTCGTCGAATACTGTCATTCGGCGACCGAAGAAGATCTCACGAAGACGGTCAAGATCGACAATCAATGGATCAAATGCGGGTTCGAAAAGGCCGAATATGTGCAGCAGTTCGTCGCTCACGCCGCATATCATCGCGGCCAGATCGTGACGATGACGCGTGCATTTGGCATCTCAGGCGCGCCGTCCGCAGACTTCATCGTCTTTTTACTGTCGAGCGGCGTTTAGACGAACACCTTCGCACGGAGCTGCTTAAACCGCCGCGTACCGTCAATGAGTTCCGACTGCCCAATGCCCGGGTTGACAACCTCAGCAGAGACGAAAGAAATAGTTGTCTGATATAATATCCGTTCTCAGGGATGCCCTATACACCGACCGCAAGAGACACCGCAAAGACCCGGAAGCCTGCCGAGGTACATCCGGCCTCTTCGTATGATTTGAGGCGAAAAACATACTCCAAAATGGACCTTTTGGCACTCCCGGATGGCCATAGGGCATTACGTTGTCATGTCTGCCGGAAATAACGACTATCGCTGAAATTTCGAACAACTCACCCGCCGAGATCGACGCTGCAGACGCTGTGCAGCACAAGGCGGATGCGCGTCGCCGCTCTCATACTGACGGGCAGTTATATTTTCGCCGCAGGCATCTTTGCTGCCACAGCGGTAATTGGTATTCTATCTCAGCTTAGTGCCATTAAATGCGGTGTCGCGCGACTATTGAGGATGGCGGCGCGACGATGGGGTTCGTAACGCACTCGGTGTTTTCTAGCATTGGCCACCATTGCTCCTAAATTGATTTGAAGAATTATCGACCGCGATGAAAGTGAAGGCTTTAAGATGATCCGGCCACACAATGAGCCGGTATTCAAGCTATTTCGTTATGTTACGCTAATACCGACGCGTTTGCGGTTTGCTGTGATATGCGATCCGCTGTAGCCCGCGGACTTTGTTGGTTAGGTGTTAGAGCGGGTCATTTTGGGGGAGGCATTCGTGATAAGCGTTATTAGGATCGCGGGTAGATGCGGAATAATGCATTACAGACATTGTTTTTTTGTATGATTCAACTGTGCAAACATGACTAGAGATCATATTTTGGTTACCGGCGGGGCCGGTTTTATCGGGTCGCATCTTGTTGATGCGTTGGTCGAGCGCGGGCATCGCGTGCGGATATTCGATTCGCTCGTACCGCAGGTGCATGGCGACGCCGTGCCGGAGCATCTGAACAAGGACGCTGAGTTCATACGCGGCGACGTGTGCGATGCTGAGGCGGTTAGGCGAGCGTTGGACGGCATTGATGTCGTGTATCATCAGGCGGCGGAGGTCGGCGTCGGCCAATCGATGTATGAGATCGTTCGTTATGTAAAGGCGAACGACCTCGGCACGGCGGTGCTCCTCGAAGAGATAGTAAAGCGGAAGGGGCAGTTCAGGAAGATCATTGTCGCATCTTCGATGTCGATCTACGGCGAGGGTGCGTACCGCAATTCGCGTACGGGCGAGGCGGCGTATCCGCAGCTTCGCGGCGATGCACAGCTTGCATCGCATGACTGGGAGCTGCGCGACGGCGGCGATGTGCTTGAACCCGTCGGGACGGCCGAGTCGAAACCGCTTTTCCCGACATCGGTTTATGCGGTGTCAAAGCAGGATCAGGAGCAGTATTGCCTGGCGGTAGGGCGTGCTTACAAGATACCGACGGTCGCGTTCCGCTACTTTAACGTTTACGGCACGCGGCAGGCATTGTCGAACCCATACACCGGAGTTTGTGCTATCTTTTCTTCGAGGCTGATGAACGGCCAGCGTCCGGTAATATTTGAGGACGGCGGGCAGACACGCGACTTCGTGCATGTGAGCGACATCGTTCGGGCAAATCTGCTCGCACTCGAAACCGATCGCGGCGATTATGAAGCAATAAATGTCGGCACCGGCCGCGCAACTTCGGTAGCCGATATCGCAAGGCTTCTGGCAAAGGGCCTCGGCAAGGATATCGAGCCGGAGATCGTCGGCAAATACCGCGAGGGCGACATACGCCATTGCGTCGCCGATATCGCAAAGGCACGCACGCTGCTCGGCTACGAGCCGAATGTTACTCTCGAAGCCGGACTTGCGGAACTGCTCGAGTGGGTCGCCGGACAAAGGCCTGACGACCGCGTGGATGCCGCAACCGCCGAACTCGCATCGCTCGGGCTGGTAAAGTGAACCGTTCTCGGCCGGCAGACATTAATGAATAGACTTATCGCCGTTGCATGTTTTGCCATGGGTGTCGCCTATTGTTTTTTGGCGATGCCGGACGGCGCTCTTGCGGCGATTGCCGCTGCGGCGGGTGCGGTATGCGTAATTGCCGTTATAAACCGCGTCGATCTCGACACCAGGTTCCTCATCAACCTTTTCCTGTTAGCATTGCTGGCGCGGCTTGCACTTGCCGCGGTCATTTATAACTTTGAGTTGTTCGATTTTTTCGGGCCGGATGCACGCGGCTACGAGAATATCGGTCTGCTCATCGCCAAAGTTTGGAACGGCACGGGAAACAGCACCGATCCGACGGTGATCGATGCGATGAGGCTGAATGGCGCGGGCTGGGGTATGAACTATTTCTCAGCGATACTATATTGGCTGACAGGAAGCAACCTTTTTATCGGGCAGGCTGTGTCCTCTGTTCTGGGGGCGGCAACCGTGCCGCTGTCGTACTATTGCACATGGCAGATCTATGGAAATAAGCGTGCGTCAAGGATAGCGGCAGCTCTGATAGCCTTTTTCCCATCTTTTATTATTTGGTCGGCACAGTTCCTGAAGGATGCCCCGATACTGTTCTTTCTCGTGCTGGCGATGACGCTGGTTTTGACGCTTCAAAAGAAGCTGTCCTTTTGGGGTGTCGCAGTGCTTATCTTGTCCTTGGTAGCGATCCTATCGCTCCGGTTCTACATATTCTATCTTGTCACAGCCGCGGTCGGGGTTGGCTTCTTTGTCGGAACCGTCTCAAAGCGCGGTGCATTAACTCGAAGACTCGTGATCGTTAGCGTTCTCGTTGGTGCTCTGGCGTCTCTCGGGTTGATCCGGATCGCATCGGCTGACCTATTGCGTTTCGGGTCGCTGGAAAGGATCGAAGTGAGCCGTAAGTACGCCGCAAGTGTTGCCGGTTCCGGTTATGAGACTAGAGGTGTGAATTCCGCATCGCTTAGTGGCGTGATCTCAATATTACCGGTAGGGCTTGCGTATCTTTTCTTAGCACCATTTCCATGGGAGGTAACCAATTTTCGACAGGCTGCAACCCTTCCCGAAATGGTCGTCTGGTGGGCAATGCTGCCGCTTGTGGTAATAGGCCTCCTCTATACTATCCGGCACCGTTTTCGCGCGGCGATCCCGATATTCGTCTTTTCACTGATACTTACGGTGCTTTATGCTCTGTATCAAGGAAATGTAGGCACCGCTTACCGCCAGCGGACGCAGATACAGGTATTCTTGATGTATTTCGTAGCGGTCGGTGTTGTGCTTCAGATGGAAAAACGCGATGATCGAAAGCTTGTCGAACGGCGATATCGCTCACAGCAAATACTGTCGCGCCATGGAGAAATTGAAAGATAGATGTGCGGGATAGTCGGGTTTGTAAATAGGGAAGCGGCGGCGCGGCGTGAAGTTGTCGAGGCGATGAATGAGCGCATCATCCATCGCGGGCCTGACGACGACGGCTTTTACGTGAATGGCAGTGTTGCTCTCGCGATGCGGCGATTGTCGATCATAGACCTAGCGGGCGGCAAACAGCCGATATCGAACAAGGACAAGACAAAATGGATCGTCTTTAACGGCGAAATATACAATTACCGCGAGCTTCGCAAAGAGATGGAGGAACGCGGCCACCGTTTTGAAACGCATTCCGACACCGAGGTGATCGTAAAGCTCTACGACGAGCTTGGCCCCGACAGCCTTCAGCAGCTGCGCGGTATGTTCGCCATCGCGATATGGGATGAAAATGACCGCTCGCTCTTTCTCGCACGCGACCGCGTCGGCAAGAAGCCGCTGCTTTACTCGCATCAGCCCGACGGCAGCCTGATCTTCGGCTCAGAGTTCCGGGCGTTGCTAAAGCATCCTTCGGTTTCGCGTGAGGTCGATAACGACGCGATCGACAGCTATATGTCGTTCATGTGCATACCGGCGCCGCAGACGGCGTTCAAGTCGATACGCAAGCTCGAGCCGGGGCATTGGATGCGTTGGAAGGACGGCCGCATCGAGACGCACCGCTATTGGCTGCCCGACTTTACAAAAAAGATAAAGATCAGCGAACGCGACGCGATGGATGAGACGATACGGATCATTCGCGAGGCCGTAAAGCTGCGTATGATCTCGGACGTGCCGCTTGGCGCGTTCCTTTCCGGCGGCGTCGATTCCTCGACCGTCGTGGCGATCATGGCCGAGGAGAGTTCGGTGCCGGTCAAGACGTTCTCGATCGGCTTTGAGGACGAGGATTTCAGCGAGCTAAAGTACGCAAAGCGTGTCGCCGAGCATGTCGGTGCCGAGTACAATGAGTTCATCGTGCGGCCCGACGCGGCGGCGGTAATACCGCTCTTGGTCGATCATTACGGCGAGCCGTATGCCGACTCATCCGCGCTGCCGAGCTATTACGTTTCGCGTGAGACGCGCCGGCATGTAACGGTCGCGCTGAACGGCGACGGCGGCGATGAGAGCTTTGCGGGCTACGATCGGTATATGGCCATGCAGCTCGCCGAGCTTTATCGGCGCGTGCCGCTCAGGAAACTGTTGTTCGAGCCGCTGGTGAACGCACTTCCGTCGTCCGAAGAAAAGAAAACGCTCATCCGCGATGCGCAGCGATTCTTGGTCTCGGCAAATCTTGGCCGTGCCGAACGTTATTTTCATTGGATGTCGGTATTCAAACAGCGGGTCAAGGATCGGCTTTACACTGCGGATTTCAAGCAACAGGTCGCCGCTAACAGGCCGCGGCATTTCCTAGATCAATGGTACGAAAAGGCAGGCGGTGCAGGACTTCTTGATTCGACGCTTTTGACCGACCAGATGACGTATCTGCCGAACGATCTTCTGGTCAAGGTCGATATTGTTTCGATGGCGAATTCGCTCGAGGGGCGTTCGCCGCTGCTCGATCACAAGCTTATCGAGTTTGCGGCAAGCCTGCCCGAGCATTTGAAGGTCAACAAATTCCGCACCAAATATCTATTGAAAAAGATCGCGGCACGTTTTGTCCCGAGGGAGGTCGTTTACCGGCGGAAGATGGGCTTTGGCGTCCCGATCGGCCGTTGGTTTCGCAAGGACCTCAAGGATATGGCATATTCGACTCTGCTGAGCGACAAGGCTACCGGACGCGGCATCTTTGAGCGCGCCGAGGTCAAGCGGATGCTCGATCGGCACGTCTCTTTCGAAGAGGATGCATCACATCAGATCTGGACGCTGCTTATGCTCGAAATGTGGTTCCGGAGATTTATAGACAAGGATTAATTTATGAAAGGAGTAGTACTTGCGGGCGGGCTTGGCACGCGTTTGAGCCCGCTGACACGCATCACGAACAAGCACCTTCTGCCGGTCTTTAACGAGCCGATGATCTACTATCCGATCAAGACGCTCATTAACGCCGGCATCGAGGACATAATGATCGTTACGGGCGGCAACTCGGCGGGCGACTTTCTGCGGCTGCTGCGCAACGGCAAGGACTTTGGCCTTAAGGATCTTAATTACACCTATCAGGACGGTGAAGGCGGCATTGCCGATGCGTTGTCGCTCGTCGAGCACTTCGCCGACAACGGGCCTGTATGCGTCGTGCTGGGCGACAATATTATCGAGAAGAATATTCGCGCCGCTGCCGATGCCTATCGCGAGCAGGGCGGCGGAGCAAAGATCTTGCTAAAGAAAGTGCCCGACCCGCAGCGGTTCGGCGTGCCGGAACTGGATGGGTCGCGCGTCGTTCGGATCGACGAAAAACCGAGCGAGCCGAGATCGGACTTCGCGGTGATAGGCGTCTATTTTTACGACGCTTCGGTGTTCGATATCATCAAAACGCTGAAACCTTCGGGGCGCGGCGAACTAGAGATAACTGACGTAAATAATCACTACATCGAACGCGGCGAAATGACATGGGACGAGCTCGACGGCTGGTGGACCGATGCCGGCACATTCGACAGCCTCCTGCTCGCATCAAAACTCGTCGCCAAAGACGGCGCGAACAAGCTGTAACCGCAGCCTCGCCGCCAAAAAAAGGATAGACTGCCGCTAGTAACGAATGTGAGTGCTCGTTGTTGTTGAACGCCCGCCGGCATTCGATCACGACCCGGGCTTCCCACATTGACGAGAAGTACCTTTGGCTCAGGGGTTCATCGCGAAGTTTGCGGTTAAAGCTCTCACATTCTCTGCTCCGCCGCGGCTGCTGAACAAACACAAAAAAAAGGAAAAATAAGAGACTTTTTGCCTAAAAACTTGACGGACTCAGTCCCGAGCGCAGCATTTGTCAAAACCGGCGGACGATCGGCTATGGCAGCGTGACGGAGATCGTCGAACAGCGTTCCGTGTCAGCCGCCGATAAAGCTCATTGAGCGTGCGGGCTGCACGAACTCTTCTTCGTCGATCAGGTGGCGTTCTTCTTTTTGGTGAACGACGCCGCGTATGAATTTTGCGATTTCTTCACGATCCGCACCGCTGCGGATAGCGCCGCGCAGATCGTGTTCGACGGTCGAAAAGAGGCAGGTTCTGATCTGGCCGTCCGCAGTCAGCCGTATCCGTGAACACGCCCCGCAAAACGAATCGGTAACGGGTGCAATGATGCCGATCTCGCCTGCGGCACCATCCGCAAAGCGGTAATTCCACGCCGTGCTTCGGCCTCGGGCCTTTGTCAGTTCGAGCGGGAATACGGCATCGATCGCATCGTGTATCTCGCGGCCCGACACGACCATCGTGCGGTCCCATTCCCGGCCTGAATCGAGCGGCATATATTCGATAAAGCGGAAGCTGATGCCCTTTTCGCGTGCAAAACGCGCCATATCAACAACTTCGTCCTCATTACGCCCTCGAACAACTACGGCATTCAGCTTTATCGTCTCAAAGCCGGCATCTCGTGCGACATCTATCGAATTAAGCACCTTATCGAGTGCGTCAACGCCCGTGATCTCGGTGAAACGCTTCGGGTCGAGGCTGTCGAGGCTGATCGTAATGCGGTCAAGCCCCGCAGCCTTTAGGGCATCGACATGACGCGGCAGTTCGTATCCGTTCGTCGTAAGTGCAATGTCCTTCAGGTCAGGCTTTAGCGCCGCAAGGCTTGCCACGAGCGACGTAATGCCGCGACGCAGAAGCGGTTCGCCGCCGGTGAGACGTATCTTCTCAATACCGAGCGAGACGAATATCTCGGCCGCCTGTGCCAACTCCTCGATGCTTAGAATCTTGTCCTTGTGTGCCAGTGAGGGTTCGCCGTTCGGCAGGCAATAGAAACAACGGAAGTTGCAGCGGTCGGTGAGTGACAGCCGTAAACTGCGTATCGTCCTGCCGTATGAATCACGCAACGCCATGTCTAAATGATATCGCACCGATTTGGCGAATAAAAGACACGTCAATCAGTACGGCGGCGTTGAAGTGCCTCGGCATTGCGTTTCAGTCCCGGCAGCTTTGCACGTTTTATCGCCGAGCGGCGAAAGCGCACGACGTACGCTTCGTGATCCATTTCAAGTATCCGTTCGGGTGCGATCGCGGTTTCGCCGTTCCGCGGTTCGAAACGCACCTCGGCGGCCGGCCGCTCAAAGCGGTTCCAAGGGCAAACGTCCTGGCAGATATCGCAGCCGTAAAGCCAGCCTTCCATGTGATCGGCAATGCCGCTTGGCAGCGTCTCATCACGCAACTCGATGGTCGCGTATGACAGGCATTTGGCGGCATCTACAACATACGGCTCAACGATCGCGCCGGTCGGGCACGCATCGAGACACGCGCGGCAGGTGCCGCAATGATCCTCGACGATCGGCCTGTCGCTCTTTATTTCAAGGTCGGTAACGATCGCGCCTATGAAAACCCACGAGCCGATGGCCCGCGTTATCAAATTCGAGTGCTTTCCTTGCCAGCCGAGCCCCGCACGCACGGCCCACGCTTTGTCCATAAATGCCGAAGTATCCGAACAGATACGTGTATTGACGTCCGGCACGGCCTCGGCGATGCGTGCGGCAAGGAGCCGCAGATTCTCTTTTACGATGTCGTGATAGTCGTCGCCCCACGCATAGCGCGATATCTTGCCGGCCTCGCCCGTATGCCGATACGCGGTGTAGTAGTTGCAGATCAGCGAAATGACAGTTCGGGCTCGTTCGAGGAATTGGCCCGCGTCGATGCGTTTCTCGACATCACGCTCCATCCACGCCATGTCCGCCTGAAAGCCCTTTGCCAGCCACTCCTTAAAATGCCGGCCTTCGCCGTCAAGCCGTTCGGCCGGTGCGAAGCCGGCATCCGCGAAGCCGAGTTCGGCGGCCCATGCCCTGATGGCTGCTGCATCGAGTGTCATAACGTAAAGAAGGGCCGTGACGTAATTCGTCCGGCCCTTGCATGTGGTTGCGGCTGCCGCAAGTCAGAAGCTGAACTTCGCTCCGAACTGGAACTGCCGTGAGTCGTATGCAGCGGTCGAGCGGCTGCGGTAGCGGCCGCCGGAACGCTGGTTGACCGAGTTCACATCCGTAAAGAACGGCGAAGCCGACGCCTCATTGACGCGATTGAAGAGGTTAAAGCCCTCAGCGATCAGGTCGATACGGTAGCGTTCGCCCCATTTGATCGCCCGCGAAATGCGAAGATCGACCGACGCGTACGGATGCGTGAGGCCCATATTTCGGCCGAGCGAGCCTGAGCCGAACACGAGCCTGCCCTGCTGATCGATGTCAAACAGAGAACAAGGAGCACCGATCGGAACAGAACCCGGGCCGCTTGCCGGTATGCTCGGCACACAGAGCGTGCCGTCAGGTTTCACGTCAGGACGGTCTGTCTGTGTCGATTGATCGTTGTTCGAGTCAACATTTGTAATGATATTGAACGGGCGTCCGGACGATATCTCAATGATCGGGGCAATGGTGAAATCAGCAAAGAATTTCTGCACGCCGTTGCCTTTACGCCACGCATCAGGCGACATCAGCACGCCGCTGAAGACGAAACGATGACGCTGGTCAAAGAGCGAATTCGCACGCTCGGCACGGAAATTATTAACATCCTGTGCGATGAGCAGTGTCTGAAGATCCGACGAATCATCGATAGCATGTGACCACGTGTAGGTCGCCAGGAAAGTAAGGTTCCTTGCAAAACGACGCTTAAGCTCGAGGTTTAGGGCGTTGTAGTTCGACGTACCTGTCGAGATCTGCGCGTTAACGGCACCGAAGGGCGAAAGCGTGCCCGGCGTACGCAGGCTGCCCGTAAGCTGTGAATCAAGCACCGCCTTGGTAACCAATCCGCCCGAGAGTGCCTGAGCAAGGAAGTAGTTCGGTGCATTCGGACGGAAGAAGTTGGCGATCGCAGGTGCTACGACACGGCCTGTCGGACACTGAGCGACCATTCCCGGGATCACGACCACGCAGCCGACGCCGGTCGCTGATCCCGGTGCTGTGGTCGCTATCGAGAATGCTACCGCCTGCTGTGTGCTGGTCGGCAATGCTCCGCCGAAGAAGCGCTGGAAGTTCTGTATCTGCAGTGCAGTGTCGGGCGGATTAAAATCGGTCGGGTGCGGCAGGCCCTTAGCATCAACATAGATGTATGTAGCCGTAAGGCTCATATCTTTATTAAGCTGATGCTCGATCGAGAAGTTGGCCTGGCGTGCCCTCGCGTACTTGAAATCCTTTGCCACGGGCAGCGTGAACGGCAGAACGGGGCCGAAGCCCGGGAACGTCTGGTCGTTGAACCGCTGACGGCCGTATTGATACTGTGCCGAAGCCGCAACTCCCGGAGTTACGGGATTGCCATACGCTGCACAAACAGCCGCGCTCGACCCTTGAGCACCGCAAACGGTTCCGTGGAATACAAGAGCCGCATTAAGCAGCGTCGGTGCGGTGCCGCTTACAGGCACCGGGCTGCCGGCGGTCAGCACCATTTGCTGTTGCTGTGCAGCATCAGCGATATCGGAGTTGAACGCCGCCGCAAGCAGCGGGTGATCGTAATAAAGGCCTACCGAGCCGCGAACGACCGTCTTGCCGTTGTCGAACATATCCCACGCAAAACCGAAGCGCGGAGCGAAATTATTCTTATCTACCGGGAAGCCCTGCTGTACGTTCAGCACATCCTGAGCGGCCCGCATATCATCCGCCGTAAGGTTAATGCCCGTAAGCGGATCCTTAAAGCCGACCGGTGCGATGGTCTGCGTGAGTTCGACATCGTAGCGGATGCCGTAGTTTATGGTAAGGTTACGCGCGATCTTCCACGAATCCTGTGCGTAGAAAGCCAGCGGCGTATTCTTGATCTTGCTGTACGGGTCGCCAAAGCCCTGCAGGTAAAGCGAAGGAAGGCCAAGGCCGTAGCTCTGAACCGGCGTAAAGTCCGGCAGGCCCGCGAACGCAGGATTGAGGTTCGATGCGGCAAAGTTGCCGAAATTGAAAAGGCCTGCGAAGTTCAGCTCGAACAGCGCCTTCGGTATGCGGACCGAATTGAGGTCAGCGCCGAATTTGAACGTGTGGTCGCGAGCAATGACGCTGAAGTTATCAACGAACTGCAGGCGATTTTCAGAACGTCTGACCGGCGAGAAGAGCTCGCGGCCGATGAACGCCGTACCGGAAATGTTATATGCGACCGCATCGCCGTTCTGCGAGGCGAAGCTCGTCTTGCGGCGGCCGAACTGGAAACGGAATTCATTCAGCAGGGTCGCGCTCAGGGTAGAGTTTAGCGAAGCACTGAAAGCAAGATCCTTGGTATCGGTTATGCCGGTGCGCGAAAAGTCATTCTGGCCGAGCGATTGGTTTTGCGATTCGACCTGTATGCCGGTCAAGTAGTCAGTATTGTAACCGAAACGAACCGAGAACTGATTGTTCTCGTTGAAGTTATGGTCGCCGCGGACGCTGAAGAAATTTGCGCGCTCCGATATCGGAAACACACGCTGAAGGTCATTCAGCGGCCTGAACGCAACGAACTGCCCCGCTGAATTCGTGGTACCGGACGGAACAGGCGCGCCGGACAAAAGGAAACGCGGGCCGATCACACCTGATGAAATGGGCGAGATCACCGGGCAAACACTTCCGTCATTCGGCGTCGTCAACGGATTCGCACCCGTCAGCGCCGTCTGGCCGCCGCTCGACGCAAAGAAAGCGTATGCGCGGGCCGCACAGATGTTCGCCCCGATGCCCGAAGCGACAAGTGCGTTGATCGCCGCGGCCTGCGCTGACGTCAGATTAGTAAAGGTTCGCGCCACAGGGTTTACGCCTGCGATCACCGGTATCGTAGCCGATGATGTCAAATTGCCGACAACGTCGGTGGTAAAGAAGCCCGACTCGTTACGCGAGCGGCGCTCAAAGGCGGCAAAGAAGAACGTCTTATCCTTCTTGATCGGGCCGCCGAGTGTTGCTCCCCATTGCGTGCGGCGAAAATCAGGCTTGGCAACCGGTGAGAACGCATTGCGTGCCTGTATATTCTTATCACGGAGAAAGCCAAATACGTTGCCTGAAAAGGCATTCGTGCCGCGTTTCGAAACGACATTGACCACGCCGCCGGTCGCGCGTCCGAACTCGGCACTGTATGAATTCGTCAGAACCTGATATTCCTGCACCGCCTCCATTGAGATCGTTGAGCGTGCTGCGTTGATCGAATTATCTGTAAAATCGGCTCCGTCCACGTTCACCTGTGTCGAACGACCGCGTTGGCCGCCGACGTTGATGCCCGATGTCGGGGCAGGGCCGATCGGCCGGCCATTGTCGCGGCCTACGGTCGAGAGGGTAAGTGCAAAGCCGGTCGCACTGCGCTCGTTGATCGGCAAGTTCTCTATCTTCTGCTGATCGATGGTGTTCGAAACGGTCGATTTTGTTGTTTCGACAAGCTCCGTGTCAGCAGCCGTAACATTAACGACCGCGCTTGTTTCGCCGACCTCCAGCTTGATCGTCAGGTTCGCGTTCTGGCCGACGGTGAGAGTAACGCCGGAAATGACACTCTTTTTGAACGTCGCAGCCTCAGCCGATATCTCATATTCGCCCGGAGGCAACGCGATGAACTGATAAGCTCCTTGGCTGTCGGCCGTTGCGGTCTTCACGATACCGGTGCCGACACTGCTGGCGCGGACGGTAGCACCCGCCACGACCGCACCGGTCTGATCGACAACGGTTCCCGAAAGGTCGGCCGCGGCTACCTGCGATTGTGCATTTGCCGACACGGCAAGCAATACTGCAAGCCCAAAACAGAGGCCGAACATCGATGCCGCCGCTAATATCCTGGACGGTAATACTCTCATATCAATTTTTCTCCTTAGTAAGACGCGAATTTCCCTCGATCAACTGCTTTTGGCCTGAGCCTCGATCCGGCTTCTCAGAAAAAGACCCGAACCATAAAAGTTCTCCGAATAGGTAAATGGAACTTTCCGCAAACCTCATTCGGAACACCTATCGACAGTTTTATTTAACGGAAAAGATTTGCTTAAACTCTTGTAACCCAAAATCGGCATTAAGGCAAGCAAAATCACGCCTATTTCGCGCATTTATTTTCTTAGCTTCAACGGCCGCAGGTCATTTTACACCATCGGGCATCGCGTTTGCCCGACGACGCCAAAGCCGTTAGTATCGAGACTGTCCGGCTGACCGAAGATGAAGATCATCCCGTTAAAGATACCGACACCTTTCTATGTTGGCGACGTGAATGTTTATGTTATCCGCGAAGACCCGATAACGCTGATCGATGTCGGCCCCAAAACGCCTGAGGCATTTGCATCACTCAGCGATCAACTCGGCCGCCACGGCCTTGGTTTTAGCGATATTCGCCGCATTATTCTTACACATTCGCATGAGGATCATTGCGGATTGACTAAGCGTGTCCGCGACGCCGCCGGTAATGCTGACGTCTTTATCCACAAGTGGGAAACCGGCCACCTGTCCGGCCGGCTTGCGAGTGACGAGCATCAGAGGCTTTTAATTCGTTGCGGTGTACCGCTGAATGTCTTTGAGGGCCTCCGCTCCATGTACGAAGAGATCAGCCTGCTGTCAGATTCGCTGGCACACAGCGAGATGAACGAACTCACGGACGAAATGGAGATCGAGTTCGACGGCGGCAGCCTCAAGGTGCTGCATACACCGGGACACACACCCGGCTCTTGTTCCTTCATACGTGAGGCCGACCGGACGATCTTCAGCGGCGACTGTGTACTGAAACGCATTACCCCAAACCCTGTCGTCGCCCCCGACCCGCTTGACCCGAACCGCCGCTTCCCGTCACTTTCCGAATATCTTGTAAGCCTTGCGCGGGTGCGTTCATTCGCACCAACGCTGATCTATGGCGGGCATGGCGAAAAGGTCATTGATTTTGAGGAGCTTTTTCACCGATACCTGCGTGCGATCGAGGAGCGGCAGAAGGCAGTCGTCTCGCTCGTAACTGCGGAAGGCATTACGGCTTACGATGTCGCGAAAGTACTGTTCGCTGCCTCATTCGATGCGGACGTTCATCGCTTTCTTGCCATTTCCGAGGCGATCGCACACCTCGACCATGCAGTCTCGCTCGGCAAGATCGGTATCGAGTCCGCCGGCGACGTCGAATACTACACAAAATAGGGCATCTTTTGCCGCAAAAGCCAATTTTTATACTGTCATTTCAGTACCAGATTATCTTTCTATCCGCCATTTGGTTAGAATAAAATTTCGGCCGTTGGCCGTGATAAAGGATAGGTACCATTGATAATGAAATATTTTGCGATATCGTTGGCTCTCTTTCTTAGCGTTTTTGGTGCACAGATCGTTACGGCCCAAGGCTCACTGGCCTTTCCGGGCGAAAAGCACCTGGCGAACATCAAACAGCTCACGTTCGGCGGTGAGAATGCAGAAGCCTATTTTTCTAGTGACGGTAAAGAGCTGATCTTCCAGTCAAAACGCGACGGCCGCCGCTGCGACCAGATATATCGGATGAATATCGACGGCAGCAACGTCCATATGGTCTCCAATGGCGAAGGCCGCACGACCTGCGCCTACTTTTTCAAGAACGGCAAGAAGGTGCTGTACGCATCGACGTTCGAGGGCGGCCGCGAATGCCCGCCCGAGCCTGACTTCAGAAAATACGGCTATGTTTGGCCCGTCTATCCCGAGTTCGACATTTATACCTCAACGCCCGACGGCAAGAACATCAAGAATTTGACCAGATCGCCGGGCTACGATGCCGAAGCGACCGTCAGCCCCGACGGAAAGAAGATCGTCTTTACGACGGACCGCGACGGTGACCTCGAGGTCTATACGATGGACACCAACGGCAAGAATCTGAAGCGGCTTACACACGAGCAGGGCTATGACGGCGGCGCATTCTTCTCGCCCGACAGCAAAATGATCGTTTATCGCGGATCTCATCCGACCGACCCCAAGCTGATCCAACGCGATAAAGATCTGCTGATGCAGCATCTGATCGTGCCGATGGTATTCGAAGTTTGGGTTATGAATGCGGACGGCTCGAACAAGCGGCAGGTGACCAAGCTCGGTCTCGCAAGTTTCGCACCGTTCTTTACGCCGGACGGCAAGAAGATCATTTTCTGTACGAACTACTTCGCAACCGATCCCGGGAAGCGTAACTTCGACCTTGCGATGGTAAATATCGACGGCACCGGACTCGAACGCATCACATTCAATGATACTTTCGACGGTTTCCCGATGTTCTCGCCCGACGGCAAAAAGTTCGTTTTCGCATCGAACCGAAATGCGGCGAAAGCAGGTGACACCAATGTTTTCATCGCCGATTGGGTCAACTGATAAATACCTGATACCTGCGGCCATCGCACCGATCAAGCATGCGTGAGGCCGCAGGACGGTTTTCAAATGCGTAAGTTCGGATATTTAGAGGGTTGCAGGCAATGAAAAAGCATTTTCTAAGTTCGCTTCTTGTTGTAGTTGCATTCGTTTCTGCCGGTTATGCGCAAAAGGCACAGCCTGCCAAGGCCTCGCCTGAAGAGGCGGCGATACGCAGAACGATAAGCTATCTTACCGCCGATAAGCTCGAAGGCCGCCGCACGGGCGAGCCCGGAGCCACCGAGGCGGGAACTTATCTGGCAAAGCAGTTTGCCGCCATAGGTTTGCGGCCCGCGTTTACCGACAAAGGAAAGCGGACATACTTGCAGCCTTTCCCCTACAAAGAGGTTACGGGATACAACGTCGTAGGCGTCCTGCCGGGACGTGATGCAAAGCTCAAGAAAGAAGCCATCGTGATCGGGGCACATTACGACCACCTTGGCCGCGGCGGCGAAGGGAGCCTTGCGGCGAACTCGACCGAGATCCATCATGGCGCCGACGATAACGCCTCAGGCACCGCCGCGATGCTCGAACTCGCACGGCTCTTTGCGAAGGAGAGGTCGAATGCACGAACATTCATCTTTATCGCCTTCAGCGGCGAGGAAGAAGGCCTTTTCGGATCGAAGTATTATGTCAATAACCCTGTAGTGCCGGTCGAGGATACGATAGCAATGATCAACCTCGATATGGTCGGCCGCCTGCACGACGGCAAACTGAACATCGGCGGCATCGGCACCGCAGCCGAATGGAAAGCGCTTGTCGAGAACCTGAACAAAGGTGCGGCAAATAGCGCTGCGCACGATGCGAACTCGCTGCCGTTCACGCTCCAATTGACCGAGGACGGTTTCGGCCCGTCGGATCATTCATCGTTCTACACGAAAAAAATTCCCGTTCTCTTCTTTTTTACAGGCACACACCTCGATTATCATAAGCCCACGGACACCGCCGAAAAGATAAATTACGCGGGTGAGCTCAGCATAATGAACTATATCCGTACGATCGCAAAAGCGATCGATCGCAGCCCGAAGCGGCCGACCTACGAGGTTGCAAAAAGCTCGGGCACAAGCGGCGGACGGTCGGGCTTTAAGGTAACGCTCGGCACGATACCGAGCTACACAGATGCGACCGACGGCCTTGTGATCGACGGTGTGCGTGATGATTCTCCGGCCGCCCATGCCGGTTTGAAGGGCAATGACAAGATCGTAGGGCTTGCCGGCATCGAGGTAAAGACGATCCAAGACTATATGAAGGCGCTCAACGAAATGGAACCGGGCAAGGAATACGAGATCATCGTCCTGCGCGGTGCTGAGCGGCTGACATTCAAGATAACGCCGGAGAAGCGCTGAGCCGACGATGTCCGCACCGTCGCAAACAGCCGATAAGTGTCAATGATAACGATACCGTTCTACAAATTTCACGGCTTTGGCAATGATTATCTTGTTATCGAGCTTGGCTCGGCGCCGACTCAGTTGCCGCTCGGCGAGCTTGCGGTTGCGATGTGCCGCCGCAACACCGGCGTAGGTGCCGACGGCGTCGCGGTTCTGACACCTCTCGAGGGCGACGATGCCGAGTTCAGCTGCGAGATCATCAATCCCGACGGCAGCATCGCCGGATTTTCGGGTAACGGCACGCGCTGCGCGGTCGCATGCCTGTATTACAAAGGTATCTGGAAGGACGCCGATCTGAGGCTCAAGATGCGCAGCGGCATCAAGAATTACCACTTGATCGAGAAGAACGAAGCCGGCGAGTATTGGTTCAATGCCGAGATCGGAAAGCCCGCGTTCGCATCCGACCTCGTGCCGGTGCTGACCGATACGCTGAGGCCTGCGGTCGTTAACGAACCGCTCAAGATCGACGGGCGGCACTACGTCTTTTCGGCGGTGAATGTCGGCAATCCGGTCGTGTGCATCTTTGTTGAGAATTTCGACCTGGATTGGCGCAGCATCGGCCGGCAGGTCGAAACGCACGAACGCTTTCCCGAGCGTGCGAATGTCGTCTTTGTCCGCGTGATCGACCGCGGGAATATCGAGATTCGAATATGGGAGCGGGGCGCGGGTGAAACATCGGCGTCCGGCACCTGTGCGACGGGTTCGGCGGTGCTCAGCTCATTCCTGCTCAAAGCCGAACGCAAGGTGAACGTTCATTCCGAAGGCGGCGTAACTGAGGTCGAGTGGAGGGATGATGACGAGATCATTCTGAAGGGCAAGGCCGAATTCGTCTTTTCCGGCGAGTGGATGATCTGAAGCTCTACCTGCTCTTCAGTGCGGCGTAAGGCCGGGATTCGAGCCTTTCCTGCAGTTCCTTGGGAACATTGCTGAAGAGGTCAAGCCCTGTTCTCTTCTCTATCTCATCTACGGTCGTGATATATTGCTTCCAATCCGCGTCCTCAAGCCCCGCAATATTAGGCATATCAACGGCAATTACCCGTGTCCGCGTATCGAACTGAATTGCGCCGCCGCGGAACACGGCTATCACCTTCCAGCAATTGGTCGGCACCGTAACGCGGTTCTTCAGCCGCTCCTGCTCACCGTAAACGCCGGCGATGGTGTAAAGCGTGTTGCCGCTGCGTGCCAGGCTGCGTGCATAAACCTCGAGCTTGTTCCAAGGGTATTGGTTGAGGCTTGAGGTCTGAGGCACGATATTGGTCATCAAAAAGGTCTCGGCGTTCAGCTCAGGGTCGGCAAATCGGTCCGCGCTCGGCACGATATGCCCGCGGTCGTAGCCGCTGCCCGAATAATCATAATACTGTATCCGCTTTGCACCGTTCGGCAGGCTCGTGTCGGGCTTGAACATCGGCCGTTCGAGCCGCTCGCCGAGATCCGCCTTTGTCGTGAACCAAGCGGCCCAATTCAGCGTTCCGCGGCTGTTGTTATATGAAAGTACATGGCTGCGATGCCGAACAAGCAAGTTGTTCAGGTCAGCAGGATCGGCAGCTGCGTTAGACGGGTCGCCGAAAGGCAGCGGGTCAGGCCGCTGTACGTTGTCGTGCGGCAGTTCGTGTGTCGAATGCTTCGGCGGCGGTTCTGGAACATTCTGCCCGATCTGCGAACAGCCCTGCACGAGAGCCGACACTACCGCCAACATCGCGATCAGTAAGGCTCTGCATACCGTTGTCTTCATTACCGCATTGATTTTAACAGAGTTGCGGCATCGCGCGCTTCGGCACGGTTTGCGTTAAAATAAAGGGATGGCCGCAAAGACACATATACTTGGCCTCTCACGTGACGAACTCGCCGAAAAAGCAGAACAGATGGGCGAGCCGAAATACCGTGCGATGCAGGTCTTCAAAGCTTTGCACCAACGACGCCTGAGCAGTTTTGAAGAGATAACCGATCTGCCGAAAAGATTTAGAGACCGGCTCGATGCGGTCGCTGACGTGTCGCGACTGTCGGTCGAATCGCGTTACGTATCAATTGACGGCACGCGGCGTTACCTGATGAGGACCGATGAGGGATTTCCGGTCGAGACGGTGTTCATCCCGTCGGAAAATCGCGACACCATCTGCTTTTCTTCCCAATCGGGCTGCGCACTAAAGTGCGATTTCTGCCTTACGGCACAGCTTGGGCTCCTCCGCAGCCTCTCGCCGGGCGAGATCGTCGAGCAGATCATCATCGTTCTTAACGACGTTTACGGCGAACAGGCAGAGACGCCGCACGGCACCAACCTCGTCGGCATGGGCGAGGGCGAACCGTTCCATAATTTTGAGAATCTGATCGCCGCACTGCGGATCATGGCCGACAAGGACGGCCTTTTTATCGTGCCAAACCGCGTTACGATCTCGACCGTCGGCATTGTGCCGAAGATCTACGAATTCGCAAAGCTTGAAGATCGTCCGCATCTTGCGATCTCGCTGACAGCCGCACGTGATGAGCTGCGCGATAAGCTGATGCCGATAAATAAACGCTGGAATATCGACGCGCTTATGACCGCCGCAAAAGAATTTGAGGCCAGCCTGCGGCGCGGCGAGCGGTTCACTTTTGAATATGTAATGCTCGGCGGTGTGAATGACAGCGAAGCGGATGCGCGTGACCTTGCCGCTCTGCTCGCACGCTATCAACTGACGCGTGTTAAGGTGAACCTGATACCGCACAACGGTGCGAAAGAGCTTGCCTACAGTGCGTCAACGCCCGAGCGTGTGGCATCATTCAAAAAGACGCTTGAGTCAAACGGCGTCTCGGCGTATGTTCGCCAGCCGCGCGGCCGCGATATATTTGCCGCATGCGGCCAGCTCGCCGCAAAGGCAGAGGGATTTTCGCAAGATAAAGTTTTCTGACCGACAATCGATCCGTATGGAACTTCTTATCCCCGGACTCATCATCGTCGCCCTGATGATCTATGCCTCGACACGCATAAAGCGGTCGGCGGCAAAGGCTTTTGAGGGCGAGACGATCGATGCATCCGAATACAGCATCGATAAACCACAGGGCTTTCTGAACATCGTCGATCCGGGCGATGTACTGCTCGAAGGCTATACAAAGGAATTCGGCACGGGCGACGCTGCGGATGTTCGGCTCGCCAGATACAGGCTCGTTCTGCACGGCGGCGCGGCGGTCGATGAGGTTATAAAGGGGCTTGGACTTACACAAAGCGGCGAGATCGAGGTGATCGGCGAGCGGCGTTACATAACCGCAACCAAAAGAACCACGGCGAAAGGCATCAATGTTACCGAAACGCACAAGCTTGTCGCCGCCGCTGCGGGAGTGTATGACCTGAGGCTTTCCGTTATGGATGATGCGGGCGACGATGTGCGGTCGCGAACGGATGCGATGCTTGAGAGTTTTCGTGTGAAATGAGAGTAATGTTCAACAAGTTGATGATCGCGGCCTCCCTCGCATTTTGCTTTTCGATCGGGGTTGCGGCACAGTCGGTCAGCGGATCGCTGCCCGCAGCAACACGCGGCAAAGCCGTCCGCGCCGCCGTTGTGCTGAATATCCCGAGCGGCCTGCATGTCAACTCAAGCCGCCCGGGCAGCGAATATGCGATAGCGACAAGCATTCGCCCCTCGGCAAGCAGGCTGAAGATCGGTGCTGTTTCTTACCCTCGCGGCCGTAACCGCCGCTTCCCGTTCGCCGATGCACCCGTCAATGTATATCAAGGCCGTGTTGTGTTCCCATTTACGGTAACAGTTCCGGCAAATTATCGCGGCAGATCGATAAGTGTGAATGTTGCAGTAAGATACCAAGCCTGCACGGATGAGGTCTGCTACGCGCCGAAGACGCAGAACATCACGCTCACGGCCCGAGTTAAATAGCCTGTTTTCGACCGATGACCGACAGCAAACGGCCCGTTTTACCGTTCATCTTTTTCTCGATGCGATATGAGAAAAAGAGGTCGGGCCGCTCCATTGTGCAGAACGGTGCAGTGTAGATATTCTCCTCTCTAACGCCCACATTCAAAAGCTGCCTCGCATTCGCAAGGTGAAGATCGACCAACGCGTGGCCTTCACGCGTCGGCGTGAAATAGTCGGCCGCGTCGCTAAAATTCTCGTCGAACTGCTCGATCACATCAGATCCGACCTCATAACTGCGCCCGCATGCGGCCGGGCCGATAGCTGCGATGACATTCGACGGATCGCATCCGTAATTCTCCGACAGCGCATCGAGCGCTTTACTTACGATCGAACGGACGGTACCGCGCCAGCCCGCATGCACCGCCGCGAAAGCCTTTGTCACAGGGTCGCCTATCAGCACCGGCACACAGTCTGCGGTCTTGGCGCCTGCGAGGATTCCGGCGGCGTTCGAGATGACAGCATCGGCATTCACGCCCGAATCACCCGCATCCTCAACGCCGTCAACACGATGGATCGTATCGCCGTGTACTTGCCAAACGAGTGCTAGCCGATATTCGCCGAAGAGCCGCAGGAATCGGCGGCGGTTCTCGTAGATATTTGCGGCATCATCTTCATTAAAGCCGGCAAGGTTCAGATCACCCTCGGGAAAGGCTGACACGCCGCCCACGCGTGTCGAGAAGCCGTTCGCAAAGCCTGCCGTTTCGAGCGCATCGCAGACAAGCACCTTTACGCCGCCGCCTTCTCGCCACGAAAAGCCCGAATCGGTTAAAATCTGTTCTTCTGAGGGTTCTTTGATGATAGTTTCGACAGGCATCGACATTGTAGAAGTTTACCGTATCAGCGAAACGTTGACGAGAACGCCGCGTTTTGCCGAACGTGTCTATACGGCCCGCGAACGCGAATACTGCAAAGAACGCGGCGCCGCATCCGCACAGAGCTATGCTGCACGCTTTGCTGCAAAAGAGGCTTTTCTGAAGGCGCTCGGCACGGGCTGGCGCGGTAAGATCGCGTGGCACGATGTCGAGATCGTCAATAGTGCCGAAGGCAAGCCGTCATTGGCCATCGCCGGAGAAGCAGAAAAGCGGCTCACCGAGATCGGCGGCCGCTTTGTCCATCTTTCGATCTCGCATACGGCCGAATATGCCGTTGCGCAGGTGATCATTGAGGCTTGACCGGCGTCGGCTTTGCCGCGTCGAACGAAATAAAGACGACCGGAGCATCGTGATCTGACACACGTTCCGGCCGCGTCGCATCATTGCTCCAAACCAGCGGAAAGTCTGCATCCACGCGAGCAAAGCCGAATTTCAGCGAATGCTCACGGACCGGCTTATTGACCAGTATATGGTCGAGAGCCTGTGCCGAACCGTCATAAACATACGAATAGCGGTTTTCCTGACTGATAAAATCAACGAGGTCTGCCAGGTTCGTCGTAAATGCCGTTCTTGAAGGCGTAAGTACGTTCTGATCGGATCGTCCTTTGAGTATCCCGATAAGGTCGTTGTAGCCGTCGTTGAACTGGAATGCATTAAGGTCGCCGCAGACAATGATATTCTCGTTCGGGTCGGCCTTTTGCCTATCTTGTATGTAATTTGCGAGCCACTCTGCCTCAAGGCGGCGTTTATTCTGAACTCGCTCGCCGTCCTTCACATCGTCGATGCCGCGATATGATTTGAAGTGGTTGACGATCACCGTAACCGCGAGCGGTTTTGAACTTTCCGGATCGGCCGCTTCGGCACGCAGCATCAGCGGAGGGCGATCGTAGAGCACATCGTTCGGATCATTGGCGTATGAACCGAGCTTCTCTTTTGCACCGAGCTGCTTTGTCTCAACGACCTTGACCTTGCCGGACTTGACCAGAAAGCCGACGTCAATACCGCGAACATCATTGCCTTCTTCGAGATACGCGACGTATTTCGGGTCGGGCTGGCCCGCTGCGACAGCATCAGCATTTACTTGGTCGGCAACCTTTTTCAGCACTTTGATGTTCTCGACCTCGACTATTCCGAGGATATCCGGCATTGCAAGCACATTGCGTATGGCGAGCGACACCTTCTTCAAACGCGCCTGAAAGACGTCTTTCGGCAACACTGTTTCATTCTTAACGTTGCTTGAATTCACCTCGTCATCGAAGAAGTTCTCGATGTTGAAGCTCCCGACCGTTAGCTCGCGCGCTCCGGCAGCCTTTACCGGAAAGAATGTCCGCATATTCTCGGGCTCAGGCCTGCCGGCGGCATCCATTACCAATGTGTAGAATTTCTTTGAGTAATCTATCACGCCCGTAACGCCTTTCATCGTTACACCCGTTGTAAGATCAAGCGGCTTTGCATCGACCTGGCTGAGGCTGTCAATGCGCAGTATCTCGGGGTTCATATCAAATCGCGGCACCGTGTCAGCCAGCTTGTCAACATACGCGGTCAGCACATCTACACCCGGCTCGCGGAACGGCCGCGGCACGCCCTGCAGCGTCGCAAAGAATACGCCGTTCGATGTCGTAATGCCCGTCTTTACATTCGTAAAGCCGCCGGTCGGCCCGACAACGACCAGATCGGCACGCACACGCATCCCTTCAAAGCGTTCCATCTGATCGAGCTTGCCGCGCGGGTCGAGGTCGGCCGTCGTGAGCGTTACCGCAGAAGGCATCGGGTTATCTTTTGACAGCACCTTGACGGTCGGCTGCGTGATCTCGGTAATGCTCAAGAAGATGCGTTCCGTACGCGGACGGAACTCCGCGACCGTGCCCTCGACCTGTACGAGGTCGCGCAGGGCAACCTGCCCGGCGCTCTGTTCGCCATAGACGTAAATTCCCTCGGATGTCTTTGGGTTATCATCCACCTTATCGTCCGGCGTTTGGATATAGAATCCCTTTTTTAAGACGGCGGTCACTACACCTGAAATGCGGACCTTTTCGCGTTCGTGCGGCGAGACGGCCTTGTCGCCCTGCACCTCGGCGATCGTGTAATTGGTTTGTGCAAGGACGGAAAAGGCGCCTGCCAAAATAATGGCGGCGCCCAGAAGTGCGGAATTGAACTTTCTTGAAAATGACATAATTACAACCTATCGCGGCGGCGTTCTATGATCTCCTGCGTATTCTTTGGTATTAGCGAGAAGAAGTCATAACCTGTTAGACGCTCGACCTGGTCAACAGTTACCCGGAAATTTCGCCACGGAGCACTTTGCGAGATCGATTGATTCGACATTATGACACCGAATACGCGGGTTGCACGCGAACTGGCACGGGCAAGGTCGTTCGTACCGTTCGGCAGCACAAGAACGACCTTCCAAGTAGATTCAGGCACAACGATGCGCTTTGCCGGGTCCTGATTCGCCCCGATGGTTCCGATATTGCCGTTCGGCCCCGAGATGATGTAGAGCTCATTGCCCTGTGATGCGAGCGTGCGGCAATAGTTCTCAAGATCGGCCCAAGGCCCCTGATTGTTCGCGGCGAGCTGCGGCACGATGTTGGACATCAGGAATGTTTGGTTATTGATCTCTGACGAGATCGTCCTGTCGCCTGACGGGCACATATGGCCGCGGTCGTAGTTCGAGCCTGAATAATCGTTCGGCTGCACCTGATACCAACCTTGCGGCAGGCTCGTATCCGGTGCAAAATCCCCGCGGCCCGAGCCTCCGATCCAGCTTGTGTCAAGCCTCCACGCAACCCAATTCGGGCCGTTCTTTGTGCGGTTGTACGACATCGTGTAAGCCGTGCGTTGGATCAGATAGTTGTCAAAGTTGTTGACATCTGCGGTCGCTCCGCTCGGGTTGCCGAAGATCAGCGGATCCTCATTCGGTGTGGCTCCGTTGACCGTAATATTTACACTCGCAGGCGCCGTGCGCCCCTCTTGGTCGGCCGCGGTAGCAAAAAGCTGCTTTGTTCCCGGCAGAGTATCACCAGTAACGGTGGCAAGGAATGAGAATTTGTTATCGCCGGCGGTTACGTCACCGTGCGTTCCGTCATCGTAGAACGTCTGTGACCCATCACCGCCGATGGTCGTAAGATCGCCCGTAACCACGATTCCCGTACTTGGCGGAGTGGTCGCCGGCAGAACCGTTACCGTAAGCAGCGTTGTCGCTCCGGGATTGACCGCGGTCGGGTTTGCTGCCATCGCGGCGAACAGCGTTGTACCGCCGCCCGCACAGACGTTGGGAGCGGTCGAGGAGTTTCGGGCCGCGCCGGGCGTCAGCGTGCTGAAATCAGCGGCGTTGTTGTCCGTATCCTGACAACCGCCGAGTGCGCGGGCCTTGCTGTTGCCGTTCCCGGGTGCCGTTGTGGGCGAGCCTTCGGTAAATCCGTTATTCACCGAGCCCCACGCAACCGAGTCAATGATCGCACCTGTATTATTTTCGCCCTGACGGATCGCTACGCCGCCGTTCGCCGCACTCATCGAACACGAGCAGGTCGTCGGGTTGTACGTCTTATCAGGCGTCACACCGCCCGTGTAGGCCGTTGACGCGATCAGCATATATTGCCCGGGCTGTATGATCGTCGAAGTTGACCAGACCGCGAAGGCATTTGCTACATCATTCGTGCCGTTCTGCGAACGATACACGATACGGTAGCCGTTCAGATCGATCGGTGCGTTGCTGTTGTTGTGGATCTCGACGAATTCGTCATTGGCATCCGATGGTCCGCCCATCTGCACCTGGCTGATCACAAGTGAATTCGATGCCAGCGAATTACCGTCATTGCCATCCGCCGATACTTGGAATGCAAGTGCGGCGAATACACCGGCAAGCGTCAGTACGGTCGAAAATAATATGAATTTCCTCATTAACAAATACCTGTGTAAAACTGCTCTTCTTCTGAAGGCACAAATTCTATTTGTACCATATTAAGACGTATTTCTCTAAGTTCTGCTGCCGCCGTACGGCGAAAGCCGTTCGATTTGGTTGTCATTAAGCGGCCCTGTGGCGTATATTCATTATTTGCCTCCGCAATGCGGAGAGGTAGCCTAATTGGTAAGGCAGTAGTCTTGAAAACTACCGCGGGTGACCGCTTGCAGGTTCGAGTCCTGTCCTCTCCGCCATTCTTTCCTCATCAACACGATTTTTTTCTTGCACCCGGCGGTTTTCTGGGGCATAATGAATGAGTATTCATTCATTGGAACGATGGCTAAACCGATCAGCTCAAGATCCGCGGGACGCGGCAGTGTAGCCGACAAGCACGAAGCAATACTGCGTGCGGCGGTGAGTGTCTTTGCACGTAAAGGGTATTTCAACTCAAAGGTCGCCGATATAGCACGCGAAGCCGGCATCGCCGACGGAACCGTCTATCTTTACTTTAAGAGCAAGGACGAGATACTCCACTCGATCTTTGATCGTGCGATGACCGAATTCATTACAAAGGGCAAGCACGAACTGCAGTCGTTGCAGACACCGATCGAGAAGCTTCGAAAGATAGCGGAGATACACCTCGAACGCCTCGGGGCTGACCGTGATCTTGCGATCGTCTTTCAGGTCGAATTGCGCGGCTCGACAAAGCATATGCAGGAGTTCTCAGCTGCCGCCTTCAGCGAATACCTCGATCTGATACGAAAGACGATACAGGAAGGACAAGCGGACGGCAGCTTTCGCGGCGACGTAAAGCCGATCATTGCGGCAAAGATACTCTACGGCGCTCTCGATGAAATGGTTACGAATTGGGTGCTTTCGAACCGCCAATATCAGCTTGCTCCAATGGCAGGCATCGTGATGTCGCTGTTTCTCGACGGGATGATCAACCGATGACGCAGATCACCGAAACTTCCGCACATATCGCACCGCGGCTTACCGAACGCGGCCTGCCGGCGACGATCGCGGACCTCTTTCTGCTTGCGGCGGCTGAACATCCGACGAAAAGGGCGTTGGTGAGCAAAATTGCCGGTGAGTGGCAAAGCATCTCGTCCGCCGAGATGATCGAACGTTGCGAGGAAACCGCGCTCGGGCTGTATTCGCTCGGGCTTCGTAAGGGCGACCGAGCAGCGATACTCGCCCCGAACTCGCCCGCATGGACATTTGCCGACGCGGGCTGCCAATTCGCAGGCATCATTGATGTGCCGATCTACACAACGCTTGCAGCACATTCGGTCGAATATATCTTAAATGACTCAGGCTCACGGCTTATCTTCCTTGCCGACCGCGGATCGTATGAGAACCTCGCAGAAACTCTCAAGGGTCAAGTGACGATCGAGCATATAGTATTGTTTGACAATGACATTACAGGCATTGATCGCGGCATCGCATTCGATGATCTGCTCGGCCGCGGCCGCGAACTCGGGGCACACCGGCCTGAGCTGATCGCAGAGCTGCACGCCGCAGTTTCGCCGGCGGATGTCGCTACGCTGATCTATACGAGCGGCACGACGGGCGAGCCGAAGGGCGTTATGCTGAGCCAGAGCAACATCGTCTCAAATGTGATAGACGCCGCCGAGATGTATGAATTCACGGCCGACGACGTTTGCCTATCGGTGCTGCCGCTGTCACATATCTTTGAGCGGACGGGAATGTATGTCTATATCCATCACGGAATGGCTGTTCATTACGCCGAATCGATAGACAAGGTGCCTGATAACCTTAAGGAGGTTCGGCCGAGCATCTTTATCGGGGTGCCGCGGATCTTTGAAAAGGTCTATGAAAGAGCACGCATCTCGGCCGCAAGGTCAAATCCGATCCGCGAACGAATATTCGACTGGGCAATAGAGCTGGCAAAGGAATATGCGAGATCGACGACATCCGGACGGCCCGTATCGATCGCTCTCGCGGCAAAGCACAATCTGGCAGATAAGATCGTATTTGCAAAGATGCGCGATTTCTTTGGCGGAAATTTGCGTTATTGCATCACGGGCGGAGCCGCTCTCTCGGATGATATCTATCTGATATTCACCGGCGCCGGCATCGCGATAATGCAGGGCTACGGCCTCACGGAGACCTCGCCGGTCGTCTCATCGAACAACCCGAAATTCTCGCGGCTCGGCACTGTCGGGCGCCCGATCGCCAATGTCAGCGTCCGCATCGCTGCGGACGGCGAGATCGAGGTAAAAGGCCCGGGCGTGATGATCGGTTACTATCACAAAGAAGAAGCGACAAAAGCGGTATTCACCGAGGACGGATGGCTGCGTACCGGCGACATCGGCGAGCTGGATGCGGACGGCTATTTGAAGATCACCGACCGAAAGAAAGAGCTTTTCAAGACATCGGGCGGCAAATACATCGCGCCTTCACCGATCGAGCAGATGATCAAGGCGTCGCGTTTTGTCAGCCAGGTCGTACTGATCGGCAATGAGCGGAAGTTCCCGGCCGCCATCATCGTGCCAAACTTCGAAATGCTTGCATCATATTCAGAACTTAAAGGCCTTGATCTGCACACGCCGGAGGAGCTTTGCGCAAGCGAAAAGGTAAACGACCTGATGATGCGTCAGGTCGAGAAATACACTTCCGAGCTTTCACAGTTCGAGAAGGTCAAGAAGATAATTCTGCTGGATAAGGAGCTAACCGTTGACGGCGGCGAACTGACCCCGACCCTCAAGGTCAAGCGCCGCGTAATCGACGAAAAATACCGCACACTGATAGATACTCTGTATCAGGACTGATCAATAAAGAACGCGGTAGCCGATACTGCTGGTGGCGCTGGAAATCGCAGTCTTGCCGAGACCGAGTGCGAATTTCAGGATCGTCTGCGCGATATTGTCCTTTGCACGGTTCACCTCGACGATGTCGTACGGTTCAAGCATCGGATCCTTTTGAACGCCTTTCTTGATGTCATCATAGTTGGCTATTATGAGTTCGCGGTCGGTCGAATTAGGCTTTAGCCTTGAAATTCTGATCTCTTTGGTCTTTGCCTCGGCACGCACGCCGCCAACCTTTGCGATGCCCTCGGTAAGCGACATACCGCCTTCTTTCAAGTAAACTCCCTGCGGCGCGACAACTTCCCCGGTGATATAGACCGGCGATGCCTTTGGAATTATGACCACATCGCCGGGATATACTTTCGGGTTCGAATCGTCCGTACCTGTTTGGATACTCCGCAGGCTGTACACACGCGAGGGCACATCGGTAGGATCATTCGAGCTAACCGTCCACATTGCATCCGGATCATCGACGCAAACCGGCTTCCGTGTCCTGAAGACTTGAACAGTTCCGCCGGCGTCATCGGTTATGCCGCCCGAGAATGAGATCAGCTCGACAAGTGTCGTATCGCGCCGCAATTCAACCTGTGCGGGCGTACGCACCTCGCCATAGACGGTTGCGGGCGGGCGGCTCTTTCGTTCCGTTACGCGTATGTTCGCCTGCGGATTTCGAAGGTATTTGCTAAGCAGCGTGAGCACTTCCTTACGCACATCAGCTTCGGTGCGGCAGGAAGCCGATATAGGGGCGTCAGAGAACGGCACGAAAAATTTACCGTCCTCATCGACCGTCGATATGAAGTTGAATTGTTCTTCGCCAAGTACTTTGCCTTCGATCACATCGCCCGAAGCGATCATATAGCCGCGGTCGTCGGCCGCCTTCGGCACTGAGGAAGGTTGCGCGGCGGCAATGCCCGCAAGCGTTATTACAAAAAAGAATGTAAGGAGTCGGAACGTCATAACATACCTCCGGAACATCGATGCTTAGTATAACCCAAAAAACCGCCGATCCGGCGCTTTTTTATGTATCTGTGATGAACATTTGGCGTGAAATGTTGATTGACAGTTGAGAAATATTGCGGTTACTTTCAAAATAAGCACTTTGATGGACGACAGTACGCTATTTGGCGATCGATATTGGTTTCTGCGGCGGCCATTGCAATTTGTCGGCGACGTTGCCGTTCTGTGCGCGGCATTCTTTATAGCGTATCTGCCGGCGGTCAATATCCAACTCGGCGAATTTTATATCGATACGGCTCTTAAGCAGCTTCCGTTCGTCGTGCTCGTACAGCTCTCAGCGATGTTCCTCGTCGGGGCATATTCGCTGATCTGGCGTTATGTCAGCATCGAGGATATCCGCGTCTTTATTAAGGCCGCTGTCATATCGCTTTCCGTCCTGCTTATTTTCAGATTCCTTATTATTTTTACGCGATCTGATACCTGGCAGGTGCCGGTATCGGTGATATTGATCGACACGATGATGGCGTTCGGCGGGCTGTTGGGCCTACGCATCCTGCGCCGCTTTTTCTACGAGCTGAACGAAAAGAATCGTGTTCCGGCCGGACGAAAGCGCATTAAGAACATCCCGACGCTTATTGTCGGTGCCGGCCGAATGGGTTCGACGCTTGTAAAAGAGGTACACGGCCGAGGCGATTCCGAGCTTGAGATACGCGGCTTTGTCGATGACGACCAGCGAAAGGTCGGCGGCAGCGTCAACAGGATAAAGGTGCTCGGCACAACCGCACGCCTCGAAAAGCTCGTCCACGAACTCGACATAAAACAGGTCGTCATCGCGATCGACCAGGCTAATGGTAAAGACATACGCCGGATAATGGATATCTGTGCGGCGATACCCGTAAAGGCACGCATCATTCCCGGCCTTGATGAGATCGCACAAGGCAGCGTAAACGTAAGCCGCATCCGCGATGTCGAGATCGAGGACCTCCTCGGCCGCGACCCTGTCGAACTTGACGGCAACAACCTGAACGATCTGCTCGCAGAAAAGGTCGTCCTCGTAACAGGTGCGGGCGGCTCGATAGGTTCAGAACTTATTCGCCAGATCGCGCCGTTTCATCCGAAACTTCTGCTGCTTGTTGAGCGTGCGGAATTCTTGCTATTCAATATCGAACGCGAGCTTGCCGCTTCCGGCCGTGATGGCGGCTACATCCCATTGATCGCCGATATTGCAGACGAAGCGCGTATGCGCTCGATCTTTGAGCAGTACCGTCCGCAGGTCGTCTTTCACGCAGCCGCACATAAACACGTTCCGCTGATGGAGCAAAACGCGGCCGAGGCCGTTAAGAACAACATCTTCGCGACGAAGCTCGTCGGCCGTCTCGCGGGCGAGTTCGGTGCGGATGATTTTGTTATGATCTCGACCGACAAGGCCGTCAACCCGACCTCGATAATGGGCGCCTCGAAACGCGTCGCCGAGATCGTCATACAGGAACTCAACCAAACCTATCGGACAAAGTATGTCGCCGTCCGCTTTGGCAACGTGCTCGGCTCGGCAGGCTCGGTCGTGCCGATCTTTAAGGAGCAGATACGTAAGGGCGGCCCGATCACGGTAACGCACCGTGATATGACGCGTTACTTTATGACGATCCCCGAGGCTTCGCAGCTTGTGCTGCAGGCGGCGGCTCTCGGCAACGGCGGCGAGATATTCATCCTCGATATGGGACGCCCAGTAAAGATACTCGACCTTGCTGAGGATATGATACGTCTTTCGGGGCTGACGCCGTACGAGGATATCGATATAGAATTTTCGGGCATTCGCGGCGGTGAAAAGCTCTTTGAGGAGCTTGAGATCACGGGCGAAGACCTCTTGAAGACACGCCATCCGAAGATATTCATCGGCCGCATACGAACATTTTCGCCCGAGGAAGTCGCGGCTATTCTCACACGGCTCAGTTCAGCAGTAGATGCCAATAACGAAGCTCAGATACGCCTTGCATTTGCCGAGTCGCTCCCCGAAGCGAACATTACGCTCACGACGATCGCCGAACAGGATGCGAAGCGCAAGATCGAGGCGGCAGGGCACTGACACCCGGCGCAATGCAAGCTGCAGCGCGGCGGCGTATCATAGGAATATGTCAAAGCAGCGTATTTCGAAGAAAGCAGCCCTTTTCACCGAATCGGTGATTCGCGAAATGTCGCGCGAGGCTGCAAAATATCAAGCGGTCAACCTCGGCCAAGGCTTTCCTGATTGGCCCGCTCCGGCCGACATTAAACAAAAGGCACAGGAGGCGATAGCCGCCGATCATAATCAGTATGCCGTAACGTGGGGCGTCAAGGAGTTTCGCGATGCGATCGCGGCAAAGACGATGTGGTATCTCGGCCTCGACCTCGACCCCGATGCCGAGATCACGGTAACCTGCGGATCGACCGAAGGAATGATCGCAACAATGATGGCTACGGTCGATCCGGGCGAAGAGGTCGTGGTCTTCGAACCTTTTTACGAGAATTACGCGCCCGACGCGATCCTGTCCGATGCCGTGCCGCGTCACGTGCCGCTCTACCGCACCGAGAACGGCTTTGTTTTTGACCGCGAACAGCTTCGGGCGGCGTTCAATGATAGGACACGGGCGATCATCATCTGCAATCCGAACAACCCGACCGGCAAGGTCTTTACACGCAGCGAAATGGAGTTCATCGCCGACCTTTGCAAAGAGTTTGACGCGCTTTGCTTCACCGATGAGATCTACGAGCACATCATCTATTCCGGAGACGCTGACGACGATCCGTCCGAACATATCTGCATGGCAAATATCCCGGGCATGCGCGAACGCACAGTGGTCGTCAATTCGCTCTCAAAGACGTATTCCGTAACAGGCTGGCGTGTCGGTTACTGCATCGCGCCGCCGGATATCACTTCGGCGATCCGCAAGGTGCACGATTTCTTGACCGTCGGGGCGGCGAATCCGCTCCAGCACGCCGGTGCATACGCGATGGCGCTGCCGCCGGGCTACTACACCGACCTGCAGCTCGAATATCGCCGAAAGCGCGACTTCCTTGTGCCGGTGCTGCGTGATGCCGGCTTCAAATGCGATCATCCCGCGGGTGCGTATTATGTGATGGCTGACATTTCGAACTTCGGATACGCGAATGATGTTGAATTCACGCGGCATCTGATACGCGACATCGGTGTCGCGGTGGTTCCGGGCTCATCGTTCTATCACGACGCGTCGCTCGGCTCGCAAATGGTACGTTTTTGTTTCTGTAAAAAAGATGAGACGCTCGAAGCCGCGGCCGAAAGGCTCGCAAAGCTGAAGTAACAACGCAGGCCGCTTCCTATTCTTTCCGCTTCAGCTGCCGGTCTTTGTCATCGCCGCTTTTGCTATCTCGTTGGCCTGGTTGCTCTTATCGCGCGCCTTTTCCATCGCGACACGATAGTTATCGTTCCGAAGCTTGAACTCTTCCTTGACCTTTTCTTTCATCACGGCATTCTTCGGGTCGTAATTGTCGCGGAGTACGCGGGCCGCAAGCCTGTATTGCTCGAAGGCATCCATTTCAAGCTGGAGCGACTCTTCCTTGAGCCGCAAATACGCGGCGTAATCGCTGTTGATCTTCATCGACTCCGCACGCTGTATCTTATCAACCGCACTTTGGCACAAGGCGGCGCCGTCGTTTATCAGATATACAACATCGTCGGCGATCTGCTTGGCTTTCAGAGAGTCATTCTTCTCCATCGCGTCCTTTAATTCCTGCCGCTTTCCCTCGTTCTGTTCGTAAAGGACCTTGATCTTTTTTAGATCTTGGTTGGCATCTGCAACGATCTTGCCTGCCTCGGCCGTCTCGTCCGTTTCAAAGAACGTTCCGCCGCGCTCGCCCGCCTTGCACGCCCCCGCGATAAGGGCCGCACACAGCAGGAATAATTTGAGCGTACGCATCATAGGAACTTTAGGTTCGGGTTGCTCTTTCGCCGCCATATAAAGCCGTCAAGCACATAATGCGTCGCCTGCGGCAGTGCCAAGAGCGGCACGAGCAGCATCCGCAGCGTCTGTGTCCAATCCCAATCGCCGCCAAAAAGATACTGCTTCTCATGCCAGACGCCGCGATGCCAGAATAATTCTTCGATATACGCAAGTGCCCAAATAGTTGCCAGAAAGAAGACCCAATTCGATGACAAGGCTTTATAGAATGGGCCTGTTTCGCTGCGTCGGAACTGAGAATAGGCCCAAATTAGCGCGATATACGGTACGCCGTGAATGATGACATTTGTTACCGTGAACGCGTAATCCGAATTGAGTGCGACGATGCCGACGTACCAGCAAACGGCCGTCGTCGCTACGATGATATCCTTGCCGATGTTAAGAAAGCCTTTGGCAAAATAGAGATAGATCGACTTGATAAAGTAAGCCGACAATGCGGCAATGTAGATCGGAAAAAGAACAGTTTCGGCCGCGGCCGGCAATGCCACAAAGTCATTCTGGACAAACCACTCGAAGCTGCGCGGCAGCCGCGTCATCCAATAAACAATGGGATAGACGCTTGCCAGATAGATCGCCGCCGCGTCGATCCACCAGGTCAGGCGATCTATCTCGCCGAGTTTGTGCCGATAAAGATTTACCCATCCGTACTGCTGCCTTACAAAATGATAGACCGCGACCGCGGCAAGTACCTTCCAAAAGACGAGTTCGCCTTCGGAGTAAAGCGCCACGCCGAGTACATAACAGATCACCGGAACGAGGGTATAAAGCCAAATTCGGCGTTTTACCTCGGCGATATCGAAATAGACGCGGAACGACGTTGACCAGACGTGTGCAACATCGATAAAGAGCACGGCCGCGATCCACGTCCATTCGGGCGAATCGCTTTCCAGAAGCCCCAGACGCCAGCCGACGGCAAGCAGCACCAGCGACGCTGCCGCACTTCCCAAAAAGACCGTAAGATCGACACCTTTTGAAAAAAGCCAATAGTTCGGTTTTGTAAGAGCTGCGTCCATGTAGAATTCCTCAGCAGATCTCAACGCCTGACGTGCATTTCAGCTCGCTAATACCTCTTTAGCCGCACGCATCCCATGATAGAACGCTTCTTCAAAAAGAGCGACACCGCTGAGGTCTGTGTGTGCAAAATGAATGTTGCGGTAGGGCTTTACCGCTTTTTCCCGAATACCGCTCCAGATGAAGTTCGGCCGCGGCGAGATCATCGCGTGGCCCCAGCGCATAACATCGAGCCGCTCGCACAGTTCATAAATGTCCTTATGCGGCCGCGAAAGGTCAGACAGGCAGACATCTGCAAGCTGTTCACGGTCGTAATTGAAAAGCGTCGTCCGGCCGTTCGGCTCGTGGCACATCGGATAGTAATAAGTAAGTATCGTCGGGCCGTAGTCTATGCCTTTCTGGTGTGTCGCCGTAACGTAGCCGAGGCCGGGGCTTTCATAGATGACATTATCCCACGAAAGCGGAAAATCCTTTGAACTGCGTGGCTTAGGCCGATCCTTGAGGTGCAGGTTGGCGACGAACCATGCATTATGTGTGAATTCCTCAGCGGCGAAAGGTGCGTTCTCGCGAAAGCCTCGGATAACGTACGGTGCCGTGAAGATAGGCGATGCAAATATCACACGCTCGCATCTGAGGCCGCGAAGCGAACCTTCATCAAGACAGATGACCTCGACGCCTCGCTCCGTCGGGTTCACCGAAACCGCCATCATCGAACGCTGCACATGCCCGCTCACAGCGGTCATAAAAAAATTAACGAATTGACCGTTGCCCTCGGGACAAGTGATGAACGGCTGCGATTCGGCGCCGCTCGCTCTTACTCGCGAACAGAAATAGAAAAGGCCGACCCACGCGGACGCCTGATCGATCTTCAGCCCGTAATCGTCACGCGTCGCATAGTCGCAGTACCAAAGCAGACGCTCGGAAGTAAAGCCGTTCTGCCGCAGCCATTCAGCGAACGGGATGCGGTCAAGCTGTGTGAACTCTGCGTCGTCCGAACACCGTTCGATCGGAACAACGAACGCACGTCGGCCTTTGGCATCGCGGCGATTCGCCCATTGTCCGATGATCTCTTGAAAGCGTACGTACTGGCTCTTATCCTCTTCGCTCGCACCGGCGTTTAGGAACAAGCCTTCGTACCAGCGGCCTTTGTAAAAAACGCGCTCTTCCGGTTCGCGGCAAAGGAACTGCTCCTTTGCAAGGATATTGCCCTGCGCGTCGCGGCCGTCGAGCAGGGACATTTCGTCGAGGAGTGAGATAAGCTCGGTATTCTCCGGAAAAGGCACCGGCAGGTAATGAGCTCCCCACGGATAGCCGACAGGGCTGCCGGTACCGCTGCGCGCCGTTCCGCCCGGCTCTTTTTCAAGCTCAAGGACGAGAAAGTCGTCAAAGCCTTGCTTCTTGAGATGCCGGGCCGCAGTAAGGCCCGCGATGCCGGCACCGATTATCGCAACCTTGGCGCTCAGCCAATTATCCGGCGGCACTTCAAAACTCCGGCCTTCACGCAGAATATGACCGAGCTCCACGCTTTGCCCGACGATCTCGCCTTCGGGCAGCCGCGGCGGCGATGCATTGCGGCAGGCGGCGAGCGCCAGCGGCGTACCCAAGAATGTCGCCAATAATTCTCGTCGCGTCAGCCTCATTCGTTTTGCGCGGCCCGCACTTCTACGGCTCGAACCGTCTCCACTCGGTCTCGTAATACCGCACCAAGGCTTGATTATCGAGCCGATTTATCTCTATCTGCTCATTAGGGCGTGATGTGTCAGCGGAGAAATCGAACATCGCCGCAAAGGAATCATCGTTAAGAAAATTAAGCTCGACGCCCGGCCGAGGCTTTTGCGGCCGCTCGAAAGGCTCAAGTTTTGCGAGTGCGTAGCCCCAAATGCCAAAGCTCGGCACCGTTGTCTGAAACGGCCGCACCGTAAAGCCCGCAGCCTCAAGCGTCCCGATTATGCACCAGAACGATCTGCGTGCGATGAGCGGCGAGGTCGTCTGTATAACGACGGCCGCATCCGCCTTAAGCTTTGCTTTCAGCAGGTTGTAAAAGCGTTTGGAGTAGAGCTTGCCGAGGGCGAAATTGTTCGGGTCGGGAAAATCAACGATCGCGATATCGAACGGCTCTGCATCACTCGAATCAAGCCATACGAAGGCATCGCCGTTCGTCACGTGCACACGCGGATCGTCGAAAGAGTGTTTGTTCAACTCGCCCAATGCCGGCACGGCGTGCGAAATGCCTGTCATATCAGGGTCGAGATCAACGATCTGTATGTACTCGACGGACGGATACTTCTCGATCTCACGCAACGCCAGGCCGTCGCCGCCGCCAAGCACGAGCACGCGTTTCGGTTCGCCGTCATACGCCGCGAACGCCGGATGCACAAGAGCCTCGTGGTAACGGTATTCGTCGAACGAGTTGAACTGCAAATTGCCGTTCAGGAACAACGCGTAGCCTGTCTTGCCCTTCGTAACGACGATCCGTTGGTAGGGTGAACTCTTTGCGTAAATGATGTTGTCAACGAAAAGAGCGTCCTCGGCAAGCGTTGTCAGCTTGTCCGCCTTTATAAAGCCGACCGCAAGCAGAGCGAGTATCACAAAGCCTGCAACACGCATCAGCGTAAGATTTCGCTTAATATGCGGAAGCAAAAGCCACGTACCCCACACTCCTACCGCCGCGTTGAGCATTCCGAAAAGCAGCGATGTTCGGTTGAGGCCTAGCTTGGGAACAAGAAAGATAGGGAACAGAAGCGACGCCACTAACGCCCCGACATAATCGAATGCAAGCACGCGCGAGACGAGGTCTTTGAAATCGAGGTCATTCTTCAATATCCGCATCATCAATGGGATCTCTAGCCCGACCAGTACGCCTATGACAAAGACTATGCCGTAGAGAACCACATTGAAGTACGAAAGATGGGCGAAGGAGAGGAACAGCAGCGGCGCTGAAAAACCGCCGACTATCGCTACCGCAAGCTCGACCTCGATGAACTTTTCGGCAACGTTCCGCTCGATGAACTTCGACAAGTACGAGCCGACACCCATCGCAAACAGATAGATGCCGATGATGATCGAGAACTGCGTTACCGAATCACCGAGGACATAGCTCGACAGCGTTCCCGCCAGAAGCTCATAGATCAGCCCGCAGGTGGCGATGACAAAAACGTTGAGGAATAAGAGCGGAGCCCTTTGCATAGCGATCGCTGCCGGAGACGGCAAGACGCGGAGACGCCGGAAATGTGTCCGCGCGTCACCGCGTCCCGAACTGTCCGGCGTTTCTCAGTTGCCTTGGATAGCGGCCGAGATGATCATCGCGATACCGATGATGATCGCCCCGATGATAATTGCCAGTGAGATATTCTGATCGACCTCGATCTCTTTTTTGACCGAGAATGGCGAGACCATGACAACAACCAGGAACGCGAGGCCAAAGACGATGAGGCCAAGCAAAACAAACACAATGGTCGATTCGAGAACGTTCCACAGCTCCTCAAGTTTGACGACCATCCCAAGTACGGGCATAACGGCTGACAGATCCAACATTTATTTTCCTCCGCGAAATCCTGAATAGATGAACGGCACGCCAAGACGCGAATGGCTGCCGGAATTGGCAAGTTCCCACCCGAACCACGTCGCTGCACCATAGCCGAGCACCACGGCGGCCGCGAACAGCGTATAAAGTATCTTCGACATAAATTGACCTCTCAATCGTCATCCGAGTCGCTGCCGGAGAACATACTGTCCTTCCAGCGGCTTGCTTCGAATGACCACTTACGAATAATTCCCAACACCGGCATTATCAGCAGTATCAGGAACGCGGCACAGAAATTTACGCCGCGGTTAACACCCTGCTGAACCTTGACCTTTACCGGCATCTGTACCTGCCAGTTCTCCCAAGTACCCTCGATGCGAAGCGTATATTTGCCCGCCGGGATGCTCGACACTGTCGCATCCGTGGTCGTTGAGCCTTCGGTCCAAGGCCCGTCGCTGTCGCTTCCGGAATAGTATTCGATCGGCACGTTGACGGATTCGACCTCGTCGCCGCTCTCATTTATCAGATCGATATCAATATCGGCCCAACTGTTGCTCACCGGAGCGGCAGCCGCGATCTGGATATTCTGATTCGCCTTTATCTCGAAAGGGTCGCTGAAGAGCTGTTGCGGCGTTGTTTGGTTCGCCATCGGCGGCAGGATAAGGTCTTGCGACATCACGGTCTTTGTGATGCCGGTAACAGGCAGCAGCACGACCGCAATGACCATCAAGGCAAGCACCGGCAACAGGCCCCATGTGTACCAGAAAGTGCCCGTGAACGGCTGATTTGGTGCCACACCGGCCGGCCTCGGCAGGCCTGTCACGCCGAAGATCTTTTCGACATCGGCGACAGGCACATAGGTGCCGACCGACCAGTTGATCTCGCCCCATGCGATCTCTTCGGACAGCATCCGCGGCGCGTTCACAAAATCAACGGCACGAACGGTCTCGCCGACCTCGACACGCCAATAGAATTCACCCGTAACGTATTCGACCCTTGCCTGAGCATCTTGGAACGCCGTAAAACTCGTCCCGTCATAGATCGCCTTTTGGCTCTTTCCGACAAAGGCCGGCGGCGTTACGTCAGCCATGTTCACCGATTCGACAAAGCTCCAATGGTCATCGGAGTGTACAAGCCAGCGAAAGCCGACCATCGGGTTGTAGAGCAGATATTCGTGCCAGAAATATTTGACGCCCTCGATGGTTACGCTGCGTGACATTGCACCGATGATCTTGAACTTCACATCGCCGGGAAAGACGCCTTCAGCCCCGATAGGAAGCACGAAGTTCGGCTTGTTCGGCAAATCGTTAAGGCTCTTGAGGTACGAAAGCTTGCCTTGGTTGACGTCAAGCAGCGAATTGCAGTTCGGGCAGGTAACGCGTTCGGCTTTGTCCGGAGCGGCGAGGGCGAGCGGGCCGCCGCAGTTCGGGCAGCTCAGTGCAGCCGAACCCGTCGTTCGGGCCTCACGGATAACGGGTTTTGCATCGCCAAGGCCGATCTCGGTCAGCGGGACTTGGGCGCCGAGGAAGACCCACGGCGGCTCGATGCTGTAATCGATCGTTGCAAAAAGGCCGCTCTTGCCCGCAAGGTCAGCATACTCAAAGACCTCGCCCGGAACGAGTTTATATGGTATCTCGCCCTCGGCCGCTGCGTATGTCGCCTTGCCGCGTTCCTGCACCATCAGCGGCGATGCGGAAGGTATCTGCGGTACTTGCTGCCCGAGCTGAAGATCATTGAACGCCGGAAGGCTCGCATCAGCAGGCAGCGGCTGATAGAAGGTCATGTAGAAACGGCCTTGTGCCTCGGCAAGCCATCCGACCCAGCCGTTCGCGAAGGTCGCGTACCACTCATCCCAACTGCCGCCCAGTTCATGCCTCATTTGTGCACGGCCGGTGAGTTCAAAGCGAGCTCCTTTGTACGAGCCTTTTAGCCCGAGCCGCAGCGGCGACTGTGAATCGACGATCTCGGCGACCTTGCCTATATCTTCGAGGCCGCGGTCAGTGCGCGCAACGACCGAGCGGCAGAACGGGCAAACGATAACTATCGTCGAGCCGGCGGTGAATTCGACAGGGCCGCCGCAGGACGGGCAGTTAGACTTGAGGACACTCATCCGAGCCCTCCGGCCGAGTCGGCGATGTCGCCCGAGTGACCGCGTTCAAACTCGGTAACCGTTACGCGTTCGGCGTAGAGTTCTGCTTTTAGAGCGGTTTCCCAATCCCAGCGCGGCCGCGTCCTGCAGCAGTAGAGGTTGAATGTCGCAGTGCCGTGCTCGGGGTATGTGTGGCATGCGAGGTGTGATTCCGTAAGGGCTATCATGCCCGTTACACCGCCTTCGCCGGGGAATTTGTGCCAAACCGAACCGACCGCGCACAGGCCGAGATCGCCGATTACACGCGACATAATCGTTCGGATGACCGATTCATCACGCAAAGATTCGGCATCGCATCCGTTCGCTTCGATAAGCCATTCCGTTCCTACGATCATAGATAAACGGGGAGGAGGTCTCTGCACCGGCCGCACCCTTGTGCGGTATAGTTTAGACGATATGTCGAAAAGAACTATAGCCGACTTTTCGCGTTTTGTCATTTTGGCCGCCGCCGTCGCTGTATTTCAGTTCGGCTGCGGTATGCGCAGAACGGACGCACCAAAAGCTGACTCCGAAGCTCAGTACCTGCCGCCAAAGACCGTGGGCAAGATCTCTGACGATGCGATACCGGAAAGCAGCGGCATCGCCGCCTCAAAGTGCCAACCCGATGTCTTTTGGACACATAATGATTCAGGATACGAGCCTTATCTTTTTGCGATATCGTTGACCGGAACAAAACTCGGTATGTGGAAAGTACCGAATGCCCGCAACCTCGATTGGGAGGACATTGCCATTTACAAGGACAACAGCGGCAAATGCTACTTATACATCGGCGAGATCGGCGACAACGGCCTCGTGCGCGATATACACACGATCTATCGTGTTGCCGAGCCGAAGATACCGCGTTCCGGTCCTGCGAGGTCGAATATCGTCGGCTCCACAACCGATGCCGCAACGCTCAACTTCATATACGCCGACGGCCGCCACGATGCCGAGACGCTGCTTGTCGATCCGCAAACCGCCGACATATACATACTTACAAAGCAGCTGACAGGCCCTTCGGGTGTTTATAAACTGCAAAGCGATTTTGGCAAAGCGGGCACCGCGAAAGCGGAAAAGGTCGCCGAGGTCTCGTTCCCCGCGATACCGAATGGTGCTGTTACAGGCGGCGATATCTCGCCGGACGGCCGCCGCGTAGCCATCTGTGATTACGGTGCCGCATACGAACTGCGGCTGCCCGACTCCGCACACTCATTCGACGAGATATGGTCACAGCCGATCGAGACGATCGATGCGGGCAAGCGGAAAGCCGGCGAGGCCATAACCTATACGCCCGACGGAAATGCACTCGTGCTGACAAGCGAGGGCCGCGGCGAACCGATCATCGAGATCGAACGCAAAGACCGCAAATGAGTCTGATAACGCCGAATTCAACAGAACGGAAGTCCTATCGCGCGGATCGTCACCGTTGTTCCACCCTCTGTGTTATCGGTGATCCCTGCGGTGAACTGTCCCTCCGTCGTCTCCTTCAGAACGCAAAGCGCTAATAAAGAAAGGCTGCCTTTTCAGACAGCCTCCGAGTAGCCGTAAAAGGGCCGGGTCACTGTATAACGCTGAATTTTGCCTCAGGCTTGAGCGTCTGTCCGCCGACACGATCCTTAATGATGATCTGAAGCTGATAATCGCCCAACGGAATATTTACCGTCGGCAGCAGGCGTGCAAGCGTCAGACGCTGGCCCGCATCGCTAAGCCCGCTCCAGTCCTCGCCCTGCCGCAGCACTTCCTTGCCGTCCTTGGTCAAAACATACTCGACATCGACCGCGGGCCGCAGCGTAGTTTGATCGATCTGCGCGTTGTAGATCTGAAGATAGATGCCTACCTCTTGGCCCTTCTTGTAGAAGCCGCCGAGGTTGGGTATGACCTTTGTACTGCCGATGACGAACATCTGGCCTATGTCACGCTCATCGGTCGTGCGAAGCTTCGAAGTAAGAACGAGCGATGACGTACCGAGCTTTTTCTCATCGTAACGCGGAACTTGAAAGCCCATGTTCACGATGCCTTTATTGCCTGTCGCGACATCACGCACGACGACGTCAACTTTATAGGTGCCGGGCGTCAGTGCGATAGCTTTCTGGTACACCGACCGCATATCGCGCGTTTCTGCAAGTTCCTCGGTCGTTGCGTTGGTCGTTACCGAATCTTCAAAGATGCCCGAACGCTTACCTGAAACCGCCGTAATGCGGCCGAATATATTCATCCGCGCTGTTTCCAGCCCGCCGATCGGCTCGAATTTGAGCTCCTTGTTGTTCGCTTGTACGGTGAAGGTAGTGATCACACGGTCGTCCGACTGACGGAAGTAGTCGATCCGCAGGTCGAACTGCAGCGGATTGTTGTCGATCACCGGCGAATCCGTAAGCGCACTTTGCAGATCGCTGAACTTGACTGCCGGCGGCCGCGCGAGATTGTTCTGGATCATAAGCCGGTTAAAAGGCATATCCTGCTCGCGCTGATAGGGCATACTGCTGCCGTTGATGCGGTCGCCCTGATCTGTCATGCCGAGTTCTTCGCTTGTCTTCAGGCCCGCACCGGGCGTGTATTTCAACGCATCTTTTTCATCCGCATCGCGCGCCATTCGGTATTCGCCCGTTCCGGTCGGATCTACGAACTCGATCTCGATACCATCGCCTACGCCGTCAAGGTGACGGTAGAACCACGTCTCGAACGGATATGTCGTTGTCGAACCACCGCCCTCCCAAACCGGTCTGTCGTAGATGCCGCCCGCCGGGTGCGACTCGATCGAGTCAGGCTTGCCCCACGTTATGTAAATGCGGCCGCGATCCGTCTTCCAGCCCGGAATGCCCGATGTAAAATGCTCATTCGCATAGGCGATACGCTCGTAGAATTCCTCTCGGTATTCGTTCTCTTCTGTGTCAGGGTTCGGGTCGCGGCGCGCCCAGAAGTTCGCGATGAAGTTCTCGCGCTCTTCGTCCGTGACCAAAGCCATGAACGCCTTTCGCTCTTCCTTCGTTATGATGTAAGCGACGTCATTATTGATCCATTTCTTATACGCATCCTTCAACTCGGGCTTGACGTTGCGTGCCTTTTCGCTCGGATCAAGGTTCCCCTTGGACGGCGGCTGCGCGACTGCCGCCGCTGCAGCAAGAAGCGTTATAACGAACAAGTGGCAAAGAATTCTAACTTTCGGCATATAGCTCGAAACTCCTTATTGTGCTGCCCTCTGTCGGCCAAAACCGGCAAAGCGCCTAGTTAGCTTGATTTTAGATGCCTGCACTCAATTATTCAAGATGCTGCAAGGGGCGAAAATGGTTGTATCGATCGCGCCTGCGGCGGCTCAGGCCGCATCAGGCACACGCTTTTTACCAAAGAACCACGCGATAAAGATCGATACAACATAAAGTGCGATCATCGGAGCGGCAAAAAGTATCATATTCGGAATGTCATTTGTCGGCGAAACAACTGCGGCAACTATCATGATCACGATCAGCGAGACCTTCCAGCCGCGCACAAGCATACGGGCATTCACAATGCCGATCCGGGCAAAGACATACGTAATGGCCGGCATTTGAAAGATGAGACCCATTGCGAGCATTATTATCGTTATGAAATCAAGATAATCGCTCGCCTTCAGAAGCAGCCGGAACTCATGCCCCACACCGAGCAGATAGCTTGCCGCCGGCGGAAACAAAATATAGTAGCCGAACGCCGCACCCGCAACAAAAGAAACTGACGAAAGGCCAATGAATGGCGTAACATATCGTCGTTCGTGCTTGTACAACGCCGGCGAAATAAAAAGCCAGATCTGCCACAACAGCAGCGGCAGCGCAAGAGCTATTGCGGCGTAAAAGGCAACCGTAATATAGATCATATACGGCTCCATTGCCGTAGTTACGGTCATTTTCTCGTCCGCATCGGGGCGGGCTACGGCCGTCTGGTTGAAGGCTACCGGCAGCCTCACCCCAACAGGTACGATCGCACTGTTGGTAAATATCGCTTCGGTCGTGAACAGCCCCAAACTGCCGGCATTATCGCGGGCAACTACTGCCGCCACGCTCGTGCCCGCCGGAACGACGGCCATTCCAATATTTGCAGGCTCGTCAAATGTGTATCGTCCGGTATCGCCTTCGTGAAGCTCGCTGATCGAAACGACCGATTCATCGCCCGCTCTTCCCGTTACTGCGATCGTTTGCCGCGAGGCCTCATTCAATGCACGGCGGATCGGAACGCTCAGGAAGTTGTAGATATCCTCGGAAAAGTAAAAGCAAACCCCGAATGCGATGACCAAAATTACCGCAGATGTAACTATGCGTCTGCGCAGCTCATCCAGATGCTCGAGGAACGACATCTGGGAGCCCGGCTGTTCTGGCTGGTTAGTTGGTTCGGGCATTTAGTGTCAGAGCCAATTCTCCTTGTCGTTCGACGAAAGGCCCTTGCTCAGCGGCGCGGCGGTTATCTGCTTCTCAGCCTGCTTATTGAACACCGACGGATCAACTTCCCTGACCTGCGGCAGGACCGCTTCCTTCGGACTTTCTATATGCGGAACCGTGTTATTGCTCGGCTCGGATGCCTCCTTCTCGATCGAATCGAGCCGAAGGGCTTCGGCCTCGTCCTGAAAGTTCACTTCACGCTCCCAAGTTGCCTTGAACTCATTCGTCGTGTTGCGGAACTCATTCATTATCTTGCCGAGCTTGCGCGCCATCTCAGGCATCTTGCGCGGGCCGAGGAAGATCAGGGCAACGATGCCGATCAAAAGCAATTCGGATGTCCCGATCGATTCAAAGATAAATAGGTACACTACTTCACCCGTATCAGTTTATCGCCTAACTCCTCTACCGTGCCAATCATAACAGCACCGGGAACGGCTTTGATGAACTGTTTTGCAACATCCTTGCCAAAACTTATCAGCAACCCGCCCGCCGTTTGCGGGTCGAATAATGCACTTTGCATCTCAGCCGAAACGTCGTCCGTGAACTCGGCCGCATCGCCGACGTAGGCCCGATTGTTCTTGTCGCCTCGCGTGAGCATTCCCGCAGCGATCAGTTCCAGCACGGTCGGTAAGAGCGGAACTCGTTTACTGTCAATATTTAGCGTTACGCCGCTTGCCTTTGCAAGTTCATATGCATGGCCTAAAAGCCCAAAGCCGGTAACATCGGTACATGCACGCGCACCGAGTTCGTACAATAGCTTAGATGCCGCAGATGCCGATGTCGTCATCACCTGCAATGCAGCTTTTTCGGCAGCATCGCTCGCCGTCCCGTTCTTGATCGCCGTATTGATCGCACCTGTGCCGATCGCCTTCGTAAGGATAAGTACATCGCCCGGACGTGCACGTGCGTTGGTTATTACCTTCTGCGGGTCGACCGTTCCCGTAACCGAATATCCGAACTTTATCTCCTGATCGTCAACTGTGTGGCCGCCGACTACAATGACTCCCGCCTCGGTCATTGCCTCTTGCCCGCCGATCATGATCTCGGCAAGTACGTCTTTGTCGCCTTTCTGCGGATAACACGCTATTGCAAGCGCCGAGATAGGTGTGCCGCCCATTGCATATACGTCGTTGAGCGAATTTATCGCCGCGATACGTCCGTATGTGCGCGGATCGTCCGCCACCGGCGTAAAAAAATCGACCGTCTGCACCAGCGCAATGCCGTCCGTAAGGCGCATGACACCCGCATCGTCGCTCTTATCAAAGCCGACGATCAGGTTATCGCTGTGTTGGGGCGGCAGTTTGCTCAAGACCTGAGCAAGATCGCTCGGGGCGAATTTTGCCACTCAACCCGCGCAGGATGCCATTTGAGTAAGTCGCTGCGACATCAATACTTACCTCCTATTCCGAAATAATATGCCGATAGATCCGATCAAGGTCGTCCATGCTGTAATATTCGATCTCGATCTTACCCGAAGTGCCTTTTGGCGAAACGATGATCTTTACCGAAGTGCTCAACTTTCGCATAAGCTTGGTCTCGGCAACCTTGAAATTCGGATCAGTCGTGCGGGCCGGTTGTGCCCGTGCCGTGCCCGCTCTCCCGGCCTTTTTGACCGCCGATTCCGTTGCTCGAACCGATAACCCCTTTTCTAACACTAACTTAGCGACATCCCGCTGAAGCCTGAGGTCCTCGGTCATCAAAAGTGCCCGCCCGTGGCTGAGTGAAAGCCTGCCTTCCGAGACCAACTCCTGCAGGTCATCCGGAAGCTTCAAAAGCCTAATGGACGTCGCTATCAAACTTCGCTCACGGCCAACCCGTGCAGCAACTTCATCCTGCGTAAGTCCAATAGAATCAATAAGTTTACGATATGCTTTGGCCTCTTCTATCGGGTTCAGCTCATGGCGTTGAATGTTTTCGACCAGTGCGAGTTCGAGCAGCTTATCATCCGGAATATCCTTTACCAGAACGGGCACGCGTCGAAGTTCGGCCCGCTGCGCGGCACGCCAACGCCGCTCGCCCGCGACGATCTGATAACGCGAGCCTGTTTTTCGGACGACTATAGGCTGCAAAATGCCGTTCGCGCGGATCGATGCGGCAAGGTCATTGAGTTCCTGCTCAGCAAATCGCGTTCGCGGTTGCTCCGGATTGGGGTCGATCAGGTCAATATCGATCTCCGAGGTGCCGGCTGGCACTTCGATCGACGGTATTGCCGCCTCAGGCTCTTTCTTTTCAGACCCCAAAAGAGCTCCCAAGCCTCGTCCCAACGGTTGTCTAGCCATGGCCGATTATCTCCTTTCCAAGATTGATATAGCTTTCCGCACCCTTCGACTTCGGATCGTACAGCATTATCGGCTTACCGAAACTCGGTGCTTCAGCAAGCCTAACATTGCGCGGTATCACTGTCTCAAGCACCTGCGAACCATAAAAATCGCGAAGGTCCTTCGCAACCGCCGAAGAAAGATTTGTCGAAACATCGAACATAGTCAGCAAGAGGCCTTCGATCACGAGGCTTGGATTCAGTTCACGCCGCAAACGTGCAAGCGTATCAAAAAGCTCTGTTACTCCCTCAAGTGCGTAGTATTCGCATTGTATCGGCACAAGAAGCGAATCCGCCGCCGTCAGGCCGTTTATTGTGAGCAGCCCTAACGATGGCGGACAGTCAATGATGATGTAATGAAAATAGTCCTTTATTGTAGAAAGAAGCTTTTTTAGGACAAAATTGCGGTCTTCGACATCAACAAGCTCGATCTCGGCACCCGCAAGGTTTTTGTCAGACGGCAGTACCCAAAGCAGCGGAATATCCGTCGGAAGGACCGCTTCGCGGACAGACTCATCAAGAATGAGAGCATCATAAAGGCTCTTCCGGCTCGGACTTCGTTCAATACCGACGCCGGACGTGGCGTTCGCCTGCGGGTCGGCATCGACAAGCAGCACTTTTCTATCCTGCATCGCCAATGCCGCGGCAAGGTTTATGGAAGTTGTTGTTTTACCTACGCCGCCCTTCTGGTTGGCAACTGCTATGATCTTTCCCATTATTTTCGGCGAACGAATTATGAAATTAGCACAATTTCAGGGCTAAATGGAAGGAGAATGTGGTACGTACCACATAATTGAGCGGTTTTGTGGTACGTACCACAACTTCTAGGACGCATTCGCGGATGTCAGGCCGACAAGCACTGACGACAAGGCTGCCGGAGTAAGGCCCGCGATGCTGCGTACCTGGCCAAAGGTCTTCGGCTTCGCACGTTCGAGCCGCTCGACCATTTCGTTAGAAAGCTCGCTGATCCGCCGAAAATCATAATTTTCAGGCACTTTCAGGCTGTCGTGCTTATTTACACGCTCATTTGCGGCCTTTTGCTTGACGATATAGCCCGCATACAGCAGATCCGCCAATGCCGACTCCACATCTTCGTCTTTGCAGTCCTTTCCGATGTCGTTCGGCAGCAGCCGCCTCACAAGATCCGGTGTTACATCCGGCCGAATACCCAGATTTGAAAGCAGGAATGAATCGCCGAGTTCGACACCCAAGATTCCCGATACAGCGGCATATTCTACCGACGACCGCTTGAACCGCGTGGTTTCAAGAGCTTCCCTGATCTCAGCGATACGCTCACGTTTTGAATTGAAGCGCTCCCAATCGAGATCGCCGACCAACCCCAGATCGCGCCCCTTCTTGGTCAAGCGTTCGTCCGCATTGTCATGCCGCAGCGTCAAACGTGCCTCGGCCCGCGAGGTGAACAGTCTGTAAGGCTCATCAACACCATGTCTTATAAGGTCATCGGCAAGTACGCCGATATATGCCTCGTCACGCCGCAATGTCAGCGGCTCGCCGCCCTTAACACTGATCGCGGCATTCACACCCGCAAGAAAACCTTGGCATGCCGCTTCTTCATAACCCGTCGTTCCGTTTATTTGGCCTGCGAAATACAACCCTCCGAGCCTCGATGTCGCCATTGTCGGCAAAAGCTCGCGAGGATCGACAAAGTCATATTCGATGGCATAGCCCGGACGAATGACGTTCACATTCTCGAGGCCCGGGATCATACGCAGCAATTCCGCTTGCAGATCTGCGGGCAGCGAGGTCGAAAAACCGTTGAGATAGACCTCGTTCGTGTGCCGGCCTTCGGGTTCGAGAAACAACTGATGCCGCTCCTTATCGGCGAATTTTACGACCTTGTCCTCGATCGACGGACAATACCGCGGCCCGATGCCTGTGATCTTGCCGGAATACAGCGGTGAGCGGTGCAGATTGGCGCGGATCGCGTCATGGACACGTTTGTCGGTATAACCGATAAAACACCTTATTTGATCCTGCTCTATACGATCGGTAGAGAATGAGAACGGCACGGCCTTTACGTCCGGCTCCTGCGGCTCAAAAGCGTCCCAATCTATCGTACGGCCGTCGATGCGCGGCGGTGTTCCTGTTTTCAGCCGTCCGACAGGAAAGCCCAAGCCGCGCAGAGCATCCGCGAGTTCTATCGAAGCAGGCTCGCCCGCCCTTCCCGCCGAGAATGTCTTGTTGCCGGTGTGGATCGTTCCGTTAAGAAAGGTTCCTGTCGCAACGACAACGGCCTTTGCCATAAGACGTCGCGAATCTTGCAGCTCGACACCGATAACACCTTTGTTTTCAACAATTACATTTGTAACTGTGCCTTGTCTCAGATAAAGGCTGTTCGTCAATTCAAGTATACGCCGCATCTCTGTGCGGTACAGTGCGCGGTCCGCCTGCGCCCTCGGCGAACGAACCGCAGGCCCGCGTGAACGGTTTAGCAGTCTGAACTGTATTCCGGCACGGTCGATCACGCGGCCCATCACGCCGCCAAGTGCATCGATCTCGCGGACGACATGGCCTTTTGCGATTCCGCCGATCGCCGGATTACACGACATCTGGCCGATCAGATCAAGGTTTAGAGTAACGAGAGCAGTACGCGCACCAAGCCGCGCGGCGACTGACGCGGCCTCACAACCCGCGTGTCCGCCGCCGATCACTATCACATCAAAACTCTCGTCAAACATAGCGGTTCTCAAGTAAACGCCAAAACTACTGATTTTACTGCGCGAATGTGTGCTTTGCCAAGAAAATTGTTGGTATTTAGATCATTTACCGATGCAAAACGTTGAAAATATACGAGTTAGGACATCTTCAGTTGTGGTTTCGCCGGTGATCTCACCGAGATATCGAAGGGCATTATGCAGCCCGACGAGAATGATCTCTTCGGACATTCCGGCGTCAAGCGAATCTACCGAAGATGCTATCTCGGTCGCCGTACGTTTCAATAGGTCGTAGTGCCGGGCATCTGTTACAAGAAAACCGCCCGCGGTTGGATCATCCGCGGAGAATGGAGTAACGATGGACTGGCGCAGATCATCCAACCCTTCGCCAGTCTTTGCCGATATCGGAATGAGCTTCTCGCGAAGGTAAGCAAGTGCCGAGTGCTCAGCGGCGATCAAATGGTCGATATCGTACGAAGGCTCCTTGTCTACCTTGTTGAGTGCGACGATGTATGTCAGCCCCGCAACGCTTTCGATGATCTCGTGATCCTCGCGTGAGATCTCGTCCGAGGCATCGAGTATCACGATAACAAGGTCGGCATCGGCCATCTGCGCCTTTGAGCGTTCAACGCCGATGCTCTCGACAACGTCATCGGTTTGCCGCAGGCCCGCAGTGTCGATCAGCGAGACCGGAATGTCGCCGATCATGAAGACCGCATCCAGATGGTCACGCGTCGTGCCCGCAATATCAGTTACAATGGCACGCTCACTTCCAAGTAACGCATTGAAAAGACTGGACTTACCGACATTCGGCCGCCCTACGATCGCGACACGCAGCCCTTCACGTATCAGGTGCCCCGACCTGAACGTTGCCGCCAATATTTCGATATCGGCCGTCAAATCGGTCAGCGACTCACGGATCTTTTCGGTCTGTGCTTCCGGCAGATCGTCCTCAACAAACTCCAATGCCGACTCAAGCACGACGATGATGTTCAGCAGTTCATCCTTGAAGGGCTGTAGCCGTTCGGAGAATTCACCGCGCATCTGCCTCACGGCCTGCCGTGCCGATGCGGTTGTCTGCGCATCTATGAGGTCGCGTATCGCTTCGGCCTCGGTCAGGTCAATGCGGCCGCTGCCGAGCGCACGCAGCGTGAATTCGCCGGCTTCGGCCAGCCTCGCACCGAACTGCAAACACGCATCAATGACAAGCCGCAGCAACACGGGCGAACCGTGGCAGCTTATCTCGATGACATCTTCACCCGTAAAAGAATGCGGGCCCTTGAAAAACGTTACGATCGCCTCGTCTATCACCTGCTGCGAATCAGGATCGACCAGACCTTTGAGTGTCGCATGGCGCGGCGGAAGGTCGAGTTCAGGCTCAGCACACAGCTTGCGGACATATTCGAGCGCATCGCCGCCGCTCAAGCGTATGACGCCGATGCCGCTTCGGCCTGTCGGTGTTGCAAGTGCGACGATAGTATCCGGCATAAAGACATTTCACCACAGAGCACACAGAGTAATTGAGGAATTTGTCTCTAAACTCCGTTTTCTCTGTGTTCTCTGTGGTAAGTTTATTATTGCAGTCTTACTTGCAGACGCCTGTCGCGGCCGTCGCCGACGGATTCCGTAAAGAGGTCTTCTTCCTTTTGAAGCGTCATGTGGATGATGCGGCGTTCGGTCGAATTCAGCACGCCGAATGTGAACGGCCGGCCGTTCTTGCGTACCTGATCGGCGGCAAAGCGGGCCATTGCGTGGAGTTCGGCCTTTCGTGTCTGGCGAAAACCGTCGGCATCGACGATGAAGCGGTGCTGACGTTCGATCTCGCGACCGTAGATCTGAAAAAGCAGGATCTCCAACGCGTCAAGCAGTTCGCCGTTCTCGAGCAATGCAAGGTGCGTATCGTTGCCGCTGAGGTCGATGACGCAGCCGTCTTCCGTCCAACTTGAGGTGGCCGCGAGGTCAAAATGCAGCTCGGTCAAAATGCCTTCGAGAAAGCCTCTTGCGTTCTCACATACCTGTTCCATCTTACACGCTCCTTAGGTCAAGAATTTCGGCTTGACCTGTTTTGCACCTTTCGGCACGGTATCGACCAACTCTGTGCCCGAAGGCGTATTCGGCTTGTTGAACCGATTGATCACCATCTGCTGGCCGAAGCTGACTATATTGCCAAAGAACCAATATAGCAAGAGGCCGGACGGAGCCGCCCACATCACCCACAGCATCATTACGGGCATAATGTAGGTCATTATCTTCTGCTGCATCTGCTGTTCCGGCGTTACGGTTGCGGCCTGCGGCGTAAATTTCATCGACAGTATCATCGACACCGCAAATGCGAATTCGAGCAAATGCCACGGGTCGGCGGCCGAAAGGTCTGGCAGCCAAAGGAATGTCGCCTGCCGCACTTCGAGCGAAACCGTAACTGCTGTATAAAACGCGATCAGAAGCGGGAACTGAAGCAGCATCGGCAGACAGCCGCCGATGGGCAGTGCATCCTTTGTTATGCGCAGCTGCTGCATTTGCAGGTCGCGCATACGCGGGTCATCATTCGGTACGCCCTTCTTTTGCAGCTCTTTGATCTGATCCTGGATCTCCTTCATCTTAGGCGCGTTGCCTGAAGCCTTTTTGAACGAGCGCGACTGCGACCACCGAAGCGGGAACAGCAGCATATAGAAAAGGAATGTAAAGACGATGATCGCGACACCGTAGTTGTGCGTAACGATATTGAAGAAATTGAGTGCGTAAAGGATCGGGATCGCCAGCGGACGCGTTGCCCAGCGGAGCCACCAATAGTTGCTGAAGTTTATAAGATTCGTCAGCTCGACCGGACGGCCTACATCCTTTGTAAGCGACGGGCTGAGCGATGACAGCAGGAAATAATCCTTTGTGCCGGTGAAGATGCGTGTTACCGAGCCGTCCGCAGAAATGGGCAAATATGTGGTAACAAGGTGGCGCGTCTCCTTTGTCGAAGGATTACGCATGACCCAACTGAAAAGGCTGCTGTAAAAGGGCCTTGTATCAACGTCGTACTTAAAGGCGTGATACTCAACGGCTTGTGCCGGTGATGCCGGGATCGCCGCCATTGCGAAATACGCATCGGCAACGCCCGCCCAATTGATCGTGCCGCTGTCGGACAATACGGCATTGCCGGCCGCATCATAGGTGAACGCATAGCCGCCCTGGTGGCGTTTGATATCACCGTTGACCGATACGACCGCCTCCGGTTCGATATGGTAGAAGTTATGGTTATTTATCGCATGGTCGCCGATGCTGGGGCCGATGAGCAACCTCACGTTCGGCACCGTCCGGCCATTCGCCGTCATTGTGACCGCAAGGTCGGAAACATATCCGTCAGCTCGGAAAACAAAGCTTTTCTTTACTTCTGCTCCCGAAGGATCAGTTAATGTAAAGTCGATCCTTCGCTCTTCGCTGCCGGTCAGCGTTATCTCATTTTCCGGCACCGAGATCTGATAATTGCGGCCGTTCGCAGCGGCTGTCAGGTTGGCGTCATCGGTAACGAGGCGGAAAGGCAGTTCACGCGGGTCGCGAGCAAGGCCTTCGGGCGAAATTAGCTGCAAAGGCTTTTCATCCGCAAGCGTCGAACCATCGGCGTAAACTTGGCTGTCAGCCTTCGGCGTTTTGTTGCGGAGGATGATCCAGCTTGTGGCAACGGCTCCCTTTGAATCGAGAATAACCTCGTAAAGCGGCGTCTTGACCGTTAACGTACGCGCCGATGCTTCGTTTGCCGTTGGCGGTTCGACCGGTTTTGACCCGGGCGTCGGAACGGCGGCGGGCGTCGGCGTAACCGTAGCGGCCACCTCTGTATTCTGTGGCTGAGGCGTCTGCTTCGGAGCAAAAAAGTATTGCCAACCGAAAAGAACAGCCATAGAAAGTGCCGCAGCGATCATGAAGCGGCCGGCGTTGCCGGTATTGTTATTATCTTCCATTATTTGACCGGGTCGTGCCCGCCCCTACAGAGCGGTTGGCACCGCAAGATGCGCTTTGCGCCCATCCAAACCCCTTTTATAACGCCGTACTTCGCCACTGCCTGGCTTGCGTATTCGGAGCATGTCGGCTCGAAACGGCACGCAGGCGGTAAGAATGGCGACACCATCGCCTTGTAAACGCCCAATATGTCGATGACGAGAAACTTCATTATCTAACCGTTACGATCTGAGCTTTCACTGCGTTGCGAGAGCTTTGCAACGATCGCACGAAATTCCGCTAAAGGCTTGTCGAGCTTTGTGTAAAGCAGCGAACGCCTTGCGTTCAAAACCCAATCAGAATTCGGCGCCGCCTTGCTCAATTCCGCTCGGCTGAGGCGAAATGCCTCGCGAAGCAGCCGCTTCGCACGATTGCGGTCGTGTGCCTTGCCGATCGCCTTTTTCGTTGCGGTAACACCGATACGATGTGATGCTCGTTTGTTGGGCAAAACAAAAACCGTCATAAAACGGCCTTCGACACGCTCGCCTTGTTCGTAAACGCGAAGAAACTCGGCGCGCTTAGCGAGCCGAGCCTCCTTCGGTAACGAAAAACCTAATAGTGATGTACCGTTAATCGCTTGCGGCCCTTCGCGCGGCGGCGCTTGAGTACGGCTCGGCCGTTCTTCGTCGCCATGCGGGCGCGAAAGCCGTGCTTTTTGGCGCGGCGACGATTGTTTGGCTGATATGTTCTCTTCGGCATAATTGCTCTCCATGAAATTCACTCGAAAGTGAAAACTCAAAGTTTATTGAAATGCCGCCCGGATGTCAAAGCAAAGCGCGTAAAAATGGGCACTTAGCTCATTTCCGGTTCGCCTTACCAACCGCCGCGATATGGTGTATATTTTTTATAGGAACAGCGGCCGCGGCCACAATAACTTGTGAGTTTGGGGAGCGAGCGCCGCGCGCGTAAGCGCGAAGGAGTCCAATATGACTGAGAGAAGAATCATCGAACCATCGGAATGGGAAGATTTTTTGGCGGAATTCAGCGAGCGGAACCGCGGGCGGCGTGCACGCTTTGATCTCTTTGAACAGAGCGGCCAAACCGAGGAAGAAAGTGCCGAGGGCGTGTTTGAACGCGCCGCACTGAACGGCCACCGCGTAACCGTCGAACGCAGCTATGAGGCCGCGAGCGGCCGCCGCCTTGAGACCGACGAGATCAACGATGTGCACGGTATCACCGTGCAATACGATACCGACGGCAGCGAGAATACGATGGAGTTTATGAACCACGACGGCGATATGACACAACTCCATTTCGAATCACTCGTTGACGGCGATTCGTAAACCTGACCGCCCGAACGCATGATCTGCGGAAGCCGATCTCAAACGTCAATTCACGTCAAACGTGCGTTGGCCGTCTTTATCGTGGATCCAAAGCCACGCGTTGCCGATCTCGTGATCTTGAACTATTCCGGAATAAATGAATCCGTTCTTGCGCAGGATCGCGACGGAGGCGTTCTCTTCCGGAGCCGTCTTTGCCGTTACCATCAGTGACGGGTCGTTGGCGTATGCGATCTTTAGTAGTTCACTGCATGAAAAGGATGCGATCCCGCGGCCTTCGAACTCTTTGAACGTCGCATAAGCGACCTCAACCTTTCCGTCCTGCGGCTGTCCTACAAAACCGCAGCAGCCGACCACGAGGCCGTCCCGCACGACGAAATATCCGACCCACGGCGGAACAAAGCCGATCGTCGGATAAAAGTCCTCGTACATCGCAAAAATGGCTTGGCAATCATCCGAAGCGAACAGTTCGTCGGCCTTTTCGGCCAGGTCAAGTATCCTTAACTCCATTTATCCACCCGTATTCTGCAACTTTTTCAGCGCCGCGATATAAAGCCCGTGTTCCTGTTCGAGGATCCGTGCCGTAAGAGACGCGACGGTATCGTCCTCAAGCCGCGGCACTTCACACTGCAAGATCGTCGGGCCGTGGTCGAGCAGTTCATCGACGTAATGGACCGTGCAGCCTGTGGCCTTCACGCCGGCGTCAAATGCCTGTTTTTGTGCGTCGAGGCCCGGAAACGCCGGAAGCAGGCTCGGATGAATATTCACGATCTTGCCCGCAAAGCGCCTTACGAATTCCGGCGACAATAGTCGCATATACCCCGCGAGGCAGACAAGCTCGACGCCGCGCTTCTCCAGTTCATCGCCGATCTCGGCATCGTGTTCGGCCCGCGTTCGCCCTCGCCTTTCGACAACGACTGTCTCGATGCCGCGTTCCATCGCCTTCGCCAAGCCCGCCGCATCCGCCCTGTCGCTTACAACGACCGCGACCCGCGAATCCGCGATCTCGCCGCTCGCCACCGCATCCGCGATCGCCGCCATATTCGACCCACGCCCCGATATCAAAATTCCAATGTTCATCAATTCCAATGCTTCAATTTGGGCCAAAGCCGAGACAACGGCTCCTTTGTTCCGCGGCAAACAAGGATGTTGAAATGTTCTGTCGGCATTGCGTATGGATGGCCGACGGGCGTTCGCTCCTCGACGGTATCACACGAACTTTCGACATCCTCCTTTTTCGAACCCAAGATCACCACAACAGAGCCATCATAATCCCGCGGCCCCCAAAGGTAGTAGCTTTGATGGCCACTTATAGCAGTTGGCAATCCGGATTTGCGCCCGAAGAAGTCGATGGCTCCGGCCTGGCCATAGTTTTCCGTCAAGATCGCAGCCTTCTGACGCTCGGCCTCCGGCAGGGAATCATACACCGCGGCCGTCGCTTCAGCCATCTCCTCCCAACCGAAGCGGTCGCCGAAGTACTGCGGCATCGGGCCGCTATGCCCGACCTCCGTCTTTGGCGGTGCGATGCCCAAACTCGCTTGATAGGCAATGAAGGCCTCCGGCGGCAGCAGAGGTACGGCGATCGGCGCAAATAGTGCGGCAACTGCGAATACGAGTACGGCGTAACCGACGATCGCGGTCTTGCCGAACCGAAAACGCGACGCCGCGGATTCCCAGAGCACGCCGCCAGCCGCAAACAAGACCGGATAGACCGGTACGAGGTAATAGTTCTTTGCCTTGAGGACGATCATCAGCACGAGCGTGACCAAATATAGGATGCCGATGGTCCGAAACCGCTTGCCGTCGCGATCCGCGAGAAAGTACCAAAGCCCCGCAAGCCAGACTACCGCGCTGAGCGGAAGAAGTATGAAGACCTGCTGCCAAATGAATTCGAGCGGCGAAAGCAAAACGTTCTTTCCGCTTTCCTGTACGTTCCTCAGTAATTCCAACGTCGCCCAGTCATTTTTATACTCCCAGATGAGATTCGGCAGAAAAAGAGCGAATGCCAGGACACCGCCGAGCCAAAAGTATCCGTTCGCGAATGCCCGTCGATCCCTCGTCGCCATTATCCCGATGACGAACGCGGCTCCGAAGAAGATCAGCGAGTGCTTGTTCATCACGCCTAAGCCGGCAAACGCCCCGAACAGCAGCCAGAATCGCGGATCTTCACGCTTGACCGTCCAGATGTAACTTAGAACACATCCCATCCAGAAGATCGGTTCGTACACGTTCATTGACAACATCATATCGATGCTGAGGTAAACCGGTGCGGCAAGAACACAGAGGCACGCAAGGAGCATCCCAAAATGACGGCCGCCCAGCTCGCGCACGATGAGGCCGGTTAGGATGATCTTCAATGCGCCGCCGAGCGTGGGCAGCAAGTGGATCGCATAGAGCGAATCGCCGAAAATGCCTCGGCCCGCCCACGCAATAAAGATGCTCAGCGGAGCATGATCGGGATAGCCCCACGCAAGATGTTCGGTACAGGCAAGAAAATAGAGTTCGTCACGGAAGTACCCGTAATTCGCGCCGGCGATCAGATAAAGCACGACCTTTAATGCCGCAAACGCGAAGGCAATACCGAGCGGGTTCTTAAATAGGCGAATCATTGATCCCATAAACGCCAATTACAGCCATTGTCAGTCGACTACTAAACTGACAACAGTCTAACCGAATTCATCAAATAACATTATGTATTTAGCGTTCAACGGCGCGGCCGTCAATACTAAGGTCTCGAATCTTTACATTCGACATTAAACACATAGCAGAGATCCTGCCTTACAACTTTTGGCCTCGACGCGATCATTTAACGAATATTATTAAGACCGAAACGGAGCATCGGTGCGTCTTAATCTCAACATTTGGCTTTGGGAAGGCAACCGAATGCGATGCGCAGGTGCCTTAACCGAACTTTGTCAGAAGTAAACAAAGTTCCCTCCGTCTAAACACATCTTTGGAGGCATCCATGTCCGTAACCAACGCAAAGATCATTGATCGCATTTATCCATTACCTGTCCAACGGCTTCTGCGGATCTCGATGGTACTCGCGTTCGTCGTATTCATCGTCGAAATGGCCCTTATCTACTCTGAGCCATCGCTGGGATTGCGGCTGCTCTGGTTCGCAACGATCCCGCTCGCGCCGATGATCCTGCTCGTGGCGCCGAACGCGTGGGTCAGCATTTGTCCAATATCTACTGTACAAACGTTCAGTCATCGTTTTGGCCAAAACCCGCATCGCCGCCTGTCGCCTCGCATTACCGCCAAACTTCAGGCATTCGGCTGGGTCCTGATGATTGCCGGCATTCCCACCCGCCATCTGTTTTTCAACTCGGTAGGTTGGGCAACATTCTGGACAGCTTTGGCCATCCTTGCCGTTGTCCTTGCGGCAGGCTTTCTTTTTAAGTCGCTTAGCGGATGGTGCGTCGGAGCGTGCCCCATACGTCCGATCGAGGTTCTGTACGGCCAGTTCGCCCTTGACAAGAACCGACCTGAGAAATGTACCGATTGCTCGGCATGCATCCCGAGCTGCCAACGTCTGGTTCCTGAAAACAGCCACAGTGAACTGCATCGAAGCTCATTGACGGCGAACATTGCTATGGGATTTCCGGGGTTCGTAGCGGCCTATTTCCTTTTAGATCTTTTGAATGTCTGCGACATCGAGCACGCATTTTTCGCAGGAACCGGCGCGCAAGGATCAGATCTTCTCAGATTGGCCGGCGCGGTTTACGGATGGATGGCCGCCGGATTCGTCGTCTCATGGGCCGCATTCTTCGTGCTGCGACGTCGGTTGAAAGAACGGACGCTATTTCGAGCGATCGCGCTATCCGCTTTCACCGCATATTACCTTGGCGTTGCACCGGAAATACGCGAGGCGTGGTCCTTACCGTTCTGGTCAATACCGGCGATGCTGGTACCGCCCGCCGTCGCAATGGCTTGGGCATTATGGCCGAGCAAACTCACAGACCGAACCTCGAGGACGCCTGCCTGATCTCGAACGGCACAACTCAGTTCTGTAAATTGACTGCGTTATAGGCAGCCGCTATTTCGGCGCAAGGAATCTGCTTTCCGAACGCCTCGGCCCCGAGGCAGAAGGCCACCTTACCGGCGCGTTCGGCTTCGACGGTGAACGATGCCCCCGCGATCTCGCCGCTCGCCACCGCATCCGCGATCGCCGCCATATTCGACCCACGCCCGGAAATGAGTATCCCTATTTTCATTGCCGCATCACATTCTACAACCAACAGCTCCCGATCGCATGGTAGCCTGTAAAACCGCATCGCGCTTGAAGATTGCGTCGGCTTGTGATTTCTTAAAGAGAGGGGATGTCGTCGCTTAAGCGAGGCTCCTGTCAACAGCCACACAAGGGGGTCGATCATGAGTCAAAAACAAATTGCCGTTATTGTAGGCAGCCTTCGAAAAGAGTCTCTGAACCGCAAATTGGCCAGTGCCGTTTGCAAGCTTGGGCCTGCCGATTTTGTGTTCAACCAGGTCGAGATCGGCGATTTGCCGCTTTACGATCAGGATGATGACGACGATCAGGCAGATCCGGTCAAGCGGCTGAAGGAGCAGATCTCGGCTGCCGACGGCCTGATCTTTGTCACGCCCGAATACAACCGGTCAATGCCGGGCGTTCTCAAGAACGCGATCGACCATGCCTCGCGCCCATATGGGCAGAACTCTTGGGCCGGCAAGCCTGCCGGGGTGCTCGGCGTTTCGATCGGAAGTATCGGCACCGCGCTCGCACAACAGCATCTTCGCAACAGTCTCGCGTATCTCGATGTTCCCACGATGGGACAGCCTGAAGCCTTCATACACGCAAAGGACGGGTTGTTCGATGACGAAGGCAATATCGGCGAAGCAAGCAAACCGTTTCTCCAGGCCTGGATGGACAGGTACGTCGATTGGGTGAAGACTCACTCGAACATCTCGTAACAGCACCGTGACGACCGCTCAAATTTTAACCGGCCACGAACGAAGTCTCATACTCACTCGCGGCCTCGCTTTGATCCCGGCACGACATCGGTCGATGTACTCACAACTGATATGAACAAAGCCGAACGCCCCGAAGATATTCCAAGGCTATTTGTCGAAAACTGGAACAACCGACGGGCGGACCTCTTGGCCGAACTCTTCGAAGAAGAGGCTGACTTTGTCAATGTGGTCGGGTTTTGGTGGGAAGATCGCCGCTCTATTTTCAAGGCTCACGATTACGGACTCAAGGTCATCTTCAAGGATTCGACGCTAAGGTCCGGCCGTATTAAGACCAAACTGCTGGCCGATGATGTCGCGGTGCTTCACGTCAGGATGACCCTAGCCGGACAAACCCCTATCGAAAAGGACGCCGGGATCAGGCAAACAGTATTTACCTTTGTCGTTCGCAAGAGGGACGGCTTTTGGCTGTGTGCCTCAGCCCAAAACACCGACATCGTAGCAGGTGCCGAAACCTACATCCGCAGCGAAAGCGGCGATCTAAGACCTGCAGATTACCGCAAAAAAGAGCCGTCTTAGAATTCCGCGTCTCGATAACGCTGTCAGGTCTTTGCTTCAGCAACAATGGTCTGCGAGGTCGAGAGTATTTTCGAAGACGGAGAATGGGTGATCCTTGAATGGCGTGATCCGCTCGGGCTTCGCGGTTGCGGTTTTTTCCACATCATCGACGGCCTTATCGTGTTCCAACGCGGTTATTGGGACAGGCTTTCTTTCTTACGTCTCCACGGCCTGCCGCTGCCCAACAACCCCTGAGAGGCCCTTAGTGGGAGGTTATTGTTACTTACCCAAAGCCTTGAGTCGGTTGAGGATCCGGGTAGCAAGCTCGTTACCGGGAACGATCGCGAGAACCTTCTCTGCATCGGCTCGTGCCTGGGCATATCGTTTTATCTCCAAGCAGATAGCACCGCGCATCAGGTACGCCTGAAAGTACTTTGGATTCAGAGAGATCGCGGCCGAAAGGTCTTCGATCGCCGTATCGATCTGCTTTTTACGATAGTATGCGATGCCGCGGTCGAGAAATGCCTTCTCTCGGCTCGGGTCCTTGGATATCACATAGTTCAGATCGGCGATAGCGAGGTCCGGTGAACCCGAACTCGAATACACGACGGCTCGGTTGTTCCACGCCTCCAGCTCGGACGGATCGAGTTCGATCGACTTGTTCGCATCTGCCAACGCTTCGGGCCACTTTTTCAACACGTAGTACACCGCACCCCGATTCATATAGGCCTTGGCATATCTTGGCACGAGCCTTATTGCCGTCGAGTAATCGTTCAACGCGTCCTGATAAAGCCCCTGATCCTTGTATGAGATGCCTCGGTTGTACCAGATCGTCGCATCCGCCGGATTGATCGCGATCGCGGAAGTGTAATCGGCGACCGCATCACGATGTCGCCCGAGCTTGCTCTTCGAAAGCCCTCGCTGGAATAACGCATCTACGTTTCGAGGATCGATCGCGAGACTTCGCGAGTAATCCGAGATCGCTGCGTCATAGTTCCCAGAGAAGTAGTATGCCTGACCACGGTTGAACCAGAGAGCCGCCGAGTTCTGCACAGACTGCAACGCCGTCGTGAAACTCACGATGGCCCGAGCATAATCCTTGTTCTTGTAGTGCTGAAGGCCCGTTTTGAAATGTTGCTCCGCAGTCTGTGAATAAGCAGTCGCCGACACGACGAACAGGAGCAAGACCGCGAGTAGTATTCGTTTTCTCATCTAGGAAATTATATACGAAACCGTCACATTACAAACTCGTCGTATGCCGCCGTTAGCATTGGTTCGCGTTTGGCCGTAACATTGGACCTGTATTAGGTCTTCTCGAGGTTATGGATCGTGAAGAGTTAAGATATCGGCCGATGGCTGATACATTGATCGCCGAAACAAAAGGTATGTATTTACAAACGATAAGACTCCTGACTGCGCCGGTCGCATTCGTGCTACTGCTTGCTATCTCTGGCCTTGCCCAAAAACAGAAAACGGACAGAGAAACCGACGGCTTGAAGGGTTTGGTCAAATCTGTATTTACTGAAAGGGCCGACCTAAAAAGGGTCTCTCGCAAATTGGTTGAAACCAAACGCAGAAGCGCGAGTGAATATACCTACGATAAGGCCGGCAATCGTTTGACCTGGAAAAGTTATGATTACCTAACCGGAGATTTGTTTGATTCAGTAATTTATAGCCGAATTGACGGCGAAAAGGTTTCGATCTATCAGGACGTTGCTAATCCGAATAAGATCACCGCGATGCCTGATCCGGAGAAGACACCACAAAAACCCTTTGACCCGCGATTTGACTACAAATTCACATACAAATATGACAACGACGGAAATGTATCAGAAAAGGCGATGATTCAAAGCAACGGCGATCTATGGCTAAGGTACGTCTATAACTATAAGCCAGGTCAGAGAGAAAAACTCGTCTATTCTGACGACGGCTCCCTGAACCAGAAATACATCTATAAGCTCGATGATAAGGGAAACGAGATAGAGATGATCGCGTACGACGTCGCAACCGATAAACCTAACGGTAAGGAAACTTATAAATATCTGAGGTTTGATGCGAAAGGAAACTGGACGAAACGGATAGTTTTCGCAGCAGACGATACAACCGGGCCTGTACTTAAGCCACGCGAGGCCTTGTATCGGAAACTGACTTATTATTAGACTTCGGTCAACCGTCACCTGACACGACCTTGCCAATAGATCATGCATCCGGCCAAGCTCGACGCGATACTTCTTTTCATTGACATCATCGATTAAACGTACAATAATACTGTACAGGTTTGGGGAAGAATTATGTCATTAGAGATCAGCTACAGCGAAGCCAGGAACAATTTAGCGTCACTACTCGACCGGGTCACGGACAACCGCGAAGTAGTGGTCATAAATCGACGCGGCCACGAAAAGGTTGCGGTGATCAGCGCCGACGAGTTGAACAGTGTCCTTGAAAGCTTATACTTACTGCGCTCTCCAAAGAATGCACGGCGTCTAATGAGTGCCATCGAAAGGGCAGAGGCAGGAACGACCAAGCCCACTTCCATTGACGAACTTAGGAAAGAATTCGGGATCGAGAATGACAAGCGGAAGTAAGGGTCGCGATTCGGTTTTCGAACCCGAATTCCGGGATGACCTTCGCTATTGGGCTGAGACCGATCGTAAAACCCTGATCCGCATTTTCAGCTTGGTTGAGGCCGTGTTGCGCGACCCTTTCACCGGGATCGGCAAACCGGAACCAATGCGTCATATCGGCGCCAACATCTGGTCGCGGCGCATAACCAAAGAACACCGGATCGTGTATCGCGTATCTGATGAGAAGATCAATTTTCTTCAGGCGAGATTCCACTACTAGCTTCACGCGTCCCGCAAAGCCGATCCTATCCTTTTCCTAGCATTCGTCGGAACGCCTTTATGCCCTTAATAGGCTTTGTCTTGTGGATCATTCGATGACAGTTCGAGCAAATTATCGCAAGGTCAGATAGCAATGTGCGACGACCCTTGTTTGATTGAGCAAGTGGCAATAAGTGATGAACTTCGCAAAATCCTTCACCAATCTCGCCGTACTCGGCTTTGAAATTGAATCCGCATACTTCGCATTCCAGCTTCCCCTTCTTTCGAAGAACCTCTTCCTTCTTCCTCTTGACCGAATATCCTGATCTGAACTTGTTTCTGACAATACAAGAGCAATGTGGGTGCTGTCGGGATAGATCTCGTCGATCTGCTTGACGATCTTTCGTGAGAGATTTTGATCAAGCAACAATTTCATATTGCTGAGCGACCGCTAATTGACGTTCGCGGTTTGCGGCAAAAGCAATGCAGGCACGGATGTCTTCACGGGTGAGTTCAGGAAAATCAGACAGAATTTCTCCCTCCGTCATTCCACCCGCGAGATATTCGAGCACGTCCTGAACCGTAATGCGCATCCCGCGAATGCACGGTTTTCCGCTCCGTTTGCCGGGCTCGATCGTTATGATCTCTCGGTAATCCATGCGTTCATCTTATCACAACCGCCTTATCTCCGGTCGTCACTTTTCCGATAACCAATGCGTTAGCGGCCTTTTGAATTTCCGAACCACAGTTTTCCGAGCAAACGACGATCATGCCGATGCCCATGTTGAAGGTGCGGAACATTTCGGTGTCTGAGACGTTGCCGAGGCGTTGCATTAGGCCGAAGATGGGCGGTTCGGGCCAGGAGCCGCGGTCGATCTCGACGCCGACGCCTTCGGGCAGGATTCGCGGAATGTTCTCGAGGAAGCCGCCGCCGGTGATGTGCGCAAGGCCTTTGATCAGCGGGGCGGCGGTACCGTCGTCCGCAACGAATTTCTTATCCAGCAACGGGCCGATCTGCGGCAGGAACGATGAGTGCGTCGCTAGCAGTGCCTCGCCGACCGTGGAACCTAATTCGTCAATGTAGGAATCAACCTTGTAGCCGCCGACCTCAAAGAATAGCTTGCGGGCGAGTGAATATCCGTTCGTCTGCAGGCCCGTCGATGGCAGGCCAAGCACGACATCGCCGGGCACGATCGACTTGCCGTCGATGACCTTTGCTTTATCGACGACACCGACGATAAACCCCGCGAGGTCATATTCACCGTCCGCGTACATTGACGGCATCTCGGCCGTTTCGCCGCCGAGCAGGACACAGCCGTTCTCGCGGCAGGCACGAGCCATTCCCTCGACGACAGACGCCGTTACTTCGGGTTCGAGTTTTCCGGTCGCAAAATAATCGAGGAAGAAGAGCGGCCGCGCACCTTGGACGAGAATGTCGTTGACGCAATGGTTCACGAGGTCGGCGCCGACCGTATTGTGTATGCCCGTCTCGAAGGCGATCTTGAGCTTCGTCCCAACACCGTCCGCCGAGGCGACCAAGATCGGCTCGGCCATATCAGGGAAAGCACCCGCGAACATCCCGCCGAAGCTGCCGATCTCGGTCAGTGTACGCTCGTTGAATGTTGAACGTGCGTACTCGCGGATCTTCGCGACCGCCTGGTTCGCATTGTCTATCGAAACGCCTGCATCGGCGTATGAGATTGGTTGCATGACTTCAAACTATAACCACGTGATCACCGCCATGCTTGAGCAATTTTGCATCGAACGTGGCAAGGTGGTTGGCGGTTGTTCCCGCCTCCACAGCTGCGTAGCAATCGATGATCGATAGCGACGGCCGCTTTAAATAAAGATCTAACACCTCGATGAAAACAAACTCGCTGCATTGCAGATTGTCGATGGCCAGCAGCTTCCTCAGCAAGGCTGTGATATATGACCGCGGATGCTCGTAAACCTTTTCAAGCACATACACGACCTCGACCGCTACGGCGTCCGTGAGATAGCATTTCTCTTTTCGCAAAAGCTCCGCGACCTTGGCCGCCTGAACCGGTACATCACCTAACAGAAGGTGTAGAACGACGTTTGTGTCGAGGCTGATCACTCGGCTTGTTCCTCCGTCTGTATTCTTGTGATTTCGCTTTCAATTTGGCTGCGTCGATCTCTGCTTGCGAGAGGCGAGGTGTTTCGGGCAATTTGCTCAACACTTCGTCGCGAAACTTGATGAATTCGTCCACCGAGATCGCCGGTTCCAGCAAGATCCGTCGATCCTTCATAAGCGACAGCCGAACCTTCCTACCCGGTGTTAGACCGAGAGCTTCTCTAATAGGAGCCGCAATGGTTATCGTTCCTTTGCTGGTGATCGTCGACTCATATTTCATGTATTACATTTTATCGAATGTATTACATAATGTCTATTTCTTTCATTGGTGTTATCCTCCGATCCGGCATCACGCAGGAGACTCTCATCGAACGGACAGCAAATAATATCGCTTTTAGTACCGAAACTCATTGACCGAATGAGCACTTCGCGTTTAGCATTTTTACAGGAAGAGAAGATGAGCTTTACATTGACGGACATGGGCAGCGAGAACTTTGAGTTTTATGCCAACGTATGGCACTGGAAGGCGGCGGTCGAGATCATTCGCAGCCTGGACGTCCTCAGCGAAGGATCGCTCAAGCAAATGGGCTATAACGCTACGGGCGTTAAGGTCTCGCGCGACGATGCTCACGAGATCGGGTCGAGGATCCGCTCGGAGATCCTTCCGAAAGTGCCTGCAGGAAGTCGTATCTTTGCCGACCTGAGCGTTACTGATGCTCCCGACGATATGACGCTTCACCGCGATCACGATGATCAGTGGAAGAACTACAGCGTCGATCGTGAGTGGCTCACGGAGTTCTCGGATTTTTGTCTTCGCTCGAAAGGCTTCCAGGTGTTTTAGGCAGAATTCACCGTTCGCTCGGGTTTTGCCCTGCTTTCTAATTGGTGCTCGATGGAAATTCTCGCTGACATCCACGATCTCGTCGCACCGTTCCTGAAAAATATCTGGCTCCAAATGGGCCTCCTCATCGCGTTTGCGACGATTCACGGCTACGGCGGCGCATGGCTTGCGGTAAGAATGCTGTTTCGGCCCCGTCATCCCGTGAAGTTCTTCGGCATCACGATATTTCCGCAGGGAATGATCCCGCGGCACCGCGAACGCCTCGCAAATGCTATCGGCAAGGCCGTCGGCAACGAACTCATCACGTCAGATACGATACACGAACACCTTATCGCAAAGGATCTCCTACGGACGAAACTGCGCGCGGTCGTCGATTCGTATCTGAACGGTCTTTTGTCCGAGGATCAACCGTCGCTTATCGAGATGCTGCCGGCAAGCCTTCGCACGCCGCTGCTGGAGATGGTCGCTGCCCTGCAATACAAACTCGCCGATCATATACGCACGGTCATTTCAAGCGAGGGGTCAACGGCTGCGATCGGGCGTTTTGTTACGCACCGAGTTGATGAGTTCCTCGGCAAACGCATAGCCGAAGTGGTAGATGACGGATCGTTTGCCGATCTGATCCGATTCATCGACGGGCGGCTTCGGTCAGGCGTCAATTCCAAGATCTTCGAGGACAGCGTCCGCGATCTGATCAGCCGCCGGCTTGACGGCCTGCTGACTTCAGACACGCCCATAGGCACGATGTTCACTCCGGATGCCGTTGCCTTGCTAAAGGAAAAGGCTGGCGAGCAGATCGAACCGGCGATCCGCCAGATCACCGACCTTGCGGCCGCCGAACGCACACGCTCGCAGATCAGCGCTCTGATCAAGCACGAGGTGCATGATTATTACGAGAACCTTTCGTTCTTCAAGAAAATATTCGTCTCGCGTGAGAACCTGCTGGATGAGGTCGATGAGCTTGTCAACGAGAGCTTTCCGAAGCGGATCGAAGAAACCCTCCGTACGGCGTCATTCGCCGAGGAAGCACGGGCATTCATCGACACGACGATCGACAACGCATTGGAAAAGCCGCTGCCCGTCATCATCGGCACGCTCGACCCGCAGCAACTGTCGCGGCTCAAGGAACAGATCACAATGGCCGTGCTTTCGCTGCTCCGCAACGAAGAGACTGTCACGGGAGTTTCGCGTTATATCAACGGCGTTATTGAAAAACTGCGGCCGCACAGTATCGATGCGGTGCTTCAGATCGCACACCCCGATGCCGAAGCCAAGCTCAAACAAATGCTCGCACGCGGCCTCATCGATGTTCTTAATCGCGATGATACGCTCAATGCCATCAACGAACTCATCGGCCTGCAGATCGAACGTATGCTCGCCGCCCCGCTGGGCAAACTCGGCGAGCTGATGCCGGAAGAAAAGCTGCGGGCACTCTCCGAATCACTGACCGATGCGATGATCGCCGTTACCGCCGCAAGGCTTCCCGACGCGATACGCGACTTTGACGTCGGCGGAATGGTTCGCGAAAAGATCCGCGGCTATCCGCCCGAAAAACTCGAATCGCTCGTTATGTCGGTCGCCCGTGAGCACCTGCGTACTATCGAGGCTTTCGGAGCCTTGTTCGGGTTTTTGATAGGGCTTGTTCAGGCGGTGCAATTCTACTTCTACGCGCACTGACGCAGATCAGGTCTCGACGGCGTACGTCTTAACGCCTGTCAGGTGTCCGCGCTGGTCGATCCCGACCGCAAAGATGTCCTTTCGAATATCGCCGACCTTGATGATCTTAAGGCCGCTCAAATTCTTACTGAGGTAAGCGTAGAGTTCTGTATATTTCTTAGCGGCTTTGCGTTCCGCAGCACCGAAGTGATCTTTTATCTCCGTCAGATGTGCAAAGAATTTTTTAGCGTCTTCAGTTGTTACGGCCTTTGAGTTTGCTCTGTCGGCCGCAGCCTTTACTTTCTTTTCCGAAACGCTCTTCGATCCGCCAAGATCGAACGCCTCCCAGGCCGAGTCCGTCTCGCTGATATAAACGAGATCCGTTATGATGTTCTTGAGTTCCGAGAGTTCGTCCTGCATTGCTGAAAACTTTCTACCGGGCGAAAAAAATATTGAATTTTCTGCTTAAAACGGAGCGCTTAAACACACTGAAAAGTTAACGCTTGCTTCGACCGAATGCAACTCAAGTTCTTGTTAAAATGAGAGTTAAATCCATGTTAAAGCACTCAAAAATAAGCTGTGGAATTCCGTTTGCACAAGGCATTTTTTCGTGTTAGTCTGATACACGCTTTCAACCTTTAATGTTCTGTAAAGTGTTGATAATAAAAAGGTTAATGCTTTACATTAGGTTTTTCTCCCGGATTTTCATATACTGTGGAAATAGTTGTGGAAAAGGCTGTGAATAGCCGTTCGGCGACTCTTGGGCATATCGTCGCAAGAGAAGCTTTTTACTGGAAAAACCTTAGCGAGGTTTTTGGCTTGCGGTTGTCTGTGAGCCGGTGCGAATAACGACCAATATCAAAGGCATTCAGGATCAACTTGGAACTTTCTTTTGCACAAGTATCAGTATGGGACGACCTGCTCGGCGCGGTTTCGAGCAGGTTAAGCCAGCAGGTCTTCGATACGTGGTTCAGGCCGATAACATTTATCGAGTCGAACCCTAAAGCACGTTCCATCTCGATATCGGCTACAGAAAATACAAAGGACTGGGTTTGCCGTTACTATCGCGCCATTATCGAGGAAGCCATGGAGGAGGCCGGCCTTTCAGGCTACTCGCTTGACTGGTTCGTTATCAATGACAACGATCATACCGATGAGGCCGAGATATACTTTGAGACCGCCCCTCGGAACGCACCGCTGCCCGGTGTTGTGAACTACGCTAATTTCGAGTCGCTCGAACCTTCGCTCAATTCAAAGTACACGTTCGATAAATTCGTTGTCGGGTCTAGCAATGAGTTCGCTCATGCCGCGGCTCTCAGCGTCTCGGAAGCACCGGGGACGGCTTACAATCCTCTGTTCATCTACGGCGGCGTCGGGCTCGGCAAGACTCATCTGATGCACGCCATCGGCCACAGCATACAATCACGCAATCCGAAAGCTCGAGTAGCATACGTTACGAGCGAGAAGTTCACTAACGACCTGATCAACGCTATCCGCTATGACAAGACGTCTCTGTTTCGCGATAAATACAGGTCTATCGATATACTGCTGATCGACGACGTACAGTTCCTCGCCGGAAAGGAGCGAACGCAGGAGGAGTTCTTCCACACGTTCAACACGCTTCATAACGATCAAAAGCAGATAGTTGTCTCCAGCGACTGTCCGCCGCGTGAGATACCGACGCTGCAGGAGCGTCTCCACTCGCGTTTTGAATGGGGGCTGATCGCCGACATCGAGCCGCCTGATCTCGAAACAAAAGTAGCGATCCTGAAACGTAAGGCAGAACATGATGCGCTCGAACTTACTGACGACGTTGCGATGTATATCGCAAGCAAGGTACGCAGCAACGTACGCGAGCTTGAGGGTTCGCTCGTACGCCTCGTCGCAATCGCATCGATGAAGAAAGAGCCTCTGACGCGGCAACTCGCTCGTGAGGCTATGAAGAACGTTCTCGATGCCGTGCATCCGGCCGGACTAACGATCGAGCGTATTGCCCGTGCCGTCGCGTCGCACTTTAAAATGACCGTCGAAGAGATGAAATCAAAGAACAATTCGCGATCGGTGGCCGTACCTCGCCAAGTCGCAATGTATCTATGCAAACGTCTCACGCGGAATAGTTATCCTGAGATCGGACGCGAGCTTGGCGGCAAGCATCATACTACCGTGATGCACTCTTTTGAGAAGATAAATTCGATGGTGGCGAGCGATCCTGTTTTCCACAACATGATCGAAGAGTTAATTGATAATATTTGCAATTAGTTAGCGGTTTTTCGCAGCATTGCCGGCCAAAGATCGTTCCACAGGCAAAACTCGCGATGATCGTCTGTAACTAATTGAATTTGAAAGGTTTGTTGAAAAGTTTTCCACTTTTCCTATGTCAATGAAAAAGACTATGGTAAGAAACCTGTGGAAATATCAAAAATTTCGCCGTACCGTTTGGATACCATACTTTTCCACAGGTTTTCCACAGTGTATTGTGGAATTAAAACTGCAAGAAATATAAGGAGTTAGACCCATTTTCAACATTTTAACAGGAACTATTAATACTGATTTTTATCTCTTTGTTATAAATTATTCTTGGTAGTTAAAGGCCCGATCGGCGATCGGAACGAAGGAGGCAAAAATGGAATTCAAGATCAAGCAAAGCGTACTCAAGGACGAACTCGGATTTATCCAAGGAGTTGTCGAACGAAAGACGACGATACCTGTGCTCGCCAACATACTGATCGAATCGATCGGCGATAACGAGATACGGATCGTCGGCACGGACCTTGATGTAACGATCCGCTGTGATGTGGAAGCGAACATCGTTACCAAAGGGGCGATGTGCGTACAGGCACGCAAACTCTTCGACATCGTCCGTGCACTCGATGCCGGCGATGTGCATTTCAAGAAAGAGGATAATGAGTGGGTCAAGATGACCTGCGGCAGGGCGAACTTTCGCCTCGCAGGCCTGGCACGCAGCCAGTTTCCCGAGATGCCTTCGTTCAAGAGTACGCCGATGAAGCTGCCGGCATCGGTTTTCAATTACTTTATCCAGAAGACCGCTTTTGCCATCACGAACGAGGTGTCTCGCTTCACGCTTTCGGGGGCAAAGTTCATCGTAGGCAACGGCACTGCCAAAATGGTAACTACCGACGGCCATCGCCTCGCGTATATCGAGACAGCCCTTGACGAAAAAAGCTCGGGCGACACGATCGAGACGCTTGTGCCAAAAAAGGCTTTGCTCGAACTTGCGAAGATCTCGCGTGAAACATCGAGCGACATCAGCTTTGGTGAGGATGAGAACCACTTGTTCTTTGAAATGGAAGGCCGGCTGCTGATCAGCAGAAAATTGCAAGGCACATTCCCTAATTACGAGATGGTTATGCCTCGTGATAACGATAAAAAGGCTGTCTTTGACCTCGACGAGATGCGTTCGGCCGTTCGCCGCGTAAGCCTTATGGCGGATGACCGCAACCGTTCGATAAAAATGCGTGTGAACAACGGCGAGATCGAACTTTCGGCTCAATCGAGCGAAGAAGGCGAGGGCAGCGAGATCGTTCAGGCGGATTATACGGGCGAGGAGTTCCAACTTGGGTTCAATTGGCAATACCTGCTCGAATTTCTCAATAACGCCGGTACGCTTGACGGTATAGTTGCGGGCGAGGAACCGGAAGCCGCCGCCGCGGATGCGGGCGGTACGGCCGCTGCTCCGGCACGCGACTCCGGCTCATCATCATTCAAGATAGCGTTCGAGTTCAAAGACTCGAACTCTCAGACACAGATGTCATTCGACGGTGATTCACCGTACGATTACAAATATATCGTTATGCCGCTCAGAATATGAGAAGTACAACGATCCGATAAAAATGGGCCCGGAAGGGCCTATTTTTATGCACGCGTCGTGTGTATATCGACGCTGATATTCCGCCATTTTCCTTGTCGGAATATGGCAACGCTCATTACACATCGGATAACGTGGCCGATGAGTATCGACAACCAGATATGCATCGGTGCAAGCGTCCCTAATTCTCGTATCACAAGGCAGATGCCCACCGGCACGACGACCTGCGAAATTATCGAGATGTAGAGAGGGCTTTTTGTATCACCGGTACCTTGAAGCCCGCCGGTGTACGTCAGAGCGACCGATACGAACAGGCCTGAAAATGCGAGGACACGCAGTAGATGTACTCCGAGCGATACGGCTTCGGGGTCGGTCATACCAAAGATCGACAGAAGCTGTTCCGGAAAGAAGAAAAAGAATATTCCTACGAAGATCGAGCCGAGTGATGCAAATTTTGCCGCAATGTTAACGGCGGATATAGTGCGGTCGGGCTTTTTTGCACCGAGGTTCTGTCCCGCGACGGCCGCCGCGGCACCCATAAGCCCGACGGATGTCCATGTTACGAGTGAAAAGAGCTGTGAATAGCTGACCGCGAACGCGGCTTGAGCAGCGGCACTCTGTGCAAGCGAGCCTACAAATGACAGCATCATAACACCGCCGATATTCATTGCAATACCTTGAATGCCGGTCGGCAGCCCAAAGCGGAAAAGCTGCCGTATGATCTGCCAATCCGGCCCCCAACCGATGCCTCTTGGAAAACGGACGACCCAGCGGCCCGTTGTGAGGCTCCACAAAGACCAGATACCGACCGAACCCGAAGCAATGGCCGAGCCCATTGCCGAACCGGCGACACCGAATGACGGTATAGGGCCGAATCCGTTTATGAAGATGATGTTGAGGATCATATTCAAGACGGTCATCACAATTCCGATCTGCATCGGCGTTCTGGCATCGCCTGCCGATCGCAGTGCTCCGCTCAGCATAAAGAAGATAAGAAGCCCTATGTTGAAAGCGAAGGTTATCCGCAAAAATGGCAATGCCTCTGTTTTGACCGTCGGGTCGGCATTCACGAGGTCGAGCAGATACGGCGAAAGAAGAAATCCAAGCGGTGCGAGTATGAAAAGGGACAGGACGGCTGTCGTAAGAAATGCATGATAGACAGTTCGGTTTACCTTTTCCTCATTGCGGGCACCGGCAAAACGCGCGACGAGGACATTCATTCCCGCAAAGATCGAAGCAACAAAAACTATTACGACCAGAATGATCTGATTACTGACGCCGATCGCAGCATTAGCCCGAAAGCCGATCAAATGGCCGACCATTATGTGATCGACCATCAGTTGAAGGCCGCCGATCATATTGGTCAGCATCGAGGGCCAAGCGATGTTCCAAACAGCACGCCCGAGCGGGCCTTCGGTGATCGAAGGATCATATTTTGACGGCCTTTTCCGTTGTTCCGCAGATTCGCGAAGCTCTTGATTTTCAACGGCGGCAGCCGAAAGATCGGACATAATTACAGATGCACGGGCGAACTGTGATCAATTCTGCAGCGGCCAGCCGGACAGAGCCTTTCACAACGAACTTAGAAAAACTCTAACCGATTGCCGTTGACCTGAGCAAGGCAGTGTAAGCCGGCCGAGGGTCTTGTGATATCCTAAGGACTCATCCAAGACGGCGTTTATGCGAGAGTGTCCTGCTTGTCATACGACCTATACAGACGAAACACTTCGGTACTGCTTGACCGACGGAACCCCGCTCGTCGATACTGCCGAAACCGCAACGGTGTTTAGCGGCCCGAATGACCGTATGCGCGTCGATATACCGCAGCTATCGGACCCGCAACTGAATATGCCGCCGCCGATTCATCAAAAGAAAGCCGGCAGCGGTAAGAAGATATTAGCGGTGCTGGCAATTCTCGCGGTCCTGGGATTGATCGTCGTTGCGGCAGGCGGGGCATTGATCTATTTCAATCTCGATAAACTTTCAGGCCTCGGTGTCGGGGAACAGAATAAGAACACCTCACCGACGCCGACGAACACGGCGACGCCCAATCCAAGCCCAAGCACCACGCCCGATAAGGCAAGTGACCTCGAAAAACAGATCGCGAATCTGCAAAAGCAGATCGAGGAACAAAGCAAGAACGGCAGCCCTGCGAACTCAACAACAGCCGGCCCGGGCGGCTTGCCGATGGATCGGACGGCTCGCGTCAACTCGCCGGGCGACGGATTTCTAGCCCTCAGGACGCTGCCGAGCAGTCAGATCGGCGACCGTATAGCAAAGATCCCTCACGGGGCGACGATCCGCGTCGGAGTATGCGGCCCTGTGATGGAAGGGTCAAAACGTCCCGGCCGATGGTGTCAGGCATCTTATTCAGGCATGACAGGCTGGGTCTATGATGCGTATCTTATCTATTAGCTAAGAGAAAGGGTGCGGCCTTTTTTGTAAGTCCGCACCCGGTAGGTTTGTTTGGTAGGTATTATAGACAGGGTATTATGAATCCGCCACAAGTTACGGCCGAGCGGACACCGAAGGGGGATAATAAAAGATCCCCGATGTTTTGAAGTTTGAAATGTCAAACTTTGTACGTGCTCCGCACTCTGTGCAAACACGATACGAAACTCTTTTCGAAGTGAATGGGCGGCTCAATTCTTTGTGCCAGCAACCGAAGACCTTACCAAAGATCCCGATCTTAGCCCCGAATTCACCCTGCGTCCTATCTATTAGACGCTTCGCAATGGCATTTTGTTCCAAAACTGCGTACATTTTTGAAATTTTTTGACGCATTCCGCGTCCCTCCATTGCTTAGAACGCTTCGGCGCGTTCTTTTTGCATCTCTGGGATGAGAAAGATCGAACTTTAGTTGTCTTGACAGCAAAAACACTAATGCCAACAATTTCGCAATATCGGATAATTCCGATAATATCAGTCATTAGACCGACAAGAGAGGTACCAACTATGCGGCTACGATCGAACATATTCACCGTTATTCTCCTTTTGATCACCATTTCAGCACCTGCGGCGTTCGGCTGGGATGATGCAGGCCACAAAACGACAGCCTACATTGCGTGGCAGCAGATGACGCCGGAGACGCGGGCGGCAGTGATAAATATACTGCTCGATGCGCCGGAAGACTCGCAGCTTGCGACCTTTTTCGCGAACTATGGCTCACGATCGCTCGAGTCGCGCCAGCTCGACTTCTTTATGACGGCGGCGACGTGGCCCGACATTGTTCGTGATAAGCGTTTCAAGGTCAGGGCAGAGAAATATCACAACTCGAGCTGGCATTACAGCGATACGTTCTGGAAATGGGAGGACGGCAAGGCCGTGCCTGTTACAGACCTTGCACCGAACGGACTTGCCCTGCAGAAGCTGAAGGACTTCAGCGAGGTCATACGGTCTTCCGCGGCATCATCGGCAGACAAGGCGCTTGCGATCGCGTGGCTTGAACACATAATCGGCGACATACACCAGCCGCTGCATGCATCGGGCAGAGTGACTAATTCATCGCCCAAAGGTGACCAAGGCGGCAACCGTTTTCTGCTCACGCCAAAGGGTACGCCAAGGGCCGAGGAGTTGAACCTTCACTGGTTTTGGGATTCGATCCTCATGCGGTATGAGCCGAATACCAAGGATGTCTGCGACAGCGACTATCTCGATCCGATAGGCGAAAGGATAATGAAGATGTATCCATACGACAAGATGAAAGGTGAGCTCGCCGCCGACAACTTTAGCCAGTGGGCAAAGGAAAGCCTCGAAATCTCGCAGCAGGAAGTTTATCGAGGGGTTCGGTTCTTCTCGCTGCCGTCGGACGGTTACAAAAAGAAGGCATTCGAGATATCGGAAAAGCGGCTCGCCCTTGCGGGCTACCGCATGGCGGCCTTGTTCAACGAAGTGTTCGCCAAGCCAAGCCCTGCACCGCCGAAGTAAATGGACGCTGCAGGAGTGCTCGAATACTTTCGCGAACGCGAAGCGGCGATCGTTGATGCGATCGGTCGGCTCGTTGATGTCGAATCACCTTCGCACGACTCGGGCTCGAGCCGCATGGCGGCCGACCTTGTCGAAGAGATGGCGGCCGGCATCGGTGCGGATATGACCGCAGAGCGTATAGCGGTCAAGGATGGCGAACATCTGATCATACGGGCGTTCGAGCGTGCCGGTGCGGGAAGGACGTTGATGCTCGGACATACTGACACCGTTCATCCGAAAGGCTCGAACGGAGCGAATCCGACGCGGATCGAGAACGGGCGGTTCTACGGCTGCGGCATCTTTGATATGAAGGCCGGTGTCGTCCTGATGATCGAGGCGTTGCGGTATTTTGCCGCATCTGGCACCATGCCGGCGACGCCGATAACCATTGTGCTTACGTGCGATGAAGAGGTAGGCAGCCAAACCGGAAGGCCGATCGCCGAGCGCGAAGCAAAGGGGGCGGTGCGCTGCTTTGTTCTCGAACCGTCTGCCGGCGGATGTGTAAAAACAGGCCGCAAAGGTACGGGAGTATATCGCATTGAGGCACACGGCTCGCCCGCACACGCCGGGCTTGAGCCTGAAAAGGGAGCGAATGCCGTAGCGGCTCTGGCAGGCCTCGTCGGCGAGATACATGCTTTGGCGATGCCCTCGGCAGGTACCACCGTGAATGTTACGACCTTCAGCGGCGGAACGGCGACCAACGTCATACCGGAATTTGCCGCGTGTGATATTGATGTACGTTTTGCGGCTGCCGTTGAGGCTGAACGTGTAGATGCGGCTATCCGCTCGCTCGCCTCCCCGAATGAGAGCGTGAAGCTGAATATTCTCGGCGGCATCAATCGCCCGCCGCTCGAGCGTACGCCCGAAGTTGCAGCATTGTTCGCGCATGCCCGCGGCCTTGCGGCATCGTTCGGCTATTCGCTCGGTGAAACGTCTGTCGGCGGCGCTTCGGACGGCAATTTCATCGCGGCAATGGGCATTCCGGTGCTCGACGGGCTTGGCGTTGCAGGTAACGGTGCTCATACTCTTGATGAGTATATCGAGGTCGCCGATATCGCAAAGCGTGCAACACTTCTGACACTTCTGCTTGCAGATGACGGCGCGGCAGAATAGCTTTCGGCCTGCGGCCGGATTTTTGCGGAGGCGCGGCCTGTCCGGTGATGGGCGCGGTCTTCAAAACCGTTGTAACGGCGTGAGAGCGTCGTTAGGTGGGTTCGACTCCCACACGCCTCCGCCAACCGCACGTCAGCAAGATCGGGGATGAAGGACTGGATAGCATTAAATATGACGCCGGGTATCGGGCCGCGTGCGGCGACAAAGTTGCTTGAGCGGTTTGGTTCGCCCGACGGCGTTTTTAGTGCCGCGCGCTCACAGCTCGAGTCGATGGGGCTGCGGCCGGAAACTGTTGACAGCATCATAAAGCATGAGTTTCGAGATCGTGCGGCAGGTGAGCTTCAGCAGGTGCGTGAGCTTGGCGGCGATGTCTTGATACTCGATGACGGCAGCTATCCGGCATTGCTTCGCGAGATAGACGATCCGCCGCCCGTGCTTTATGTCAAAGGCGATTGGCAGGCGTGCCTCGACGGCCCGTGCGTCGGTATCGTCGGTTCGCGAAACTGCTCGACCTACGGGCAAAACGCGGCCGAGATGATCGCACGCGACCTTGCTTCACGCGGCGTGACGATCGTTTCGGGGCTTGCACGCGGGATAGATTCGGCTGCGCATCGCGGTGCGCTCGCGGGTCAGGGGCGTACGGCCGCCATTATGGGAACAGGCCTCGACAGCATCTATCCGCGCGAGAATAACGGCCTCAGCCGCGACATACTTGCTGCGGGCGGCAGTCTTATCACGCAGTTCCCGCTCGGCACACCGCCGCTGAAGGACAATTTTCCTTACCGCAACCGCATCATCAGCGGCCTAAGCTACGGCATTCTGATCGTTGAGGCATCCGAACGCAGCGGCTCGCTCATAACCGCACGGCTTGCCGCAGAGCAGGGCCGCGAGGTAATGGCTATTCCGGGCAACATCACTTCAGGCAATTCTTTTGGGACGAATTATCTTATAAAGAGCGGAGCCAAGCTCGTGCAGCAGTGGCAGGACGTCGCAGCGGAACTGCCGAGCGAGATCGCTGCAGCGATACTGCCGCCGCGGATCGAACGGCAGACCGAGGCCGAACGGTCACCGAGCCTTCCGTTCGATATGAACGAACACGAACAGGCCGTCTGGAAAGCCCTCAGTGCAGACGAGCCGACGCACATCGACGTGCTGCTCGAAGCCACCGAACTCTCGTTCGGCGACCTAAACTCCGCCCTTGTCGGCCTCGACCTTCGCGATCTGATCCGCGTCCTTCCCGGCAAGAACTACGCTCGGAGAAGCTGAGACGAGCACTCCCCTGTTGACATATTTCAGGTTCGGGCGAAGAATACTTGCGAAACCACGCTGCGTGAGGATTCTGAGCAATGCGGCAGGCACAGTTTCGGGCGAGGCCGCGGGCCTTGGGTATCTGATCCGGGCGGACAAAGCACCATGAAATGGTAAATGAAATTTATGCGGACCGGTCCGAAACACCGGTCAACTCGCGTTGCTTATTGACAGCGGCAACAATATGGTGTTAGAAGTCAGAACGTCAGAGCATATATTGCTCTGACTATTTTTTTCAAGATTGAAAAGAGTTTAGTAATAGCAAAGCTGCCGGAAAAAGGGCTTTGCTAAATACCGAACCAAGCTATGTCAAAGAATTTGCTAATAGTCGAAAGCCCTGCAAAGGCCAAGACCATAGAAAAGATCCTCGGGAATGATTTTCAGGTGAACAGCTGCTATGGCCACATCCGCGACCTGGAAAAAACAGGAATGGGCATTGACATCGAAAATGATTTCGAGCCTCGTTATATCGTTCCTGAAGAAAAATACAAGGTCGTGAATGAACTGAGATCTTTGGCAAAAAGATCGAATGAAGTATGGCTCGCAACTGACGAAGACCGCGAGGGCGAAGCCATAAGCTGGCATCTGTGTGAGGTGCTCGGCCTCGATCCGCGTGTTACTAAGCGGATCGTTTTTCACGAGATAACCAAACCGGCCATCGAGGCGGCTGTAAAAAATCCGCGTACGGTGAACATGGACCTCGTAATGGCGCAGCAAGCCCGCCGCGTACTTGACCGGATAGTCGGCTTTGAGCTTAGCCCCGTACTCTGGCGCAAGATCAGCACAAGTAATAAAAGCCTAAGTGCCGGACGCGTACAGAGCGTTGCGGTACGCCTTATCGCCGACCGTGAACGCGAGATCAACGCATTTCAGCCTGTCAGCCACTTCAAGATCGAAGGCATTTTTACGGCAAATGACATTACGGGGAAGCCGGTAACTTTCAAGGCTGAGGGCAAGAAACAGGACAGTGCCGACGATGCGGAAAAGTTCCTGCAGAGCTGTGCCGGCGCGCAATATAGAGTGGCTGATGTGCGTGTAAAGCCGGGCAAGCGCTCGCCCGCTCCGCCGTTCACAACATCGACCCTTCAGCAGGAAGCCTCTAGAAAGCTTGGTTACGGTGTTGCAAAGACAATGCTTATCGCCCAGAAGCTTTATGAGAACGGGCATATCACTTACATGCGAACCGACAGCGTAAGCCTGAGTTCGACCGCCCTCGCAGAAATTGCGAATACGGTGAGCAGCCTTTACGGCAGTCAGTATCATCAAGCACGCAAATTCAAGAACAAGAATGAATCCGCACAAGAGGCACACGAGGCAATTCGCCCCACCAACGCGAACGCCGCAACCATCCGGGACGAAGAGTGGCAAAAGCTGTACGAACTCATCTGGAAGCGGACGATGGCATCACAAATGGCCGATGCCGAACTTGAAAAGACCACTGTCAGCATCGAGATCTCAACGAATAAGGAAGAACTGACCGCATCGGGCGAAGTATTGAAATTTGACGGCTTTCTGAAAGTTTATAGGGAAGGTAAGGACGAGGACGAACCCGAAGAATCATCAGAGGGGCTTTTGCCGCCGATGGCCGTCGGGCAGCTTTTGCCGCTGTCCGAGCTGCGGGCAACGGAAAGGTTCAGTCGTGCCCAGCCGAGATATACCGAAGCTTCTCTGGTAAAGAAACTTGAGGAGCTTGGCATCGGCCGTCCGTCAACGTACGCACCGACGATATCCACTATCCAGAAACGCGGCTACATCGAGAAAAGAGATAAGGACGGCGTACAGCGGCCCTTTAGGATACTGGTCTTAAAAGATGACCGGATCAGCAAGCAGGACGGCTCGGAGACCACGGGTGCGAAAAGATCAAAGCTGTTCCCGACGGACCTTGGCCTGGTCGTTACGGATTTCCTGAAGCAGTATTTCGACGACATCATGGATTACGGCTTTACTGCCAAGATCGAAGGCGAGTTTGACGAGGTCGCCGGCGGCAAACTGCAATGGAATGAGATGATCGAGGAGTTTTACACCCCTTTCAAAAAACACGTTGACAGCACGATCGAGACCGCTGAGCGTGTTAAGGGCGAGCGGCTGCTGGGCACTGATCCGGAAAGCGGCAAACCTGTGATCGCACGGATGGCCCGCTACGGCCCGATAATACAGATCGGCATCGTCGATCATGAAGAAAAGCCGAGGTTTGCAAAGATCCCCGCGGGACAAAGTATTGAGACGATCACTTTTGAAGAGGCCTTGACGCTCTTCAAACTCCAGTCTGCGATGGGCAGTTTTGAAGGCAAGGATATGTCCGTTGGCGTCGGCCGATTTGGCCCGTACGTAAAATGGGGCGATGAATTTGTCCCTATACCGCGCGGCACAGACCTGACGACAGTTGATGCAGAAAAAGCGATAAGCTACATAAGGGCAAAGAAAGCGGCTGATGCTCCTGTCGGTGAGTATGACGGCAAGCCGATCACAAAAGGAACGGGACGTTTTGGGCCGTTCATTAAATGGGACGGTATGTTCATCAACGTGCCGCGCCGCTACCAACTGTCTGAGCTGACCCAGGCCGAGATGAACGAACTTATCGAAGCAAAGGTCAGCAAAGAGGCAAATCGCTATATCCAACGCTGGGAAGATGAGAAGATATCGGTTGAAAATGCTCGTTGGGGCCCTGTCGTCAAATTCGGCAAAAAGACCATTTCACTTCCAAAAAAGGCGGACGGCACACGCCCTACGGCAGAAGATGCAGCAGCCTTGACGCTTGAGCAAGTAAAGGCGTTGATCGAGGCCGCAGTGCCGAATGCTTTTGCAAAGAAGACAAAGGCGGCGGCCGGCAGATCCGCTTCGAAGACCGCGGCAAGACGCAAGGGCAAGTGATCGGATCGGATGAACGCCCGAAACCGTTCCCGCCGGAAATGGCCGACACTAAAGAGGTTGAACGCGCGTTATTGCCAAAATGATAATTGTGGTTATAAAATTGCTGTCGTTATAAGCTCGATTTTACAATAGGCCGCGACCCGGCAGAACGGTTCGGCCGCAGGCTGTCCGGCAATGAAAGAAAAGCTACACTTTATTCATGCGTTCCTGAAGAATCCGTTAAAGGTAGGTGCGATAACGCCCAGCTCGCCGGAGCTTGCGGCCGAGATGCTGCGTGGTATCACACCCGATGAGAACAACATTGTCCTCGAACTCGGTGTCGGTACAGGCGCGATAACGAGGTTCCTTGCCGACATTATTCCTAATCGCGAATCATACCTCGGGCTTGAGCTCGACGAACGGCTCGTAAAGATGATCAACAAGACGCTGCCGGATATGAACGTGATCAGCGGCAACGCCGCCGAAGCTTACTCGATCCACAAGCAGCACGGCCTCGGCAAGGTGCGTTATCTGGTCTGCTGCCTGCCTTTCGTTTCGCTGCCGAAGGAGATCAGCGACAGTATCCTCAAGGAACTGGAACTTTTTATGGCAGACGGCTGCGAGCTTCGCATATTCCAGTATGCACATGGCTACTATCTTCCTCCGGCGATCAAACTGCGCGAATTTATGCGCAACCGCTATGGCCACTCACGCCGAAGTCCGCTTGTGCTTAAGAACGTGCCGCCAGCATTCACGCTAACCTGGTCAACTATAGTTTGAAACCTTTTCCGCGCCGGTACGGTATTAATCTAGTTGATCTTTTGACAGATATCACTCAAGGAGTACCAAAACGATGCTTAGACGTAAGTTCATAGGCGCAATTTCGCTTTGCGCAATGCTGCTTCCGACGGTCGCGCTTGCGCAGGCCCCGGCCGCAAAATCGATATATGCCGCACCGAAAGAGGTGATCGCCCGCATTAAGGAAGAAGGGACGAAACGTTCGCAGGTAATGGACATCGTCCGCTACTTGTCGGATGTGAACGGCCCGAGGCTTACGGGATCGCCGGGCTTGAAGCGTGCTAATGAATGGACGCGCGACACGATGGCTAAATGGGGCCTCGAGAACGCACATTTGGAGGCGTGGGGGCCATTCGGCCGCGGCTGGACACTGAAACGATTCTCCGCGATGGTTGACGGCCCGACGGCGTTCCCGCTGATCGCATATCCGAAGGCATGGACGCCCGGAACCGACACGCTTTTTCCTGCTCCGGCAGTTGACCCTAAAGCAAAGGCATCGAAAAAGGCCGCCGCACCGGCGGCTCCCACGAGCACTGCATACACCGGCGAGGTCGTTCACTTTGATGCCAAGAATGAAGCGGAGCTTGCACAGTACAAGGGCAAGCTGAAGGGCAAGATAGTGCTGGTCGGCCCTATTCGCGACTTAAAAGCACACTTTGCACCGGAGGCCACGCGTTGGACCGACACACAGCTTCTCGATATGGCAAATGCCCAGGATCCGGCATTGATACAGGCTCCCGGGTTCAATATGCCGCGGAATTTCGGGCAGATGATGCAGTTCAACAACGCAAGGATGCGGTTTCTGGTTGATGAAGGCGCAGCCGTCTTGGTAGATGCAGGACGCGGCGACGGCGGAACCATCTTTGTTCAGCAGGCGACGGCCGTTCAGCCTCCGCCGCCTGCCGCCGGAGAACAACCGAGGCCGCCCGCAAGGCTTTACGACAAGGGCACGGTCGTTCCGATCCAGATCAGTGCCGCCGCCGAACAGTACAATCGCTTGGTCAGAATGATCGATGCGGGCCAGAAAGTAACGATGACCGTCGATCTTGCTGTCGAGTTTCAGGATGAGGACCTGAACAACTACAACACCATCGCAGAGCTGCCGGGCGGTGATCTCAAAGATCAGCTCGTGATGCTTGGCGGACATCTTGATTCGTGGCAGTCAGGCACTGGTGCGACCGACAATGCGGCAGGTTGTGCGGTAATGATGGAAGCGGTGCGAATACTAAAAGCTCTCGACCTAAAGCCGCGTCGTACTATCAGGGTTGCTCTGTGGACGGGTGAGGAGCAGGGTTTGCTCGGTTCGCGTGCTTATGTAAAACAGCACTTCGGGTATCGCGGCGACGGTAATACGCCATTCTTCGGCGGGCCGAATCCGGCGACGCTTCCGCTGACCAAACTTCCCGAATACGACAAACTGTCGGCTTACTACAACATCGACAACGGTACGGGCAAGCTCCGCGGTGTCTATTTGCAGGGCAATAACAACGTCCGGCCGATCTTCCGCACATGGCTTGAGCCGTTCAGCCGGCCGACCTGGTGGAAGGAGGACTTTGACCCGACCAAGGACACGAGCTATGCGGCCAACACGCTGACGCTCAGCAATACGGGCGGCACCGATCACCTCAGCTTTGACGGTATCGGGCTGCCGGGCTTCCAGTTCATACAGGATGATGTCGAATACGGCACCCGTACGCATCATTCGAATATGGACGTTTATGACCGCATCCAAGCGGATGATATGAAGCAAATGGCGATCATCGTTGCCTCATTCGTCTATCAGACCGCGATGATGGATGAGAAGATACCGACCAAATGATCGGGTACGGGTATTACGAGAATAGGCCGTCCGGCAACCGCCGGCGGCCTTTCCTCCTCAGGGCAGCCTGAACATCGGCGGTGTTTATGCCTAAAGTTTCTTCGCCATAAAGAGGACGTTCGGATAAGGATTTTTGTAATACGGTTCGGTCTCTTCGAATCCGTATGAGCGGTACAACGCGACCGCTGCCTCCATTTTTTGCGGAAAAGTATCAAGCAGCATCCTTTTGTAACCCGCGAGGCGGGCCTCGGCGATGATCTTTTCGACAAGCATCCTGCCCAGCCCGGTGCCGCGGGCGTTCTCGCGCACATATAACCTCTTCATCTCACAAACACCGTCGCCGATCTTACGCATCGCGATACAGCCCAACACTTCGCCGCCCTTGTATGCAAGTATGAGCCTTCCGTCGGGCGGTGCGTATTTGCCCGGCAGCGACGCCATTTCGTTCTCAAAATCCTGAAAGCACAGGTCGATGCCGAGCGAGCGTTCGTACTCACGAAAGATCATGCGGGCATCGTCGATCGTGTCGCCGCTCTCGGCATTGATCAGGCTGATCTGAACCTTTTCCATACTCAGGATATTATCGCGGCAAAGGCTTTCCTGCGACAAATGATATAAAATACAGGTTTTATGGAACTTGCGGTTGAAAAGTACAAGGTCAAGGAAGAGCCGTTCTACCTGCCGGTCGGCAGCGAGGTCGAATTGTTCGAGGCGGCCTATGCGGCAAAGCTGCCTGCGTTGCTTAAAGGCCCGACGGGCTGCGGAAAAACGCGTTTTGTCGAATATATGGCTCATCGGCTCGGACGGCCGCTTATAACGGTCGCGTGCCACGAGGATCTTTCTTCTACCGATCTCGTCGGACGTTTCCTGCTCGAAGGCGAGGAGACGGTCTGGCATGACGGGCCGCTGACGGCGGCTGTACGCTCGGGAGCGATCTGTTATTTGGACGAGGTCGTCGAGGCACGCAAGGACACGGTCGTCATCATTCATCCTTTGACGGACGATCGCCGCCGACTGCCCATCGAAAAACGCGGCACTATCATCGAGGCACCCGATGAATTTATGCTCGTCGTCTCATACAATCCCGGCTATCAATCGATCCTAAAGGATCTGAAGCAATCGACACGGCAGCGTTTCGTCGCGATGGAATTCGATTACCCCGACGCTGATGCCGAAACAAAGATCGTTGCAAAGGAAGGCGGCATCGAGGAAGGCATCGCGGCCGACCTCGTAAAGATCGGCCAAAAGGTGCGCAACCTTCGCGGGCACGGCCTCGAGGAAGGCGTCTCGACACGGCTGCTCATCTACGCGGCGCAGCTTATCGCCAAAGGCATCGCACCGGTTGCGGCCGCCGAGGTCGCGATCTGCTCTCCGATAACTGATGACCGCGAGCTGCAGCGCAGCATACGCGAGATCGTTACGACGATCATTTAAGATATGGATCTCGAGAAACAGAAAGAAACGTATATCAACCGAGCCGTTAATATCTAGCTTGGCTTGATCAAGGAACTACCGGATTTTGACCATATTGATCGAATACGGTTTTGGCAGGGCCTATCTTCATCAGATCGGATGAGCGCCACTACTGAGATAGTAAAGCGTGTTCATCTAGCCAAAGGCGGCAGTCTTGATCATTTGAAAGTCAATAAAAACGTCGTCCGGATCGTGCGGAATTAATTCTAGTTGTGTAAATATTGTCTCGCGTAACGTCATCTTTTATCCCTATTGCGTCATTATTAAGAAAAATGTCATAAGAATTGATAAAAAGTACGTCAGGATGAAGAAAAAACACTTCACTATTGAAACACAACACGTCAGATTTTATTCCACACACCCCACATTTGATTCGACGTACGTGACTATTGGAAAAAAGCTCCTCACATTTCAAAAAACATGTTATCTTTCTCTTCAGCGAGGATGAGAGATGCTTTACTTCGACCTTGAGAGGATCTTAAAGACACGCGGGATCGATGAGCCGTATCGTTGGCTGGTCAAGAATGGTTTTGTGCCTCAGACGGTGCATTCGTGGCTCAATTATCAGCTCGGCTACATCAAGCCCGACCACCTCGAACGCCTCTGCCTGCTGCTCAACTGCACGCCGAACGACCTTTTCGACTGGCGCGAGGACGGCAAAACCATCGTCCACGACACCCACGCCCTCCGCACACTCATCAAACAGAAAAACGACATCCAAACCACCCTCCGCGAACTCCCGCTCGATAAACTGGAAAAGCTCGGTGAGATGCTGGCGGAGATGAACTCGAAGGGTAGTGAAGCGGCTAGCGAATAATGATTAGAAGATTTAGTCTTATCGTTGCAGTCCTCGCGTCGCTATCTATCACGATTGAGGCTCAAAAATGCTTGCGTTACGGTTCGATCGTTTCGTTAACCGGAAATGTTAGGTTGCGGTTGTATAACAACCGCAACGAAGAAAAGGTGTTGATGTTTACATTAGACCGCTCGATCTGTACGACTGGTCGTGATCAGACCGGTTTCAATCCAGAGCAAAGAGTACGACAATTACAGATCGCCATGAAACCCGAATATTGGGACGCTCTTAAGCTCCGAAAACCTGGGCGTGTTGTTGTTACCGGAAGGTTATTCCATCGATTTAGTCATTCACACAAAACCAGAGTTCTCATGGAGGTGGTTCGTTTCCGTAGTATCGGCTCCACCTATCCTGATTCTTGGTTCGCTCCTATCAATGATCCGAACAAGCCTGAATGGGAGATATTGCCGCAGGAGGCAAAGGCGGGCGAGGTCATATTGTCGAAGCGGAATGAGCTTGGGATACTGTCGAATTTTGCGGCTACGCCGTTCGAGTTGGAGGGTAAGCGGTACGCGAGCGTCGAGGGCTTTTGGCAGATGATGCTTTATCCGGAAGAAGTGACGAGTGACGAGAGGCGAGTGACGAGTGGAAAAGACGGTAAGGCCGTAGTTTGGAAATATACGCGCGACCAAGTCGCGCAGATGACGGCCTTCGAAGCGAAACAGGCGGGCACGCTCGCCGAAGAGAATATGAGAAAGCTCGCCATCGACTGGGTAACGTATCAGGGCAAGAAGTTTCCATACCGCTCCGCAACGCCCGGCGAACATTACAAGCTGATCGTCGCCGCGATGCGTGCCAAGCTCGAACAAAACCCCGAAGTCAAACGCGTTCTCCTTGCCACGGGCGACCTCATCCTCAAGCCCGATCACTACGGCGACGCAGACGCACCGCCCGAGTGGAAATACAACGAGATCTGGATGCAGATGCGTTCAGAGCTGAGACGATGAACGCGAAGTCGGCCTGCCGCGGCGCGCGTGACGTTCGACGCGCGAGACGGTAAAGGCTATCATCCGGGAAGATATGAAAAGATCATTGTTGGCTGTTTTTGCCGTTGCCGTGCTCGCCGCCATGCCGCCTACGCTACGCGCGCAGAATTATGGCGTTCCGAATGAAGTTGCGACAGCCGCGCGAGTTAAGCAGGCGTTTCCGCAATATTTTGGCAGCAGATTCGCCTTTCCGCAGCTTGAGGCCGAGAAGTTCTTCCCTATCGGCTGGTCGCGCAGCGGCAATTTCGCGTATCTTATTGAACCTGTTGACGAAGCCTGCGGATGTTACTTTGCCAAGCTCGTGATACAGAATATGCGGACCGATGAGGTGCTTTGGAAGTTCGAGTTCGATGAGAGTGATAATCAGCGGAAGAATGCGCCAAAGGATCTTCGCTCACTGTGGGCAAAGAACCGGCGGCTGTTCTCACAAAAACTTGCCAAGCACGGTATTGTTGCTTCGCGATCCGTACTGCTTGGAAAAAGTTTCACTTTTGGCGGCAGCAGTTTTACGGCGGCCCTGACAAAGCAGCCGGGCAAGAACGAGGACGGCGAGGACAGCCGTGTGAACCTATACAGCGTCCTGATGACATCGCCAAAGCTCGGCACTAAGACGCTCTTTACATCAGAAGATCACACAAGAGACGATTATTGGTTCATGCTTGACGCCGGCATGATCGGCAGCGTCAAAAGCCCTTACCAAAGCCGCGTCGCGGTTGTCGCCGCCGAGGTATGGCGCGGTTATGAAGGCCCGCCGCATGTTGTCCGTCTTCGGATCGTCGGCTCAGACCTGACGAGCGGCTTTAAGAAGTGATAACTACTGCAGTCTCAGCCGTTTAAGCGTTTCTAAAATATTGTAGGTCAATACGAGGTCAAGGCGCGTTCGCGGTGTTGCGGGCGATGCAAGGCCGCCGACGCCTTGGATCAAAGCCGCAGTAAATGCGAGTTCGCGTATCGGTTTATATGAAGCGATGACGAAGACACGTTTGCCCGGCGGAAAGCGGTCGGTATTTAGCCTTAGCTCGCGGTCGATGCGGGCAAAACCGCCGCTGAGCGAGAACCTCTTTGCAAGCGATTTTTCGCCCCAGATTGCAAAGCCGAAAGCCTTGTGCGGCGAGACCCGCTGATAATTCTCGAACAAGACCGAATCCAGAATTTTCCCTTTCGGGAAACGATATTTTACGGCCTCACGCAGCGTATGCCTTCCGGCCTCGAAGGTATAATCGCCTGAGAATGAGAGTCGCTTGCCGAGAAGTTTCCGCGCAAGCACTTGCCGATAGTTCGCCTTGTTCATACGCCGAAAGCGGTAGAAAACATCAGGCCGCGTCGGGTCGCCCAAAAATCCGTTAGTCAGCGATATCTCGTCAAAGAACAGATGCTTCGGGCTGCGGAGGATGATGCGTTCGCCCGTCATAAATCCGTCATTATCGTAAGCAGTTATCTCGGAATTCTCGCCGTTATTCGCGATGATGCCGCCGACCTGAAATTCGACACTGTCTATCGGCCTTGCGGAGAGATAAAGCTGCTTCAGATAAAGGTTCGTTTGCGCCGGAGCAGGGCCGATGCCGCTGTTATTCCAACTCGCCGTGAACGAATTGCCTGTCGCAAGCGCGGCATTTATCCGATAGCGGCCCTTACGGTCGAAGTTGAAGTGGCCTTTTGCGATGAACTGCCACTGCGCCGTATCGGTAATGTCCGTACCGCTGTGAGTTCGAACGGCCTTGATGCGGGTCGCAACAGACAGAGCATCGAGTACGAACCAGCGACGTATCTTTTCTGCACGCGAAACGGTTTTTGGCGCCGCTGCTCCAGCCGTATCCTGTGCGATCGTGAATACGGCAAATGCCGCAATCGCCGCCGCGGCGGCAGCTGCCGTCACAATATGTCGAAGTGCTTTACGGGGCCGGCCGCTGCGGTTACGTGTGGACATCACGCGCCAGTTTTACACCCAAGATAAGCCTTTGGCAAGAGTTGCGAATCGTAAGGCCATTCGGTGCATTGTCAACGAGACGCCTTTTGCCGAAAATCAGCGTGTTGCCGAACTGGTTCTCGGATCGTAGGGCGTGGCCTGATACATCTTAGCCGCGGCCTGCGCGCCGTCGTGGTCGTCGCCGAGCTTTTGTGCACGCAGATATGCCGAGGTCGCACGCGCACGGTCGCCTTTTGCATCGTAGGCATTGCCCATCTTGATGTTTGACCAGACGGCGAGCCATGCAGGTTCGAGGCGGCCGCCGAGAGCGGCCTTGAAGTTATCTATCGCCAGGTCGTAATTACGCTGTTCGAGGAACAAAAGGCCGAGATGATAGTAGATCCACGAATTTGAGCGGTCGAGCTTCAACGCGGCTTCGAACTGCTGCTGCGCCTCGACATAATTCCCTTCCTTGAACTGCTCGATGCCGCGGCGGGCGACAGATGATACGCGCAGGTCGGGCGAGATGCGCAGCAGTTTGAAATCAGGGTCGATAATGACACTTAGCGGCATTCCGTCAGATTCGATATTGAAATCCGCACTGGCGTCATCTATACGAACGGTCTCGGTCTTTATGCCCGCTTCGCCCTCGGAACGAAGCTGCACATCGACCGGCAGCCGCAGGTTGTCGTAGTTCTGCTTGACGGTTCCGCGTGCGACGAACTTGCCGCCGCGCGTTCGCAGTATCTGATAGTCGGCCTCGAATTCGGGGACGCCGGTGCTTTCGACCCAACGGGCGAAGAAGTACCGCAGGTCGCTACCGTTGATCTTGGTCGCGAGCTTTTCGAGGTCGTCGATCGAGGCGTTCTTATTTCGATACTGTTGAAGGAATGTACGCAGGAGCTGATCGAACTTATCCTTTCCCATCGTCTCCTGCAGCAGCTTGAAGACGAATGCGCCTTTCCCGTACATAAGGTACTGATAGGCGGTCGATTGATCATCGAGCGACGCAGGAGCACGCAGCAGCGATGCCGACTGCTCAAACGTCAGCGCACGTTCCAGCAGTTCGCGGCGAAGGTCATCGGCTTTCGCACCGCTCGCTTCGCTTTCGCGTAAACTGAATGCGCAGTACTCCGCAAGGCCCTGCGAGAGCCACGCATCATCGAACGACTTAAGGCCTGCCGTAAGGCCCCACCATTGGTACGCGGCCTCCCGCTGAAGACGTTCCTTTGTAATGTCGCGGCCCTCTTCGAACTGACGTGAGCCGACAAAGAGCATTCCTGTGGATGAATAGTAATCGAGGCTTTCGTCATCTATCTCGACAACGGTCAGTTTGCTGCCCATATCGGACGGGCCGAAGCGTTTTGTGTAATTGTCGAGAGCCTTGCCGAGCGTCTCGGCGTATGCGTTAACTTGCTGTTCACCCGCACCGACGCGGGCGTGGAACTCGAGATCAAAATTGCCGTACTTCAGGTTCTTGGTCACATAGCGGCCGTATGCAAAGTTACCGATCAGGCCGGGCTGCGTCTGCGTAAAGCGGAATTTGCCGCCGGCGTTCGTCACGGGCCGGTCGCTGTAACCGATGATCTGAATATCCGCCGGTGTCGTGATCGTGATATCGGCGGTCGCGCGGTCGGCAGCATAGTCATGAAACGGGAACCAACGTGCGGCGTACAGCAGATAACCATGAATGTCGCCGATGTATGCAAGCCTCTTGTTCAGCAGCGGGCCGCCTGCCGCCGTATCTAGAATGCCTGCGTATTTGAACCGCAGCGTTATCGGCACATCCTTTGGGACATTGTCGCCGAGGTCGATCCGTACGCTCGGGCCGAGGTCCGAGACGCCGGCCTGATCCTGCACGAAAGTGATCTGCGGGCCGGCCGGTGCAGCCGGCTGCGCCTTTGTACGCGGCGTTTTTGCCGGCGTCGGCAGCGGTTCTGCACCGATGCGGGTGATCGAATCGATCTTCAGGCTGCCGTTCAGCTCGAACGAGACGGACCGCGTGTCTTCAAGGGGCACGAACGTAACATCCGCCGTAGCCGCAAGTTTACGTTCCTTATTCAGTATCGCGGCGTCAATGACGTAATTTGTAACGTCGAAAGGCGTCCGCTTGATCTGCTGTGCGGCGGCCGAAAGTGAAAGCGCGGCGATGAAAACCGCCGCAATAATTGATCCCCTTATGATCTTCGTCATTTTCCAATGCATTGATAGCTGCCTTCTATGCGTAGTTTTGATGTTCAGCGGGCTCGAAGCGTTTGCTTTACCTGAGATATATCGGCCCTGAGAGTATCCAAGGCATCTTTGAGAACGGCTCGCCAAGGCTTGTGCGGTAAACTTCGACCCTGTAAACGCCCGGGCCGTCCGGATTTACCGACGCTTGTGCCGTGTTGTCGAACTCGGCGAACAATGCACCGTCCTTCATCACGGCGATCTTTGCCGGCAAAGGCACCGCTGCGTCAAGCGACATCCCTTCGCTGTACCGCAGCTCGTCGCCGAGCGTCCTGTCGCCTGCTGTAAATGAAAATCCTGTGGTGTCGCCAAAGCAGTCAATACCGACGAAGGATCGTCCCGCGCCGATCGCGGCCATAAGGCTTTCTCTCGTAAGCTGTGTGCCCTTAGGCACGAGCAGATGCACACGCATCGCCGAAAAGCTCGCACGATACGGATCGGCCTTCAGGCTAAGCCACTTGTGGCCGGCGTCGTCGCCTAAAATGTGTATCCCGAGATTGGAATGTGCATCAGTGCCGGCGAACAATACCCTCGGCCGCTGTGCCGCTGATGCATCGAACCGCTGAAGATCTGCTTCGGGCCGCCGGAAATACTGTGCAAATGTCAGCTCCGGATATGCCCTGCCCGACCAGATGATATCGAAAAATGCAGTGAACCAATTCATCTGCTTCGCAGCGGTATGCAGGTTAAAGACCTCGATCCCGTCAAAATCGGAGCCCCAAGAGCGGAACTTCTCAGGATAGGTTATCATCCCGAGGCGGCCCTCGGCGTGCAGTTTCTCGAGTACGTTGTCGGTCGAAAGGCGGCGGAGTGATGCGGCTTCGGCGCCGCCGGGCAGCATCAAAAGGCGGTCACTGTCGGCAGTGTCGATCTCGTTGCCGCCCACAAAAAGAGTGCCGCCGAAATTGCCGTTCAGCGTCAATGCCGAAGTGTCATAATCATCCGACCAATGTTCGGTCATTACGACAAAATCAACACCTGCCTCTTTCGCGCCCGAAATAAGCTCATCAAAGCTGCCCGTGCTGTGGCCTCCAAGGCGCGTGTGTGCGTGGATTATGCCCTTGTATTCGTCAAATCCGGCGTCGGTGCGTACGGTGCGGTGCCGGTCGCCCTCGGCAACAGCGGACGCGATGCGCCCAAGCTCGTAGCGGCGGTAGATGAACGGTACCTGCAATGCCAGCAGAAGAGCGATCAGGCTCAGCGTCGTCTTTTTGATGATCTTGCGGATGCTTGCCAAGTTATTTGCTTCGCTTTACCGCGAACGACTTGCCGTCGTCACGGTTGAATGTACCTGTATCATAGCTCTTGTTATCAAACGAGAACTGGTTGACGGAGCCATCCTTATTCGATGACTCAAAACGCATATCATCCATCGGAAAGAAAATTTCAACGCCGGCACCCTTTTCCCATCGGACCTCATAACCGGCATCGGTCAATTTAACGGTACAGCTTGTCGGCCCGACGATGTATTTGCCCTCAAAACGGCCGTTGGCCGCGGGTTTCGTCTCGTAGGTTTCGCGGAGCCATTTCAAAAGGCTGTCCGCGGGGCTGTACATTATATCGTCGATCTTCCAAGCATCACCGACGAGCTTGAGCTTGTGTGTAATGCTCTGCTTTTGTCCGAAGTTGAGAAAGGTAACGGCAACGGTCGCCGCGTCACCCTTCACATCGCCTTTGCCGATCGAAAGATCCTTGATCTCGAGATCCTGCGCGTTGTAAAGAGGGTCGCCGTCGAGCGTCAGAACGTCGTCGCTCTCGGTGTTCGCTTGCTTCCAGATCAGGTCGGCGAGCGGCTTTGTAAAATACTTATCGACCAAGGCGCGGTCCTTCTTTTGAAAGAATGGCCCGCGTCCCGCATCGTGAGCCTTATAAAGATCGGAAACGAGCGATTCGGGCGAGGATAAATTCGCCTGTCCCGAAGCTGCTTCGGGCGGTGCTGCCGCCTGCGGCGTTGCGGTCGCGGTCGTTTCAACCGTTGTGCTCTTTGGCGGAGCGGAACACGCAAAGCCAAGCAGCGTGATGGCGAGAATGCTGTACAGAGATCGTATCTTCATATCTTCGGTCGCGTAGACGGCTTGCAAACTGTGCCATGCCGATATTACGGGAAGTTTTTGTGATCATGAAACATATTAGCCCATTATCGAGTACAAGACAGTACAGAGGTAACAAGTTCTTATGAAGCGTCAAATAAATTTGCTTGCCGCCATATTGGCAGTAATGTTAGCGGCAACGGGTACGTTCGCCCAAAATGGCCTAAAGATCGGACACACCGTTTCGCTGAGCGATGTTTCGAGCCGCCAACTGCACATCACTACAGAGATCTCGAATATCCATCAGCCGCAACTGTCGCTCAGCCTGCCGACATGGGCGCCGGGCTGGTACACGATAGAGAATTATTACAAGAATGTGCTCCGATTCGAGATAAAGGACAAGAGCGGCAAAATACTGCCGCTCAGAATGACGAAAAAGCAAACTTGGAGCGTCGATACACGCGGCCTTACCGATCTGAGGATCGACTATGACTACCGTGCCGAGGTTCTGGCTCTGAATCAGGCAAAAGTAACGAACGATTATGCGTTCTTTACGGGCATCGAGCTGTTTCTCGAGCCTGTCGGCCACCGCGAGGTTCCGAGCAGTGTAAAGTTCAATATTCCCGCGGGCTGGCGGCTTCAAACACCGTTGAAGGCAACCGCTGATCCGATGACGTTCACTGCGGCAAATTATGATGTGCTTGTAGATTCGCCCGTATTAATGGGCAAATTTGACCTGACGAAATTCGATGTTGAAGGCAAGCCGCACTATTTCGCTGCCGTTCCCGCAGGAGCTTTCAACAAGGAAAAGACGCAGCGTTTCATCGATCAATGGACAAAGGTGATAAAGGTCTTCTCAAAGATGTTCGGCGGGCTGCCGTATGACGATTACACGGCTTTCTACTTTTTCCAGCCCGCGGAATCGAACGCAAGCGGTGCGCTGGAACATCTGAGTTCGTATGTCGCTTTTGCTCCGGCGGGTGAGCGTGCAACGCCCGAAGGCATCATCGGGACGGCTGCGCACGAGTATTTCCACCTTTGGAACGTAAAGCGCATCCGTCCGAGCGGAATGTGGCCGTACGACTACTCACGTGAGGACGAGACGCCGCTGCTGTGGTTCTCGGAAGGTTTGACAAGCTACTACAGTGTTGTAGGAACCTACCGCGCCGGACTGACAAGCACCGAACAATTCCTTGCGCGTGCCGCGGGTGTCGCTGATTACGTTGAGAATACTGAGGCTCGCAAGTACATTTCTCCGTCGAATTCCTCGGTTTCGACTTGGGTCGGATACGATACACCTGTTGCGTTCGGCATCTCGTATTATTCGCAAGGGCAGAACTTAGGTTCGATCCTTGACCTGTCGATCCTCAACGATTCTGACGGCAAGTACGGCCTCGATGATGTGATGCGCTCGTTATACAACGACCACTACAAACGCGGCCGCGGCTTTACTACCGAGGACACAGTGCAGATCATAAAGAAGCTCACAGGGAAGGATCACACCGATCTTTACGACCGCTACGTCTGGGGAACCGAAACGCCCGATTACGACAAGATCTTCGGCTATGCAGGCTATCGGATCGAAAAGAGGGCCGAAGCAGAGGCCGACCTCGGATTTTCGGCACGGCCGCGAAACGGAGGCTTTCGCATAAGCGCCGTGACGGCGAACGGCCCTGCGGATAAAGCCGGCCTGCACGAAGGCGATATCATCGTAAAGATCAACGGAACCGGCCCGTTCGAGGTTCCGCTGCAATCGCTGGCCGGAAAAGAGGTAATGCTGCTCGTTGACCGCGGCGGCAAGCAGAGCGAAATGAAGATGACCGTCGGAACGCGCGACCGCATCGCTTTCTCGCTTGTCGAGGTGCCGAATGCGACGCCGCGGCAATTGAAGATACGGAACGCGTGGCTCAAGCATTGAGCGTTGTAAGAGCGAAAAGGCCCGCTTTGCAGCGGGCCTTTCCAGTCTGACATTCGGGCCGAAATTATTTGCGGCCGCCGCGAAGCAGCAAGCCGAGCACGAGGCCGACGGCTGCCGAGATAAGGATCGTCTGGCCCGGCTTCTGACGTGCGAATTCTTTCGCGTCGTCGATCAGTTCCTTCGGGTCCTTATTTGAAAGCTCCTTGAATTTATCACCCGCGCGGTCGAATTTGTCGTGGGCAAAATCGTACGCCTTACGGCCGGCTTCCTGCAATTTCTGGCCGTACTCTTGCGCCTGAGCCTTGATGTCGCCCAGGAACTCGTCGGTTCCGGCCGTTTCGTTGAACGGTTCGCTATCTGTTGTCATAAGGCCTTGCTCCAATTCTTTCTCTGCTTTCTTAACTTCTGCTTCAAACTCTGACATAAAAGCTATTCCTCCTGGTCGATACGGGTCAAAAATGCCGCGTTTCGCGTGCTTTCTGATGGTAATTGCCCATCTATGGTTGTAACGAATTTCTATTGAGGCCGGTTCCGAAAGTTTTTTCGCAGAAAATTGCGGGCGCCGAACATTTTGCGGTTGACAAATATTCGGCCAAATGACAATCTTGTTCAAAGTAAGTAAGCACTTACTTATTGTAAAAGGAAAGTTTTGAAGAAAGCAGACCATAAAACTGAGCATTCATGCAGGATGTCGGGCGAAGAGCGTCGCTGCCAGATATTGCAGACGGCGATATCCCTCTTTGCCGAAAAAGGTTTCAGCGGCACGACCACAAAGGAGATCGCTCAGCGGGCCGGCGTTTCCGAGGCGATGGTCTTTCGACATTTTGCACGAAAATCAGATATCTACGACGCGATCTTGGACAATCGTGCCGCGCATGAAGGAATGCGCTTTCCGTGGGAGAATGATGAGCGGATATTGCGTGCGATACGCGAAAAGGATGATTTCACGCTCTTTTACACGCTTGCGCTGATCGCCCTCAACAAACAGCAGGCCGATGTAAGCTTTATCAGGCTGCTGTTCTATTCCGCGCTCGAAGAGCACGAGCTTGCCGCACGGTTTTTTAACGGCTTCGTAATGAGGATGTACAGCTTTATCGGCGAATACATCAAGGAACGTCAGCGCGACGGTGGGTATCGCCAATTAGACCCAAAAGTGGCCGTGCGCGCGTTCATGGGAATGATCATTCACCACTCGATCAACGTTATTTTATGGGACAAGGGCGGCAAGATCCTCGATCTTTCAAATGAAGAGGCCGCGAAAAATTTCACAGAGATCTTATTGAAGGGGATAATGGCATAGCCCTGCCTCTATTCAAAAATAATGAAAAGCAGAATCTTCTATTTTTCGGCGTTGATCGCGGTTTCAGTATCGCTGGCAACAGGCTGCCGATCGGGTGCCGCGAATACGAATGCGAACACCGCATCGACACCGACGACCATTGACGTAACAACAACGCAAGCCGTCGTAAAGCCGATCCCGACCTACTTTGAGGCGACCGGCAACTTGGTCGGTGACGAATCGACGGACGTTGCTCCCGTGATAGCCGGCAAGATCGCACAGGTCAACTTCGACGTGGGCAGCTATGTGACCAAAGGCAGTGTCCTTGTGCGTCTCGACCCGCGCGACGCTCAGCTTCGGCTTGAGCAGGCAGAGGCACAGCTTGTTCAGCAGCGGCGTGCCGAAGAAACGGCGGTCGCAGGGCTTCGGCAGGCGCAGGCACGGCTTGGTATAAAAGAGGGCGACAGCTATAACGTGGACAGTTTTTCGCAGGTACGTTCGGTCAAGGCCAATCTTGATCTTGCCGAAAAGGAATTGGTTCGGACACAGCGTCTTTATAACACCGGCGATGCGTCAAAGTCGGTGCTCGATCAGAGGCGTGCCCAGCGGGACGCTTTGCTGGCGCAGCTCGAGGATGCACGCCTTGCCGCTTCGGTTGCGGTAAAGGCGATAGACTCCGCACAGGCTCAGGTCGCTGCGGCAAGGAGCGGCATCCGCACCGCACAGGCGGTCGTTGATCAGGCACGAAAAGCGGTGTCCGACACGGCGATATTGGCGCCTATAAGCGGCTACATTTCAGAGCGGGTTGCCGATCCGGGCGAGTATGTCAGCCCGAACGCACCGAATACGAAGGTAGCGACCATAGTCCGCACATCTGTTCTGCGGCTTAAGATCGACATTCCGGAGGCATCCATCGGCAAGGTCGCTGCAGGCCAAAACATAAGCCTTCAGACGAGTGCATATCCCGATCGGAGCTTTGCGGGCAAGGTCGCGCGGATCCTGCCGGGCTTGAATGCGACGGCACGCACCTTGACGGTCGAGGCCGAGGTTCCTAACGGCGAAGGCCTTCTGAAGCCGGGCCAATTCGCGACGGTCCGCGTTACGCAGCCGCAGCCCGAAAATGCCGTGATGATACCCGCCGCAGCGGTAAAGGCCGACGGCGACGTGAACAAGGTCTATATCATCAAGGACGGCGCGGCACGCGAACACCTCGTTCAGGTAGGGCTGCTCGTCGAGGACGGTATGCTGCAGATCAAAACAGGACTTGCAGAGGGCGACGTGATCGCAACGAACAACCTCAGCGAACTCTATGACGGCGTGCTCGTCAGGCAGATGAATTAGGAGATCGGATCATGCAATGGCTCGCAGAGATCTGCGTTAAACGCCCCGTATTCGCAACGATGTTGATAATGTCGTTGGTCGTTGTCGGTGCGTTCTCATTCTTTAGTCTCGGCGTCGATCTCTTTCCTAAGATCGACTTTCCGACGATCACGGTTACGGTCGTCAATCCCGGAGCATCGCCGCAGGAGATCGAGACCGAGATCACCGATAAGATCGAAGAGGCGGTCAATACCATCAGCGGTATCGACGAGCTGCGTTCAACATCCATCGAGGGCCTTTCGCAGGTCTTTGTCCAATTCGTGCTTGAAAAAGATGTGAACGTCGCCGCACAAGAGGTCGAGAATCGCGTCCAGATGGTCATTCCGAAGCTGCCTGAGACGGCAAAGCAGCCGACGGTCCAAAAGCTTGATACCGATGCGGCGCCGGTGCTCCGCATATCGATCTCGGCCCCGAAGCCGCTGCGTGAAGTAACCGATATTGCTAAACACAAGGTCAAGGAACGCATCGAAACAATAAACGGTGTTGGCCAGATAACGATCATCGGCGGACAGGAGCGACAGATAAACGTCTGGGTCGATCCGGACAAAATGCGGGCGTACAACATCACGCCGGCCGAGGTCGCAGGAGCGCTGCGGATACAGAATATGGAGTTCCCTTCGGGCCGATTGGACGAGGGGCAGAAAGAGACGGCGGTGCGTACCCTCGGCAAGATCGACAAGCCCGAGCAGTTCGATGACATCGTAGTAGCGACACGCGGCAATTATCAGGTAAAGGTAAAGGACATCGGCTATACCGAGGACGGCGGCGAAGAGGTGCGCTCCGAAGCTCGGCTGAACGGCGAGCCTGCCGTAACCCTGATCGTCTCAAAGCAGTCGGGCCAAAATACGGTAACGGTCGCACGCGATATCAAAGAGCGGCTCACCGAGATAAAGGACACACTGCCGGCAGGCTATCAGATGCGGGTCATCGGCGATAACTCGATGTTCATCGAGGCATCGCTTCATGCGATCGAGGAACATTTGATCGTCGGTGCGACGCTTGCGTCGATCGTTGTTTTCCTGTTCCTTTGGAATTTCAGATCGACGATCATCGCCGCACTTGCGATCCCGACATCGATAATTTCGACATTTGCTTTGATCTATGTGATGGGCTATACGCTCAACTCGATCACGATGCTCGCCCTGACATTGATGGTCGGCATCGTCATCGATGACGCCATAGTCGTGCTCGAAAACATCTATCGCTTTGTCGAAGAAAAGGGAATGAACCCCTTCCAAGCGGCGATCGAGGGCACGCGTGAGATCGGCCTTGCGGTGCTTGCAACGACGTTATCGCTGATGGCGGTTTTTGTGCCGATCGGCTTTATGCAGGGCATCGTAGGCAAGTTCATGTCGAGTTTCGGCCTGACCTCATCATTTGCGGTTGCTGTTTCGCTGATCGTGTCCTTCACGCTGACTCCGATGCTTGCGGCGCGGCTTATCAAACCCGCGAAGAGCGAACCGAAAAAGGATATCGAAGAGATCAAGGGCGACGGTATGATCGCCGAGGGCGAACGCGACACACACTACAAAGGCTGGTTCCGCCATGTCGATGCAGTGTATTCATGGATGCTGCGGTTCTCGCTTGCCCGCCGCTGGGTGATCATTACACTCGTCGTTCTGGTATTTCTGAGCATCATCCCGATGTTCATGTTCGTCGGCAAGAATTTCCTGCCGGTTGACGACCAATCGCAGTTCGAGGTCTCGATAAGGACGCCCGAAGGGATGAGTTTGTCCGCTACCTCGCTGATGTTCGAGAGGGTTGCTGCCGAGATCCGCAAGATGCCGGGCGTAACCGACACGCTGTCAACAGTAGGCGGCGGCTCGCAGCTTGTGGTCAATTCGGGTTCGATCTATGTGAAGTTGAGCGATATCAATAAAAGGTCGAAGTCGCAGGAAGAATTGATGGCCGATACCCGCGAGATGCTCAAGCAGTTTCCCGGCGACCTTCGTACGAGCGTTCAGCAGGTGCAGGCGTTCTCGGGCGGTGGCTTCCGGAACGCAACGGTTCAATTAATGGTCGCTGGGCCTGATTTTCAGAAGCTCGAGGAATATTCACAAAAGATCCTCGACAAGATGAAGACGATCCCGGATGCGGTCGATATCGACTCGACACTTATCGCGGGAAAGCCCGAGCTGCAGCTTCAGATCGATCGCGACACGGCAGCGGATCTCGGAGTCCGCATCGGTGATGTCTCGCAGGCGCTCAACACGCTCGTTGCGGGCCAGCAGGCGACCACGTATAACTCAGGAGCCGATCAATATGATGTTTATGTTCGGGCGATAAATTCGTTTCGAACAAGCGAAGAAGGCCTGAAACGCCTTATTGTGCCTTCCGCCAAACTCGGCTGGGTAACACTCGACCGCGTTGTAACCGCTAAGAGCGGCACAGGGCCGAGTTCGATCGATCGAACCAACCGGCAGCGGCAGGTAACGTTGCTTGCGAACACAAAGCCCGGCGGATCGGCAGCGAATATCACCGCCGGCATCGACAGCTTTGTAAAGGGGCTTCAGCTTCCTGCGGGATACCGCACGGCATATATCGGCCAGTCAAAAGAAATGGGTAAAGCAGGATTCTACTTCCTGCTCGCGTTCATGCTGTCCTTTATCTTTATGTACATAGTGCTGGCGGCGCAGTTCGAATCGTTCATCCACCCGATAACGATCTTGTTGACGCTGCCGCTGTCGATACCGTTCGGCATTTTCAGCCTGCTGGTAATGGGGCAGACGGTGAACATTTTTTCGGGCCTCGGCCTGCTGCTGCTGTTCGGTGTCGTCAAGAAGAACGCCATCCTTCAGATCGACCATACGAACAACCTGCGTTCAAAGGGTATGTCACGCTATGACGCGATCATTCAGGCAAATCGCGACCGCCTGCGGCCGATCCTTATGACGACGATCGCTCTCGTTTCGGGCATGCTTCCGCTTGTTATAAGTTCGGGCGTCGGTTCAGGCACGAACCGCTCGATCGGCGTGCTTGTGGTCGGCGGCCAAACGCTCTGCCTTCTGCTGACGCTTTTGGCGGTACCTGTTTTCTACTCGATCTTTGATGATATTGCGGAGATGAAACTCTTCAAATACGTCAATCGCTTTTCGAACCGGCTTTTCGGCGGCCTGAAACGCCGTTTCTCGACGGCGGCTACATCGCTTGTCGGCAGGCAATAGTCCTTATGAAAAGGCATCTTGGCTTTATATTTCTTTTATTTGCGGCGGTCGGAGGATATTCGCAGACTCCCACGCCGATACCTGTGCCCGAGACGGTCGTCGTGCCGCCGGTTGCGGAGTCCTTTCGATCGGATGACCGCGATCTGCCAAATCTCGAACGCGTCGGTGTTGACGCGATGGATCAACGCCCGCTTACCAAACAGGAAGCGATCGAGCTTGCACTGGAGAACAACAAGGATATTGAGGTCGCGCGCAAGACACATTCGATCGCCGGCTGGGACCTTAAAGCCGCACGCGGCATCTATCAGCCGAGGCTTAGCGGTCAGACATTCTACGATCATACAACAACGCCGAACGTCAGCATCTTCAGCAATAATCGGACGACGACCGTCGGCACACTTGCGGGAAATGCGGGCGTGATCGCGCCGCTGCCGAGATTCGGCACGATATTTTCGGCGAACTTACAGAGCAGCCGCGTAACGACCGACAACCCCATAAGCATTCTAAGCCCGCAGGAGAACGTGGCGCTCGGATTTTCGCTTACGCAGCCTCTGTTTCGCGGGCGCCGATTTGATGCACAGCGCCGCACTATCGAGATCGCAAAACGAAACTATGAGCTTACGGATACGCAGTTCCGTCAGCGTTCGATCGAATCGGTAGCGCAGGTCGAGAAGGCGTATTGGGATCTTACATATGCCCTGCGAAACCTGCAGGTGCAGCGTGACGCAGTGCGCGATGCCAAGAATCAGCTCGAACATAATCGGCGGCTTGTGGAAGAAGGCCAGCTCGCGCCGATAGACATCGTCGCAGCCGAAACGCAGGTCGCAAACTTCGAGCAGGCGGTTTACGACGCGCTAAACACGGTCAACCTTACGGAAAATCTGCTCAAGAATCTTATCGCACCGAACCGCGCCGATAACATCTGGCGCCAATCTCTAACGCCGGTCGATCCGGTCGAACAAACCGTACCGACCGTTACGCTTGCAGATGCGATCGACGATGCAATGCAAAATCGGCCTGAGATCGTGCTTAATAACACCCAGAAAGAGATAAATAAGCTCGACCAGCGTTTATATCGCGATCAGAAGAAGCCGCAGATCGACCTTGTCGCGAGCTATGCATCGGCGGGCATCGGCGGCGGGCAGAACCCGCACTTCAGCCCGATATTCCCATCGGCGTGTTCGACAGATCCGACGTCGCCCGCGTGTCAGCAGCAGCAGGCGAATATGGCGCTTCTCACGGGCAATCCGTTCACGGGTGTTTTTGCGAATCGGTATCCGACATTTCGCGTAGGCCTGAACTTCAACATTCCGCTCTTCGGCGACAAGACGGCCGCAGCACAGCTGGGACATGCAAAGGTCGAGGCCGAACGTATTGAGACGCAGCGTGAGCAACTCGAACAAGGCATACAGGTCGAGGTTCGCAATGCCCTGCAGGCGATACGCACCGCCGAGGCACGGCTCCGTGCGGCGGCCATCGCACGCGAGAATTCGGAGCGGCAATATGATTCCGAACAGCGCAAGCTCGACGCGGGCCAATCAGATGTCTATCGCGTACTCGATCGGCAGACGGCTTTGACCGCAGCCAAGAGCGGTGAGCTGCGGGCGCGGACCGAGCTTAATAAGGCGATCGCCGAATTTGAACGCGCGACCGGCACGACGCTTAAGGTAAATAATATAGAGACAAAGCTGCATCATTGATGAAAGCCGTTCATTTCAGCGACTTTACGGGCACGGCGATCGAATTTCGCGACGTGCCCGAACCATCGGGGCCAAATGCCGGACAGGTTCTTGTGCGTGTCAAGGCTGCGGGCGTCAACCGTGCCGATCTTATACAGGCCGCGGGCAAATATCCGCCTCCCGAAGGTTATTCGCCGTATATTCCGGGGCTGGAATTCGCGGGCGAGGTAGCCGCATGCGGCAGTTCTGCGGATGCGTGGCGTATAGGCGATCGCGTATTCGGCATAGTTGCGGGCGAGGCGCAGGCAGAATACGTATTGACCAACACAAGCGTGATCGAGCGAATACCCGACAGACTTTCCTTCACACAAGCGGCAGCAGTACCCGAAGCATTCATTACGGCGCACGATGCTGTCTTTACACAAGCACGTCTTACAGCAGGCGAAACGCTTCTTATCCATGCGGTCGGATCGGGTGTCGGGCTTGCCGCGCTTCAAATGGCAAAGGCCGCAGGAATAAAGGTCGTCGGAACATCGCGAACAGCCGAAAAAACTGATCGTTGCCTCGATCTGGGGCTTGATTCGGCGATCGTCGCAACTGAACCCGCATTTGCGGATAAGGTGCTTGCGGCGACGGACGGCCGCGGCGCCGACGTGATACTTGACCTCGTCGGCGGGGCGTATTTTGCGGAGAACGTAAGGTCGCTCGCACACAAAGGTCGCTTGATGCTCGTCGGCCTCACATCGGGGCGAAGATCTGAGATCGATCTGGGAATGCTGCTGACAAAACGTGCAGCGGTGATCGGCACAACGCTCCGGGCACGCTCAATGGCGGAAAAGGCGGCGGCAACGCGAGCCTTTGCATCGCAATTCATCCCGAAGATAGCCTCCGGCGAGATCACGCCGGTAATTGACCGGATTTTTCCTGCCGCCGAGGTTCGCGAAGCTTACCGATATTTAGCGTCGAACAAGAGCTTTGGTAAAGTGATATTGGAGTTTTAGCGGTCAGCGGCTTGCGTCGCCGGCTTTGACGCCGTTTCGGCCGCGGTTCGTGCCAACCCTTCTGTCCTAAGTGTATTTGCGTTTATTATAACGGGAACGGCAGTTGTCATATGATGTTTCGACGGTCGATCTTTGTAACAGGCTTTCCGGGTTTTATAACGGCTCGCCTTGTCGAACGGCTGGCGAACAGTGAGACGCAGTTCTTTTTGCTTGTCGAGGAACGCTTTCTCGAACAGGCAATGGAAAGAGTGTCGCTCATCGCCGAAACAGCACTTGTCCCGCCTGAGAACTTCGCACTTGTTGCGGGTGACATTACCCAGAGTGACCTCGGTATCAGCGGTGAAGACCTCGAAACCATTCTATTTGAAACAACGGATGTTTTTCACCTCGCGGCTGTCTATGACCTTGCGGTCGAGAAAGATCTCGCTTTTCGCGTAAACCTCGAAGGCACAAAGAACGTTAACAGTTTTGCCCAAAAGGTAAGCGAGCTGCGCCGCTACAATTACATTTCGACCTGCTATGTTGCAGGCAGACGCGAGGGCCGCATCGCCGAGACCGAGCTCGAACATACCGCAGGTTTCCGCAACTATTACGAGGAAACGAAATACCTGGCCGAGGTTGAGGTCGAGCGGCTGAAAGCTGAGCTTCCCGTCACGATCTATCGGCCCGCCGTCGTCGTCGGCGACTCAAAGACCGGCGAGACGGCGAAGTATGACGGCATTTATCATCTGATCCGTTATCTGCGTAAAGCGCCGATGGTGCTTCGCGTTCTTAACGTCGGCAATCCGAAAGTACGGCTCAATCTTGTGCCCGTGGACTTTGTAGTTGATGCGATTGCGGCCCTCTCAACGGATAAAGCGGCTGTCGGGCGTACGCTCGCCTTGGCAGATCCTTCGCCGCTGACGACCGCCGAGCTTTTTGATGTCATCGCCGAGGATTTGACGGGACGCCGTTCAGAATTCAACCCTTCACCGCAGTTGACGGAGTGGTTCCTGAATACACGTTTGTCGCCTGTGATCACGGGTTTGCCGCGTTCCGGTGTGCCGTATTTCTTTTTACCGCAAACCTACGATACGGCGTCTGCTGACAAGCTGCTTGCACCGCACGGCATCAAATGTCCGCGTTTCGGCGACTATGTTGACAAGCTGACAGACTTTGTCGAGCACCATCCTGAACTCTGAACAACGGGGCAGGCAGAATTGCCCGTTAATTGGCGATTTGATATGGTGTAAGTTTGTTTTACAAGACATTGGCCGCTTCTAAGGAATCCTTCTTATGGCAACTGCATCTGAAAAAATGAACAAAGGCAACGCCGGCACTAGCGATGCATCCGCAGCACATGACCGCCACGGTCTGGATAACGACACATTGATCGGCATCTATCGCACGATGTATATGTCGCGGCGGATCGATGACAAAGAGATACAGCTAAAAGGCCAGAACAAGATCTTTTTTCAGATCTCAGGTGCGGGACACGAAGCGTTCCTGACAGGGGCCGCCCTTGCGATGAGGCCGGCGTATGATTGGTTCTTTCCCTATTATCGTGACCGCGCATTGATGCTCGGGCTGGGAATGACGCCGCTCGAAATGCTCTATTCATCGGTCGGAGCCGAGGCTGACCCGAATTCGCACGGCCGCCAGATGCCTTCGCACTGGGGCAAGAAGGAATTCAATGTGCCGTCGCAGTCCTCATGCACCGGCTCGCAGGCGCTTCACTCGGTCGGTGCCGCAGAGGCGAGCTATCGAGCGGCACTCGTTAAGGGTCTGCAGGATAAGATCGTCGGCTACAAGGGCGATGAGGTCGTTTATATGTCGGTAGGCGACGGTACGACGAGCGAGGGTGAATGGTGGGAAGCCCTTAACACCGCGTCAAATCTCAAGCTGCCGGTCATTTTCGTTGTCGAGGACAACGGCTATGCGATCTCGACGCCGGTCGAGGTCGGTACCGCCGGCGGCGATGTCTCGAAGCTTGTCGCCGGATTTCCTGACCTTTACATACAGAATGTTGACGGCACCGATCCGCTTGCCTCTTATGCGGCTTTTAAGAGAGCGGTGGAATACTGCCGCGAGCGTAAAGGCCCGGCATTCATACGCGGCAAGGTGATCCGCCCGTATTCGCATTCGCTCTCGGACGATGAAAAACTCTACCGCCCCGAAGAGGAACGCGAGGCTGAAGCGGCTGTCGATCCGCTGAAGACCTATGCGGAATTCCTGATGACGGAAGGCATAATTTCAGCCGAGGATCTAGGCCGCCTGCGCAGCAGCGTCGACGAAGAGGTTAATGCGGCCGCCGATATCGCACTCGAAACTCCGCAGCCGCCGCCCGAGAGCGCGCTTCGCAATGTTTTCTCGCCGGATGTCGATCCGACCGACCGCTCGCTTTTTGATACAGAAGATGGTGCTGAACTGAGCGGCAATCCGGGTACAATGGTCGATCTCATCAACCGCTGCCTTCACGAAGAGATGGAGCGAGACCAGCGCATCGTCATCTTTGGTGAGGATGTTGCCGACTGTTCGCGTGAGGAATATCTCGACACGGTCAAAGGCAAAGGCGGCGTCTTTAAGGTTACTGCGAACCTGCAAAGAGCGTACGGCTCGGCACGTGTTTTTAATTCGCCGCTGGCCGAAGCCAACATAGTAGGCCGCGCCGTCGGCATGGCCATCCGCGGCCTGAAACCGGTTGTCGAGATACAATTCTTCGACTACATCTTCCCCGCGATGATGCAGATCAGGAATGAGGTCGCAGTAACACGTTGGCGGTCTGACGGCGAGACCAAATGCCCGCTTGTGATCCGCGTTCCCGTCGGCGGCTACTTAAAAGGCGGCGCCGTTTATCACTCGCAATCCGGCACGACACTCTTTGCGCACACGCCGGGCATTATGATCGCCTATCCGTCGAACGCCCTCGATGCGAACGGCCTGCTGCGAACGGCGATACGCTGCGACGACCCCGTGATGTTCCTGGAACACAAGCATCTCTATCGCCAGGTCTATAACAAATCGCAGTATCCTTCGAATGAATTCCTCATCCCGTTCGGCAAGGCAAAGACCGTACGTGAGGGCACGGACGTAACGATCATTACTTTCGGCGCACTCGTCGAGCGTTCAAATCAAGCCGCCAAACGCCTCGAACAGCAAGGCATCTCGGTCGAGCTGATCGACCTGCGCACCCTGGTCCCCTACGATTGGGAAGCGATCGCCGCATCTGTCAAAAAGACGTCGCGTGTGATCGTTGCCCACGAAGACCCGATCTCTTACGGATACGGTGCCGAGATCGCTGCCCGCATCTCGAACGACCTTTTCGAATACATCGACGCACCGGTTCGCAGGGTCGGTGCTACCGATACGTTCGTTGCATACGCTCCTCAGGTCGAGGACTTCATACTGCCGCAGTCCGAGGACGTCGAAAATGCCATTGTCGAACTGATGAAATATTAAGACAGCATCGCCGTATCTGCCGCGAATGAGCGCAGACCGGCGAGAGAGCAAAGACGAGAGACGAGAGATATCTGCGTCTATCTGCGTTCATTTGCGGATGGCGCTCGCCGAGTTTCGGCGAACAATGTCTGAACATTTCACTTCATTGTGCGTACTAATCCTAAAGTATGCGTGCAAAAAATATGGCGTTTCCAATTCGATCACCGAGGACGAATGCGATCTTGTCCGTTTCTATTCTGTTCTTGACCGTGATGGCCGGTGCGGGCCTTTCACAGACGAGCGGGCCGGTTGTCGTGCGCCCCGGAGCTCCGGGGCAGCCAACGACGGTTCTGCCCGCGGACACACGCCCTGTACCGCCGCCACTGTCGAAACAGGATGTCGAGTTCATGCAGGGTATGATCCATCACCACGCACAGGCGGTCGAGATGGTCGCCTTGATGGAGGGCCGCACGACCAACAAAGCGCTTCGCCTCCTCGGAGCGCGTATCAGCCAGTCGCAAGCGGACGAAATGAACTTTATGAAACGATGGCTGACCGCCCGCGGACGCCCGGCCGAAATGCAGATGGGAATGAAGATGGATATGCCCAGCTCGGGCGGCGAGCACGATCATCACAAAATGAGCGACTCAATGCTGATGCCCGGTATGCTCACATCTGCGCAGATGGCGGCGTTGAAGGCGGCAAAAGGTGCCGAATTCGACCGCCTGTTCCTGACCGGGATGATCCAGCACCACGGCGGAGCGCTCACGATGGTCAAGGAACTGTTCGCGGCCCCGGGCAGCGGCCAAGACGCCGAACTTTTTAATTTCGCAACTGACGTTGACAGCGGACAACGGGCCGAGATCCGAATAATGGAGAAGATGCTGGGGGAGAAAAAGTGATGATGAATAAAAGAGTTCTGATAAATGGTGTTCTTATACTGGCAGCGGCGGCATTCGTGTCCTTTGGGCTTTCTGCCGATGCGGTTGCACAAGGCCAGCCACAGCCGGCGCCGACCTTGCCGCCGGGAATGAAAGGCTCTGATGCGAAAGATCCGCGTGCAAAGCTCAAGGCGGGGCTTTTTGATGCAGGCGAAGCGGCATTCGGCATCAAGCACTTGACGCTGCTCAAGAAACCGGCTGCGTTCGATGTCGGCACCGATCCGAACAGCCCGATGATGGGTAAAGCTCTTACAGCCCTTGGCATTCCGCCGGACGCAAAGATCCCCGAGGCGATGAAGCTGTCATTCGCGCCGCTCGCCTTCGCGAACTCGGACATTGCCTTCCAAGGAAAGCACCTTTTTCTCGGCAATTTTTACGGCATCAACATCTATGACATCAGCGACCCCGCGAAGACGCAGCTAATCACCTCGATGCAGTGCCCGGGCGGACAGGGCGATGTTTCGGTTTACGGCAACCTTCTTTTCATGTCGGTCGAGATGCCGAACGGCCGCCTGGACTGCGGGGAACAAGGATTTCCGCCGCAGACCGCTCCGGGATTGCCATCAGCAAATAAAGACCGATTTCGCGGTGTGCGCATATTCGATATTACGGACATCAAGGCCCCGAAACAGGTCGCGGCCATACAGACCTGCCGAGGTTCGCACACCCACACGCTGGTTCCGGATCCGAAAGACCCGAACAACATTTACGTTTATGTTTCGGGTACGTCGTTCGTCCGCCAGGACGAGGAGCTCGCCGGCTGCTCCGGCGGAGCACCGGATAAGGACCCGAACACCGCACTTTTCCGTATAGACGTTATAAAGGTGCCGCTGGCCGCTCCGCCGGACGCAAAGATCGTAGCGAGTCCGCGCCTTTTCATCGACCCTCGAACAGGCGCCTATAACGGCCTCAGCGACGGCGGATCGCATGAGAATAAGGGCAAGCCGACCGACAGCGATCAGTGCCACGATATTACCGTGTATCCGGAGATCGGGCTTGCTGCCGGAGCGTGTTCGGGTAACGGGCTGCTGCTTGATATCAAAGACCCTGCGAACCCGAAGCGTATCGACGCGGTCAACGATCCGAACTACGCCTACTGGCACTCGGCTGCGTTCTCGAATGACGGCTCAAAGGTCGTCTTCACCGACGAATGGGGCGGCGGCATGGGCCCACGCTGCCGCGAGAACGACCCGAACGTATGGGGAGCCGACGCGGTGTTCGGTATCGTCGATGACAAGCTGAAGTTCGAAAGCTACTACAAGATGCCTGCTGCCCAGACCGAGGAAGAGAATTGCGTCGCACACAATGGCTCGCTCATTCCCGTACCCGGACGCGACATCAAGGTGCAGGCCTGGTATCAAGGCGGCATCTCGATCATGGATTTCACCGATGGGGCAAAGCCGTTCGAGATCGCGTATTTTGACCGCGGCCCTATCGACGCCAAGGCGCTTGTCATGGGCGGCTCGTGGTCGGCGTATTGGTACAACGGCAACATATATTCGTCTGAGATCGCACGCGGTCTGGATGTTTTTGAGCTTACACCAACAAAGTTCCTTTCGCAGAACGAGATCGACGCGGCAAGATCCGTACAGGTCGCTCAACTTAACGTACAGAGCCAGCAGCGGCTTATGTGGTCGAAAAAGCCGGTGATCGCACGTGCATATCTCGATCAGCTTGAACGCTCGAAAGCGATGTCCGCGAAGGATATAGCAGCGATCCGTACGGCACTTGTATCGGCGGAGAAAAAGCGATCTGGGAAAGGCTTGAAGAGGTCCGTAGCCGTGGTAGAAAAGGCGCAGGCCGCATCGAAGAACGCTGCCGACACCGCTAGGCTCAAGGCCCTCGCCGAGGTCCTGCGCAGCCCAACGTTCTAACGCAAAAGTGCTGCAAAATATATTGATGACAAACCCTGTGCGCACATGATATGCGCGCACAGGGTTTATTGTGAAGAATATTACGCTATCGATCGATGAAGAACCCTTGAAATGCGGCCGCCGAAAAGGCCCGCTGTGAGAGCATTTTTTCAGAGGATCTCGCGGACGGAGCCTCGTACCGCGGAGTATCGATCGTAAACCCGTTACCGCAGGCTGATACGGCGAGATAAGCCGCAGTTGTTCGTGCTTCAGATGCCGCGCTGCATCAGCAGGTCGATCTGCGGGTCGGAGCCGAGCCGGAAATTGTGTTTGCCGACGATACGGAAGCCGTTCTTTTCATAGAAGCGGATCGCACGCGGATTGAACTCCCACACGCCGAGCCACATCACATCGTGCAAGCCCTCGGCCGCAAGCCGAAAGCACTCGTCCATAAGGTCTTGGCCGACGCCTTTGCCTATGTATTCCTGATGCGAATAGAGGCGTGCGAGCTCGATCGGACGCTCGGCGGTAATGCCCTCTTCACGACTTTCGATGATGAGTTTTGCGTAACCTGCGGGCTTTTCGCCGATGTGCGCGACGAGGAAGATGTTCCGCTCGTCGGCTAATTCTTCCGTGATCTGCTCGATCGAGAACGCCTGCCGCATATAGTGTGCAAGGTCGTCGGGCGCGTTCTTCGGATGATGCGCAAAAGCATCCCAAAATGTCGTGTACGACAGGTCGGTCAAAAGCTTCGCATCCTCTGCCGCGGCCTTTCTGATCTTAACTTCGGGCATCGTGCTCAGAATCGCTCTCTTTTGTCACGGCGTCAAGCCGATGCGCCGACTTCGCATTTGCGTTCTTTTTCCGATCCGAGATCACAAGCTCATTTCGTTTATTAAAGCAACGTTGCCTGTTTGGCGATTTCCTATGTGTCCTAATGTGTCTATGTGGTTCTAAGAAGTAGTATCAACCACATAGGAACATTAGGGCACATAGAGTTTTGCGACAGTTATTTTATGATATGATCGCCTATTTTCCGCTGGTTATGAGTTTTGCGATAGTTTGGAGCTGCATATTCGACGTGCCTTCGTAGATGGAGCCGATCTTGGAGTCGCGCCAAAATTTTTCGACCGGATAGTCTTTGACGTAGCCGTAGCCGCCGTAGAGTTCGATGGCCTTTGAGGCGACGGCCTCGGCGCAGCGTGACGAGTAGAGCTTTGCGATCGCGGCTTCCTTCAAAAACGATTTTCCGGCATCCTTTAATCTCGCGGCATTATAGACGAGCAGACGTGTCGCCTCGATCTCAACGGCCATTTCGGCAAGCTGGAACTGAACGGCCTGGAATGAATTGAGTGTCGAGCCGAACTGTTCGCGTTCGGCGGTGTAGTTGAGCGCGGCCTCGTACGCGCCTTGGGCGATGCCGAGCATTTGGGCGGCGATGCCGATGCGGCCTTCGTTAAGAGTTTCGATCGAGACCTTGTAGCCTTTGCCGATCTCGCCGAGAACGTTCTCCTTCGGCACTTTGCAGTTATCGAGTATAAGCTCGGTCGTCGAGGATGCGCGTATGCCGAGCTTGTCCTCTTTCTTGCCGACGGTAAAGCCCCCAAAGCCTTTCTCGACGATGAATGCCGTGATGCCCTTGTAGCCAGCTTCGGGGTCGAGCGTTGCAAAGATGATGAATATTTCAGCCTCATTGCCGTTCGTGATCCAGAGCTTTTGGCCCGTTATCTCGTAATGGTCGCCATTATCCGCAGCACGTGTCGTAAGGGCAAAAGCGTCTGAACCCGAGCCTGCCTCAGACAATGCATAGGCGCCGACACGGCCCGAAGCAAGCTGCGGCATATACTTTTTCTTCAGTTCATCGCTGCCCCATTTTAAGAAGGCATTCGTTACAAGCGTGTTGTGAACGTCAACGAATACCGAGATGCTGGCGTCAACTCGAGCCAGTTCCTCGATCGCAAGTATCGCGTTGAAGATGGTCGACCCGGCACCGCCGTATTCCTCGGGCGATTCGATCGCCATGAGGCCGAGTTCGAAGCATTGCTTTATAAGTTCAGGGTCGAGCTTGGCGTCTTTTTCCATATGCTCGACGCGCGGCCGAACCTCGCCCTCGGCAAATTCGCGAACTGCCTGGCGAAACAATTCCTCTTCTTCCGATAGTACGGTCAATCCTGTTGCTGCAAGTGCTGCTCCTGCTGTGCTCATATTTATGGTTGTTCCTTAATGGTTATTCAGTAATTTCTGTAAAATGATATTTTAGTCCTAGCCGTTAGTTTTAGGCAACGCAGAGATCGACCAGCGTGCATATAGGCATTTCCACCGAACATATAAGTAAGATCAAGATCGCCGCAGCAATTTTGACCGTCATCGGCGTCGTTTTGTTCGCGGATATGTTGTGGACAGTCGGCTTGGATGAGCTTTGGGGCGGGATCGAGCGTTTTGGTGCGGTCGGCTTTGCCGTGATCCTAGCTCTCTTTTTCGTGAGGATCGTCATCCGGGCATATGCCTGGTCGCTGTCCGTTTACGGGCCGTATTACCTGAAAATGCGGCAAACCGTGCCGGCGGTCGTTATCGGTGAAGCGACGAGCAGCGTCATTCCGCTCGGCATATTGATGAGCGGCACGGCAAAGGCAGTTGCGGTCCGCGACCGTGTGCCGCTCGCGGTCGGCCTATCGTCGGTGGCGACCGAGAATCTTTTCTACAGCCTTGTTACAAGCATATTTCTCGTTGCCGGAGCCGTAACGTTCCTGCGCGTCTCGGCGGTGGATGAAGGCTGGGTGTGGACGATCAATGTCCTGATCGTCGGCATCGCCGCCGTGCTGCTTTTCCTGATACTGCTTGTCGTAAAGCAATGGCATTTCGCCAGCGAGGCGTGCGAACGCCTTTACAGACGCGGGCATTTCCGCTCGATACTCGAGAACGGGCGGCTCGAAGTTCGGCTTTTCGAGAATATGATCTTCGGTTTTTATCGCCGATATCCGAAGCGGTTCCTGCCCATCTGCCTCTTCGAAGTGCTTTATCATGCTGCGGGCATTGCCGAGACCTACTATATCCTTGAGCGGCTCGACCCGCTGCGGAACAGTGTTATGACCTCGTTCCTGCTCGAATCGGTAAGCCGGCTGATGGCGATACTCTTCAAGCTGATACCGCTCACGATCGGCGTGGATGAGGCGGGTGCGAAGTTCGTCGGCGAAACCGTCGCTCTTGCCGCAGGCGTCGGTGTAACGCTTGCCCTCATACGAAAGGGCAGGATGCTGTTCTGGACGGCTATAGGCTTTCTCCTGATCGTAAAACGCGGCCTTCGCTTTAGCAGTAGGCCAAAAACTAATACCTGATCGCTTACTCATCAGGCGAAAGGCGCGGCGTTTTCTGTTATATTTAGGCATTATGAAAAAGTTCAGTTTGTCGTTACTCGCAACGCTATTTCTCTGCACAGTGGCTTTCGGCCAGCAGACGCTTGACGCGAAACTCAAAGAGATCGATGACTATGCCAACACCGTAATGGATACGTGGAAGCCCAACGCCGTCGGCATGGCGATCGCGATCGTAAAGGATGACAAGGTCGTCTTTGAAAAGGGCTACGGCCTGCGTGACATCAATAAACCCGACGAAAAGGTCGATCCCGACACGCTCTTTGCCATCGCCTCGAATTCAAAGGCCTTCACGACCGCGTGCCTGGCGATACTCGTTGACGAAGGGAAGATCAAATGGGACGACAAGGTCTCAAAGTACCTGACGGACTTTGAGATGTATGACCCTTGGGTAACGAGCGAGTTGACGATCCGCGACATTGTCTCGCATCGCGTCGGGCTTGCGACGTTCAGCGGCGACCTTCTTTGGTACGACACAACATACACGACCGATGAGATGCTGCGGCGCGTCCGGTATCTGAAGCCCGTTTACGGCTTCCGCAGCGGGTACGGCTACCAGAACCTGATGTATATCGCCGCAGGCCGCATCGTCGAGAAAGTGTCGGGCAAGCCTTGGGCTGAATTCGTGCATGATCGGATACTGACGCCGCTCGGGATGAACCGTACAACGACGAGCATCCGCGATATCAAGGATAATTTCGCATCGCCGCATAACGAGTCGGGCGGCAAGCTGCGTGCGTTGCCGCTCGGTATGCTTGACCACGCGATCGGCGCCGTACGGCTCAATTCATCGGTACACGACCTCTCGAAGTGGATCCGCCTTCAGCTCGGCCGCGGCACCTTTGAGGGCAAAACCGTTTTCAGCCAAGCCCAAAGCTGGCAGATGTGGTCGCCGAATACTCTGCAGTACATATCGGAACCGGCATCACGGGCTAACCCGACGCGGCATTACAGCGCTTACGCGATGGGCTGGGGAACGTACGATTATTACGGCCGAAAGATCGTGAACCACAGCGGCGGCCTCGACGGCATGCTGTCCTACACGGTGCTGATCCCCGAAGACAACATCGGCTTTGTCGTGCTTACCAATAACGAATCGCCCGCATTCCAGATAATGATGGCAAAGATACGCGATGTGCTCGTAGGTGCTAAGCCGCGCGATTGGAATGCCGAGGCCGTCAAGCAGACCGCCGCGAACAAAGTTGCGGATGAGGCCGAGATCAAAAGGGTTGATGCCGCACGCGTTCAAGGCACAAAACCTTCGCTCGATATGACAAAATATGCGGGAACGTACAGAAGCCAGATGTATGGCGATGTTACGGTAGGTGTTGAGAATGGCGGGCTTGTGATGCGTTTCGGCCCGACACCGAACTTTGTTGCGGACCTCGAACATTGGCATTACGACACGTGGCAGATACATTGGCGGCCATCAGTGCATTACAACTTCCCGCGCGGATTCGTTACATTTACGATCGATAAGAACGCAGATACATATCAGCTCAAGATCGACCAGCCGAACAGTGATTTCTGGTTCTACGAGCTAGAACTCTATCGAGTGCCGCCGACAGGCTCAGGGCGATAAGTTGATCTTAGGGGCTTTTCGCCGCCGCCGCGGCCTGAAACCGTACGCCGACGTCGGCCGCGCGTTCGACAAAGGCGAGGCGAATATGTAAGAATCCTATTTCTGTTCAGTCAGAGATAAGTTTTCAGGAGACCCGATCCTTAAATGTCAGAAGAAGCAGTACAAGCAACCGATACGGCAGCAGAAACACCCCAACACACCGAGGATGTTTCGTATCAAGCCGTTGAAAAAGAAGGCGTAGTAACCGCCATTTGGGAAATGCAGGGCCAGAAGCATCTGCGCACTATCGATCCGCGTTCGGCAGAGGGCAAGCAGATACTTGCATTGTTCGAAACCGCAGGCTGATCGGCCGCAATATTTCCGCTCGAAAAATAGTTGCTCTGCACCGCCTGCGTGTGCGGGGTCAGGTGCGCTGACCCAAAAGGCTCATGATCGGGTGGCTCACGTCCCGCAGTTCGCGGCCGTCGAGGGTATTGACGGCCGTTACGCCCAGTCCCGCTGACGTAAAGCAGATCATATCCGCTCCGATCAGTTCATCAGCTCCGGCGGCGATCTCATTACATTCCAGAGCTTCCGTAACGAACTCTCTGGTCGTGCCGGCAAGGCATCCCGTCACAAGTGCCGGCGTGAACAATCGGCCGCCTTTTCCCCAGAAAATGTTTGCCATACAACCGCCGACGATGTGTCCGCGCTCATTCATCCGTATCGCTTCGTTATAGCCGCGGCCGCGGGCCTCTTCGATCGCAAGTAGCGGCTCAAGGTAGTTGCAGGTCTTTATGCCGGCAATCGGCGAACGTGAATTCACCGGAAACGGCGAGAATGTGACGCGGAACGGCGTCGGCACCGGCCTGATCGCCCCAGCAATGAGCGATAATTCCGGGCCGTCGCCCGGATCGGCTTCTGACGGCCAAAGGCTGCTCGGCGTTCTGTCGCTAAAGGTTATGCGTACGCGTGCCGCATCGAATGAACTTGCGGCGATCTTGGCCTTTACGCCGGCAAGTACGTCCGCTTCTGCAAAGCCGTTAAGGCCAATGCCAGTTCGTTCTGCGGCCAATTTAAGACGCCGCCAATGCTTATCCCAAAGAAATGGCTCGCCGCCGCGGACGGCAACCGTCGTAAAGACGCCTTTTCCGTAGAGAAAGCTGTTGTCCGCCATCATGCTATAAGGTCCGCAGCACCGCCCGACGGTTCGGCGATATGGCCTTTCTTATCATTGCAGAATTCGGTAACAAGTGCGGCGAACAGGCCGCTTTTTTCCTCTTGCGGCATATGGCCGCAGTCCTTGAGTATGACGAAGCGTGAGTTCAGCATCTCTTGATGCAGCTTATGGCCATTGGAAGCCGGAATGATCGTGTCGCTGTCGCCCCAAATGATGAGCGTCGGCTGCGTGATGAGCTGTGCATCGCGTTCGAAGCGTGCGGCGTTCCAGTTGCGTGCCGTCGCAAGCACCGAATGATGCGCATCGGCGGCGGCAAGCGGCCTTACGGCTGACGCGACACGTTCATCGGTAACCATCGAACGGTTCGCCGCTGCCAGCGAGCCGTTCATACGCAATCGCGTAAGGGCCTTTGAGTCGCAAAGGAACGGTGTAATTGCCTCGCCAAGTCCGGGAACCGATGCCAGGCGTAATATCGGGTGCCGCTTGATGCCGTCATTGATGACCGTATCGACGAGCACGAGCTTTTCGACCTTTTCGTCGTTATCGAGCGTCAATTCCATCGCGACAGCGCCGCCGTACGAACTGCCGATCACGACGCATCGGCCTACGCCGAGACGTACCAGCAACCGTGCGAGCATGCGCGCCTGCGTCTGGATCGAGTAGTCGAACCAACGCGGCTTTTCCGTATAGCCGAATCCGACAAGATCGGGTGCGATGACGTGAAACCCATTCTCGGCCAGCATCGGAGCGACCGTCTTCCAAACATTTGCCGATGCAGTGTAGCCGTGGATCAACAGGATCGTCGGCGCCGAATGCGAGCCGAATTCCTGATAATGCATCTTTACGCCGTCAACATGGATGAACTTTGACCGCTCAGCGTGAGCCACGAATGGCGACGCTTCTTCCCATGTTACCGTCGCCGGCCGCGTCAGCAATTTTACGGCGACGGCTGCGCCGACAGCTCCTCCGATAGCGATAGCGATATTGCGTTTTTTCATACCTGCAGGTTCCTTATGACGCTGATTTTATACCAGAACGACCTTTGGGCATAGAGCATTTTTCTCAGCATCATAACGCCCGACGGCGATCAATTCACCCGTGTCGGATATCATAGCCGCCGTTTCGTTATCGGCAAATGTATGCCCGAAAACCCTTGTCGAGAGGCCGCTAAGCGTCCGCTTTGAGCGTTCGGCGTCGAGGGCGTAAACAGGCAGATGTTCGACCGCACGCTTCATCGGCAGCAATAGTGCCGAAGGATCGCCCGCTTCGGCAAGCCTCTCGAGTGCAATGCTCTGTTCAATACCGAACCGACCCGAGCGTACTCGCCGCAATTCGACAAGATGGGCAAGTGTACCGGCCGCCCGTGCAATATCTTCGGCAAGAGTTCGCACATACGTGCCTGCCGAACACACAACGCGAAACTGCATCGCAGCCGGATCTGCGTCGGTTAACGGCCGTACGATCTCGAGGGCATCGATGCGGATCTTTATCGGCTCTCGCTGAACCTCAATGCCCTTTCGTGCAAGCTCATAAAGCTTCGTGCCGCCGATCTTTTTTGCCGAATACATCGGCGGAAGCTGCTCGATCTCGCCGATAAAACGCGGCAGCACGGCCTCGACCGCTCCGGCAGGGACAGGCAGCCTGCACTCGCGCGTCGGTTTGCCGTCCGCATCACCCGTGTCGGTCTCGAATCCGAATGCGGCTGTCGCAAAGTATTCCTTCTCGTCCTTTTCGAGGAACTGCGCGAGCCGCGTAGCACGGCCGACGAGCACCGCCATAACTCCGGTGGCGAACGGATCGAGCGTGCCCGTGTGGCCGACACGCTTTGTCCTCAATATGCGCCGAACCCGTGCGACCACATCGTGCGAAGTGATGCCAGCCGGTTTGTCGATCACCAGAATGCCGTCCACTGCGTACATTCTATTTCACTTGCCGGGCCGGAAGCGAGAGAGACCGGCCGTATGCTTGTCACGCATCACATTTAGGCTGACAATGTTCACTGGTGCGGCGAAGACGTACAAAGATCAGCGAAGACGAACGCTGCGTTGCCGATCGCGAAAGGTCGCGAAAGCGTACGATGGACCGCGCGGTGCGGCTGCTTGCCGCAAAGGCCCGTTCGGTTGAAGAGCTGCGCGAATGCCTTTTGGAAAAGCTCTGGACCGACGGCGAGATAGTCGATGCCGTGATAGAAAAGCTCAAAGAGTACAGATACCTCGATGATGAGCAATTCGCACGTGATCTCGCGGTGTCAAAGCTCAGGCAAAAAGCTCAAGGGCGGCGAAGGCTTCGTTACTCAATGTCGCAAAAGAAGATCGATCCGCACACGGTCGATGCCGCGCTCGATGACGCATTCGAAAAGCTGCCTGAGAGTGATCTGATCGATACGGCCATAGAAAGGCGTTTGCGTTTGCGAGGCCGTCCCGAAACCTTCGAAGATCGTAAAAAGCTGTTCGATCATCTGCTCCGCCGCGGCTTCGACCTCGACCTCGTCCGCAGTAAGATCAGTTCGCTCGGTGATATATCAGGATCTTATGAAAGCGGCGAGCAGTAATTTGTATCGCATCGCGTGGAGCGATTTCTGCGGCTGATGTGATAACCTTTTCAGCGTATGACAGGTGACGAGATCAGAGCAAAATTCCTTGCTTACTTTGAGCAGAATGGCCACAAGATCGTGCATTCATCGCCGCTCTTGCCGGCCAACGACCCGACGCTTTTATTCACGAACGCCGGGATGAATCAATTCAAAGATGTCTTTCTCGGTGTAGAAAAACGCGACTATACGCGGGCCGCCACCTCGCAAAAGTGCATTCGCGCAGGCGGCAAACACAACGATCTCGACGAGGTCGGCAAGACGGCACGCCACCACACGTTCTTCGAGATGTTGGGCAACTTCTCATTCGGCGATTATTTCAAGGAGGAAGCGATCAAATATGCGTGGGATCTGCTTGTAAATGAATTCAAACTCGATCCCGAACGCCTTTGGTTCTCGGTGTTCGAGGGCGACGACGAGGTCGGCCCTGACGATGAGGCACGTGAACTGTGGATCAAGGCAGGCGCACGGCCCGAACGCGTGCTGGGCTTCGGACGTAAAGACAATTTTTGGCAGATGGGCGACACCGGCCCGTGCGGGCCTTGCTCCGAGATACACTATTATATGGGCGAAGACCCATCCAACCCCGAACAGAACTCGCCGCACTGGGTCAACGGCCCGGGCGATACGACGATGGAGATATGGAACCTCGTCTTTATGCAATACAACCGCTCGCAGAATGACGACGGCACGTTTACGCTTACGCCGCTGCCCGCACCGTCAGTCGATACCGGCATGGGACTCGAACGTATGGCCGCCGTTATGCAGCACGTAAAGACGAATTACGACACCGATCTCATAAAGCCGATCGTTGAATTCGCCGCGCAGATCGGCACGGAGCTGTCCGAGCGTACAAAGTAATTACAAGTGGAACAGCCCATAAGATTGCTTTTGATCGAAAGCCAACCGCTCACGCGAATCGGTATTCGCGCGGTTTTGGCGGAAGAAAATGATATTGAGTTGGTCGGCGACGCCGGAGATCTTGAGAATGGTGCCGTCAAATTCAAGGAGCTTCGACCTGATGTAACGCTTTTAGGGCTGCGGTTCCCTGAGTCTTGTGCAATAGACGATCTTGATAAATACTTTGTAATTACACCAAAGGCAAAAATAATCGTCCTTGCGGATCACGCCGGTGATGTCGAGATCACAAAGGCGTTGAGAAAAGGTGCGGCGGGCTATGTCTGCAAGGATATCGCCCCTGATGAGCTTGTAAAAGCGATCCGCAAGGTGGCCACAGGCCGCAAATATATTCCGGACGAGATAGCCGCAGTATTGAGCGAACACATTGGCCAGGAAGAACTTACGCCGACGGAATCGAACGTTCTGAGAATGATCGTCGGCGGAATGTCGAACAAAGAGATCGCCTTTGCCCTCGATGTCTCGGAGAACACGATAAAATCGCACGCAAGCAATATTTTCGATAAGTTGGGCGTCTCGGACCGCACTTCGGCCGCGACGATGGCGATACGCCGCGGAATGGTTAGGCTGGATATATGAACGACATAAAGAACGCTTTGACCGACTACGCAGAGCTGTTCACATCGCCTGAAAGCCTGGTTTTGAAAGAGCTTCGTGAGAATTGCTTTGCGAATTACAGCAATTCGTCGATGCTCTCGGGGTTCGTGCAGGGACGGATCTTGTCGATGTTCTCGAATATGATACGCCCGCGAAGAGTGCTCGAGATCGGCACCTATCTCGGATATTCCGCACTTTGTTTTGCCGAAGGCCTTACCGATGACGGAAAAGTAATTACAATAGACATACAAGAAGAGACGAATAAAGTTGCGCGCTCATATGCGGCACGTACCGAATACGCCGGCCGCATTGATTTCCTTCTCGGCCAAGCTCTGGAGATCATCCCGACGCTCGATGAAGTATTCGACCTCGTCTTTATCGACGCTGACAAGCTGAATTACGCGGCCTATTACGACATCGTCTTCGAAAAGGTGCGATCGGGCGGCTTTATCATCGCTGATAACGTCCTATGGAGCGGCCGCGTCCTCGACCGCGAAAAGGACACGGAGACCCAAGCCATGCACGACTTTAATCAAAAGATACAAGCAGACACACGCGTCGAGAATCTTCTGCTGCCCGTTAGGGATGGGTTGATGGTGATGCGGAAACTTTAAACCGGGATTACGCCTTAGCCTCGTTTACGAGGCTTGGCTTTGGCATAGCCACGCCTGTTTACGGCGTGGGTGAAGGTGCCAAAACGACTCTTAGCCCGTTTTAACGCGCCTTAAAATCGGCGGCTTAAGCCAATAGCAGGTAAGGACGTTAAAACGCCCTTTGTTTTTCGCGTCCGCACTGCCCACGCCGTAAACGGACGTGGCTATACAGGAAAAGACCGCTGAAGCGGCCAAATGTGTAATCCGGGTTAAAGAGTATGGCCAAGACTAAAATTTTACCGTGGGATCCTGCCGAACACCTTGAGACTGAGGAAGATATGGCCATATATCTTGAGGCCGCGCTTGAGTACGGCGAGCCTGCACTGGTTGCGGCGGCGCTGGGCGATATTGCTCGTGCTCGCGGAATGACGCAACTTGCGCGGGAGACCGATCTTGGGCGAGAGTCTTTATAAAGCGCTTTCGTCTAATGGCAACCCGGGGTTCTCGACCATGATCAAGGTGATACGGGCGTTAGGGCTTAACCGGCACACGTCGCCCGGCCGAAGCTGAAAGGGTTGGCATTCGATACTACCAATATGAATGGGCAGCAGTGTTTCCGTGAGACCTATCGGCTTCGACGCGTAATATTTTACGGTGCGGTCGCGAGTAGTAGCGTGATCTTTTCGGTGGTTTTTCTGCTATTCCTTTATGCCCAAATGACTCCCCATCCGGGCTTCTATAACAATGTGCTTATCGAGATGATGGCATATTTGAAGTTCCTTGCTTTCGTTTTTACGTCATATTTTATTTCAGCGATCGTTGTGTGGCGCGGCAGCGATCTATTTTCACGATATAGTGCCTCGTGGATACCAGTTTGTATTTTTGGCTCCACAATGTTGTCGATCGTACTAATCTTTAGTGTCCACTTCTCATCGATCATGGCTTTCGGCGATAGAGGCTCTTTCCAAACGCCTCCGCCCGATCTTTCAGCGACTGCGGCCGCTATTGGCCTCCTTTCGGTTGTCTTCGCAGTTGTAACATTGACCGGTTGCGGTCTTGCAGCGATAACGATCGGCCGATGTTATGACAGAAATTAGCCTCTCAAAATAATCACCCGAAAGTATTAATTCCTAATCGCCGCAATTGATGATTACATTCGGTTGCTGACGCGGTAAACTTCTTGTAATGACTTCGCGTCTTCGTATCTTAGCGGCAATTGTCAGCCACTAAGCCGCGAAGCCGCAAAGAAGGACAAGGAGGATAAGATGACAGTAAAGACAGTTGCGGCAAGAGATATGAAGCTAGTTGAGAGGATTGTGGCGCCGCCGCCGAGGCATTGGGTAGGCGACGGGTTTCATGTGAGCGGATTTTTTCCGCACGGGCCGCTGACCGGCGAGCGGATGAGTCCGTTCTTTTTACTTGATTACAACGCGAAGATGACGTTCGCTCCGCGTGAACGGCCGTACGGTGTCGGGCCGCATCCGCATCGCGGATTTGAGACGGTAACGATCGCATACAAGGGCAGGGTCGCGCACCACGACAGTCGGGGCGGCGGCGGCGTGATCGATGAGGGCGATGTTCAATGGATGACGGCGGGCAGCGGCCTGCTCCACAAAGAGTATTACGAAAAGGAGTTCTCAAGCCGCGGCGGGACGTTCCACGTCGTGCAGCTTTGGGTAAACTTGCCCGCGAAAGACAAGATGACGCCGCCGAAGTATCAGGCGATCACGAATGCCGAGATGGGCCGCGTCGCTCTGCCGCTCGGCGGCGAAGCCGAGATCATCGCAGGCGAGTACAACGGCCAAAAGGGCCCGGCAACGACATTTACGCCCGTGCACCTGATCAATTTCCGTACGAAGGCGGGCGAGAAATTCGAGTTGTCGTATCCGGCGAGCTACACGACGGCGATCTTGGCGGTCGAAGGCTCGGCCTTGATCAACGGCGGAGAAACGCTGCCGCTCGATCACCTTGCGCTGTTCGAACGTTCGGGAGAGACCGTCTCGATCGAAACACCCGAAGACAGTGTGCTGCTAATGATGAGCGGCGAACCGCTTAACGAGCCGATCGCACAGTACGGGCCGTTCCTGATGAACACGCGCGAAGAACTCGAACAGGCGTTCGACGACTATCGATCGGGCAAATTCGGCCATCTTGACGATTGATCGAAACCAGCCGAACGGTGAATGACGCCACGAATGCACGAATAAATGCGGGCCGCACATTATTTGTGCATTCGTATTAGTGCATTCGGGGCTAGTTTTCCTTCAATGAAGGTTTAGTGCCGGTGTGAGGGCCATCACGCGGGCATGTGCTGAAACGGCAAAAGCTTGCAGAATAGGTTAAGGAGCTGCATCGTCTCGATCGAATTCGGCGGCGTTGTCGCGATCCGCGGATCGGCGACCACAACGGCAAGGCATTTTGCCCGTGAGACCGCGACATTCACACGGTTCTTATTGAGGATGAAATTGATGCCGCGTGAGCCGTATTCGCCGAAACTCGAACACAGCGACAGTATGCAGACCGGCGCTTCCTGCCCTTGGAACAGATCAACGCTGCCGATGCGTGCACCATGCGGCAGCATCTGCTCAAGTTTGCGCACTTGTGCGTTATAAGGTGCGATAAAGAGAAAGTCAGACAGTTCAATAGGCACGGTCGTACCGGCCTTGTCGGTATAGAGGCGGCCGCGGAGGTGTTCGTAGATCTCAGTGATCTTCTCGGCCTCTTCATCGCTCGATTGGATGTCGCCGTCGTGTTCGACACCAAGGAACACGATGCCGTTTTGCCGCCATCCGCCATCCGCCGTGTCCGCTGATGCTATTGCCTGTCTCGCACAATCCTCAAAGGCGTGAAGGCGGCCCTCGTAAACGCTTTCGGATATGAATTGGCAGACCGCAGGATGCATACGCCTCGATTCGCCGAGAAAGATGCCGTAGTCGTCACGAACCACCGCGTGGAGCACCACATCGTCCTCGCGGCTGTTCTCGATGTCCTTTAAAGCATATTGCAGAGCCGAAAGCCTCGCGTCGCCGGGGTGCGAGCCTTGGATCGGCTGCTCCAACTGCATCTGATCGCCGAGCAGGACGAGGTTCTTTGCGTTGCCGCTCATTGCGATCACGTTCGCAAGCGGCACCTGCCCTGCCTCGTCGATGAACAGATGGTCAACCGGTTCGGGAAAGTCATCCCGTGAAAAAAGCCATGCGGTGCCGGCAAGGACGCCTTCATGATAATTTTTGACAGCTTCGGCGGGTTTGTCTTCACAAAGGAGATCGGGATTGTCGCGAAAGACCGCGTCATCCTTATTACCGCCGACCTTGAAGCCGGCCAACGAGCGTCCTTGTTCTTTCAGTGTGCGGCCGCATGCGTCAAGCAGGTTGATGATCGCTTTATGGCTGTTGGACGTAATGCCGATACGCTTGCCGTCTGCGAGCAGGGCCGCGATCATATGCGAGGCCGTATAGGTTTTTCCCGTTCCGGGCGGGCCTTGAATGACAAGGCAGTCGCCGTCCATCTGCCTGGCGACCCTTATGGCAAGATCGACCGTCGTCTCGCCCTGCTTTTGAGGCAGGCCGGGCGGGACTTTGCGCGTAAGCAGCGAGTTTGCCGCCGCGTTCAAATTTCCGTTGAGATGAGAAGCCGCAACGGCGGTCAGCGCCTCCTGGATCGGCTTTTGTCTAACATACTCCAAGGGCACTAGCGAACCTCGCTGAGGGAATTCGCCTCCGAGTGCCGCAAGCTTATCTGCAGTGATCTTCAATTCCAGTGTGCCTGAATCGAGGTCGAGCGAGATGAGAGTGAACTCTACTTTATTTGCATGCGAGAAAAAGATAGTAGTTTCTTTGGCAGCATGGAGCTTACACTCCTGGGTAGGATCAAAACGGTACCGCTGTGCCAGCGACTTTTTTTCGGGATACGGCTCGCCTTCAGCCTCCACATCGGCGATACATTCGCTGTCATCGCGCAGGACATCGGCATCCGAGCCGCATCTTTCGAAGAACTTCCACCAGACGGGTTTTTGCTCGCGGCGGTGAAAGTCGATAAGATCGGCAAGCGTAAGCGATATATCATCCGCCTTTTCCCGAAGCCTCTCTCCGATCTCAAGCCGTGCTTGTATGACCGGGTCGAGCGGCTTGATCTCAAGTTCGTTGGGTGACAGATCAGCGGCGGCCGCCCGCACCGGCGGAATGCCTTTCTCGGCCGCGAGCCCTCTCAGCCACTTGGCGAGCATCGCGGTAGAGTCGCAGTCGTCCTTGTTGTAATCGCGTATCTCCTTGAGAATAGGGCTATTCTGCCAATCGCGAGGTTCGCCGCTTCCGATCCAGCGTGCGTAATGTACCACCGAACCGATCGACAGCGTAACGACGCCGGTGCGGCCTTGCGGCCAATAGATTCCCTCGACCTTTTTGATCGAATATCCCTGCTCGCCGATCCGGACGCCCTGCCTTACGATCTTATAAAGATCGCAAAAGACCTCGCGCTTCAGCAGCTGATCGACCTCTTCTTGCCGCGTGTCATGGAAAGTGCTCAGCCGCCGTACCGCAGCGACCTCATAGGCGGCGTAATGATATATGTGCATCAAAGGGTGCTTTTGCCAGCGGTCAAAGACCCAGTCGATGAATTGCTCGAACGCCTCTTTTTCGCCCTCTCTGTCGTGTGCCCAAAAGTCTATGAATTGGTATTCGCCGGTCACGGGATCGATGATCGTATTGCCGAACAGATATTCAAGGCCGCCGGGTATAAGCGGATAGCCTTCCATATCAAAGAAAACATCATACGGATCCTCTTCCGGAAGTGCGGCAAGCCCTACGGGACGGCCATTCTCGTCAACCGTCGGGAGAATGTCGAAGAGCGCGGCAGCGTTCTTATCGATCGTCCGCAGTTTGCGCGTTTCATTCTGCAGCCGCGCTTGGTGTTTCAGCTTTTCAAGAGATGCGGACGGCAGCTTGCTCACGTTGGAGATCGCGGTCTCGGCAAGTGCGGTTAGTGTACAGATGCCCACCTCGGCAAGCTTTTTGATCTGTCCTGCCGTGATACCGGCAACGCGTATCAAATGGTCTCTTTCATCAAGGTATGCGTCGGCATATTCCTGCCACTCATAGTGATCTGCCCCGGGATCTGGGATCGGGCATTGATCGAGGTCGGCGTCGTATGCACCCTGCATCTCAAGGAAACGCTCCTTAAGGTTGCGGTAATAATGGATAAAATCTTCGCTGCGCATCTCGATACGCTCCGAAATGCCGTGGGCATCGGCCCCGAGGATAAGGCCGAACTTTTCGGGGAGCGGCTCGCCGGTCATTTCGGCATAGAGTTCCGAATAGGCGCAGAGCTGGACCGCGTAATACGGCTTGGGTGAATGGGCGAGCTTCGCATCCCAGATCTGGTAACGGCCGGTAGCTTCGTCGAGGATCATGAAGTCGGCATAGCCTTCAAAGAACTCGTTTGCGAGCTTTGCCTGATAGATGATGGGGTCGCGTCGGCGGATAGCCTCGAGCGTCACGCCGAGCTGATCGCCATATTCAACTTCGTAAAGCAGACCTTCCGAACCGCGAAGCTGTTCGAGTATCTTCCTCTCGTGGGCCTGACCGGTCTCGATGATCAGCCGGGCATCTTCCGATATCGCTTTTGGTGCCAAGACGCCCGGATTCTCGATGTGGTGCCGATCCATCCACGACGCAAACGGCGACTCAAGGAACCGCACGATATCCGTCGGTGAATAGATCAAACGCTCGGAAAACTTTTTCATATGCTTGTCGCTATCGAGATCGTGATCAATTCAATGGCTTCTTATCGAAGATCACAAAAACATTCTTCGCATTCGGCCGAACTTTGGCCATCCGCTCCTCAGCCGACATTATTCAAAAAGAAAGCGTATTCGTAGTTTAGCCGTTGAGCGGTGAAACCGAAAGTAGGCACACGCTGCGCGATTTTAGCCTCCCGCGGCAGTGTGGTGCTGCCGGCCGCATAAATTTGTCGATCTGCGGACGTTGAGTTGTAAATTCTACGAATTGATGTGATGGGGCATTTAGATGCCGAATGCTAATCTGCGGATGAACGCTTCCGGCTCCTCCGGGTCAAGAGCGGATGAACCGCTTCTCTGCGGGCAAAAAAACGAGACGGATCCATTGCGTTGAATCCGTCACGGTAAGTTATTGAAAATATTGGCTCCGCAGGTAGGACTCGAACCTACAACCCTTCGGTTAACAGCCGAATGCTCTGCCATTGAGCTACTGCGGAAGATGCGGCACGCCTTAGAGAAAGGCGAACCTTAAGGTTATGGGTTCCTCAAGGTGTTGTCAAGCGCGAGTTCAGCGTGCTTTTGCATAGTGAGGGTGTCGGTTAAACTTGTGGTTGGTGCGGGCTTTGCAGCGGCGATGCGAGGTGTGTCAGAAGGGCGGCAGAAGCGGCTTTTGACGTGCCGGAAAGGTGCCGGGCGGCGGCTCGAATATCGGCAATATGACCGTTGAACACGAATACATTCTGATACTGGATCTCGGCTCGCAATACACACAGTTGATCGCCCGGCGGATACGTGAACAGGGCGTTTATTGCGAGATACATCCGTTCCATTCTGCGGCTCAGGCTATCGCATCGCGGCGGCCGAAGGGCATCATTCTTTCGGGCGGGCCTTCGAGTGTGAGTGATGAAGGGGCACCGCGGATCGACACTTCGATCTACGAGGCGGCGGGCGTGCCGATCCTCGGCATCTGTTACGGAATGCAGCTTGTCGCGGTCGATCTCGGCGGCAGGAGCGAACCTGCGGCCCGTCGCGAATACGGCCATGCAAAGTTAAAAGTGCTGAGCGGCAAGACCGCGCTTTTCAGCAACCTGCCGTTCGAGCTGGATGTTTGGATGAGCCACGGCGATCACGTTACTGCGCTGCCGAAAGGTTTTGAGACAACAGCGACGACCGGCGATGTCATCACCGCGATGGAGAGTAATGAACGCGGCATATACTGCGTACAGTTCCATCCTGAGGTCAGCCATACGCCGCTCGGCAAAGAGATATTGCGAAATTTTGTTTTCGACATTTGCGGCTGTCGGGGCGATTGGACGCCTGCCGGCTTTCAACGCGAAGAGATCGACAAGATACGCGCTGAGGTCGGGCCGGATCAGAAAGTGATATGCGGGCTTTCCGGCGGCGTTGATTCGACGGTCGCGGCCGTGCTTGTACACGAGGCGATCGGCGAACGGCAGACGTGCATATTTGTCAACAACGGGCTTCTGCGTTATCGCGAATTTGAGGACACGCTCGCTCTTTACCGCGACAAACTGCACCTGAATGTCATCGGTGTCGATGCATCGCAGGATTTTTACAGCGTACTCGCCGGTGTCGAAGACCCTGAAAAGAAGCGAAAGGCGATCGGGGCAAAGTTCATCGATATATTTCAGGCTGAGGCAGATAAGGTCGGCGGTGCAAAGTGGCTCGTGCAAGGGACGCTCTATCCGGACGTTATCGAATCGGTCAGCCTGCGCGGCTCGTCCGTTACGATCAAATCGCACCACAACGTCGGCGGCCTGCCCGAAAAGATGGATCTGCGGCTGCTCGAGCCGCTCCGCGAGCTTTTCAAGGACGAGGTCCGGCTTATCGGCAAGACACTCAACATTCCCGATGAGATACTGCAGCGGCACCCGTTCCCCGGGCCGGGGCTTGCCGTTCGCATTCTCGGCGAGGTTACGCCTGAAAAGGTCGAACTGCTGCAAAAGGCTGACCGTATCTTTAACGAAGAGCTTAAGCGAAGCGGCGCATATAAGGATGTGTGGCAAGCATTTGCGGTGCTGCTGCCGATACATTCGGTCGGCGTAATGGGCGATTTCCGCACTTATGAAAAGACGATCGCTCTTCGCGCCGTTACCTCGACCGACGGCATGACGGCGGATTGGGCTCGGCTGCCGCACGAACTTCTCGCGGCGGTCTCCTCACGCATCACAAGCGAGGTGCGCGGCATCAACCGTGTCGTTTACGATATTTCATCAAAGCCGCCAAGTACGATCGAGTGGGAATAGGCTCGGCTACTCAGAGATAAAATCAACCGAGACCGCGCGTTCTGTAAGTTCGCGTCCCATATCAATGACCTTTAGATGCTCAGCGTGAGTGCTGTAACGGTCAAGAGCCGCGCGATCGGCAAAGACCGCGACCAGGCCGGTATCGAATGAACGGTCGAGGTGCAGGATGTCGGCGCCCGCATCGAGCGAGACGATCTCGGGGATCACGCCTTTCAACGCCTTCAAGGCAGCGATATGCCGTTGACGCTCTTCGACAGTGGCGTCCGGTTTGTATTTCCAGCAAACGATATGTGTCAGCATCATTACCTCACGCTATTTCTTTGCGGGCGACCATTTTATTAAGAATTCCGTAAACTTCTCGAGGTCGTACGTTGACTTGTATTCGAGCAGGGCCGTGTCTTGGGAATGAAGCAGCTTACCCTCGCTTTCCAAGACATACAGATGAGGGTAGCCGGCCGCGGGCGGATATATCGACAGAAAGGCCCGGTTCTCATTCTCAGGGCTGAAATTGACCTTTACCCAAACAAAATTCTCGTCGCGGAGTTTAGCCAGTTCCGGATGCTCGAAAAAGAACTTATCCATATGGACGCACCAGATACACCACTCGCCGCCGAGGTCGAGGATGATATTGCTGCCCGACACGGAAGCCTTTTCGACGGCAACGGCGAGGTCGGCGTTCGGGTCGCGCGTCGGGTCAAAGCGTTCACGGATGAACTCTGCGGCTTTTGCCTTCGGGATACGTTTGCCCTTCGCTTCGAAGCAGCTTTTGATTGAGCATTCGCTGCGGAGCCGAGCAGCAGCAGGCACAGTACCGAAATAGTGAGTTTATTCATACACCTTTGCTTCCTCACGGAATGCATCGTTCAAAAGCTTCCAGACTCGCGTAATGTGCCGCTCCTCGACACGGATGCTGCCGACCGAAAGCCGTATCGCGAAGCGGCCGTTAAGCTTGGTATGGGAGAGAAATGCTCCGCCCGAGGAGTTCACTCGTTCCAGGATCTTCCCGGTCAACGTGTCCTGCTGCTCATTGGTAAGCCCTTCTTTGCGGGTACGAAAACAGACCAATGCGAACGGCACGTCGGCAGCGAGTTCCCAATCGCTGCTTGCCTCGACCTTATCTGCCAGAAGCCTCGCGAGCCGGCAATGCTCACGCAGGCGTGCCTGCATCCCTTCAACACCGAAGTAGCGTATCGCGAACCAAAGCTTGAGCGCACGGAACCGACGGCCGAGTTGGATGCCGTAGTCCATACCGTTCTTTACGTTCGACAGATCGTTCGTCCGCAGATATTCCGGCACAAGCGAAAAGGCGGTTTTCAGAGCTTCGAGATCCCTGCAATACAGAACCGAGAGGTCGAACGGCGTAAACAGCCACTTGTGCGGATTCATCACGATCGAATCTGCACGCTCCCAACCCTTAAAATGCCCGCTCATCTCCGGCAAGATCGCCGCCGAACCCGCGTACGCCGCATCGACGTGCATCCAAATGCCGTACCGCTCGCAGATATCAGCGACGCGTTCCACGGGATCGACGCTTGATGTCGAGGTCGTGCCGATGGTCGGTATTACGCAAATTGGCTGATAGCCGTCAGCGAGATCGTCCTCGATCGCCTCCGCAAGCTTTTGAGGGATCATCCGGAAGGCCTCATCGCTCTCGATCTTTCGAAGCGATCGTGTGCCGAGGCCGAGTGTAATGACGCCTTTGTCGATCGATGAGTGAACATGTTCACTCGCGTAAACACGCATCAGCGGCACGTCATCACGCCCCGAAAGGCCCAGTTCACGGCTGTTCGAACACGCGCGTTCGCGGGCAGCGGCTACCGCATGCATTGTCGAGACCGATGCGGTGTCATAAATGATCCCTTCAAACGTTTCCGGCAGATGCGTCATTTGCCGAAGCCAGTCGAGGACGAGATCTTCAAGCTCGGCAGACGCGGGAGCGGCCCTCCAGAGCATCGCTTTCATATCGAAGGCCGCTGCGAACATATCTGCAAATATGCCGACGCTGCTTGCCGATGTCGAAAAGAAGCCGTGAAAGTTAGGGTGATTCCAATGCGTTACTGCGGGCATTATCAGCGTATCAACGTCGTCCAGCACGTCGCTGAAGTCCTCGCCTTTGTCGGGCGGAGCGGCAGGGAGCGCGTCTTTCAAACGGCCGTATTCGTTTTGTGAAAGAACGGGAAACTCTTCGATATGCTCGAAATACTCGGCAAGCCGCTCAACGAGCCGGTGGCCGTAGCGGCGAAACTCATCGGCGGGCATATCGCCGAACGGTGCATTGTTTGATGTCATTGTTTGCACCGGTGTCGAATGGCAGTCCTCAAAATTAAATCTCACACTCGACAGGACGGTTATTCCAAGTATAATATTGCCAACGATAATCTCGCCAACGACAATACGTGAGAACTGCCTGCGGCAGCCGGCGGCAACACAAGAAAACGGAACTGAATGAAATGCTGAAAGCGGCCCATGCGGGATGCCGAAGCGGAAGAGAATATGACAACTGAGTCAGCCGCCGAAGAACAAACTCGAGAAGGATTCATACGCGGCCTCGGGTTGCTTGATTCTACGATGATCGTCGCAGGTTCGATGATCGGGTCGGGCATTTTCATCGTATCCGCCGACATCGCACGGCAGGTCGGCTCGCCCGGCTGGCTGCTCGTGGTGTGGATCATTACGGGTATGCTAACCGTCGGAGCGGCTCTTTCGTACGGCGAACTTGCCGCGATGATGCCAAAGGCCGGCGGAATGTACGTTTATCTCAAGGAAGCGTATGCACCGTTTTGGGGCTTTCTCTACGGATGGACGCACTTTCTCGTGATCGGTACGGCGACCATCGCAGCCGTGGCCGTCGCCTTCGCACGCTTCTCGGGTATTCTGTTTCCTTCGATCTCCGAGACGAGCTACTTGATCGCACCTGTCCGTATCGGTTCGTCGAGTTACGCATTATCGCTCTCGACCGCGCAGCTCGTCGGCGTATTGATGATCGCACTTCTGACCTGGCTGAATACGCGCGGGCTAAAGCTCGGCAAGATCGTCCAGAATATCTTTACGTTCGCAAAGACCGGTTCGCTGATCGCGTTGATAGTGCTCGGAATAATTGTCGGTTTGTTTTGGTATCCCGATATTGCGGCGGCGAATTTCAGCGACCTCTGGACCGTCCGCGGTTCGCTCTCGAACGTGGACGAAGGCAGCCTGACGGCGGTTTCCGCATTCGGTCTTTTTGTCGCCATCTGTGTCGCCCAAACGAACTCTCTGTTTTCAGCCGATGCGTGGCACAACGTAACGTTCACTGCCGGCGAGGTTCAGAACCCGAAACGCAACTTGCCGCTTTCACTGCTTTTTGGAACCGGCGGCGTGATCCTGCTTTACCTTTTGGCGAATATCGCCTACTTGGTTACGCTTCGTTTCGATTCGATCCAGGATATTTCCGTCAATCACAGCAGCCGTATCGGCTCGTTCACGGCCGATGTTATCTTTCCCGGATTCGGTGCAGCATTGATGGCTGTCGCGATCATGATCTCGACCTTCGGCTGCAACAACGGCTTGATACTTGCGGGGCCGCGTGCCTATTACGCAATGGCGAAGGACGGCCTTTTCTTTCAGGCGGTCGGGCGGCTGAACAAGTTCCATGTGCCTGCTTGGGGAATTGTCGTCCAAGGCATCTGGTCAGCATTTTACGTTCTGCCGCGTACGATAAAGACCGGAGCCGACGGTACTGTCAGTTACGGCAATCTCTATGGCGACCTGCTGACATACGTTATTTCATCCGCCTTGATCTTTTACATCTTGGCGATCGCGGCCGTTTTTGTGCTTCGCGTGAAACAACCTGATGCCGAACGTCCGTATAAAGCATTTGGATACCCCGTAATACCGGCACTCTATTGTGTCGGAGCGGCCGTCATCCTGGCAATTCTGTTCATTTATCAAACCACGGCGACGTGGCCCGGCCTGCTCATTGTTCTTACAGGCGTGCCGGTTTATTTCATTTGGAGGAGGTCGGCGGCAACTGAGCCGGCGTCCTAGGTCAATAACTTAATTTCGGAGGTTTCGATGTCACTTTTTGCGACCAAACCCATTTCGAGGATCATTGCCGAGGCTGAAGAGACCGGCGAGCACGCCCTTAAAAAGGCGTTAAGCGCGCTCGACCTTACGATGCTCGGTATCGGTGCCATTATCGGAACGGGCATCTTCGTTCTAACAGGCCAAGCGGCAGGTAAGCATGCCGGGCCTGCCGTGGTGATCTCCATGGTGCTGGCAGGCATCGTGAGCGCCTGTGCAGCACTTTGCTATTCAGAATTTGCAGCAACGATACCGATCTCGGGCTCGGCGTATGCGTATGGCTACGGCACTCTCGGCGAATTCGTCGCGTGGATCATAGGCTGGGATCTTATCCTCGAATATGCGTTTGGTGCGGCAACGGTAGCGGTCGGCTGGTCGGGCTATGTTGTCAGCTTTATGCGCGAGAACCTTGGCATACAGTTCCCTCTGGCGCTCAGTGCTCCGCCCGGAGCTATCGTGGACAGTTCCGGAAAAGTGATCGCCCAAGGCATCTTTAACCTGCCCGCCGCATTGATAGCTGTTGCGGTTACGCTGCTGTTGATACGCGGCATTAAAGAATCGGCCAGCTTTAACACGATCATCGTTATAGTCAAAGTGATCGTCGTCATCCTCTTCATTGTCGCCGGTGTCGGTTATGTGATGCCGGACAATATCTTTAATCCGCCGTGTCCTGATAATAACGCAGGCTGTACGCCCTTTATGCCGTTCGGCTTTAGCGGCATTATCACGGGTGCTGCGGTCATTTTCTTTGCCTACATCGGTTTTGATGCGGTCTCGACCGCCGCGCAGGAAGCAAAGAACCCGCAGCGTGATATGCCTCGCGGTATTCTCGGTTCGCTCGCGATCTGTACGGTGCTTTACATCCTCGTCTCGGGCGTTATGGTCGGCCTTGTTGACTATAAAGCTCTTAAGGAAGCGGCTGCGCCGCTCGCGGCTGCCATCGATCATGCACTGAATGCTAATCAAGGTGCGACCGAGGGCGTAATGGGCAAGATACTCGCGATCTTTTCGTCATGGATCATCAAGATCGGAGCTGTACTCGGCCTCAGCTCGACGATGGTCGTTATGACCATGGGACAGCCGCGTGTTTTCTATTCGATGTCCAAGGACGGGCTTCTGCCGCCATGGGCCGCAAAGATCCATCCCAAGTACCAAACGCCGCACATCACAACTATCATCACCGGCACCATCGTTGCGATACTTGCCGGCTTTGTCCCGATCAGCCTGCTCGGCGAACTCGTCAGCATCGGTACGCTGTTCGCATTCGTGATCGTCGGAACGGGCATCATCATCCTGCGTTCGTCGGCTCCGGCGCTCAAGCGGCCGTTCAAGGTTCCGTTCTCGCCGGTCGTGCCGATCATCACGGTCGTATCGGCCGCGTTCCTTATGAACAGCCTGCCGCTCGATACGTGGATCAGGCTTATCGACTGGATGGCGATCGGGCTTGTGATCTACTTCGGTTACAGCTATTCGCACAGCCGACTGGCGACCGAGGGTGCTGACCCCGATCCGCGGCCTGACAACTACAGGCCGCCTGTAGCAGCAATGATCGGTATCATGCTGGTCTTCATACTGACGCTTTGGCAGGTGCTGCAGCCGTCAGCGATGCTTGGCCTGGGGCTGAAGCCTGATGAGAAGGCAACCGACAATATTGCGCTGAATCTTTTCATCCGGCTGTTCGCATGGCTGCTTACGGGCGTACTTGTCTATGTGATGCTTTACGGTAAGAGCGACCGTGGCAGCCTTCGCAAGGCAAGCACGCAAAAGATCGGATTGATTGTCGCCATCCTCAATATCGTGGTTTGGGCAGGCATTACTTTCTGGTTCTTCCAGCATATTCACGGCAACTAGGCCTTTGGACAGACGGATCGGACGGAGGCCGCTCTTTCGAGGCGGCCTCCCTTATTTGAGGCTATTGTAAAGATCGAGCCAGGCTCGGCCGTTCGCATTGATCTCGAAATTGCGTTCTACAAAAGCACGGCATCTGCCGCGGTAAGCGGCATATTCGTCCTCAGGCAGCATTATCAGCCGATCGAGTATTGCGGCAAGCTCAACGGGCGAATTTTCGACCCAATAACCGATCTTTTCGGCGTCCAGTACAGCCCAGGGTGTGCCTTTCGAAGCGACAACTGGCGTATTCTGTGCGAGCGATTCGAGAACCACGACACCGAAATTCTCGCTCTCTGACGGCATAAAGGTCCAAGCTGCACCGGCAAGCAGACGCTGCTTTTCGCCGCCCTCGACCTGGCCGAGGAATTCGACGCGTCCCTCAATACCGAGCTTCGCCGAAAGCTGCCTGAGCTTTTCCTCATACGCCGCATCGCCTTTGCCCGCGACCTTGAGCTTTATCGTGCCGTTGCGGAAGTGTTCGGATCGTGCTGCTGCTTCAATGAGCTTATCCACGCCTTTTTTACGATCAAGCCTGCCGATAAAGAGCAAATAGGGTTCGTCATCCGTTTCGATAAGCGGCGGCATCTCGATCAGGTTCGGTATATGCACCACCGGCACATCAAATGTGAAATATCCCTTGATGTCAGCGACCTCTTTCTCGGCAGTCGCGTGAAAAACGGCATGACGCGCGATGAAATTACGATACATCCAGAGTATGGGCCGCTTGCGGCCCCGCGATCGTGTCAGGCCGTACTGCGAAAGCTCATCCCGCGGCGAGACGACCAGCTTTTTATGTAATATTCGCGCGGCGAGAGCCGACACTACGGCCGCGGGGAAGAAAACGGACGAGACCTGTACCACATCCGCACCTATCACCCCGCGGAGCGATCTCAACATCTGCACGAACGGGAAATAGGTGATCCGTGTACGCACATGCATCACGCAGCCTGCCTCGGTTTCGTTAAAGCGGTTGAGCCGTACTGGTGTATTCACGCCTTGATCGGTCGAGATGACGGTCGGTTCGATACCGTTCCGCTTTAGATATTTTGCGAGCCAATAGACCGAGTTCGCGGGGCCGCCCGCCTGCGAAGGAAAGAATACCTGAAGCGGGAAAAATACTTTCATTTCAGATGCCATTGATCTCGAGCCACTCGGCCAGCACGATCAAGTGCCAAAGCTCCGACCATCGTACACGCCCGTCAACGAACAGCTTCCATTTTGAGCGAAGCAGATCGGCATCGAGAATTTCGCGTCCGGCAAGCTGCTCGATACGCTCCTGACAGAAGGCACGCAACGGGCCGCGCATCCATTTTTCAAATGGAAGTACGAAGCCCATTTTCGGCCGATGCACGATCTCGGCGGGCAGCAGCGTACCGAGTGAATCGACAAGCAGGCCCTTAGGCGTCGAAGACAGTTTCATCGCATCCGGGACGCGGAGAACGTACTCAACAAGCTTGTCATCAAAGAATGGCTCGCGTACCTCGAGCGCCGACGCCATCGCGAATTGGTCGGTGTCGCGCAGCAGCAGATTTTGCGTATAACCGAGCAGCTCGGCAATGGTAAATTGGCTGAGCAGCGGGAAGTGTTCGATATCCTCGAGCCGCTCACGCAGCGTTCGCCCGATAAGCGGTTCGCGTACTGTGTTGCCGAGATACCGCTCAACGGTCCGCCGCGACAGCACCTGCCGTGTCATAGGATATACAGTTGCGATGTCGAATGACCTGACGGCCAACACATCTGACATACGCTGATATTTCGAACTTGCCGAAGCCGACAGCACTGCCGCCGCGGCCTTGCGTACAAAATGCGGCACTTTCGGCGTAATGCCGCTGCGTGTGCGAAGCCACTGCCCGAAATAATGATAGCCCGCAAAAAGCTCATCGCCGCCGACGCCCGATAACGCGACCCGCAGGCCGGCCTCGCGTGCCGCTTTTGAAACAACGTAGGTATTAAGTCCGTCGCCGCTCGGTGCATCGATCGCTTGAAGTGCCGCAGGAAGAGCGTTGAGAAAGTCGTCGGCACGCAGCTTTATACTCTGATGCTTTGTGTTGAAGCGCTTGGCGATAATGTCAGAGTAAGGCGATTCGTCATACTCCTTTTCATCAAACGTTACCGAGAATGTGCTTACCGGCTGTGTCGATACTTCGGACATCAGCGCGACGACCGCACTCGAATCAATACCGCCTGAAAGGAACGCTCCGAGCGGAACATCGCTGATCATTCGCCGCTCAACGGATGCGAGAAGCAGATCGAGAATATGCTTTCGCACCTCTTCGACGCTGATTTCAACCTCGGCCGTTGTTCGCTCGATACGCCAAAACGGCTGCGTCTCGATCTTGCCGGCTTTGACGAAAGCGAATTCGCCTGCGCCGATCTGATGTATGCCGTCGATGATCGTGTCGGGCGAATAGACCGACTGGAACATCACATATTCAGCAAGGGCAGCTCTGCTCAATTCGGCTTTGACGATGCCGGAAGCAAGTATCGCGCGTATCTCCGATGCAAAAACGAAAACGCCGTCAGGCGTCATTGCATAATAGAGCGGCTTTACGCCGAACCGGTCGCGTGCGATGAAGAGGGTCTTTTCGACATTGTCCCATACGGCGAGCGCGAACATACCCTTGAGCATCTGAAGGCACGCCGGCCCGTGTGCAATGTAGGCGGCAAGGACGGCCTCGGTGTCGCTCTCGGTCGTCCACGGATAGCCCTTGAGCTCGGCTTTAAGTTCGCGGTAGTTGTAGATCTCGCCGTTCAGGATGACAGCGTAACGGCCCGAAGCATCGAATAGCGGATGGTTGGCGTTCTCGGAAAGGTCGATGATCGAGAGGCGTCTGTGGCCGAGTGCGATCCGATCGTCCGTAAAGATGCCTTCTGCATCAGGGCCCCGATGCGCGAGGCGGTCCGTCATCGTGCGGATGCGGCGCGAAGCGTCCTCACGATCAGTCAACCCGACAATGCCTGCGATACCGCACATAAACTAAATATGATAACTGATAGCACAAAGGCCGTGCGCATCGGAACGCACGGCCTTTGACCTCAAACTCAATCCGAACTAAAAATTAAGGCCGTTCTGTTCCTCGCCGGGCTGCGGAGCATCTGCCTTCTCAACCACGTTTTGATAGATGGTGATATAGCCGCCGTCGCTCAAGCGTTTCTTGACCGAGGCGATATAGTCGGTGAAGATCGCCATGCGGCGGCTGTCGAGCATTTGCTCGCGAAGCGTGTCACGCTGCTTTGCGAACTCCGCGCTGTCGGCCTCAGTACGGCCGGTAACGCCGACGACATACCAGTTGTCACCGCTCTTGATGGGCGTTTTTGTAACATCGCCCGGCTTCATTGCATAGATCGCATCCTCGAGAGCTTCGCTGGTCGATGCCGATGAGCCTTCGCCAAGCGGCGAGCCGAGCACAAATGCTTTCTGATCCTTGACCTTCATACCCTTTGCACTTGCGGCGGCCGCCAATGCAGTTGCATTCGGAGCTCCGGCGGCTATCGCCTTTGCAATGTTCTCTATCTCGGCCTGAGCTTTTTCGAGTTTTACGACATCCGTGATCTGAGCCTTGACCTCGTCAAAATCGGCGTCACGCGGCTCTTTGCGGTCAGCCAGCATAGGTATCGCGAAGCCATTCTGGATCGGCGTCTTTTCGCCGACATCATTCACAGCCTCGAGCGTGGCAATGCCTTCCTCGAACTGCGGCGAGATGCCGATGCCCGGAATGTCATCGCCCGGCTTCACATACGCAGTTTCCTTTATCATCTCGGCGGGCTTCATATTCGCCTGCGGTGCAAATTCATCAGCTACCTTTTGGATATCCTTAGAGGCCTTAAGGGCATCGTCGGCCTTTTGTGCGAGTTCTGCGGCCGCTGCATACGCACGCCTGTTCCGCAAGCTTACCTCTATCTCTTTTTTCGCTTCCTCAAAGCTCTTCGGCACGGCCTCGCCGCGGCGGAGAATGAAGTAGCGGTTCTGATAAAGGATCGGTTCTGAAACCTCGCCCGGCTTCATTGCGATCAGCCGCTGGTAAGGATCTTCTTTCTTATTCGGATCTTCACGCACGGGACCGCGGAGTTTCCCGCCCAATGGGGCCGATACCCTATCTTCCGACTGGCCCTTTGCCATCTTTGCGAATTCTTCTTCGCTTACGGTGCCGTCGCTGCCCTTTGCCTTCAGCTCTTGGACGAGCTGTGCGGCCTTTGCCTGTACCTGCGTTTCAAGATCAGGGTTGGCGATACGCAGGACGATCTCTTGCCCAAGCACGCCCGCTATCTTCTTATCGGCAGGCAATGCGTCGTATTCCGCACGAAGATCCGCATCTGGTATCTGAAGCTTTTCGCCGAGCTTACTTATATTGATAAAAAGATATTTGATCTTCTTTTGCGGCGTATTTATGTAGTAGCTCGCCTTATTCTTATCAAAATAGGCGTGCAGTTCCTCATCGCTGGGCGTGATGGTCTTGGCAAGGTCGCTTGCATTGAGCGTAACGTACGAGATGTCGAACTTGGTGTTCTTACGCTGATAGTCGCTAAGTACCTCTGCATCCGAGACAGTAACGCCCGATGTGATGTAGGCATCAAGTTTTTTCGAGCTGATGTCGTCGCGCAGACTTTGTTCATAGGCGGCAACGCTGCCGAACTGCTCGCTCACATTCAGTTCATACTTCTCCTGATCGAACACCTTGCCCTCAGCAACGCCGGACTGCTTGCGTATCTCATCCGCAACTTCGCGGTCGCTCGCGGTCAGGCCGAGACGTGCGGCTTCGAGCCGGACGATGCGGCTGCCGATAAGCCCGTCGATGATACTTTTCGACGGGATCGAGCGGCCCTGCATATACTGAGCATAGTTCTGCTTCTGCCGCATCACTTCGCCGAGAGTTATCTTTTCGCCCGACACCTTTGCAATGGTTTCGGTACTTCGCAGCATACTCTCACTCGTTTGATTTCCTCCGGTGCCGCTGCCCCAAAAGATAAGGCTGACGACCATCAAAATGGAAAACAAAAGGAGGACGAAATTGCGTGTCCGCTCCAGACGGTTGAAGAACTTTAACATTTATAGATACCTGCAATGACCAAAAGGGCCGTCATTTGAGACAAATTGCGATTTTAACAAAAGCGCTGTCTATGTCCAATACGCGCAAGGCCCATTACGACGGCAGTTCATCATACGAACCTGCTTGAAGTTCGACAATATTTAGCGGATTATTACAACTATTGAATACGCTGATGAGTGCCAGAAAGATCAATTCCGTCGCGATAGTCGTAAAACCGGACAGCGAAGATGCCCTCGCAACGGCCGATGAGCTTTCGTCGTGGCTCGTGGCGAATTCGCTAACACAGATTGGCACGCCTCAAATAGCGAACGGCGCGGACGCTGCAAGACAGCCTGTCGGCGATGCGGATCTTGTCGTCGTGCTCGGCGGCGACGGTACGATGATCGCTGCGGCACGCCTGATCGGCCGCTCGGACGCCCTAGTGCTCGGCATCAATCACGGCGGCCTCGGATACTTGACCGAGTTTCGGATCGAGGAGATGTTCGCGGCCATCAGCTCGATCGTCGAGGGCGATTATAAGATCGACAGCCGAGTGATGCTCGACGCCGAACTGCGGCGCGGCGGCGAAGTTGTCGGCAGCGGGCGTGTGCTGAATGATGTCGTGATCGACAAAGCCGCGCTTGCACGTATCATCAATATCGAGGTCCGGCTCAACAAGCTCTTTGTGAACCGCTTCCGTGCCGACGGCCTGATCGTAGCAACTCCGACAGGCTCGACGGCATATAATCTCTCGTCGGGCGGGCCGATCATTTACCCCTCGATGAACGCCGTTGTGTTGACGCCGATCTGCCCTTTTACGCTCACGAACCGTCCCATAGTTGTGCCGGATGACGCCGAGATCGAACTCTCGCTCGATACTGAGCATCACGGCGTCGCACTCAATCTCGACGGCCAAGCGGGCTTTCCGATGCTTGGAGGCGACCGCGTCATCATTCGCAAGAGCGAGACGGCACTCAACCTTGTGCAGCCGACAAACCGCAATTACTTCGACGTCCTGCGCGATAAACTTAAGTGGGGCAGATAGGGAGCGCCAGCTCAGCCGAATAGTTGCGGCTGCACGTCCGTGCTCTCGAAATAGCCTTCCGGCCACCACTGGTACGTCTCCAACTCGCACCTTCCGGCGGCATTGAAAACGACGCCTTCTGCTTCGAGCATTTCCTGCTGCAAATTTACCGGAATTGTGAGTTTGCCGGTCGAGCATTTCCCCTGCGAGTTTATGACACGCTGCCACGGCACATCTTCGCCGGAGCCGTGCATTACAAAACCGACGGTGCGCGGCGTATAGCCTTCGCCGAGGATCAATGCGATCTGACCGTAGGTCATTACCCTGCCTGACGGTATCGCGCGTACAAGCTCATATACGCGTTCGCGGTAATTTGAACTGTCAACTAAACTCACTTTTCCTCAGACACTCTCAAATTGGCCGGTTCGCACGCCGTCCACCCTATTGTCGGCGAATGTACCGGCATTTGTGCGGCAGAAAAGCGCATCCCGAAATGAAGCATTTCTTACCGCTCGATCAGGAACGTCCTTGCCGGCGAGCCGTCGCCGGTCGCTCCGTCGTACTTTAGCGGCGCGCAGATCAGTTCGTAGTCGCCCGGCGTGATACCACGCAGGTCAAGGCCTTCGACTATTACGATCTCATTCGAAAGCAGCGTTACGTGAACAGGATGACCGGGCGAGCCGCTCTTCTCGATCGAAAGATAATCAATTCCGATCAGCACGACGCCGCTTCTGACGAGATGGTCGGCGGCCGCAGGCGTCAGATATGCAAAATCGCTGCGAAAGCCATCCTCGGGCGTTGCCCAGAATTCGGAGTTCTTTGTTTTCAGCAGAACACGTTCAACACCGCTTAAATCGCCGAAATGTTCCGGCTCAACGGCGGTTACATCTTCCGGGACCGAAATAACACGGCACGGGCCGATAAGCTTGTGCGGATCGAGCTCGTGCACACGCTTTTTGCCCGGAATAAAGTGGTTGGGAGCATCGACGTGCGTCGCAGTGTGGACGCCGAAGCCGATCTGCGAGACGTTTGCCGAGTCGCCGCGTTCGATGGCCTTGAATGAGGTCATTTCGACGCCGGGATCACCTTTATAAATTGGTGTTTTCGCCGAGATCGTTACAGTGACGTCATGAATCCGTGTCATTTAACTTCCTCAAAAATACTCTCTAACCTTTTCATGCGGAATACGCTGTTCGGCCCGATGCGTGGCCACTTGTTGTTCTTTCCCGCGACAACCTTCTGACGATAGTAAACGGGTGTCTTGCCCGGCTGAGCGGTGAGTATCCAAGCCGTCGACATCTCCGAATCAACGAGCTTTGCCGCTTGATACCAGCCGATCTCGACAGGCTTGCCGTTCTTGAACTCAATGATGGAAACACCGATGCCGCCTTGGCCTTGGTGCATTGCGCCGCCGAACTCAAGCGTGATCTCATCCAGCCCGTTGCGGTTGACATCGGCAACCTTTCCGATGCCGAATGACCAACCCGAATCCTGCACGAAGTTCGCGACGACCTTCGAATTTTCGATGACAGCAAGCCCGACCCAGCCGAGGCCGTTACCCGTTTGGCACATTTGATAAAAGATCGCCGTTTGATGAGAATTCCGACGCGTGAACGAACCCTTAACTTCGCCCGTGAACTCCGGCGAGTCGGGGCACCCTTCAGAAACAAGCTTTTTCCGCACCGGCGGAAGCACCCGCGATTCATAAACTTTCGCGGTCGCCTTTGACGGCTCGACAGATTCAGGGCCTTGAACCGTGGGATCATGCACCATTATCCTTTGCCCGAACGCCGTGCCGGTACCCAAAATGAACGCTAATGTTGAAATGATCAAAAAATTGCCTTTCATCGCGTTTAGATTATAACAACAAATACGCATTGACTATCCGCTAAAGGCACATAGAAAGAAGAATTGCGTCCACCGTCCGTTTTCGGTATCTGCACCTTTGCAGAAAACAAGAGCCTTTCATCAGGCCCGCTCGTTGAGGTCTCGCAGGTTAGCGACGATAATGTACGTATGCTACTTTCCGGCATACGGCTGGCGGCTTCGAGCTATTCGAACACAGCACCGCTTATTTGGAGTTTCCTTTACGGGTCGCAGCGTGGCCGCGCCGAGATGATACTCGATAATGCACCGGCACGCTCAGCACAATTATTGGCCGAAGGCCGCGTCGATGCGGCATTGGTGCCCGTTTTTGCGTACCAATCGATCGACAATGTAAGGCTCATACCTGATGTGTGCGTCGGTACGCGGCACCTTGTTCAAAGCGTCTGCCTCGTTACAAAAGGCTGTGATCTAGCAGATGCTGCGACAGTCGCGCTCGACACTTCGTCGCGTACCTCGGCGGCGCTGACCAAGATCATCTTTCGCGAATTCATAAACCGCGAGCCGAAATTCACTGAGGCGGCTCCCGACATTGCCTCAATGTTGGAGAAGGCAGATGCCGCCCTTCTTATCGGCGACCCTGCACTGCGTCTTGATACGTCTATCTATCGAAAGTTCGATCTTGCCGGCCTTTGGCACGAGTACACGGGGCTCGGCTTCGTTTTCGCTATGTGGATGACGCGAAAGGACCCGATGCCGATCGACCTTGCGGCCGCACGCAACGAAGGTGTCGCGCACATCGCAGAGATAGCCGCAAATTACATCTCCGACACGCGGCTCAGCCTTGCCGAAATGAAAGAATATCTCGGCTCGAAGATCAGTTATTCGATGGATGAAACAATGCGCGCCGGCCTGCGGCTCTATTTCGAATTAGCCGCAAAACATCACCTCATCGAGCGGAACCGCAAGCTCGAATTCATCTGAAACGCGTGTTCTGCCACGCTGCCGCACGCAATTCGGCGTGTAGGATCTTATCAACGATTTTGCCGTGCTCTTTCAAATGCTCGACGATGATGAGCGCGTGGCGGATCCGCATATCGATGTCCTTGACCGTGCCGAGATGATGCAGGAGCGAACGCTGTTTTCCCGGCGTGAGCGCGTGAAAAAGCTTGTCGCCCTGCGGGTCTTGATCGAGCACCTCGCGAAATTCCTCCGGCATCGGCAGGCCGTACTTGCTCTCGTCCTTTTCGATGAGTACGCTGACGATGTCGCCGGCGGCTATACCGACCGCATCACGCTTTTGCTGATTGATGATGATGTAGAAATCACCATGCGCCGGCATCAACGCACACTGAAAAGGTTCGCCGCCGTCGAGCGTACATACGATACGCTTGTAAATGCCCTCGAAACCGAACCTATCGACAGTCTTTTTGTCGATCACGAGCGAATGCCAGCCGGAATCTTCCCATTTCATCAGCTTGGTCTTTAATTTTAGGCTCTTTACCGGCTTCGCCATCGCTCTACGAATTGTAAATTGATAATTGCAGAACTGTAAATTGGTTTGCTTTTATAACGCCGGATATTTAGCCGATTTGCGGCAGATCTGAATTGCGAATGTGCGGTTATGCGTTAAAATCACTTTAGTGAAGATGGATATTCAGCCGATATTGGACAGAGTTCTGGCGGGCGAACGGCTTTCGACCGAGGATGCAGCGCACCTTCTTGGTTCAAAGGATATTGTACGCATAGGCCTCGCCGCCGATGAGATACGGCGCCGAAAGAACGGCTCGGATGTCGTTACATACATCATCGACCGCAACATCAACTATACGAACGTCTGCAACGTCGTATGCACGTTCTGCGCTTTCTACCGGCGGCCGGGCAAGCCGGAAACCTACGTCCATTCTATCGAAGAGATCGAAAAACGCATCGACGAGACGATCGAACTCGGCGGCACAGGCGTGCTGATGCAGGGCGGGCTGCATCCTGATTTCAACATCGAGTGGTACGAGGAGCTTTTATCCACGCTCCACGCAAAATATCCCGACTTTCAGCTGCATTGCTTCTCGCCGCCCGAGATACACAACATCTCGCTAATCTCAAAGCTCGATTACGAGACGATCCTTCGTCGGCTGCGTGCCGCGGGACTCAATTCGATGCCCGGCGGCGGCGCCGAGATACTCGATGACGAGGTTCGCAAACGCGTCTCGACAAAGTGCACCACGCAGCAGTGGCTCGATGTGATGCGTGCCGTTCATAAGGTCGGGATGATCTCGACGGCGACAATGATGTTCGGCATCGGCGATGGGATCGAGCATCGCGTGCGGCACCTCGACCGTGTGCGTGAGGTTCAGGACGAGGCCCTTGCACGCATCGCCGAAACGGGCGACGGCGGCAAGTTTACGGCATTCATTCCGTGGACATTCCAACGCGAGAATACGGCCTTGGGACGCAAGATCACAGAGGAGCTGACCGGCATCGACTATCTGACGATGCTTGCCGTCTCGCGGCTCTTTCTCGACAACATTCAGCACATTCAGGCATCCTGGCTCACACAGGGGATAAAGCTCGGCCAGGCCGCGCTGCGCTTCGGCGCCGATGATATGGGCTCGATAATGATCGAGGAGAACGTCGTCTCCGCCGCCGGCGCACACAACGACGCCAACGAACGCGACCTGCGCTACCAGATCCGCGAGGCGGGGTACACGCCCCAACAGCGTGACATTCTCTACAACTACGTCAATCGCTCCGCCACGAACCTCGACACTACCGACTCGATGAAACTCAAAGAACTCACCGTCGCATTCGCAGATTAGGCTCTCTTAAACTGTGATAGAATTCGGCTATGACCGATGTTCAGTACATTTCAGACGCAAATGGCAAACAAGTCGGCGTGATCGTTCCGATCGAAGTGTGGGAAGAGATCGAATCGGACAAATTGACCAACCGTATCAACGAGTTGAAAAGGCTCTTTAAGCGAACTCAATCCCTCCCAAGCGTTCGTGCACTTACTGACGACGATATCTCAAAAGAGATCGACGACTGTCGAAACGGCAAATGATACGAGTCGTCATAGACACAGGCGTTGTCGTTTCAGCCGCCTTTCGTGACCGAACACCCGAACAATTGGTCCTTTTTGTTTCCGAAAGTAAAGATCACGAGTGGGTTGTATCGCCATCGATCCTGAAGGAATACAACGAAGTCTTGGCGAGGAAAAAGTTTGCGCTTCCCGACGAAATACTCACGGAATGGCAGAAGAAATTTGAACAATTTACAACGCGTATCGAACCCAATATAACTGTCGATTTTCAACGCGATCGCACGGATACAATTTTTCTCGAATGCGCGATCGCAGCGGAGGCTAAATATTTAGTATCGGGCGACAAAGATCTGGAAGACGCCGTAGACCTGGTCGAAACAACAATAATTGACGTTTCGCAATTCATGGCATTGGTTGCTAATTGACCTGGCAGAAGCCAAGAGGAGGTTGCACGCATCGCGAGTTGAATAAAAGTACCCGAGCTCGATGAAACTCAAAGAGCTCGCCTTCGCAGATTGAAATCGATATAAAAAGCGCACTTTGGAGGCATAATGAAGGTATGAGGATCGGAATTCTTCTTGTCGCGATGATGGCTTTGTCGATCGTTTCTTACGGTCAGTCCGGTGAACAAAAGGGATTGACTATTGCTCAGCAGAACGCCTTCCTGCATGAGCGGGTAAATAGTGGCCAGATAACGGGCAATTTTGCCTCATTCGGTAGCTTTCTCAATGCGGTGGCCGATGTTGCGATCCATACCGAAGACAAGACGATCGCATCGACCGTTCTCCATTCGCCATTTCCCGATTTTTATAAACCGACATGGAAGGAGCTTTTTGACACTATCGGTATGCAAACCGGCGCGTCTTGGACGTACGATGCCTCAAAGAATTTTTGGGTCTTCAAGAGGTCGAGCATCCCCAAGCCATATTTCGTAAAGCTTGCAGACAAATGGACCAGAACCGACGCTGGGATCTCAGATAACTTTGTACCCTCAACGTACCCAGTCGGTATGGATATTTACTATTACGGGTCTTACACTGCGGACGACCCTAAAGAGCAAGCAAAACTATCGGAAAAGGTCAGAGATACGTGGGCGATCTCATTCGCTTCGGCATTCAAACGAGATGTTTCGATCTCCGACATGAAAACTGTGAAGGTGGCAGATACAGACGCACTCTACTTTGAAACTGCGGCACCGCGTCCCGGCGTGATCTGGCGTCAATGGGTCTTTGTGACGCACGGAGATGCATTTGTCATCGTCAGTTCACTACGCAAAGACGACAAGCAACTGGTCACCGATGTCGAGGAGATGGTCCGCTCATTTAAGTACTTTCCGTATATGAAATGGCTACGACAAGATGTCGTACTTAATTACTCCGCAGAACCGCGGGCCCAGCTCGCCGTCGCATTAGCCGATTGAGATCCATATGAAAAAAGCTCGCATTGTAATTCTTGAAGGAACTTGGTGGAACACGCATGAAGTTCCTCTTGTTCTGCCCTACTTTCACGCTTTGGAAATTAGTCACCGAGAAATAGATATCAGCCATCGCACGTTTCGAAATGCCGACGACGTGTCGTACTACGTATCTCGCATCCCAAAGAATTCTGGTGTCTTTCTTTACTTCGCCTGTCACGGCGTTGACTCAGAGCTAAAACCCGCGGGTGAACGTTCGCGTATCTCTTGGGAAGCCTTACAAGAAGTGCTTAGTTCTGCAAAGGATGGAGCTATTTCATTTATCCATTTTGGATGTTGCGAGATGGTTAGATCGGGTGCTCGTCGGGAAACCTTGGAGCCGTTGCTTGATATTTCTGGAGCTAAGTGGGTCTCTGGATATACGAACGAGATAGGCTGGTTGGAATCCATGCTACTCGACCTAGCTCTCGTAAGCCAGGTGTTCGTCCCGTTCAGTTGGGCGTCGGACGGTCGCACGGCTCAGCTCAAAAGACGAGCGACAAAGTTCGTCGAAAACTATGAACATCTTGCCCGGCAACTCGGCTTCTCAGCGTTGTGTCGATTGACCAATAAAGACTTGCTCATTCCTTCGCGGCTACATTCCTAAGTAAGGCGGCAAATAGAATTTTCTTGTCAACTTGTCAAGAAGATCTGATATAATAAAATCATGAAAAGCCTACCGGTCGGAGAATTTAAAGCCCATTTTTCTGAAGTATTGGAACTCGTTCAGCAGGGCGAGAGTGTCGGTGTATTGTATGGCAAGGGCAAGAAGCCTGTTGCAAAATTAGTGCCGGTTGATGCTCCGAAGCAAAAAGCGAAGCGAAAACTCGGCATCCTAGAAGGCAAGGTCAAATTCAAGTTTGCAAAGAACTTCAAGATGACAGATGAGGAACTGCTCGACTTTCGCAGATGAACTACCTTCTCGACACCCACACATTGATCTGGGCTCTCACCCATACGAAGAGACTACCGGCGAAAACGAAATTGGTGCTTGAGGACGCGAGAAATATGTCGCATGTCAGCGCCGTCACTTTTTGGGAGATGGCGATCAAGATTCGAAGCGGTAGGCTTGAACCGATCGGTGACTGGGAATCGCCGATCCCTTATGTCGAGATGCTTGGCTTTCGTACTATTCCACTCTTGCCGGAAGAAGCGGTAACCTCAAAGGACCTTACGGAAAACACGCATTTAGACCCGTTCGATCGGATGTTGATCTGGCAGGCGATCAGCCGAGGCCTTGTGCTTATCAGCGGAGACCGCGAGTTCGAACGGTTCAAACCCGACGGCCTGCGACTGCTTTGGGACTGAGTACTGCACCGTTCCCGCTCATTTGGGCGGCGGTACTTTTTCGGGTGTTTCGGCTTAGGTGTCGGACACGGTCAGGCCGTCCACTGCGAATTGCACATTATCCGGCAGGAGGCGCGAGTCGCGTTCGTAGAGGATGTCGTGATTGAGGTGTGTGAGGAATGCTCGTTTCGGCTTTAGCTCTTCGATGACGGCCAGTGCCTCATCCAAGCAAAGGTGTGTCGAATGCGGCTTTACACGCACGCAGTCAAGTACAAAAACGTCGAGGCCGCGAAGTGCGTCCATCGATTCGGGCGGAATGACCTTAAGGTCGGTGGCGTATGCGAAGTCGTTGAAGCGATAGGCGATGACAGGCAGCTTACCGTGAATGACCTCGATCGGGGTTATTTCGAGATCACTGCCGATCGAGAAAGCTGCTCTCGGATGAACCGTGTGCGGGATCAGCCGCGGCAGCCCGCCGCCGAAGTGCGAAGGCTCGAAAACATACTGAAAGATGCGCCGCAGGTCGGCCCACGCCGTCTCGTTGGCAAAGATCGGCATCGCGCCAAACTTGAAATTGAGCGGCCTAATATCGTCAAGCCCAAAGACGTGATCGACATGGCAATGCGTGATCAGAACGGCGTCGAGATGGCGTATATTTGCCCGCAGTGCCTGCTGACGAAAGTCTGAAGAGGTATCGACAAGGATCTTTTTGTCGCGATGTTCGACGAGTATCGAGACACGCAGCCGCTTATCACGCGGGTCATTTGACATACAGGTCTCGCAGTCGCAGGCGATCGTCGGGACGCCTGTCGATGTGCCTGTTCCTAGAAATGTGAACTTCATAGAGACCCGCCGGCCTAACGCCGCATTTCACAGCGTGATCGTACGCTACTTTTTGCCAAGGATCTCATCGCTCGAAAATCGCTTTGCCGCCTGTGTTTTCAGTTTCTCTTCCGTCGCTTTTACGAGATGGACGTACTGCATACGCAGGTCCGCTAACAGGCCTTCTATCAAGCGGGCCTCCTGCGGATGAAGATTGCCCTTTGTCTTGTCGCGGATCATGCCGAGTACGTCGAGCCAATATTTGCCGGTGTCAAGATCGACTGCCGCACGGCCCGTTGACGGATGCGGCATCGCACCGAGCGAGATCGCAGCGTTACTGGCAAGTGTTGACAGGAAATTAACAAAGCTCGCGGGATCATCCGCACCGGGAATGTCAGCCTCGTCCGCACGCCCCTCTTCGTCAAATTCGAATGCATCGACCGTGGGCGGCGGAACCTCTTCCGCAGCTTGCGGTTCAGTATTTTCCGAACTCGAAGGCGCAGGATGTACGTCAGCGGCCTCATTCGTTTCTTCTTCTTCACGCTTCGGCGGTGGTTCGTCAAGCACCACACCTTCGCGGATGGTGCCGTCAGGATTGAATTTTCGCCGATCGGCGACCTTGAATTGAACCTCTTCGTCCTTTTCGTCTTTCTCGTCCATAGTAGTTATATGTAGTCTATCACCCTCGCGAAACTACTTGCTATACTGCCAACGCGGTCGCCGCTTGGTAAACTTGAGAAATGTCGAAAAGTTTTGATGAATTGATCGCCGTGATGTCCCGATTGCGTGCTCCGGGCGGCTGCCCGTGGGATCGTGAGCAGACATACGGTTCGCTTGCCCAATACCTGATCGAGGAAACTTACGAGACCTTTGATGCGATACACGAGGCCGAAGAAACCGGCGAAACGGCTTCGCTGAAAGAAGAACTCGGCGACCTTTTGCTGCAAGTCGTATTTCACGCAACCATCGGCAAGGAACGGGGCGATTTTGACATCGATGACATTGCCGCCGGAATAACACAAAAGCTCGTGCTGCGGCATCCGCACGTTTTTGCCGACGGCAAGCTGGAGAGGGCACAGGACGTCGTCGATAATTGGGACAAGCTTAAGGCCGACGAGCGTGCCGCAACGGGCAAGAAGGCGAAGCCGCGTAACTCGATACTGGACGAAGTGCCTGTGCATTTCCCCGCATTACTCGAAGCCGTAAAGGTTTCAAAGAAGGCCGCAAAGGCAGGTTTTGATTGGAAGGATACCTCGGATATTTTTGAGAAATTCGACGAGGAACTTGCAGAACTCCGCGACGCTGTGACCCGTGGTGATGCCGAGAACGCCGCCGAAGAGGTCGGTGATCTTTTGTTCGTTATCGTCAACCTCGCTCGGCGGCTCGATGTCGAACCTGAAACGGCACTCAAACGAACGAACAGGAAGTTCCGGCGGCGCTTTGCCGCGATCGAGGCTGAATTAAAATCGGCGGGCAAGACGTTCGACGACGTATCGCTTGAAGAAATGGATGCGATGTGGGACCGCGCAAAGGCCGCCGAGTGAACTTTGCCATGTTCGACCTGCAGCGTTTTGATCTTTCTGATGGCCTCGTTTGATCGATCCCGTTAGCGCGGAGTAACCTCAGCTCGCTTTACAGAGCAGCGTCGAATGCCAATGTTTATTACGGTGCGTGATGATGTTCAAGCCGCATAACAAGCACGACTCGCGGATCGACGTCTCCCTCATTTTCCGTTTGACAAAGTCGAGAGAACAGATATAAAGTGTTTGCTGTTAAAAATCTAACTTAGCGAGGTTTCATGAAAATGCATCAACTTAGGGGTAATTGGCTTCGCCATATTACGGTCTTGGGATTATTATTCTCCCTTTTTGTCGGGTCTTCGACTTTTGTCCTCGCTGGTGCTCCTACTGCGGCGCTCTCGGGCGAAGTAACAGTTAGCGGAACCGGCATTGGAAATTCACAGGCAGTCTTCATGCTGAATGGTGAAAAAGCCATTAGCGGCCGTACCTTTATCGGTTCGGGAACGATCGCCACTTTGGAGAGCGGCGCAACGATCGACCTTGGCCGCTTGGGTATGATCAGCTTGCTTCCGAATTCGGCCGTTTCGCTTAGCCTTTCGGATAACGCCATCAACGGCGAGCTTCTTGCGGGCAACATTCGTGTGATGAACAACGAAGGCGTCGCCGTCAAGATAAATTCTCGCGACAATGTCGTTACTAGCGATCCTGCGTCAGCAGCGGATTTTACTGTTGATGTTACAAACGGAAAAACAAGTGCTGAGTCGGCGGCCGGTAACGTTATGATCAACGGCCAAAAGGCTGACGACACGGACAACGATAGGAAAAGGCGTCGTGCAGCGTGGATATGGGGCGGTATTATCGCTGCTGCGGTTGCAACTGTCATCATTATCTGGGCAGTTAATCGCGATGACGATGTTGCAAGCCCGAGTCGATAATTTATCTGGTCTTTACTTGAAACGAACGAGAGGCTGTCTGCAATGGCGGCCTCTTTTTCATTTTGGACGTTGAGTTCGGGCAGCAAGGCAGATCGAATTGCTGAATTATGCGGCGAAGGAAGCGACGCCACAAATGAGCTGCGTGTTATCGGCCTATGCAAAAAGCTCGGCAAGGATACTGAGCACGGCGGTTTGCGTTTCGGCATCGAGTTCGCCGACCTTTTTCACAAGGCTTTTTCGGTCAACCGTCTGTATCTGATCCAGCACGATCATACGCTCGGCATTGAGTACCTCGACCCGAACACGTGTCGGATAGGGCGTATTTGATGAGGTTACGGGGGCGATAATGACGCTTGAAAGCCGGCGGTTCATCTCGTCCGGCGAGATCACGACGCACAGGCGCGTGTTCCGAGCCTCACGGCCGGGAACCGCATCCAGATCAAGCAAATGGACGTCGAATCGCTTTACCACTTCCATCCTTTCGTCTCAAAGTCAGTAGCACCGGCGGTAAAAAGCACCTCGTCGTCATCGTTCTCAGCCATCCGTGCGAACTCGGCGTCCCATCCGTCACGCGGCTGTCGCGAAGGCTTTATCAGGATCCCGTCAGCCGTGCGGATAAGCTCAACCTCGCCTGATATGCGGGTTTCTTCGAGCAGCACTTTCGGAATGCGGATGCCCTGCGAATTACCGATCTGGATGATCTGTGTCTTCATCGTTTCAATCGTAATGTCGGCAGCAAGCCGGCGTCAACCGATCTTTGTCATACCGTTCATATAGGGAACGAGGATGTCGGGGACCGTGATCGAGCCGTCTGCCTGCTGATAATTCTCCAGCACGGCGATCCATGTGCGGCCGACGGCCAAACCGCTTCCGTTGAGCGTATGTACGAACTCAGGTTTCGCATCGCCGCTGCGGCGAAACCGCGTATTCATACGCCGAGCCTGAAAGTCGCCGCAGTTGGAGCAGCTCGATATCTCGCGGTACGTTCTTTGGCTCGGCAGCCAAACCTCGATGTCGTACGTCTTGCGTGCCCCGAAGCCCATATCACCCGTTGACAGAACCACCGTCCTGTAAGGCAGCCCAAGCAGATCGAGGATATGTTCGGCATTAGCGGTAAGCCTTTCGTGCTCTTGTTCGGAGTTTTCGGGCATACAGAGCTTTACAAGCTCGACCTTTTCGAACTGATGCTGGCGTATCAGCCCGCGTGTGTCGCGGCCGTAACTGCCCGCTTCGCTGCGAAAGCACGGCGTGTATGCGACGAAATATTTCGGCAGTGCCGAAGCATCAAGTATCTCGCCAGCGTGATAGTTAGTTACGGGCACTTCCGCGGTCGGTATAAGCGCAAAGCCGCGATCGTCCTTTATGTGAAAGAGATCTTCTTCAAATTTCGGGAGCTGATTGGTGCCGAAAAGTGCCTGCCGGTTTACGAGGAACGGCGGCAGCGTCTCGACATAATTGTTCTTTCCCGTGTGGATATCCAGCATGAAATTGACCAAAGCGCGCTCGAGCCTTGCTCCGGCACCGGTCAGTATCGCGAAACGCGAGCCTGCGATCTTTACCGCGCGTTCAAAATCGAGAATGCCGAGAGCCTCGCCGAGATCGACATGATCCTTCGGTTCGAAGTCGAAAATGGGCGGTTCACCGATGCGGCGTATCTCCTTATTCGCCGTTTCATCAGCGCCGACAGGGACGTCGTCAGCAGGAATGTTCGGCAGGCCTGCAAGCAGCTCGTGCATCGCGGCATCGGCCTCGTCACGGAGCTTTTCAAGCTCGGCCTGCTTTTCTTTGAGTCCGGCGACCTCGCTCTTTTTCGCTTCCGCGGCGGCCGTGTCGCCTGTCTGCATCAACGCACCGATCTCTTTGCTCGCAGCATTTCTAAGCTGATTCGTGCGGTCGGCTTCGCCGATAACGCGGCGGCGTTCGGCATCCAGTTCGGTGAATCGATCGAGCGCATCCGCGGGAAAATTGCGATTTCGGAGCGCCGAACGTACGCTGTCGATATTCTCTCTGACAAAATTGAGGTCTAACATACTAAACTGCTTATCTTCGTTCGATCAAGCCCATCTTTTCCTAACTTGGTCGGCGCGACATTTTGCCCTAAAATCAAGGTCTTGTTGCGCTGTTAAGACTCATCGAATTTAACAAAGTTGATATGACAAATAAAATTCGTAAGGCCGTTTTCCCTGCAGCGGGACTTGGCACCCGCTTTCTTCCGGCGACAAAAGCCTCGCCGAAGGAAATGCTGCCGCTCGTTGATAAGCCATTGATCCAATATGCGGTAGAAGAAGCTGTCACATCAGGCATTGAATCGATCCTGATCATCACAGGCCGCGACAAGAGCGCGATCGAGAATCACTTCGACATCTCATTCGAACTTGAACAATTGCTCAAAGAAAAGGGCAAGACAGCCATGTTCGACCAAGTGCGGGCGGTCTCCGACATAGCAAAGATAAGCTACACTCGGCAGAAACAAGCACTCGGCCTCGGGCATGCGATACAGCAGGCAGGTGATTTTGTCGGCGACGAGCCGTTCGCGGTGCTGCTTGCTGATGACCTTGTCGATGCAGAGGTGCCCGCACTTCGTCAAATGATGGATGTTTATGAGCGCTTTCATGCACCGGTTATTGCGACGATGCAGGTCGAGGGTGAGGCGATCTCGCGCTTCGGCGTAATTGACGCGGATGAGGTAGAGCCGAACATCTTTCGTATAAAGGATATGGTCGAGAAACCGCGTTTTGAGGACGCGCCGTCCGACCTTGCGATCATCGGCCGCTATATTTTTACACCTGATATCTTTGCCGCTATTGAGGATACACAGCCCGGAGCGGGCGGCGAGATCCAGATAACCGATGCGATGCGGATATTGCTCAGATCGCGGCCGATGTATGCCGTAAAGCTTGACGGCAAGCGGCACGATGCCGGAGATAAGATGGGCTTTTTGATCGCAACGGTCGAATATGCGCTCAAGCGCGACGACCTCGGCGAAGGTTTTCGCGAATACCTAAAAGGCCTCGATCTCGATCAATGATGCCGTACAGCAGAAAGGAGCCGCCGGTACAGCATTTAGTGGCTTATTTTCAAGGGTTTCGATAAGATTTAGGCAAGGCACTGACGCGCCGGCATTTGCCGTGTTCGAAAGCAAAAAATATGTCCCTTGACCCCATCGAAGCGGCCGTTCAAGACATCCGTGACGGCAAGATGATCATCATTGTCGATGATGAAGATCGCGAGAACGAGGGCGACCTTGTTTGCGCGGCCGAGAAGGTAACGCCGGATATCATCAACTTCATGGCCGTACACGGCCGCGGCCTCATCTGCCTGCCGCTTACCGAGGAACGCTGCGACGAGTTGCAGCTGACGGCTCAAACTTCCGAGAATACATCGAGCATGGGGACGGCGTTCACAGTCTCGATCGAGGCGCGCGAGGGTGTTACGACGGGCATCTCGGCCGCTGACCGTGCCAAGACCATACTTACGGCCGTTGATCCCGCATCAAAGCCGAGCGATCTGGCGCGTCCGGGCCATGTTTTCCCGCTGCGGGCAAAGCGCGGCGGTGTCCTCGTGCGCGTCGGCCAAACCGAAGCGAGCGTAGATATTGCACGCATCGCGGGTCTCAAGCCTGCGGCCGTTATTTGCGAGATAATGAATGATGACGGCACGATGGCCCGAATGCCGCAGTTGACCGCATTTGCGGAAAAGCACGGCCTCAAGATCATATCGGTCGCCGACCTTGTAAAATACCGCATCTCGAAAGAGACGCTGGTTCGCCGCCTTATTGAAGCCGATCTGCCGTCCGATCACGGCACATGGCGAACCATACTTTACGAGAACGTGATGAACGGCGAGATCCACGCAGTTTTTATCATGGGCGACATTTCCGATGCAACGGTGCCGATACTCGTCCGCGTCCAAACCGAGAACGTTACGTTCGCAATGTTCGGTTCAAAGATCGGCGAGGCGGGAAATGCCATGCAGGCCGCTTTTCGAGAGATAGAAAAGGAGGGCCGCGGCGTCATCCTTTATCTGCGGCAGCGTGAGAACAACCTCGACCTTGTGCACCAACTTCGCACCTATAAGGTTATGCAGGAAAAGGGCGTTGACCTTGCGACAGCACGAAAAGAGACCGGTTACGGCAAACATCACGACATCGGCATCGGTGCTCAGATACTTAAAGACCTCGGCATACAAAAGATCAGGCTTCTTACGAACCGTCCGCCGAAAGGACATGCTGTGGACGCGTTCGGTTTTGAGATCGTCGGAACGGTTAACGTTTGACCCGCACAATTGATGAGTGATAGGGATGAAAATTCGGAAAGGCCGGATGAGAACGCAGATCGCAGGCCTTTCCCTCTACGCCGTAAACTGCTGGCCGCGGCAGGCTTTCTGGCCATATTGGCCGTTCTCGGCACAGCTCTGATCTACGGCCTCTTCCGTGCGGGCGTTTTTGACGGTTACATAAAGAGCCAATTCATCGCGCGGCTCGACGAAATGGGCGTGGACTTTAAGGCCGACGCATTTCGCGTTTTTCCTTCACCGCTCGAACTCCGTCTCGAAAATGCCGTTTTCAGCAACAAGGCTAACGGCGAGACGCTGCTTATCGTTCGTGATGCGCGTTTCAAATTCACGCTCATCGATATGCTGGCGTTGAAGCTCTCACGCGAGATCAGCATCGACAGAACTGAGATCGACGGAGCTGAACTCTTTATAAAATTTGACGAGAACGGCCGTTCGAATTTCTCAGGCATTCACTTGATCGAAAGCGAGGAAGGCAGCCGCCTGAGCTTCCGCTATGATGCGGTCAATGTTGCCGTGCGCGACAGCGTAGTACATTTTGGAGACATTTCGCACAAGATCGCCGGCGAGGCAAAGGATCTCGGTATCGGGCTGACACCGACCGGCGAAAGGACGGCGGCGGGTGACCCGCGTTTTCGATTCAACTTGTCTTCATCAGGTTCTGCCTTCTCCTATGATGACAGGACGGTCGAAAACCTCGATATCCGTGCGAACGGTGTTATCGATGGTACGGGTGCAGACCTTACTGAGGTTACTGTCCGCTCGCCGCTGGGCGAGGCTTCTGCGAGCGGACGGCTTGACGACTGGAAGAACTTGAACTATTCGGGCGATATCAACTCGACGGTCGATCTTACACAAGCCTCGATGCTCCTTGCTAGCACGACAGCATTGCGCGGCGTAGGCAATTTCAAAGGGAAGGTCAGCGGGGCCGGTGAACAGTACAAGATCGAAGGGACGATCGATTCGGAAGCCCTTCGTGCCGACGGTGTTTACCTGAAAGCCGTGAATGTGTCGGCAACTATGAACGGCACAAATGCCAACTATGAGGGCAACGGACGTGCTGTGGCCGAGATGCTGACATTCGGTGACTTCAAGGTCAATATGCTCAACCTTTTCGGCAACATTCGCGGCACCGGAACGGACTTTCGGTGGGTCGGCGAACTGCAGGCGGCAGCTGCCGAAACGGGAGCTTTGACCTTCGGGAAACTCTTTCTGCGCGATGCGCTTGCCGAGTATAAAGACCGCGAACTGCGGGCCGCGGTCGGTGACGGCGTTGCACAAAAGTTCAGCATCGGCGACCTTACCTTTGATGCACTTCGTACACGCGATATGCGGCTGCTGCTGCCGAAAGGAAGGCTTGAGATCTCCGCACCGGCCGCTTCGGCGAAGCGCCTCGCCGCGCCTGAGTACGCCTTTGACGGCGTTACCGGACGCGGCATAACAGTAAAGCACGCCGGTTCGGACACAGAGGTTGCGGTAAATGATGTTCACTCGCCCAACGGCAGTATCGCGGGTGCCGGCATCATAGATCTCACCGCCGGTGCTTTCCGCCTTCTGGACAAGAAACGCGACACGCAAATGACCTTCTCCGACGTGAGTGCCGCAAGGGTCGAATCGGACGGCACGGTCATAAGCGGCATTGACGCTCCGGAAGTAACCATCGGCCACACGCCCGGCCTGACAACTATTTACTCTGACCATTCGCGTGTTGCTGCGATCGATACAGGCTCGGCACGCCTCGGCGAGGTGAATATCGGCGGCATACGCCTCTCGATCCGCAACGGCATCGTGCAAGGCAGTTCGAACGACATAGATGCGGGCAATATAGCTCTTGTAAAAGGCAAGGGCTCGCCCGGAGGCAGCCTTGATGCGGTCAAGTTCGGACAGCCGGTTTTTGTTGTCGAACCCGCGGGCCGATATCGTGCAAGTGCCGATATGAGCATCGGCGGCGGAACGGTCGGCAGCATCGCGCTCGGCCGCGGCTCTGCCAAAGTTACGATCGACAATGACGCGGTCGATCTTACATCGCTCACAGCCGAGGCGATGAACGGCAGCATCGACGGCACGATCCGCGTCGGTCTGAGCAACCGAAAACGCTCGGCAGTTGACGTTGACTTTGCCGGCATCGACCTATCAAAGCTTATCGCCGTGCAGGCCGGCCGCATCGTACCGCTTGACGGAACCGCGAACGGCTCGGTCCATCTGAAATTCGGCGGAACCGATTACCGTACATCGAGCGGTGAAGTGAAAGGAACCATAACGGCGAATACTCTCGGCAGCGGCGATGACAGGGTGCCTATCAGCGGCCGTTTCGGCCTGAGTGCCGCTAACGGCCTTGTTTCGATCGCCGATCTTGACCTCTCAACAGGGTCATCAAAGCTGACCGGAACAGGACGCTTTGATATGCGCGGGCAGGATTCCGACCTTGCTCTGTCGCTGAACTCGACGGACGGAAGCGAGGTGCAGCGGATCTTTGAGGTTACGGGTGCGTTCCCGGAGTTGAATGACCAGCTTCACGACCTGCAGCTTAGCGTTGCGGGCAATTTTGCGATGACGGCGCGTCTTACGGGCGACATCTTCGAGCCGAATATGGACGCAAAGGCATCGGCTGAGCAAGTGATAATGAGGCAGCGTGCTGTCGGCAGGGTAACCGCAGATATTCTTACCGACGCCAATTCCGTTACGCTCCGCAATGGTGTGCTGACACAGCAGGGCGGAGGCAAGGCAGCCTTTGAGATAAAGGCACCGTTCGGGATACCGAACAGCGTTGCGATCGATGCCGTCCTTGATGGAGTCAATGCCGGAGACCTGTTGGGGGCCTTGCCCATTGACCTTCCGTCCCGCATAGCCGACCTCAACGGCCGAACCACAGGGACGGTCAAGATCTCCGGCCTGCCGAACAAGGCAACGGGCAGTCTTGACCTGACAGCCGTCAACGGCCAGATCGCTAAGCACGATTTTGATGAGCTGCACGCGAAGGCGACATTTGAAAATACGCTGATCCGCTTTGAAACGGCGAATATCAAGCTCGGGCAAGGGTACATGGCCGCAACCGGCGAATACGACCGAGCGACCACGCGCTTCGACCTCAGCCTCGATGCAAAGGCGTTGCCGTTCCCGCTTGTATTGTCGCTGCTGCCGCCAAATGACAGCATACCTGCGATAACAGGGCTTGTTGATGTCGAAGGCACGGCACAGGGCGAAGCCGACATGACCTCAACATACAACATCAACTTCAACGGGGTTGCACGCGCCGTAACCATCGGCGAGAGCCCGTTCGGCGATGTTGTTTTTGAGGGCAGAACGGCCGATCAAAAGCTGACCGCAAACCTTTCGGCAACGCTGGACGGCCGTCTCCAGACCATCGCAGGAACAATGCACTTTGACGATGCGATGCTGCCATTTGAGGCATCGACCGTACTGAACGATAACTCGCTCACGCCGTATTTGGCCTTCTTTCCGCAGCTCAAGGACATTCCGATCACGGGCAAGGCCACCGGCCGTGTCGAGCTGAGCGGAACGCTGCGGCAGCCGAACAGCAGCGGGCAGCCTGAATTTTCTTCCCGGGGCCTTAGCGGTTCGGCTCAATTCTCACAGCTCTCGATGACGATCCAGGATACGCCGCTTGCGGCCGCTGAACCCGTATCGATCAAGTTCAACGCACGCGAGGTCGTCTTTGAGAATGCAAAGTTCGCCGGCAGCGGCTCGAACATGGCCATAGCGGGCACGAAGGCGCTTGCCGCCGATGCCGTCAACGACCTTTCGATCAACGGCCGTATCAGTCTCAATCTGGTCAATCTTTTTACAAAGGACACATTCTACGCGGGCCTTGCAGATGTTGCGGTCAGGATCACGGGGCAGAATACGCAAAGCCGCCTTTCCGGTACCGCTTCGACCGAGAATGCATCGTTCGCCGCTTTTATCGGCACCGATCGCCTCACGCTCGACAGGATCCGAGCGCGGGTCATTTTCTCATCCGATCAAGCCGATATCGAGAATATGTCGGGTTATCTAGGCGGGGGAAAATTCACAGCCGGCGGCGGTGCGATATTGAATGGCCTCAGCGTACAGTCATTCCGCCTTTCGCTGAACGGAAGCAATGTTACGGTTCCGCTGCCGCAGGATTTTATAACGACGGGCGATGCGCGCATCGACATCACCGGCATAAGAGGCGGCAGTGCGAACGTCTTGCAGGTTACTATCGGAGGCCGCGTATATGCACGCCGCAGCCTCTATTCGCATGACATCGACCTTGCTAACGTGATCGGTGCCCGGCACGAGCGGCCGATCTCATCCGGCCCGAGTTCGATCGCACCGCCGCGATTCGACCTCGTGATAGAGGGCCGCGATGCCTTGACCGTGAGAAATAACATTGCCGATCTGACCGCGTCAGTTTCGCTTGTGCTCACAGGCGACGCAAATGAGCCGAGACTTTCGGGCCGCATCACGGCGAACAGCGGCACGATGTTCTACCGCAACGACCGCTACGACATCCAACGCGGCGTACTGGAGTTCCCGCCCGACACCACCATCGAGCCTGTCATCGATCTGCAGGCCGAGAGCGAAATAAACGGCTATCAGATATTCGTCAATCTTTCGGGGCCGCTTAAGGATACTGAAAGGCTGACCGCAAATGTCCGCTCAGTGCCTGCACTGCCGAGCGACGATGTTGTCTCGCTGATAACGACCGGAAGCCTTGCGAACACCGCAGGCGGCATTCCGACGCTGGCACAAAGCGGCATCAACACTGCTGCTGAGATAATTACGGATTCTATAATAAATGCACCGGCACGGCGTGCAACGAACAAGCTGTTCGGGCTTAACGTCTTTGAGATCGACCCGATCATCTCGGGACAGCAGGCCGGCGTCGGTGCCTCGGCACGGCTGACGGTCGGGCGGCAGATCAATAACAATCTCCGTGTTACTTACGCGACGAATCTTTCGCAGGACCAGAATCAGGTGCTCGCACTCGAATACAGGGTCTCGAATAAACTGTCGTTTGTTGCCCAATACGAGCAGCGTTCGCTGACGAACGTAACACGCAACCGCGATAACTTCAGCTTCGAAGTACGTTTTAGGAGAAGATTCTAGGCCCTCAGAGTGAAAGAACATCCGAGACGTCATAAATGCTTGATAATGGCAATGTTTGCCGTGATGTCGATCTTTGCGTGTGTGCTCCTTGGCTTCGGGCAAAGCAAGTACGAGTTTCGCAGGATCGACTCGGCCCGGGTGTCTTTCGATGTCGGCGAACCGGACCTTTCAGACGCTGAGCGGATCCGTGCGATCGTTGCGCCGCTCGCCGGAACGATATATTCATCGACGGCCGTCCACGATGCGATAACCGCCATCTATGACACACGCCTTGCCGCGTCGGTAGTGGTTACGGCATCGCTCAATGACAAGGGCGGTGTCGCGTTGGATTTCAAAGTTCGCGAAAAGACCAGGATCGACAGGGTAACGGTCAAGGTAGGCGAGACGGTCGGTGATAAGGTGACTGAGCAGGAGCTGCTCTTCAAACTCAATATTCTCGAATCGGGTGTCGCCGTTAGCGACAACGTCTTGCGTAACAATGTCGATCAGATACTTGAATACCTGCGTGAGCGCGGCTTTTATCAGAGTGAAGCTACATTTGTAAAGACCACAGCCGCGAACGTGAATGACATCAACGCCGTCTTCACGGTAACGCCGGGTGTACAAGCGAGGGTCGAGGGTGTCGAAATAAAGATCGACGGCTTTCCCGGTACGTTTTCGACAGAGAAACTCGGCCTTGAAGCGGGCGGCCTGTATTCACGCGACCGGCTCGACCGCGAAATGCAGACAATACGTAAGGTACTGCGTCAAAAGGAGTTCTACGCGCCGTTCATTGATGATCCGCGAGTCGTTTATGACAGCGAGAAGAACCTTATTTCAGTCTCGATCACGGGCAGGGTCGGGCCGGCCATCAAGGTTTCGATCGACGCAATGGGCAAGAAGCAAAAGGTATCCGAAGGGAGCCTGAATAAGCTGCTGCCGGTAAAACGCGAGGGTACGCTCGACTATGCGGCGATCGTCGAAGGCGAACGCAGGCTTGAAACGCATTTTCAGGAATTGGGCTACTTCTTTGCCGACGTCCGCGCCGTATGCTCGGTCGAACCGCAGCTCATCGACAGCAACGGCCAACCGATGGCGAACGGCAATGAGTTCCTTTGTTCTGCGCTCGGCAGTTCTGACCTAGCAGAACATAAGGTCGATATAAAATACAACGCTTATCTCAACCGCAAATTTAACCTACGGCGTATGACGATACGCGGCACGTCCGCAATGAGTATCGAGGACATCCGTACCGTGCTCTCCACACAGGAGGCAAATCTGCTCGGCGTAATACCGCTATTCGGCTACGGCCGCGGCTATACAAGCACACCAACGCTCGAGGCAGATGCGGCGACCATAGCATCGCTTATGGCGGAGCTTGGTTATCGCGAGGCTGAGGTTCATGTCAACCAAGGTGTCGGCATCACAAGCGACGACCTCATTATCACTTTTCAGGTGGATGAAGGCCCGCGGACATTCGTCCGCAATGTAACGATAGCAGGCAATAAAGCCGTTTCGGATGCAACGCTGCGTGCAGTGCTTCCGCCGCTTGCGGGCGAGGCATATTCGCGTGCGAAGTTCCGAAATGCGACGCGCAAACTCTCGGAATATTATTCGGAGCAAGGCTTTTATGACGCACGGGTCTCATTCACCGTATCTGAAGTGCCTGCCATTCCGAACAGCGAAACACGCCGGATCGATATCGAATTCAAGGTAGAGAATGAGGGTACGCCGGTACGCATCAACCGCGTGTTGGTTGACGGTCAAAAGAATGTACGGCCTTCTGCGGTGCTGCGGGCGTCGCCGCTGCGTACCGGCAACCTTCTGCGTTCGCGCGATGTCTATGCGACCGAACAGAACCTCTACGCGACGGATGCATTCGATAAAGTTACGGTCAAGCCGCGTGAGGTCGGCCGTACCGATTCCGGCGAGAAGCTTAGCGATCTTATCATCAACGTCTCTGAGCAGCCCGCAAGGCTTATGACATACGGCGGCGGCTTTTCGACGGAACTCGGCCCGAACGGCTTTTTTGATATCAGGCACGTCGATCTTTTGGGCAAGCTTTGGCAGGGCGGCGCACGAGTTCGCCTGAGCCGACGCCAGCAGCTTGCTCAGCTCGACCTGTTCAACCCGCGGTTCATCCGCGAAAAGGATAAGTTCGCGCCGCTGACCATTTCGGTTCAGTATCAACGCGACTCGACCGTAACGCGGTTCTTCAGGTCAGCTTTTGATAAAGGCACGTTCGGCATTGTGCAGCGAATTGATGAACATGGCGTGCCGATCGATGAATTCGGCAATGCCGCGGGCCGCCCTACGATCAACCGTCTGACGCTGTCCGCCGAGACGAGCCGGACGCTCAGCCGCCGCGACCGAAGCATCCTTTTCGTCCGCTACAGGTTCGAGGACGTCCGCCTGCAGAACATCGAAAGCCTGCTGATAAAGGATCTTTTGATGCCGGACAGGCGTGTTCGCATCTCGGGTTTCGGAGCGACATTTGCCCGCGATACACGTACGAACTGCACTCGTGCATACTCGCTGCTGGAGCTGATCGAAAAAGGTGAACTGGGAGATCCTTGCCGCTATAACGCAAGCGACCCTACGAACGGAAGCTATATCACCGCCGAATATAACGTGTCGATACCGCAGCTGGGGGCCAATATCGGTTTTCACAAGTTTCAGGCGTCCTATAACCACTATTACACGCTGACGAAGCTTCATAACACAACGCTGGCGGGGCGTGCGGTGATCGGCCTCGCTCAGGCGTTCTCGGCGCGGAACCGCTTTGGCACTGACCCGAATCTTCGAGATCTGAACGGGTTGCTGCCTGTCAGCGAGCGCTTCTTTGCCGGCGGATCAAATACGCTGCGAGGCTTTAATTTCGAAGAAGCGGGACCGCGCGTGGTCGTCGTTCCTGAGGGCACCTTCCGAAACAGCAGCGGCCAGATCGTTACGCTCGATCCTTTTACCATACCATTTGGCGGCAACGCTCTGGCCATCGTAAATCTCGAAGCACGAATACCGCTGACCAAGACGCTGCGAGCGGTGCCATTCTATGACGGCGGAAACGTCTTCCGGCGGATCGGCGACATCTTCAAGCCGCCTCAAGTTCCTGCGAACGACCTGCTGCGGCGGAATCTGCGGGCACTGTGGACGAACACCGTTGGGCTCGGTTTGCGGCTAAAGACGCCCGTAGGCGGTGAGTTGGGAGTGGATGTCGGCTACTTGCTGAATCCGCCGCAGTTCCTGATACCGCAGGGAACGGCGCCGCCCGCAACCTATCGGCTGCAGCAGACACAGATCCACTTTCGATTTGCACAGGCCTTCTGACGCGGTACGCCTCCGCTCACGCAACAACGTGCGTCTCATCCAGCTCGACAACGAATTCGGCTGACACCTGCGGAATGTGCGGATCTCCTTCGGCATTTATCACGTCGGCCAACTGTGCGGCGGGAAGCGATACCCGCGGGTCCCGCTGGCGCAGCTTGCGGAGCTTCTTTTGCTGATACATCGCACGGTCGGCCGCGCTTATCAAGTCCTCAAAAGTGGTTGTGCTGTCAGCGCAATATGCCGCACCGATGCTGACGCCGACGCGGGCCGACTTGTCTGCATTGACGATCAGCTCAAACTCGCCGACGGCTTTCTCTATACGGTCGCACACATCCATTATCACGGAGTTATCCGTCTCGGGTATCAACGCCACGAACTCATCTCCGCCGTAGCGTGCAAGGAAATCATACTCGCGAAGCTGGCCGAGAATGACCTGTGTGATCTCATACAACATCTCGTCGCCGGTCTGGTGTCCGAACGAGTCGTTAACAGCCTTAAAGCCGTCGAGGTCAAGCATCACGACCTGGAAACCCGCACGGTGGCGCTCAGCACGGGCGACCTCGCGATCGAACTGCAGCCGGAGGCTTCGCTCATTTGGCAGGCCTGTCATCGGGTCGGTCAGAGCAAATGCCCGTGCTTCTTCGTGCGAGCGTGATTTATAGATCGCGTCCGCCGCCAGCTGCGAAACGGTTTCGAGCAAACGAACATGCTCATCGCAATACGCATGGATCTTCTTTGAATACACCGAGATCGCACCGAGAAGTTCACCCGCGGACATCAGCGGCAGCGATACCATCGAAGTATATTCATCATCTACGTGTTCGAGTGAATGGGCGAAATCGAGATCCGGATTGACGTTCTTAACGCTTTCGCAGTGCTTTAGTACAAAGCCCGTGGCTCCTTCACCGATTCGGATCCGCCGCAAGCCAAGCACCTCGGCATTCTCGCCCTCAACATACACAGCGTCAGCATGCTGATATGTATCATCGACAAGATAGATCGCACATGTATCGAACGGGACGAACTCGGCGACCTTGCCGGCGAACATTGCAAGCGTATCCTGAATATTCATCACCGAGCCGAATTCACGAGCTATCTCGAACAAGCGGTTAGCCTCACGGTTGGCTTCCTTGATGTGGAATACGAATGAATCGCGTCCGTGGCCGGATCGTTCCGATGCCAACTCCGCCTCGTAGCTGAGGCCCGCTTCTTCGATCTCGGCCTCGAACGCTGTCAGATGTTTGAGAAAGACCTGGGCCAACACCGGATCGAACAGCTTGCCGGCGCCCTGAAGTATCACCTCGCGGGCATCTTTGCGAGAGCTGACCTTGAACATCGACCTCGCACTAAGCGATGTGTCATACGCATCGGCAATGGCGATGATGCGTGCGGAAAGAGGTATCAATTCCCCTGCCAAACCGTCCGGATAGCCTGTGCCGTCCCAGTTCTCATGATGCGACCTTACAGCAGGTGCGACCGGCGATTCGAATTGTATCGAATTAAGGATCGCCGCCCCGACCGTTGAATGTATCTTTGTTTTTTCAAATTCGATCGGTGTAAGCTCGTCACCCTTGTTGAGGATATGATCGGGCACGGCGAGTTTGCCGATATCGTGGAGAAGAGCGGCCGTTCGAAGCGCCTCGACCTCATCGCGGGACATACCGACGGCCCTGCCAAGCCCGACAGAATAGATCTGCATACGCCGTACGTGGGATGAGCCGCTCTGGTCGTGCGCATCGATCGCTGTGGCAAGGGCCTCAACCGTTGCGATATGTATCTTGTTGGTCTTTACAAGCTGTTCGTTCTTTCTCTCAAGCCGGCGGATGTGGATACGATAGGCTGCGACGGCGAGTACGCCGAATGGTGCAAGCAAAGCGGTTATCGCTCCGCCAAAATATAAATAGGCTGCGGCATAAACCACCAAGCTGAATGCGATCGCTGCGGCCAGCTTGGCCCTATTACCATTGTAGGAAGGTAATCTTAGCTTCATAACATTTGGCTGATACAAAAGTTCGCCGAACGAAGTACTGCCGTCAATGATCTAAACAAATCGCGTGCCAATCACGGCTGCGTAAGGATGGCCTTTGAAAAAACACACTTAGCCTGGTTGCAAGAGGGAACGACACAGTAAACTGATGTGTCAGAATGAAGGGATGCGTTGAAATACTCGGTCAAAATGACCGATGACGGCGATCTCGGTCAGAAATTGTCGTCATAGTCATCTTCGTAATCGTCGTACGCTTTTGAGCCTCTGTCATATTCATCATCATCGGCGATAGGATCGAGTTCGATCGGATCGAGACCGACGATGGTCAGCAAAGCGCCGCACTCATCACACGTGACAGTATCACCCTGCTCTGACTCGGCATCAACAAAAACTGATTCGGCACATTCGGGACAGACAGATGTCGGCATCTCTTATTCGGCTCCAAGGATCGGATGGTCTGGCTTGCCTCATTCTCGAATTTCAAGCGAGAATAGGAGCCTGTTATTCAATCTATCGCGCTCAGTATTGATTTGGCAAGGCAATTCTTACGAGTGCTGTGAATGTGAGCAAAATGCGTTTTCCATTTGAGATCGATCGCACAAAAGTTCTCGATGTCGTAGGCTTCGGCACGAACGCGGTTGACTTCTTGATCCAAGTTCCTGAGTATCCGAAATTCAACTCGAAGATCGAACTTTCCTCATATCTTCAGGCACCGGGCGGCGAGGCCGCAACGACGGTTGCCGGCCTTACACGGCTCGGGCTTAGAACGGCATATATCGGGCGTTTCGGCGATGATGCCGCGGGCCGCATCGGCCTGCAAAGCCTTGAGGCTGAAGGAGTCGACCTTTCCTTCGCTGAAACCGTTCCGGGCGTGGCGACACAGATCGCCTTTATTATCATCGATGAAAGATCAGGCGAACGCACCGTGATCTGGCAGCGGGAAGCCGGACTTTCATACACGCGCGGTGACGCTCCGCTCGCGGCGGCCGCAACGGGTAAGGTCCTGCATTTCACGCCGCACGACGTCGAAGCCTGCATAGCGATGGCCGCTGCGGCAAAACAAACCGGTACTATCGTCTCGATCGATGTTGACAACATCTTTCAAGGCATCGAAGAACTCCTCAGCCTCGTAGATATCCTGATCACGTCGGCTGATTTCCTGCCTAAGTTCACCGGAATAGCCGATCACGAGAATGCGTTGGCCACTATTCAGGAGCGTTTTGGCAGCGGCGTTGCGGGTGTTACGTTAGGCGAAAAAGGTTCGCTTCTGCGTGCAGGCGGCAACTTTGTCCGAACCGACGGTATGGCCGTTCCGGGCGGCTGCAAAGATACGACAGGTGCCGGCGATTCATTCCGCGTCGGGCTGCTTTACGGCCTGCTTACAGATATGACGGTCGAGGATGCGGCCCGCGCGGCAAATGCAGTCGCGGCATTAAAATGTCGCGCCCTCGGGGCAAGAACAGCACTTCCTAACGCCTCCGAGCTGTTAGAATTCCTACAATAAAAGTTCTGGACGAGAGCCGCTCGGCTATATTACAATGTAATAGAGCGTGGCCTCACGGCGCTCTTTCCTCACATCGCTGCCGCGTAGTTCCCAACAAATAAGCCTTCCTCATCCCCGCGATCATTTTGTATGGATTCCAAGATCGGATTGATCATTCAAATTGCCGGCGTATCCTTGATCACGCTCCTGACGTTATTCCTGCGTCGATCCCTGAACCTGGCTGCCCTGAAGTATTGGACGAACGCATGGCTTTTCCTTTCATTCTCACTATTTTGCCTTCGCCTGGCCTTTGATTACGACGGTTTTTCATACCAGTTATTCGGCTTTTACTTTCTCGCGCAGTACTTCTTCGGTTATCTCCTTGTTGCAGGATGCCGAAGCCTAAGGACAAACTCGGAATTGCGTCTTTCAACCGAGATATTTGCGATCCCATTTATTCTGGCCGCGTTCAGCCTGCCGTTCCTGAGTGAGGATGTAACACTCACGCTAAAAATCCATTCGGTCATAATGAGCGGATTCTTCGCTATCGCATTCTTTGCCGTATGGCAGAGCGGCATCAAGAGTTTCGGCAGCCGCGTGATGCTCGTAGCGTTGGGCCTGTTGATTATCGATCTTGCGCAGTCGCTTATCGTATTCACGCTGCGGCCTTGGTTAACGGTTCCGGCGGAATATCTCGGTTACAACGCGGTCGCCGATCTGGTGCTGCAGACGCTGCTCGGCTTCGGTATGGTGATCGTACTGCTTGAAAAGGTCCTTTCGGACGTCAAGACCGCGAATGAAAGGCTGCGTGAGGCACACGAGAAGCTTGAAGAGCTGGCCCACATCGACCCGTTGACGACCGCGCTGAACCGCCATGCCTTTCACGGCTATTTGGCAACGCACGGCGACGGCTCTTCGGGATCGGCCGGCTGCGTCGGCTTCTTTGATATCGACGATCTGAAAGAATTAAATGACGTTTACGGCCACGCTGCGGGTGATGCGGCCATCCGCGCTGTCGTCAGGGCCATCCGAAACGTCATACGCGCCGAAGACCTGATCTTCCGCTGGGGCGGCGATGAGTTCTTCGTAATAATGATCGGCCTCAGATCCGAGGCCGCTTTGTGCAGAATGTCGCGGATGAACGGATCGCTGTCGAGCATCATTCTCGACGGTGTTTATCAGCCGATCACGATCCGCGTCTCACACGCGTTTGAGGATTTCGCAAATATCGCCGAGATCGAGGCGGCCATCGAAAAGGCAGACGCCAAGATGTACTTGCAGAAACAGGAACACAAGCGGCTGTCGCCGCAAGCTTTGACAGCCGAGGAACCTGCCGAATTGACCGTCTGACATTGCGATGGATCAGAGCTTGTCGCTAAAAAATCCCGTTACTACGGCCCATGCATCTTTTGCCGCGGCTGCATCGTAAACATCCGGCCGCGTGTCGTTAAAGAATGCGTGGTCTGCATCATACACGAGCGAGGTTACCGGCAGCTCGAATCGGTCGGCGGCTCTTTCGAGTCCGGCGACCTTTTCCGGCGTGATCCAAGCGTCGCGTTTTCCCGAGATGAAAATTACCGGAGCAGTAAGCTGCCGGAGTACATCATCCTCGGGAATGTCGCCGTAGAAGGCCGCGCAGGCACTGATACCTTCCAATTCGCATGCCGAACGCAGTGCGAACGTGCCGCCCATACAATAGCCCGTAATGCCGAAGTGCGAAATGCCATATTTCTTGCGTGCGGCATCCATTGAGCACTTTATCGTGTTAACGCCGTCCTCGAAGGCCAATGCGTGCATCATCTTTGAGGCTTCAGCAGGATCGTCGGTCGAAACACCGCGATAAAGGTCGGGAGCAATGGCGACAAAGCCTTCGTTAGCATAGCGCCCCGCGATGTCCTTGATGTGGTCGTTAAGGCCCCACCATTCCTGCACGACTATAACAGCCTTTGCGGCCTCGCCTTCCGGCATTGCAACATAGGCACTTGAGCGGCCGTTCGATGTAGTAAAGTCGATCGTTTCTGTAATCATATCTCCAACGGGACGATCCGCGATCGGCCGGAAGGCCGCCCGTCCCTCGTCTCCTCTAAATAGTATTTTTCAATCATACTACACTTTCGACCTGCTAGAAGTACCTGATAGTATAGCTAAAACGCACACCTCGGCCTGCCTCCGGTGCAAGCCTCTTAATGAACGAGATGTGGTCGTAGTACAGCTTATTGGTCAAGTTGTATGCCGCGACAGAGAATATCTGAGCAGTGTGCTTGCCCGAGATCACGTACATTCCGTTCAGGTTCATAATGCCGTAACCCGCCGTCGGCGTTTCGTTCGTGAATGTTCTGTCTTGTCGTGCAACGCCGATGAATTCGGGCTTTACGGCTATAGACCGGAAATGGATATCAAGCCCGACGCGCCCGCGAAGCGGTGCTATGCGCGGCAGCGGCGTGCCGTTCGCGAGTTCGGCACTTACCTGATCGAGTCCCGATGTGAGGTTCAAAAACTTGTTCGCTCTAACATCAAGCGACAATTCGGTGCCGGCAAAGCGGCTGTTGCCTTGCGTATAGTTTGCGATCTCGAAACCGCTGCCGCTATCGAGCGTGCCTGACGGCGCCAAAAATACAAAGTTGCGAATGTGATAGTAAAAGTAATTTGCCTCAGCCTTGAACCGCGTGCTCTGATGCCGAATGGAAAGGTCGATCCCATCGCTCACCTCGGGCATGAGCGTTGGGTTGCCGACCTCGAAAAGAAGGGTGCCGTCGTGCGGGCCGTTGTTGTACAACTCATCCAGAGCCGGGGCACGATATGAGTGTGAATAGTTCGCGACGAACGCACCGCCGTTCCATAAGCCGATGCGGCCGCCGACAGAGCCCGAAGCTCCGGTGAATTCACGTTTCGGCAAGAGCACGTCCTGCGGGTCATACGCATTGCGCTCGATGCGGCCGCCGAATTGGAGTACGACGCGGTCGAACTTCAGCTCTTCAAGCCCGAATACTGACGTTTCTGTTTGCTTGATAGGCCCATTGATGAGAGTTTCGGTACCGACGGCCGAGAATTTGCGGCTTGATGCGTCAAAGCCGAAACGCCCCGTCAGCCTTCCGGCCTTCCGCTGCTCGAACATACCGCGTAATGAATTGACGTTATTCCGAAAGGTCGTACCGATCTCGTCGCCCTGCATCTCGTAGTGGCGATAGCGGCTCAGATCGGCCGTGATCTTAATATTCGTGATCGGCATCGACAGGTCGCTGTAGCCGAAATTCAGCCGCAGGTCGCCGCGCCGCATTTTTATCGAGCGGACCTCGGGGTCGGCCTCAAAGATATCGAGCGGTATGCCGTAGCGACTTTGATACTCGCTGTAGCTGCCGTTCACGAATGCTTTCTTGCCGTAGTATCCGAAACCTGCCGAGCCGGCCGCACTTCGCACCGATGAATTTTGGACCTTGCCGAAATTGCCGCCTGCGACTCGATCTCCGGTACGCTGCGCGCTGCCGTTGCCCCAAGCCACCCAGCGATCAGTTCCGTATTCCATGCCGCCTGCCGCCGATGCCTGCCGGTCAACACTGCTTCCGATGCCGGACAGAAAGCCTCGAAGCCCGGGATGTGCGCCTTCATCATGCCCGCTGACCGCATTGACAACGCCGCCCATGGCATTGCTTCCGTAAAGCAGTGTTGCAGGCCCTTTTACGATCTCGATGCGGTCGGCCGCCAACACATCTACCGGCTCGGCATGGTCACCCGACTGCGAACCGAGCGAGGCGACACCGATGCCGTCCGATGCAATTTTTACGCGGTCGCCGTCGAAACCGCGAATAACAGGCCGCGATGAGCCCGGGCCTGCTGAACGCTTAGCAACACCCGGCGCATTATCAAGAGCTTCGCCAAGGCTAATGCCGCCGCGCGCGGCAAGCGCCGTCGAATCAACACTGCTGACCGAGGCAATTGACTCAAAAGGTGTCTGTTCCGCACCGCTGGCGGTTACGGTAACTTCCGCGCGCACGCCGGCGAGCTGCATCTCTATATTCTTTGTTACGGTTTGGCCCGCAGCCACCGTAACCGGGTCTTTTGTGTCGGAAAAACCCTCGAGATGGGCGACAATTCGATAAGTTCCTTGCGGAACATTCACAAAGGTATAAACGCCTTGGTCGTCGGTGGCTGCTGAGCGGCTCAGCTCGACGAGCTGCACCGAAACGCTGTGCAGCGGGCTTTTATCGCTGCCGTACGTAACACGGCCTGTGATCACGCCGGTGGTTTGGGCGTTGGCGGAAAAGGAAAGGGCAATAATGGTTAAAAAGGAAAATATCGTGTATCTCATATCATCGGAACCGGAGCGGCAGGCCGATGCCCGCCATGCAGGAAACGCCATTTCAGGCGCAAAAGAGGCGCAATGCGAAACATGCCTGTTCAGGCATAGTGCGGTCCTTTATGCGGTCGGTTCCGGCGGATGAAATAGAGGGTCAGGCGGCCTGAAAAGGGCCTGTGCGTCGTAGAGTGGCTTTACGCCCTGTTTGATCACAGGGGCTTCGACGGTTTTGGTGAACAACTGTGCGAACAAGGCGTTATGCGAGCCGGCATCGTGTCCGCGGACGGGGCTTAGATCGTCCTGCCGTTTCGAATCCGAACACAAGATCATCGTCGCACACGGGTCTTCGTGGCCGCTGTCTTTGGCGGTGACTGAGGCATCCGTGCTGTGGTGATAGCCGGCACGGCAGATCGCGCCGTGCGATACGAATTCGAACATAAGCAGAAGCAGAAAAAAACCCGCGAGGATCTTGATGAACTTTGCTTTATCGATCGTCCCTTTCACAATGGTTTACAATTGCGTTGTTCGTGAGGTTAGATGCATTAACCGTTGATCTGGTTTTACGAAACTCGTTGATAAGAGGTTTCAACCATCTGTGTATATGAGAACGCTGTTTCTGATGAGGCATGCCAAATCGGAATGGGGCGATGCATCGCTTGCCGATCACGACCGCCCGTTGAATGAACGCGGCAGACGCGCTGCCGCTGCCATCGGCAAGTATATGCGGGCGAACGGCCTCATCCCCGAAGCGGTGATCACATCATCAGCGATACGGGCATGCAGTACCGCCGAACTTGTGATCGCTGACAGCGGTTGGCCGATCACGATCGAACCTCGCATCTACGAAGCGACTGTCGGACAGCTCCTTGACCTCGTGAACGGCCTTTCAGATATGCTTACGACCGTTATGTTCGTCGGGCATGAGCCTACGATGTCGTCTTTGACCGCACGTTTGACCGATGTTGGGGTGTCGATGCCGACCGGCACGCTTGCTGGCATAACCTTCGACGCCGCTTCGTGGAGCAAGGTTACGATAGGCAGCGGGAACTTACGCGAACTGATCCACCCTCGCAGCATCGAATGACGCCCTTGCCCCGCTGTCGGACAGCAGTGCCGCAAAGCAAATTTTTCTTACATTTTGGCGCAAGAGTGTGCTATCATCGGCTTATATTGATGAGCAGGATTTGCTGTGAGGCTGCGTGTGAGTGGTCGGCTATCTGTAGTTAAAGCCCCGTCTTTTCACAAAAGAAGCGATGTTGGCACTTACCATAGGGCAAAAGGTCGCGTACCCGAATCAGGGTGTTTGCGTGGTCGAGGCCCGCAAAGAATTCGATGACGGCACTCAGGTCTTGAGCGGTTTCTCGCTCAGGCTCCTTTGTGATAACTCTACGATCTTTGTACCCGATGCGACCGTTGACACCCTCGGGATCAGGCCGCTGATAAATACGAAACAATGCAGGCAGCTTCTCGAACAGCTCGGCGACGATTTCGAAGAACTCTCATCGGACTGGAAGACCCGCTCAAAAGATTTCATCGACAAAGTGCGGTCAGGCAACGTCTTTGAGGTCGCCGATGTTCTCAAGAAATTATCGTTTCTCAGCCGTTCAAAAAAGCTCTCGTTCCGCGAGCAGACGCTAATGGAAAAGGCTCGTTTCCTTGTGGTTTCCGAGCTTTCAAATGCCCGGGTCGCCATCGGCAAGCAGGTCGGCGATGTTGTCGATCAGCTGGTCGAGACAGCTTGCTCAAAGCATGGCGATGCCGGCGGATGTTCGCTCTCGGCATCTACTCACTGATGCCTTTCTTATAGCTTGCCCGCACCACTGTCTTAATATTTCCGCGAACATGGAAGTCGCCTTCTATCTCGACACGCAGCGGGTCACACGCGGCGACAAAGTCCTCGAGAATGATATTCACCACATGCTCGTGAAACACCTTTACATCGCGGAATGAATTTATGTAAAGTTTGAGGCTTTTAAGCTCAATGCACAGCCGATTCGGTATGTATTTGAGCCTTATGACCGCAAAATCAGGGAAGTCCGAGAAAGGGCAGATGGCAGTGAACTCGGGTATCTCAAAGTCAACCCATATCTCGCTGCCCGAGAACTCATACGGGAAAGAATCGAGCGGAAAAAGATCCATTTCCGCACGCGGTGTCGGCCTGATCTCAAGACCCTGTTGATTGCTGCCCTCAGGCGTAAAGTCGTTTGGCATATTTATTATTTCGCGAGCTGAACTGACGCAGGCCTGAAATGTCATTCACGCCCTCATCGCGGATCTTCATCAGCAGGTTGACAAAAATGTGTGCGGTCGCATAGGCATCGGCTTTTGCGCGGTGATGATCGACAAGGTCTATCGAATAATGCTCGGCGACCGTTTTAAGCTTATGGTTCGCAATATGCGGCAGAAGCCGCCGCGAGAGCTGCACCGTACACAGGCACGGATTTGCAACGCGGTGTTCGGGAAATACAAGCCCTATCTCGTGATCGAGAAATCGCATATCGAACCCGGAATTGTGCGCGACAAGGACAGAATCGCCGATGAACTGAAGGAATTCGCCCGCGATGTCGGCAAAATGCGGAGCCTCTGCAACCATATCGTCGTTGATGCCCGTGAGTTCAGTGATGAAGCGCGGGATCGGCTGGCCGGGGTTTACGAGCGTGTGAAAATCTTCGGTAACCTCGCCGTTCTTTACTCGGAACGCGCCGATCTCTGTAATGCGGTCGGGCGGCGCCTGTGCACCGGTCGTTTCGAGATCAAATACGACGAACTCGGCATCATCAAGCCCGCGGCTGCCGTATTCCGTATCGATAAGCTCAACCGTATCACCATTTAACTGAAGCCGCGGGTCATGCTCGACGAGTTCCTTTACCAATTCGCGGGCAATGGTGCGTTCGGGCCGTCGGATCTTCATTACAAGATCGACGATATTGACCGCTGACGCTTTACCGTTGTGCGAACGAAGCAGCGAAACGGTATCGCTGACAAGCACTGACTCCGAGATTAGGTTTGAGTACATCGGCATCTTACAATCGATTTTAACGACATTAGGCGCTGAGGTAAAACTTAAATTGGAACCTGAACAGATACTCGATCATTTTCGCGCCGCCGAGGCATTGCTCGAAGGGCATTTTGTGCTTTCGAGCGGCTTGCACAGCCCGCAATACCTCCAATGTGCTCTCGCCCTGCAATTTCCAGCCGATGCGGCGCATTTCGGGCGTGCGATAGCCGAGCGATTTTTGACCAAGGATATCGATACGGTCGCTTCGCCGGCCATCGGCGGCATAATTATCGGCTACGCCGCAGCGGAAGCTCTGAACACCCGCTTTATCTGGACCGAACGGCAAGACGGCGAAATGACGCTTCGACGCGGTTTTACGCTGCGGCCCGGCGAACGCATCCTTGTGGTCGAAGATGTGATAACGACGGGCGGCTCGACACGCGAGTGCATAGGCGCGTTGGAGCGCGCGGGCGGCGATGTGATCGCCGCTGCTTCGATCATCGACCGCTCAGGCGGAACGGCCGATGTCGGTGTATCGCGCATTTCGCTCGCGGGCCTTGATGTTCCCGCATTCGCTCCCGAAGATTGCCCGATGTGTGCCAAAGGGATCGAAGCTGTCAAGCCGGGCAGCCGCATCATCTCAAAATGAGCAAGATCTGCTTCCTTTCGACCGACGACCTAAGCGGGTATGTCTCAGATGACGAGCTTGCGGTCGTGCCGCTTGGAGATCTCGGTTACGCAGCTGAGACACTCTCATGGCGGCAGACGGAGCGGCCGTGGAACGAGTTCGCGGCGGTTGTCATCAGAACGCCCTGGGATTACCAGCGAACGCCCAAGGAGTTTCTTGCGGTTCTCGCCGAGATAACGGCACACACGCGGCTTGAGAATCCGCTCGATATCATCGAATGGAACCTCGATAAGCATTACCTGAGCGATATGTCCGAGCGCGGCGTCGATATTGTGCCTACGCTTTGGCCAACGGAGTATTCACGCGATTCGTTCGCCGAGTGGCTCTCAGCGTCGGAGAGCGGCGAGGTCGTTATAAAACCGACGGTCAGTGCCACCGCGGAAAACACCTTTCGGCTCGCTGAATACGACGACGCTCTGGGATCGATCTTTGCAAGCCGCGAGTTCATGGTGCAGCCTTTCGTCGCGTCAATTGTGGATGAAGGCGAGTTCTCTCTCTTTTATTTTGCAGGCGAATACAGCCACGCGATCGTCAAGCGGCCAAAGACCGGCGACTTTCGCGTACAGGAAGAACACGGCGGCATAATTACCGCGATCCGCCCGGACGCAGGCCTGCGTGCAGCGTGCGACTCTGTTGTGCGGGCGATAGGCAAAACGCTGCTTTATGCCCGCGTTGATCTGGTTAAATTCAACGGCAGGTATGCTCTAATGGAGCTTGAATTGATCGAGCCTTCATTGTATCTAAGAATGGATACAGAGGCGCCACGCCGCTTTGCTGCCGCAGTGGACAAATTTCTCGGATGAACTTCAAACTCACGATCCAATACGACGGTACCGATTTTCACGGCTGGCAGGTGCAGGAGAATTCACGCACGATCCAGGGAGAATTGGAGCGCGTCATAGGCATGATCGAGAACAAAGAGGTCAAGGTTACCGGCTCGGGCCGCACAGATGCCGGTGTTCACGCCGACGCTCAAGTTGCGAATGTGCATCTGAGCAGGGCCTTTACGCCCGAGAAATTGCGTTCGGCGATAAACGGCAACCTCTGGCGAGATATCAGGATAATGAAGGCCGAAACGGCACCGGATGAGTTTCACGCACGCTTTTCGGCAAAGCAGAAAACGTATCTTTACCGCATTGTGAATGCACCCGTAATGTCGCCATTCTGGCGGCGCTTTGCGCATCACGAACCAAAGCCGCTCGATGTCAAGAAGATGAACAATGCGGCGAGGCTTTTTCTCGGCAAGCACGATTGGACCGCATTCTCGGCGGCACAATCGGACAGCGAGGATCGAGTACGCACCGTCAGCGATGTTTCGGTAACATCGCACTGGGATGACCGATGCGGCTCGATGATCGAGTTCCGCATCACGGCGAACGGCTTTTTGCGCTATATGGTCCGTTCGCTTGCCGGCACATTGATCGAAGCAGGCCAAGGCGTAAAGGATAACGAAACGATACAAACCGCGATACTGACGGGCGACAGGTCGCTGTGCGGCAAGACGGCGCCCGCACAAGGCCTCACCCTTCTCCAAGTCGGTTACGAATAGCGGCGGCAAGCAGAGTTATGATAATTTTTCACATTGTAATGCCCGAAGTATGGGCGGCGTTCGACGGCGACGAATACAGAGCCGAGAGCTTGGCGACGGAAGGCTTTATCCACTGCAGTTTTGCTATCCAGCTTGAAAGGTCGATCGAGCGGCATTACGGCGATCGGGAAAAAGTTATCGTCCTTACGATCGACAGCGGAAAACTCACGTCGAAACTCGTTGTCGAGCCATCTACGGGCGGCGAACACTACCCGCATATTTACGGCCCGATCAACCGCGGCGCGATACTCAAGCACGAAACGAAGATCGTTAAGCACTGACCGCCCATTGGCTGAGAGCCGTTCGAGCTGCGACTTTCAGCAGCAGTTGTGTTAGTCTGCGGCAAGCTTTTTTGTGATGCATCCGAATTTTGCCGGGATCGTTAAGCCTGATTCGCGTGAAGCCGAGCTGCTTGCAGCGATCGATCTGACGCGCTTGCCGCGGCACATCGCTGTCATCATGGACGGCAACGGCCGCTGGGCAAAGGCTCAGGGCAAACCGAGAATATTCGGCCATAATGCCGGTGCGGAGTCGGTAAAGGCGATAATTGATACCTGCGCGAGGCTTGGCATCGAGGCGATAACGCTTTATGCTTTCTCGACCGAGAATTGGAAGCGGCCGAAGGCAGAGGTCTCAGGCCTGATGTCGATGCTCAAGCGTGTGCTGAAACGCGAATTGAAAAGCGTACATCAGAACAATATCCGTTTCCGTGTGATAGGCGATGTCGAGGGCCTTGCCGCTGATGTTCAAAAAGAGCTGAACGCCGCCGTCAAATACACGGCAGAAAATACCGGAATGGTGATGAATGTCGCCCTGAATTACGGTTCGCGTGCCGAGATCGTCCGGGCCGCAAGGCTTGCATATCGCGAACTCGATCTTCGCGGCATCAGCGGTGACAAGCTGACCGAGCAGGATATTGAGCGGAACCTCTACACGCACGGTATGCCCGAGGTCGATCTGATGATACGTACGAGCGGCGAATTCCGCATCTCGAATTTCCTGCTTTGGCAGCTTGCGTACAGCGAGATATACGTTACGCAGACACTCTTTCCGGACTTTCGCCGTCCTAATATTTTTGAGGCGATCATCGATTATCAAAAGCGAGAACGCCGATATGGAGGCGTCTCGGCCGCAGGGACTTAGCCACCTATGAAGACCCGCATTCTTACAGCCGCGATCGCACTGCCGATCATCATTGCATCGATCATCCTGCCGCTGTGGATACCCGAAAGCGTGTGGCTTTTCATCGCTGTTGCCGCATTCGCTTTGGGTGCGGGCATCTTTGAATTCTTCTCGCTCACCAAGAAGCTGGAGCTGAAAGCTGATGCGGCTGTCGGCTATATCGGTGCCGTATTGCTGTTCCTTGCGTTCCTAGTGAACGCACCTGCTTCGGCGCCTGACCTGCTGCTTCTCGCGCTGGCACTTTTTTCGGCGGCACTCTTGATAGCTCAGGCGGTCCGCTTTCGTGCCGACTTCTCAAAGATGCTTGCGGGCACGGGCGTTACACTGCTCGGCGTGATCTATATCGCGTTCCTGGGCGGCTATCTCGTTGCCGTAAGGGTTGGCTTTGAAACGCCCGCGGGCCTTTCGACGCACCTTTTGGCGTATTTCTTTCTCGTGATCTTCTGCTCTGATTCGGGAGCGTATTTTGCAGGCCGGGCCTTCGGTAAACACAAGCTCGCACCCGGCATTTCGCCCGGCAAAACGGTCGAGGGCCTTTTCGGCGGACTGCTTGCCGCCGCTGCCGCCGCCGCACTTGCCACATGGTGGTTCTTTCCGGAACTGCCGTATCAGTGGTCTTTGCCGCTCGCGGTTGTTATCGCGGCGGTCGGCGTGCTTGGCGATCTGACCGAATCGGCAATAAAACGCGGCTCAGGGGCAAAAGATGCGGCGTCGATCCTGCCCGGGCACGGCGGCTTTCTCGACAGGCTCGACAGTTTGCTCTTCGGAGCACCGATACTGTACTATTTCGCTAGGTTTTATTTTTCGTCATGAACGCCGATCTGCGGGTTAACGACAATAATATGTAGGGCTTCAGCGCACGTACGACACAGCGCTTGGCCCTTCGGTTGTCTGAGACCTCGAAGGGCGTTTTTCATTTATAGAGCCGTTATTTCCTGCTTAAAGGCAGAATGAGGCAAAAGTTTATGTTGGATACACTCGGCACTCTCGAACGAACACACACTTGCGGCGAACTGCGTGTCCGCGACGTCGGCAAACAGGTTGTGCTGATGGGTTGGGTCGCCAAGAAGCGCGACTTCGGCGTTTTTACGTTCATTGATGTGCGTGACCGTTATGGCGTAACACAGGCCGTTGTAAGCGAAGAAACAGCCGGAGAAGCTCATGCTAAGGCGAAGGATATTCGCGGTGAATTCGTCATCGCCGTAAAGGGCGAGGTCGTCGCCCGCGATGAAGCGGCTAGGAACGCGAAGCTCGCGACCGGCGATGTTGAGGTGAAGGTTAGTGACCTGCTTGTCCTGAATGACGCTAGGGTGCCGCCGTTCCAGCTTGAGGTCGCGGGCTCCGAGAACCTTGCTGCCGAGGATACACGTCTCAAATACCGTTATCTTGACCTCCGCAGGCCGCGGCTTCAGCAGAACATAATGATGCGTGCTAAGGCTGTTCGCGCTATACGCGAGTATTTCGACACGCGCGGTTTTATCGAGGTCGAGACGCCGATCCTTTTGAAATCAACGCCCGAAGGGGCACGCGACTTTATCGTTCCGTCACGCATTCACGCGGGCAAATTCTTTGCCTTGCCGCAGTCGCCGCAGATACTCAAGCAGATCTGTATGATCTCAGGGCTTGACCGCTACTATCAGATCGCACGCTGTTTTCGCGATGAGGATCTGCGTGCCGACAGGCAGCCCGAGTTCACGCAGCTTGATATGGAGTTTTCGTTCGCCAATCAGGAGATGGTCTATGGCCTGATGGAAGGAATGTTCAATCACGTCCTAAAGCTGATAGATGTCGAGCTGCCGGAAGTGTGGCCGCGCATGACGTACGCCGAGGCGATGCGCCGTTTCGGCAGCGATAAGCCCGATATGCGTTTCGGCATGGAGCTTGTCGATCTCTCGGAACATCTTGGCGATACTGATTTTCCGCCGTTCGCCGATACGCTCGCCAAAGGCGGCAAGGTCAAATGCATCGTCGTCAAGGGCAAGGCGGATTACTCGCGAAAACAGACCGACGAGCTTCAGGAATATGTAAAACGTTACGGTGCCGGCGCTCTCGCGTGGATAAAGCTTGGTGATGAGACAACATCTTCCCTGATGAAGGCATTGGGCGAAGAGGTGATCGCGCGGCTCATAACGGCCGCGGGCGCCGAGAAGGGCGACGCCGTCCTGATCGTCGCGGGCCGCAAGCCGGTCGTTGCGGCATCGCTGGGTGCATTACGGCTCGAGGTCGCCCGCCGCGAAGATCTGATCGACCGCTCGGCGTACAAACCGCTGATCGTAACGGAATTTCCTATGTTCGAGCACGATGAGGAAAGCGATACCTATGTTGCCGCACATCATCCGTTCACCTCGCCGATGGATGAGGATCTAGAAAAGTTCAAGGCCGCGGTGAACGATGATTCAAAACATCACCTGCTCGGCGAGGTCCGTGCAAAGGCGTATGATGCCGTGATAAACGGTTACGAATGTGCGGGCGGCTCGATCCGAATACATCAGCAGGAAATTCAGGCTCTGAACTTCAAGGCCCTAGGCCTCTCGCCTGAGATCGCCCGCGAACGCTTCGGATTCTTTCTCGACGCGCTTGAGTACGGCACGCCGCCGCACGGAGGTTTTGCCGCCGGAATCGAACGCACTTGTATGATACTCAGCGGAACCGAGAATATACGCGACGTGATGGCGTTTCCGAAAACGGCGTCTGCTCAGGACCTTATGATGGACTCGCCGGGCGATGTCGATGAGGCTCAACTTGATGAACTCGGCATCGAGGTCAAGCACGCCGAATAATGAACCGGCCGCGGACGGAGCGAATTTTACGCGAACTTCGACACTTGGAATATCGTAAAATGATCTAGCAAAGATGCCTTCGAAGTACGATACAAATCCGCTCGATCCGGATTTTCCCGCGAGAGCAAAGGCAGCGGCCGAGGCCGCTGCAGCGACGCGTCCGCTTGACGGTGCTGACAATACTTCACCGGTTGCCCCGACATCACAGGTAGAAGAGCGAACTCGGCGTTTTGCCGACCGTGCGTTCGAGGCTCATCAGAATGTATTCAACGGTTCGGCCGTGCCGACACATTCTCCTGCTCAATTCGCATCGCTGACCGATCCTAAAAAGAGAAAGGTCGATAAGATCGGCCTGCCGGAGAACATTGCGACGGCACTGCCGTATTTTCCGTGGTACATCGGCCTGGTTGCCGGCCTGGTGCTTTTGCTGCTTTTGCCGCGAGGCGAGACAAAGGTGCGTTTTCACGCCGCACAGGGCCTTGCGGCTCATCTTGGCATACTGCTTGTAACGACGATCCTCGGCCTGTTGGGCAAGATCACTTCGGTGGCCGAGATCAGCAATGTAGCGTTTCAGATCGCGGCACTCATCTTCTTGCTGATATTTTTTGTACGGGCGTTACGCGACAAGCCGATACATATAGAGTCGCTTGACGGCATTACCGATCTGCTTGATGAAAAGGTCGGCCCGCATCTCATCGGGAACAAAGACGGCAATAAATAGCTGTTTGCCGTACGATCGCCGGCTGCGGTCCTTTACATCGCTGCGGCTATATGTAAAGTTTGTTACAACGCAATGGAACGCTCACTTCAACAAGAATATTCACCGAATAGTATCTGCTTCGGCTGCGGCCCGGCAAATGAAAAAGGGCTGCACATTAACAGCTATCCCGAAGGCGACGAGGTCGTGGCTGTATGGCATGCGCGGCCTGAGCATCAGGCGTTTCCCGGCATGCTCAACGGCGGCATTATCGGAACGCTGTTGGATTGCCACTCGAACTGGACAGCGGCGTATTTTTTGATGAAACGTGACGGCAAGGACAAGCCAGACTGCACGGTGACGGCCGATTTTCATGTCAAACTGAAACGCCCGACGCCTTTTGACGCACCGATACACCTTCGCGCCCGCGTGGTCGAATCGGCAGAAGATCGCGCAACTGTCGAAGCTGAGCTGATTGCAAATGATAAGGTATGTGCAACGTGCCGCGGAACCTTTGTCGCGGTGCAGGAAGGGCATCCCGCATATCATCGCTGGTAGTTTGCGTTAAGGGGCGCAGGCACGCGAGATCATCTGTTCTGAACGAGTGATGAACTCATTATAAAGCCCCAACTTTTCGAGCCATTTCAATTGTTCCTCACGAAGCCTCGGTAAATGAACGACGTCTGAAAGGGCGTAGTTGACAAGCTCGTCCGTCCACACGCCGCTCCAGCGGCGGTTGAACTTTGCACGCTGCGATTTGTCGAGATCGACGGCAAAGTATCTGTAAAGTGTGTCGGCAAGCGACGCCGATTGGCCTGCTCCCTTGGTAAGCACCTTTTCGGCGATCATCGTGTCAAAGACATTGTTGACCGCTACGCCGGACGCATGCAGAAAATCGAGGTCGAAACGGGCATTGTGAAAGATCTTCACGACATTATCATCAGCTAAAAGCTCGGTAAATCTGCCAAGCTCTACGCCTTCGCTCAGCGGTACGAGAACGCTCAAGCTGCCGTCCGAGAACTGGACCGAGAATAATCGGCCCGCGCGTGCATCAAGCCCGGAAGTTTCGGTATCGCACCCGATGGCGGCTGCATCCGACAGCCTTTTAAGTGCAGCATCTGTGTCAGCAGGCCCGCGCGCGACTAGAATATCCATTCGTTAAATTGTAAATTACTTTGGTACGGCTTTGCTAAGACCGGCGGTCGTCCGTACGCCTTGGATCTATTACATTGCCATGCCTGAAATCCTTTCAGATGTCGAAGCCCGCATCCTCGGATCGCTTGTCGAAAAGCAGCCTACAACCCCCGAATATTATCCGCTGACGCTGAACGCACTCGTCAACGCCTGCAATCAAAAGAATAATCGCGACCCTGTGATGTCGCTTGATGAGCAGACCGCGGCGTCTGCGATCGAACACCTGCGCGATCGGAACCTTGTCTATGTCTTTTACGGAAGCACGAGCCGCGTGCCGAAATACAAGCACATGCTGCCGGGTGTTCTCGAACTTGAGCCGGCTGAGACAGCCTTGATGGCCGTACTGCTTTTGCGCGGGCCGCAAACCTTGGGCGAGCTTCGTGAACGAACCGGCCGTATGTATGAATTCGCGGGGCTTGGCGAGGTTCAGGAAGTACTCGACAAGCTTGCCCGGCGCGATGAGCCGCTCGTTACTAAATTGCCTGTATTGCCCGGCCGCAAGGAAGCACGTTTCGCCCATACACTGTCGGGCGAGATCGATACCGAAGCACTTGCGGCTTCAATAGGGGCAAGCGCTCGCAGCGGCGGCCACGCAAATGAGCGTGTGGAAAAGCTCGAAACGGAAGTTGCAGCGTTAAGATCTGAGATCGATGCTCTAAAAGCTGAGATCGAGGAGTTCAAGAAACAGTTCGAATGACCTGAAGCGAGGCCGAATTATGAACCTGCAAACGCTAAAAACCTTTCTCGGTTGGTGCACGGTCTTCAACTATATTCTGCTCATGGTCTGGTCAGCCGTATCATTTGCGTTCTTTCCAAAGGCGGCACCGCTTATCAAGGCTATGTTCGGCATTGATGAAGAGAAACTGATGACCGCGAATTTCTACGGCATTATGATCTACAAACTGTGCGTGTTCTTTCTGAATCTTGTGCCGTACCTCGCACTTTATATGATCGCCTGAGGCCCTTTTGGCCGTTCTCGTTTACGGCATCAGCGACTGGTCAGGCGAGCGGTCGTGTTCGACCCCGCTCTCGCTCTGCGCGACGATCACGATATTGCCGATCACAATTATGATGAACAGAACGCCGGCCAAGGCGGTGTGCAAATATCTTAGTTTCATCTGTTAAGCACCTTTCACAAAATTTCTCCCGTAAAAATAGGAACACCGCCGAACGGCACTTTGTGACAATAGGCGTGCAATGGAAAAAGCCGTGTTCGGGGGCGACCCCGAACACGGCTATGTAATGGCCGGACACGGCTTTAGTGCTTTTTCTTCGATGGTGTAGCAGTCTTTACGGGGACGATGCTCTGCTGTTTTAGGATCTCAAGGTAGCCTTTGGCACCTTCCTTCATCTTGTTCGAATCCGGAGCAATGGCAACGAACCTTTGCAGATAGTTCGCACCTTCCTGAGCAAGGGCCTTGTCGTTATCCTTGAGCCACGCAAGATCAACCAGCATCAGGCCGGCGCCCGCGAGCGCATCCACATTGTCCGGGGCCGCTTCGAGAACAGCCTTGTACGCACCGATCGCCTCTTCACGGTTTTGGTTTATTCGATACATATCGGCGATGATAAGCTGCGCCTCGATCTTCTTTGCCGCATCGGGTTCGACCTTGAGATATTCGGGGATCATAGCCTTTGCAATCTCGATGATAGCCGGATCGATCCGCTCGGTGGCAACGGCCATCGCGAACGTGTCACGAGAGCCGCGAATGGTATCGCTTTTGAGCGTATCAAAATCCTTAACAGCTGCGATCTCTTCGGGTTTTGCAGACTGTATCACCTGCCAAGCGCGCTCATACGACTTTGCAGATTCGAGCAGGTCGCTCTTTGCACGGTCATACATTGAGGTCTTTGACGCAGCGTCGGTTTCTTTTGTGCCAAGATTGTATGTGGCGACCGCGCGTTGGCGAAGTGCCGTCGCGCGGTTATTCAAAAGCGGTGTGGTCAAGCCTACGAAGTTCGGCTCAGCCTGAACTCCTTCGTCATACTTTGCAATGGCTGTCGTGAAGTTCGTTACTGCACCGGACAGGTCTTTTGCCTTTACCTGGTTAGCTCCTGCGGTAAAGGCGTCGTTACCCGCTTTCATTGATGCGGCTACGATGTCATACGCTTTCTGCTTGCGCTTGTTATCCGCTTCGATCTCCGCGACCTTCTTTTCGTATTCGATCTGTTCTTTGCTCTTTTCCGCAGGCGTCGTCGATTCTGCATTGCCCTTCGTCGTGCTGCCCACTGAAGAACCCGCACCGGAAAGAGCCTTTTCGACCTCGTCAGCGGTCCAGCGCCGTCCGTCGCCGGGGTGCATAGTTACAACGATCTTTTCTGAGCCCGCCTTGATGTTTTGGATCAAAGTCGGCTCACAGTCCGGAGCACTGAAAACAAGGGTGTAAACGCCGCCGATCAGAAGATTTGCAAAGGTAAAACTGCCCTTCTTATCCGTTTTTGTACCGCTTGCACTGCCCTTGATATCCGTTCGAAAAACATCAATAGTCGCACCTGCAACCGGTACGCGGCTGCCATCCTGCTTTTCAAGCTCGACACGCCCTGACGTAATGACCGTCTGGCCAAGCGCCGCGATCGATCCGATACCGATCAGCAAGCCCGCAACGATCAATCCAATAGCCGCCCTTTTAAACATTCTTTCCTCCAAATTTTCGAATGGGTACTACCCTCGAACTTGTGATGTTTGCTTCGCTAAAATGGTTCGATGCAAAGGTCATTGTATCCTACGCGCAGCAGAAATCCGAAATCCCTCATTCGCGCAAAACAGTTGCGGTCGCCTATGATATGTTTCTTGGTCGGCGCATTCTGTCTGCACGGAGCTGTTTATGGAAAAGCGGATCTTTAATTTCAGTGCCGGGCCTGCCGTCATGCCCGATGCTGTGCTGCAAAAAGCTCGCGACGAGATGCTTTCGGTTGACGGCTCGGGTATGAGCGTGATGGAGTTGAGCCACCGCTCAGAACAGTTCAAAAAGATACTTGAACACGCTGAGCAGGGCCTTCGCCTCCTGTTGAAGGTGCCGAATGACTTCCGCATTCTGTTCATACAAGGCGGAGCATCGCTTCAATTCGCGATGATCCCGCTCAATTTTATCAGCGAAGGCACTTCGGCAGACTTTATTCTCACAGGTGTGTGGGGCCGTAAGGCATTTGCCGAGGCCGAACGCTTCGGTCGGATGAACATCGCTTGGGACAGCCGCACTGATGGGCGTCTCACGACACCTGGTCCGGCCGAACTCACATTCTCGCCGAGCGCTCGCTATATCCATTACGTTGCGAACGAGACCATCGAGGGTGTCGAGTTCCACTACGATGTTGACGGCGGCGAGGTCCCGGTCATCTGCGATATGTCATCGAACATAATGTCCAAGCCGATCGATTGGAACAGGTATGCCTTTGTTTATGCCGGCGCGCAGAAGAATATCGGGCCCAGCGGCATTGCGGTCGCCTTTGTCCGCGACGGCCTTTTTGAGCTTATTGAGGGCGAGCGTTCACCGATACTGGATTACCGTGTGATCCGCGATAACGGATCGATGGTCAATACGCCGAATACGTGGGCTATCTATATGATCGGGCTTGTTTGCGATCACGTTGCAGCAGAAGGCGGCATTGACGAGATGCGGCGGCGAAGCGTCGCTAGGGCAAAGATGATATATGATGCGATCGATGCGAGCGGCGGCTTTTATATCGGCTATGCGGAGAAAGAGGCTCGTTCGCTGATGAACGTCGCCTTTCACCTGCCGACGCCTGAACTTGATAAGCAATTCTGTGCCGAAGCCCTGGCTAACGGTATGAGCGGCCTCGCCGGACACCGTTCGCTTGGCGGCATAAGAGCGTCGATCTATAATGCGATGCCGGTGGAAGGCGTCGTCGCTCTTGCCGATCTGATGCAGGACTTCTTACGCCGCAACGGCTGAGCGGCAGACAGCGTCGATCGTCCTGCCAAGTTCTGCTTCTTCATCCGAAAATACTGTCCGAAGATCCAATATGAAGCGGTCGTTCTCGATACGTCCGATCACGGGCGGCGTCGCCATTCGGAACCGAGCGGCAAGTGCGTCTGCCGTGGCCTCATCATGGCGGATCGATATCAACGCCGTGGCGAGACGGGCAAGCGGAGCCGAACCGCCGCCGACGGCAGAATCGCCGTCAATTATCTCGATCACAGCCGGCAGATCGCCCGACATTTCGGCCAAAAGGCGTTCGGCACGTGTTCTGATCTCGTCACGAGTAAGCGAGAGCATACTTATGACAGGGATCTCATTTGAGCGGCCGCGTGCGTATGACTCAAGCGTCGCCCCTAGAGCTGCGTATGTCATTTTGTCCACACGCAGCGCGCGGTACAGCGGATAATGGCGCAGCGTCTCAATAAGCTCCTTTCTGCCTGCGATGATGCCGCACTGCGGCCCGCCGAGCAGCTTGTCGCCGCTGAAGGTAACAATATCAACCCCTCTGGAGAGCGATGAGGCGGCGAGCGGCTCATCCGTGATGCCGAATTCAGCGAGATCACTGATCGCACCCGAACCGATGTCCTCGTAAAATATAAGGCCGTGCTTAGCAGCGATCGCTGCGAGGTCGGCGACATCAGGCGTCGCAGAAAAGCCGACGATGCGATAGTTCGACGGATGGACACGCAGCAGCATCGTCGTTGCATCGCAGACGGCGCGTTCGTAGTCGGCGGCTTTTGTTCGGTTCGTCGTGCCGACCTCGCGGAGTACGGCGCCTGACTGTTCGAGCACATCGGGCACGCGAAAGTCGCCGCCGATCTCGACCAATTCGCCGCGTGAGACAATGACCTCGCCGCCCGCCGCCAATGCCTTTAAGACAATGAATGCCGCTGCCGCACAGTTATTGACGACCATCGCAGCCTCGGCGCCGGTAAGTTCGCAGATAAGGCGATCGACAAAGGTGCTGCGGCCGCCGCGGCGGCCGGTTCCTATATCAAGCTCGACCGAGCAATAGCCCGAAATAATGTTACTGACAGAGCGGGCTGCTTCCTCGGATAAGGGCGCACGTCCCAGATTAGTATGCAGCACGACACCGGTCGCGTTTATGACGCGCCGGAGCTTTGCACGCTCATGCCGGTGCGAAAGCTCGACGAGCAGCCATTCCGCAGCGGTAAGCAGCTCCTCGCGCCCCATTTCATCTCCCGCCAAGATCTTGTTTCGCAAATACTCGATCGCCTCGCGGACCATTCCCGCCGCTTTTTCGTGCCCGGCATTTTCAATGAACTTCATTGCCGCAGGCGTTCGCAATACAGCCTCGACCGACGGAAGGTTCCGCAAGGCTGCAATTGTAGGATCGGAAGAACTCGGCATTTAGCAATCGTAGCGCAATTTACGGAAATCATACCGCAATGGGCGTTTTTATAAGAAAGCGGCAACGTCGCCCGCCGCTTTATTTTCCTACCCGATCCGATGACCACAATTCAAAAAAATCTAGCCCGTGCAAGCAAACAGCGTTCCGAGGAATCTGAGAATATCGACCTGCAGCTCTCGCGTCTTGAAGAGGATATGCGGCGGCTCAAGATCGAGTTCGATATCTATTTCAACGGTGCATCAAAAAGGCCGCCGCTCGAAGCGCGTGCCAGGATGGAATCGACCATCAAACGCATTTCCGATAACCGCAGCCTTGCCTACGCACAACGCTATTACTTCAACACGCTTGTCTCGCGATTCACTTCGTACAGAGAACTGTGGCGGCGGCAAATGAAGGCAAAAGGCGAGGAATTTTAATAAATGAGGCTGCCCGGCAAGGCAGCCTCGGTCTTATACGGTCAGATCGTATTCACGCAACCTTTGCGACATTCTCGGCCTGCGGCCCTTTCGGGCCGTCAGTTACCTCAAATTCGACCCGGTCGCCTTGTATCAAGGTCTTAAATCCGTCCCCTGTTATCGCACTGTAGTGTACAAAAACATCCTGTTCGCCGGGCTGCTCGATAAAGCCGTAGCCCTTTGCATTGTTGAACCATTTAACTTTGCCTGTCGTCTTGGGCATTCGTCTAATTCCTCCTAAAGCTGAAAACATCTTGACGCGCCCCGGCGGCATTTGCCGTCAGATCGGGCGCGCACCGTCAAACAGGGGACGTTAACCTGAGGCGTGATCGCATCGCTCTTTTACTTGTGCCTGAAAGCATCTGCTCAAGCAACAGATCTTAAACCGCAAGAAATGTTTCTGTTCAACTGAGAATTGTCTGATTGACGAATGAAATTTAGCTAATTCAGGGCATTGATGTCAAGAAGTTTGTTGCCTTTACACGCTGTTTTGTAAACAAAATTGACATTCGACGCACCTATGGCACAAGATTGACTAAATACGCCAATAAAGGAGCAAGCTGACAAATGGCTGACGAATACGGAACGAATCCACCGCTGTCCTACAACAAATACCTGCGCGTGCCGGAACTTTTGGAGCTGCAGACGACGCTTTCAGAGCCGACCAGCCACGACGAGCAGCTTTTTATCATCATTCATCAGACGTATGAGCTTTGGTTCAAGCAGATACTTCACGAGGTTACCGCCGCGACAAAATGGCTTGACGAAGGCCGCATCTTTCGAGCTAATCACTCACTGCGCGGCGTGCTTGCGATCGAAAGGCTTTTAACGACGCAGATACATATTCTCGAATCGATGGCGCCGATCGGCTTTCTCGAATACCGCGATCGCCTTAGGCCCGCGAGCGGCTTTCAGTCGATGCAGTTTCGCGAGCTGGAATTCGCCTCCGGCGCAAAGGACGAGAAGATACTGGAGTTCTTCCGCGATGATGAATATGCATACCCGAAACTGCGACGGCGTTTTGAGGAACCGTCGCTTGCGGATACGTTCTGGGCTTTGCTCGAACGCAGCGGAATGAGAACCTCGACACATGATGAACGTGTCGCCGCCGTTGTCGAGGTGCTGACGCATCCCGAGAAATACTCCGAGATCTACAACCTGCAGGACATCCTGATCGAGCATGATGAACTCATACTCTCATGGCGGCACAATCATGTGCTCATGGTCGAGCGGATGCTCGGGATGAAGCGCGGAACGGGCGGCAGCGACGGCGTCGGCTATCTGATGTCAACGCTCTCGAAAAAATTCTTTCCTGAGATATGGGAGGCTCGCACGCATCTTACGACCGAAGCCTAAGCGTTAGGCGGTGTCAGACGAACACTGCAAATACCTCATTTGAAAAGAGTTTTCCTTTTCGTGTGAGCTTGATCCGCGAAGGGCTCATTTCGATAAGGCCTTTATCGATGAGGTCGGCAAGTTCGTTACGAAGTTCCTCGATCAGGTCGCGGCCGAAACGCGTAAGATACTCATCGAGGCTTATTCCTTCCTCCATGCGAAGGCCGAGAAAGACGAACTCCGAAGCCAAAACCGCATCCTCACACATCACTTTCGCCGTCCCGTTCTGTTCTATCGAGCGGACGTACGCGGCCGTGTCGCGTTCATTCGCGTAACGCCGGCGGCCGTCGAATGAGTGCGCCGAGACACCAAAGCCGAAGACAGGATCGAGCCGCCAATATTTCACATTATGCCGCGCGGCAAAGCCCGGACGCGAAAAATTCGATATCTCGTACTGCTCGTAACCCTCCGCGGCAAGCCGATCGAGCATGGCCTCGTACATCTCCGCTGCAAGCTCGTCGGCGATCGCCTTTCGCCGCCCCGAACGCATCTGTTCGGCAAGCGGCGTACCTTCATGGATCTCAAGTAGATAGAGCGAAATGTGCTCCGGCGAGAGTGCCGCCGCCTCATCGAGGTTTCGCATCCAGTTCGCCATAGTTTGTCCGGGCAGACCGGCGATCAGATCGAAGCTGATGTTCGTAAAACCGGCATCACGCAGCATACGAAAGGTGGTGCGTGCGTCTTTTGAATCGTGGCCGCGGGCAAGCAGTTTCAGATCGCGGTCATCAAATGTCTGCACACCGAAGCTCGCACGGTTGACGCCCAGCGAGCGATACGCCACAAGGCTCTCGTGCGTGACCGTCGCGGGGTTCATCTCAAGGGTGATCTCCGCATTATCGGCGACCGAGAATCGCTTTCTTACTTCCGCAAGTATCCTCCCGACCTGCTCGGGCGTCAGCAGCGACGGAGTTCCGCCGCCAAAATAGATCGTGTCAATGTCAGAACCGCCTGCGTAAGCGGGCGGCCAGTTCGATGATATTGAATCACCTACTGCAAACTGACCCGCCGCTGACGCAGCGGGTTCTGACTCGATCTCGCGGCACAGTGCCTCGACATACCTTTCCACTACATCGCCGCTCCGCCAAACGTCCGTTGCGAAATCGCAGTACGAACAACGCGACTTGCAGAATGGAATGTGCAGATAAACGCCTGCGGTCATTGTCTGGCACGGATGCGTCGGCCGAGCTACATTATTGGTCGAGGATCGTTCCAAAAGAGCCCTTCCACGTACTTTCGAACTCCGATATCGGCATATCTACGGCATTACGGCCGCCGACGTCTATCGAAAGCGTGTCGCCTCGAACCTTGCCGATCACCTCGAACGGAACGTCCCCGACGACACCTTTGACATTATCGAGATTCTCGGCAGCAAAGCTGATGACAACGCGCGAAGGTGTTTCGCCGAAAAGCAGTGCCGCATCCGAGAGGCCGCCGCCCGCAAGTTCGATCTTGGCACCGACGGCCTTTCTGTTGAGTGAAGAGAAGCAACTTTCGGCAATGGCGACAGCGAGTCCGCCATCTGAGCAATCGTGGGCTGATGCGACCAAGCCCGCGGCGGCAAGCTCACAAAGAACGTTTTGAAGCTTTACTTCATCCTCAAGATCGACCTGCGGGCAGATGCCGTTAGCTATGATCTGTTCGGTCGAAAGCCCGAGAACAGTCTGTGCATATTCGCTTGCTGCGAGGTCGTCGCGGGTAACGCCGAGCAGGGCAATAAGATCACCCTCATTCTTGAAGCCTTGTGTGATGATGCTGCCTGTGTTTTCGATCAGGCCAACCATGCCGATGACGGGCGTCGGCAGGATGCCGCGGCCGTCCGTTTCGTTATAAAAGGAGACATTGCCCGAGACTACCGGCGTATCAAAGGCCGTGCACGCCTCGGCCATGCCGTCGATCACATCCGAAAATGAACGCATTACTTCGGGCCGCTCGGGTGAAGCGAAGTTGAGGCAGTTAGTTACTGCGATAGGTTTTGCACCGACGCACGCAACGTTGCGTGCGGCCTCGGCGACCGCAAGTTTTGCACCCATTCGCGGATCTATGGCGACAAATTTGCCGCTTCCGTCGAGGCACATCGCTATCGAACGCCGCGTCTCTTTGATGCGTATAACGGCGGCATCAGCACCGGGCAGAACGGCGGTGTTCGTTCGCACCATCGAGTCGTACTGTTCATAAACCCAATGCTTTGAGCAGATGTTCGGTGAGGCAAGCAGCTTCTTGAGGGCGTCGGCAAGGTCAGAACCGCCTGCGTAAGCGGGCGGCCAGTTCGAGTCAGAACCGCCTGCGTAAGCGGGCGGCCAGTTCGATGATATTGAATCACCTACTGCAAACTGACCCGCCGCTGACGCAGCGGGTTCTGACATCGGCCGGTGGTACTTCGGCGCCTCGTCAGTTAAGGCGAGTACGGGCAGGTCGGCTTCAAGTTCGCCGTTATGGAATATCTTTAGCCGGCCGCCCTCGACCACCTTGCCGATAACGACCGCATCGAGATCCCATTTGTTGAATATCTCGACGACCTCTTTTTCGCGTCCCGTCTTTGCCACGATCAGCATCCGCTCCTGCGACTCGGACAGCATCATCTCGTACGCGGTCATTCCGGTCTCACGCTGCGGCACCCGCGTAAGGTCAAGCTCAAGGCCCGTGCCTGCACGCGCGGCCATCTCGACCGAGGAGCTTGTAAGCCCGGCCGCACCCATATCCTGTATGCCTTCGACGGCACCGGAGCGCATCGCTTCGAGACAGGCTTCGAGAAGGAGCTTTTCAAGAAAAGGGTCGCCTACCTGTACGGTCGGCCGCTTTTCCAATGCATCATCATCGAACTCGGCGGAAGCCATAGTGGCGCCGTGAATGCCGTCCCGGCCCGTTTTTGCACCGGCATAGAGCACAGGGTTGCCGATGCCTGTCGCTTTGCCAAAGAAGATCTGATCTTTACGCACGAGTCCGAGAGCAAAGGCGTTAACGAGCGGATTGAGGCTGTATGACGGATCGAAAACGACCTCGCCGCCCACGGTCGGCACGCCAAAGCAGTTGCCGTAATGGCCGATGCCCGAGACGCAGCCCTTGAGGATGGAACGATTCCGATTGACGGACCGGGTCGAGAGCTTCTCCCGTTCCCCGTCTCCTGCCGCTTGTTCCGCAATGATCGGCCCGAAACGGAGCGAGTTCATCGCGGCAACCGGCCTTGCTCCCATCGTGAAAATATCGCGCAGGATGCCTCCGACGCCCGTAGCCGCACCTTGGAACGGCTCGATAAAAGACGGATGATTGTGCGACTCGACCTTGAACGCAATGCACCAATCATCGCCGATATCGACGACGCCGGCATTCTCGCCCGGCGGTACGATCACGCGTTCGCCGCTCGTCGGCAGGCGCTTAAGGTGAACGCGCGACGATTTATAGGAGCAGTGCTCCGACCACATAACGCTGAAGATGCCGAGTTCGGTAAGATTCGGCTCGCGTTCCAGAGAGCCTACGATCCTTTGGTATTCTTCCGTTGAAAGACCGTGCTGATCGATGACATCCGGCGTGATCTTTATTGCATGCATGGTAAGTCGAGAACCCGTACGTTCAATGAAACGAGTATTTTACCGACAATTGCCGGCGATGTCGATGGTGGATGCGGCAGCGGCGTTATTTGAACATATAGAAGACAGGCTTGCCGACGTAGCGATGCACGACCTTTCGAAACGCGTCAGGCTTTGAATTGCCTCGCAGGAAAGGGCCTTTTGGAGACAGTTCTTTGCTCAACTCTGCAAAATTCTTCTCACGCTCGTCGTACTGCTCTTGGCCGCGATACCGCGTTATGAGGATGATGTCGAACGCACCGTCCGCAGGAGCCGTAACATCAATATATTCGAAAGAATCGATCATCCCGCGTTTGAACGCCGCGTCGCGATAAAGCCGCCAGTTATTCTCATAGTAATAACGAACTTCGTCGCGTTTGCCGTTGAGCACCTTCACGAACTCCATCTCTTCGATGATGCCCATGTCCGAAGGCGGCGCGGCAAGCAGCCGGTCGAGGTATTCCTTTAGGGTCTCGTAGCGGAATTTGCCCATCCGCTGATAGAACATCTTGCCGTCCGGTGCGATCAGTACGGTCATCGGCAAGGCGCCGGTCCAGTCGGGTGAAACGCTCTTGTACGCCGCAGTCTCATCCTTTGTATGCAAAAGATAGACCGGCATCTGTGCCTTGACCAAGGTCAGGAATTTCTGCACATCGCCGTCTATCTCAGAAAGATAGTCGAGCGAGACGGCACGGATATCAACGCGGTCGCGGTAGTATTTGTCGATCTTTACAAGGTCCGGAAATTCATCGCGGCACGGCTCGCACCACGTCGCCCAAAAATTGATCAGCACAGGTTTGCCGCTCGGCTTGAGCAATTCCTGCAATTGAGCGCTGTCGATCACGGTTACTGGAACTCGCGGAGATGTCTGTGAAAATGAGTTCGATATGAGAACGAGAACGGCAAATGCCCACGATATACGAGTGAATTTCATCTCTTTCAAAAGCCGGCCGAACAGGCACGACAGCCGGCTTTTGATGTGCAAGGGCCAAAACTAGCCAAGCCGTATCATCGGCAGCCGACGTTACTAATAACGTAGCGCATTTGCTATAGCTCTTTCGAGTACCATGTCCTTTCCGGCGCGAATGTCAGCCGGCGTCGGCTCGATAAGGACGTTCGGCGTGATACCAACGCCTTCAAACTCAGTTCCGTCGGGAAAGTACGCTCGTTTTGCCCCAACACGGAAGTTTATTCCATTCTCGAATGCGTATAGGTACGGCTGCCCCGTGCTTCCCTCGGTAGGCAAGCCATACACCTCGGCCCTGCCGCTGGTCTTGAGAGGCATCACGAAGTCCTCGCACGCCGACGCGCATCCCGAATCGGTCAGTACGATGACGCGCCCCTTGAAGAGCGGATGGTCGGGAAGGTTTCGTTTATTCGCAAAGCGGACCTCGACACGCTCGAGTGAGGAGCCGATATCGATCACGTTCTTTAATTCTGCATCCCGAGATTCTGGTGGAACGAGGCTCGCAAGCTGGCTGTAAGCTCCGAAAGAACCCACGTTCGCACTCGATGCCTCGACCCAATCGTAATACGGCCGATCCATCAAGGCAGCGATCAGCTTTGCCGGGGTCGACCCGCCTCCATTTCCGCGAACATCGATAATGAACGCCTTTGCCGAGGCATTGGCCCGAATGAAATCCACGGCCTTCTGCTCGTATTTCGCGTCACCGAACGATGGGATGTTTAAGAGGGCGATACCGCCGTCAAGCAATTTTCCCTGCGTCTCGTCCACGAAAGCAGGCCACGTGAGCTTCTGTGTATAGCGATCGACCGTCAACTTCCGTCCGCTGACCGTCAGTTCGAACCGTTTCGGGAACAGGTATGGACGGTAGAAGAAACCATGCAGCCGCGCCGCCTCACTTGATCCTGTTACGTATTTCTCATTCTCCTTGAAGAACTGTGAGAACGGCTTACCGTCGATCGCCTGCAACTCATCGCCCGCCCGGATATCGCTGTTCGCAGAGAGGTTGACAATGAACTTCCCGTCGGGCATCTTTCTCGCCTCGAAACCGACCGGCTTCGGGTCGGACCGGTCCAACCAAGGGTCGTTGTAGGTCGTGTGGCCATTCTTTAATGCGGCGATGAACTCCATGGCAGCGAAGTCGAACTCCCGCCGGTCGTCCGAGGCCGCGATCCGGTCGATGAAATGCTTGTAGATCGCATCGAGGCCGAGGTCGGGCACGGCCTTCCAATGTGCAAAATACATCTGTACGCTTTCGTACATCTTCGACGCCATCCAAATGCGATCCTTCAGCGGAAGCGTCGCCGGGGCAGTCGCCTTCGTGTCTTGGGCAAAATGAACTGTACTTAGCAGCAAAAGAGTTATGAGGGAGCTAAGAACGGCAATGATCTTTGATCGGCTACGGGTCTGCATCAATATTGGGCCTCCAATTTAGAAAATTTAGCGTAGATCTAGGCTAAGAAAAGGAAACACCGCCGATCAGCGATCTGTGACACGAAGCAAACCGCGAATGGTAACTGAATGAAGGCCGCCTGTCACGAACGACTAATTTCCCGGAACATAAACAGCGTTGTTCGCAATTCTAGCTAAAGATCCTCGGAAGCCTGCGGCCCAAATTCTTTGGCAGTATCAACTCCATCGCGTCGTCCACCGTAACGATACCCGCAATGTCGCCGTCATCATCGATCACAGGCAAAGCAAGCAGATTGTATTCGGCTATCGCCTGTGCCGCTTCCTCGGCAGATTCATGCGGGTTCGCAAAGCGGAAATCGACACGCATCACATCTTCGAGCTTCTTTGTCGGGTCGGCAAGTATCAGAGAACGGAGCGAGATAAGGCCGCAGATCTTTCGCGAGCCTTCCTTCTCGACGATGTACAGGTAGTAGATCATGTTCGGTGTCTCTGCCATCTCGCGTAATGAGCGGATCGCTTCGCCGACCGTCAGATCGCGCGGAAAGGTAACGAATTCGGTGGTCATCAATCCGCCGATCGTGTCGTGCTCATACGCCATCAGCGCGGCAACATCCGCCTTTTCATGATCCTCCATCAAGGCAAACAACTGCTCCGATTTTTCGTCATCCATCTCGTCAAGCACATCGACCGCGTCGTCAGGCGACATCTCTTCGAGAATATCGGCGGCACGCTCCTCATCCATTTCCTCGAGGATGCGTGCCTGAGCCTCGGTTGACATCTCTTCGAGCGTGTCAGCGGCGATGTCATCGTCGAGGCTTTCGACAACCTCTGTGCGGTGTATCGGTGAGAGCGTTTCCGCAAGTTGTGCGATCTCAACGGGATGCAGGCGTGAGAGCTTGTCCTTGGATGATTTGAGCTGTACGGTGGCCGTCGCTGTGTCGGTCGCAAGGTAGCCGACATCGGCCCAATCAATAACTTCGACCGGACGAGCACTGCCGAAAAAACCTTGCGGCATCAAGCGGCGAACAAAGCCCTGCAGGCTCACATCAGCACCCGACACGCGCCAACCGCTGCCCGTTTCGATCAACTGTACATCGTTGACGCGAACAACCCGCTTACCGTCAACGTCGATAAGCTGATTGTCGAGAACGTCCTTGATAAGCAGCACTTCGCCATCGTGGCGCTTGAACGGCGTAAGGTCGAGCACCGTCGTCGTCATGCGGACGCCGTGCGGGCCTAGATCCGTAAAATTACCGCTCGGCATAAAGAAATTCCGCCGGCGATAGCGTGCCACGATGCCTACCACAGGCGGATAATCCTCGTCCCCGTACCGCACAACGACATCTCGGATGGCTGCGATCTTCTCGTTCCGCGCATCCGTGATCGGCCTGTTGAGTATCTGCGATACGTACAGCATATAAACGAAACTTTAACTCAAAATCGGTCGCGTCGCTAACGATCGGCGGTGTGTCGAACGCTCAATATTCGCCGGTGGTATAAAAATAGTTAAAACATCTTTAGTTTTGTGGAACAAATGATGTCTTAGGTCTTTGTATAAGATTAGGCGGTAAGGCAAGCCGAATGGCGCACCGAGCCGTGCAGATACCCGTCCGTTCGTAAACCGACCAAATGAAAGCAACCTACTTCACACTTCTGACGTTCTGCCTCCTCGGCAGCCAATCCTACGCACAAAACCTTCCTCGATTCTTCGACAATTTTGACACCGCACGCGGTGTTCAGGTTTACCGGCCCGAAACGGCCGCGGCGGTAACTGCCAAACAAAAGACGGTCAAATCCAAGAAGCCGCTTGTAAAAAGGACCGTCCAATCACGGCCGCAAATGGCTGTTTATGAGGGCTTTGCAAAGCCGCACGACCTTATCGCATCTAATCGCGCCCGGTTGACGATGAGTGCATCCAAGGATATGAAAGGCTTTACAACCGGCGACCTCACGATCGATTCTTACATAGTCGAATCCAGCCGAAGATACGGAATCGACCCGCTGCTTATCTACTCACAGATGCATCAGGAATCGTCGTTCAAGCTGAAGGCGACCTCGTACAAAGGCGCCAGCGGCCTTATGCAGTTGATGCCGGCAACGGCGCGCCGCCTCGGCGTAACGAACATTTATGATCCAAAGCAGAACATCGAGGGCGGCGTGAAGTATATGCGGATGCTGCTCGATATGTTCGGACAGGATATAACGCTGGCTCTTGCGGGTTATAATGCCGGTGAAGGCGCGGTAATGAAATACGGCAACACGATACCGCCGTACAGCGAGACGCGCGAATACGTCCGCAGAATTACGAGCCGATACGCTTCGATCTCGGACGGTACGTTCGCGCGAAACTATCGACGTGTAAATAATGCGACCGCCGCAAAGCTCGAAAAGAAGCCGACGCTTGAATTGTCCTTTAGGCAGGATGCCGTCGCGATCCGCCTTGCGGATGGCAGGATGCGGCTCGTTAATCAATAGTTTTCAGATCCGCTGCGAAAAGGTCGTTGCTGCCTTTTCGACGGAACAGACTTCCACCGAGCAAAGAGCAACTCTCTTCTCCATTCGTCGAAAGACATGCGGCCGGTTGCGTTGACCGGCCGCGTTTTTGTGCGTCGGGTGTGGATAATCGATGTCTTTTGGGGAATAATACAGCGGATATGTTCTGTGAGAATTGCGGACAAGAAAATTCCGACACCGCAAAGTTCTGTCGAAAGTGCGGTGCAGGCATAGACGAGACAGAAACGCGTGTTGCTTCGCGCGGCGAAGCGCCGATGATGTCTGCTCTCGGCACGCCGCCCGCGACGGAGCGTGTCGAACCGGTTGATGACGCTGACCATCATCACGAGGAGCAGAAGATATTCTCGATCTCGCCGACGCTGGTCTTTGTAAAAGCGGGCTATGTGCTCGCGGCGGTCGGTGCGTTGATTTTTGTGGGCCTTGCAAGTGCTCTGTTCTCGGGTGTCGCGTCATGGATCCTTGTTGCTCTGGGCTTGCTGTTATTCCTGATCCCGGCGATCTATCATATAAAGCAACGGCTGATCCGCTATACGCTGACCGAGAACAAGATCGAGATCGACAGCGGCTTGATAGCACGCACGACGCGTAACATCCCGCTTCGTCGGATCCAGGATGTTACCGTGCAGACAACGATCCTCCAGCGTCTTGTAGGCTTTGGCGACCTCTCGATCGACAATGCAAGCGAGCAGGGCGGCACTATCATTTTGAAGAATATAAATTCGCCCCAAAAATACGCCGATGCACTTCTCAAGCAGATGCGAAGATTGGAGCGTTGAAACACTTTTTACCAGGCGGCTTTGACCAATGGCAACTTTTTTTATTACCGGCGGTGCGGGATTTATCGGCTCGGCGTTCGTGCGTCAGATGCTTGAGAAGAGCGATGCCGAGGTCGTGGTGTACGACCTGCTGACCTACGCCGGCAACCTCGAAAATCTCGCTGACCTTAATACTTCACGCTGCACCTTTGTAAAAGGCGATATTTGCGACCGTGAAGCGGTACTGGCCGCCTTGCCTGACGGCTGTGAGGCGATCTTTAATTTCGCTGCCGAATCGCATGTCGATCGCAGCATTCATTCGGCAGACGAATTTTTGCGGACTAATATAATCGGCACTCAGGTCCTGCTCGATGCATCGCGCGAGAGGAAGGTGAGGCGTTTCGTTCAAGTTTCGACAGATGAGGTAATGGGCTCACTGCCGGATGACAGCGGCGAACTGTTCACTGAGGCTTCACGTTTACAGCCTAATTCGCCGTATGCCGCGTCGAAGGCGGCGGCGGAGTTCATTGTGCGGGCCGCACGCGAGACGCACGGCGTTGACGCAGTTGTAACACGCTGCGGCAACAATTACGGCCCGCGGCAGTTTCCAGAAAAGCTAATTCCGCTGATGATAGCCAACGCCCTCAATGACATTCCGCTGCCGGTTTACGGCGACGGCAGGAATGTGCGCGATTGGATCTATGTGGACGATCATTGCTCAGCCATTTGGGCCGCGTATGAACGAGGCCGCGACGGCACCGCATACAATATCGGAGCACGTAACGAGCAGTACAATATCGACGTTGTAAAAGCTATATTGGACGCACTTGGCAAGCCGCATTCGCTTATCGAATATGTTACGGACAGGCTGGGCCACGACCGCCGATATGCTATCGACCCGACACTCGCCGAAACCGAGCTCGGTTGGACGCCTGCCGTCAGTTGGACGGAAGGACTCGGCCGAACGATCGAATGGTACTTGGCGAACCGTGAATGGGTTGAGCGGATCCGCAGCGGCGAATATCGCAGCTATTACCAGAAAATGTACGGGGCACGCTGAGTGAGAGTTCTGATCACGGGAGCGAACGGAATGGTTGCAAAGGCAATGGCTGACCATTGCTTCCGCGCGGGCGACGAGGTCGTTGCCCTGCCGCGCGCCGAGCTTGATATCACTGACAGTAAGCAGGCCCGCGGTACGATAGCGGATGTGCGGCCCGATGTTGTTGTGAACTGTGCCGCCTATACTGATGTTGACGGTGCGGAAAATGAGCAGGAGAAATGCTTTGCCGTCAACGCGTTTGGCCCCGAGAATTTGGCGGCTGCGTGTCGGGATATTGATGCTCTTCTTATAACCATCTCGACCGATTTCGTCTTTGACGGAAGCTTCGACGGTTTCTATACCCAGCGTCATACGCCGGCACCGGCGAGCGTTTATGCGCGGTCGAAACTCGAAGGCGAACTCCGTGTGCGTGCTGCGAATGCCCGCGCCATTATTGTGCGTTCCGGCTGGATCTACGGTACGGGCGGCACGAACTTCCTGAGCGTGATGCCTGAGCTGCTTGAGGCAGGGAAAACGATAAAAGCGATCAGTAACGCTTACGGAACGCCGACCTACGCGGCCGATCTTGCTCGGCGTATTCGTGAACTTGCCGTGCTCGATCTTCCGTGCATCTTTCACGTAACTAACGCCGGCAGCGGCACGACCTATGAGGGGTTTGCCCGCGAGGTGTGCCGCATCGGCGGCTTTGACGTATCGCTGATCGAGAGCGTTTCGAAAGACTCCCTGCGCCGTCCTGCCGCACGGCCTGACAGCTCAAAGATGGCGTGTTTATTCTCGGAAAGGTTCGGCCTCGGCCCGATGCCGGATTGGATCGAGGCACTTGAACGTTTCATCGGCGGTTAAGAGATCCTTTCTTCTTCAACAGCTTCGTCCATAATAGGCGTCATATCATCGGCACTGCTTCGATGATAATAATCGTAGTAGCCGCTGCCATAATAGTCGTAATCGGTCGAACCTGCCTTAACGCCGTTGAGCACCACGCCATAGACCCTCGCTCCGATATGGCTGAGCCGCTTCTTGAACTGCCTCAATAGGTGCAGCGAGCTCTTGCCGGCCATTGCTACGAGTACCACGCCGTCAACGATCGTCGAGAGAATGGCCGCATCAGTGAAGGATAACGCCGGTGGCGAGTCGATAATGACGTGTTTATACCGCCCGCGTAGGAACTGCAAAAGGTTGCGCATTTCATCCGAGGACAACAGTTCCGCCGGATTTGGCGGTATCGGGCCGCTTGTAATGATCTTGAGACGCGGCAGTTCCGGATGCACCTTGATGAGATTTTCTGTCGAACGCTCGCCCGACAAGTAGTTCGTAAGGCCGTGTGAGTTCGCCAAATTGAAATATGAATGCAGCCGCGGACGACGCAGATCACAGTCGATGATGATAACTTCGGCGTCGCCCTGCGCGAGTGTGATCGCGGTGTTTACGGCGGTCGTCGTCTTGCCTTCAGATGGCTGTGCCGAGGTTACAAGTATTGTCTGCGGGGGCTTGCCCGCTGATGAGAAAAGGAGGCTTGTTCGAAGATGCCGATACGCCTCGGCGGTCGGCGAATTGCGCTCTTCAAGCGTCGCAATGGTCAAGGCATTCCCGTTCTTGAGTTCAAGAGCGGCCTGTGAACCCTTCGATCCTGCACGATGAGGTATCAGCCCGAGTGTCGGCAGTCCGAGGTGGCGCCCGATGTCATCCGAGGTGCGTACTGAATCATCGAGGTAATCCAGCAGGAATGCGAGGCCGATGCCCATTGCAAGCGATGCGAGCATCGCGATCAGGATATTGCGAACACGCTGCGGGCCGACAGGTGCCTGCGGTACTGCGGCCATATTCGAGATCTTTATATTGTTGGGCCTGCCGCCGGTCAGCGTCAGCTCGAGTTCCTTTTGCCGCTGCAGATACGTGTCGAGCAAGTTGCGGTTCGTTTCGATCTCGCGCTTCAGTGTCGTCAGTCGGGTCTCAGCTTGGCCTTCGACGTTGGCACGATCTGAGGCTTGAGCGTAGGTTATGCGGGCCTTTTCCTCACGCTGCTGCGCGGCCGAGAGCTGCGAACGGAGGCTTGCAAGCACTTCCCGCTCGGCATCCTTTTGCAGTTTGTCGCCTTCGACCTTGATCTTCTCTGAGACCTCGCGGCTGATGCGGGCCTTCTGATTTTCGAGTTCGGTGATCTGCGCCGTTACAGCTACTACGTCACGATATTCAGGCGTGTATTTTGTAAGGAGCTGTTCTTTCTTTTCCCTTGCCTCGTTGATCTTGCGGTCGATATCCTCGATCCGCTTCTCAAGTTCGGCCTGGCGGCGCAGGTTCTGGCTTCTGACATCAAGCAGTGCCTTGTTGTCGCCGACTACGGAAAGTATGTCGCCTTTTCCGCTGGCGCTTAGAGCGGCGTTGTAAAGGGCCTGTATTCGCGCGGTCTCGTCATGTGCCGTGTTGTATTGTGTCAGCAAGGTCTGCAAGTTCGAGGCACGAAGATCGCCGCCCTTATCCTGAAGGGGCAGGCCGCTGTCGCGCTGTGCCGCCATTTGCTCATTCTCTTGTTCGGCAAGTGTATGTTTGAGCTCTTCGATCGACTTTGTAAGCTCATCGTAAGCGTTTTGCGAACCTTCCTGTTCTCGCTTTGCATTCTCGTCGATAAAAAGCTCAGCAGTTTTATCGGCAAATTTGGCTGCCAACGCAGGGTTCTGATTCTGTACGCTGACAGAGACGAGATTGGTGCCTTCGAGCTGCTCGACCTTCAAGCCGCCGCCAAGCATCGCGGCATAGCGTGTCGCCCGCAAATCTTCTTCAGGTGTGAGCTGGATCTTGTTCGCCGTGTCGGTGCCGGGCGTCATGTCATTGACGACAGGCAGTGCATTATCCGATGCAGTGTTCGAAGTTCCGCCGAACAGTGATCTGAGCGATGCGAAAAAACCTCTGTTCTGGTCAGGCAAAAGGCTAGCATCGTGCTGCAGGTTGAGTGCGAGAACGACCTTTTTCATCAGATCGGGACTCTGCAGGAGCAGCATTTGGGTGTTGTAGTAGTTTTGATCGTTCCCGAAGTTGATGTTGATCGCATCTTTCTGCGTGATCTGCGGTTTACGGGGCTCGATGATCAGCTCGGTCGTGGCCTGATAGATCGACGGCTGACGATATGAGTAGAACGCCGCCGCCGCCGTAATAACAATGACGATCGCCGCTACAAGAGGCAGGCGTTTATAGACAATGTTGTAATAATGGCGAAGCGACCGCTTTCCGGCAAGGGTCTCATCGTCATAGAAGCCGCCGTAGCTCGCGGGATACTCGCCGTGTTGCGATGTTTGTAATTCAGCACCGCGCGGGAGCGGCGTAAGCCTTTGATCTTGTTCCATACCACCTTAAAGTCGTTATCATTCACTGATTCCGCCTTTTGCGAAAAGAAATGTACGAACCTGTTTTTATAACATATTTAGCAGCACTTTACACAGTAATTTTTTGCATTCGCTTCTTGGCAGCCTTTCTTCGACCCATTGCGAAGTGCCGTCGCCCGCGTGATATATTAATCATTTAGCCTGCGCACGGCGAACTTCGCTTAGGTGCGAGGTGAAGGATATGACTGACGCATCGATCAACAACGGCACTGTCGGCACGCTCGATATGGAACTCGGCATTGCCCCTTACCGATACTCTGACCTTTTTGACCCGATAAAACTGAGGTCTCTGACCTTGGACTTTTATAAGGAGGTTACGGATAAGGATCCCGTTCTCGGCGAATCTCTTCAAAAGTATATCGCTGCCGGAGGCATAGGCTACGAACGCCGCGCCGAGTCAAAGATATTGACCGATGCAGCGCCTTTCTTGTCGGATTTTGTCGCACGGCTTTTCGGCGTGTCAAAGGAGCGTGAATGGCTCGGCAAGCAGATCACCATCCAAAATCCGATCTGGAAGTACAAATTCTTTGTTCAACGCCGTGCTGCAAAGAAATTCAAGCCCGATCAGCTTGCCGAGCTGCATGAAGCGAAGCTTTGGCTTGCGGTCACGCAGCTGCGAAATGCCGCATTCGACGAAACATTGGTTCACGACGAAGAGCTTTCGATCGCAGATATGACCTGCCGCCTGCTTGATGCGGAAGAAATACTTGCAAAGCCGCCGGTCGAGATACCGTCTTCCGTTGCGGATACGGTTTTGCGTGTTGAAAAGGCGTACGAGACGCTTAAGGACAAAGAGTTCGGTGAATTCTATACGGCAAATGTCATCGGCGAAGAAGCGGCCGGCGACCTGCTCGCGATCAAAGCGGCCCTTGGCATTATCGAGGCATGGACTGCGGCGGCGTTCTCTGCGAGGTCAAAGAAGTGGTACAGCTTCAGGCCCGCACATGCCACCGATTACATGAACCTTATCCATCTGATCCGTCCTGAGCCTGACCTGGCCAACGTAATGACGGGGCCTGAGGAAGGCCTGCGCCGGCGAGACGGCTTCAAACTGACGGATGAGCGTGGTTCGATGCGCGATTCGCTTTACGAGATCGACTATTGCCTGATATGTCATGAACGCGGCAAGGATAGCTGTTCGACCGGACTGCATGAGAACGACGGAACGGTAAAGCGCAACCCTCTTGGCATAAAGACCGAAGGCTGCCCACTCGAAGAACGTATCTCGGAGATGCATCTGGTCAAGAAGCAGGGCGATTCGATCGGAGCACTTGCTTTGGTAACGATCGATAACCCGATGTGTGCCGGTACGGGCCACCGCATCTGCAACGACTGTATGAAGGGCTGCATCTTTCAGAAACAGGACCCGGTCAACATACCGATGACCGAGACGTCGATCTTGACCGACGTACTCGACCTGCCGTTCGGATTTGAGATCTACTCACTCTTGGCCCGCTGGAATCCGCTTAACGCCCGGCGGCCGTACCCGCTGCCTTACAACGGCAAGAATATACTTGTCGTCGGTATGGGGCCTGCGGGCTACACGCTTGCACATTATCTTTTGAACGAGGGCTTTGGCGTCATCGGCATCGACGGCTTGAAGATCGAGCCGCTCCGCGACCTTTGGACAGGCGAACTCGGCCGCACCTGCCCGAAGCCGATCAAAGACATCGCCGAGATCAAGCAGGACCTCGACGAACGCATTCTTTCAGGCTTCGGCGGTGTTTCGGAATACGGTATCACCGTCCGCTGGGACAAGAACTTCCTGACCATCCTTCAGTTAATGCTGTCGCGGCGTCGCAACTTCAGGGCATACGGCGGCGTACGGTTCGGCGGCACGCTGACCATCGAGGATGTTTGGAGCTACGGCTTTGACCACATAGCGATCGCGACCGGTGCGGGCCGCCCGACGATCGTCCCGATGAAGAATAACCTTATACGAGGCATCCGACAGGCGAGCGATTTTCTGATGTCGCTGCAGCTCACGGGTGCGTTCAAGAAGGACACGCTCTCGAACCTGCAGATCCGCCTTCCTGCGGTAGTTATAGGCGGCGGCCTTACCGGCGTTGACAGTGCGACAGAGATATTCGCCTACTATCCGATACAGGTCGAAAAGATGCTGCAGAAATATGAGCAGGTCGTCGAAGAATTTGGTGAAGAAAAGGTAATGAAGGCCTTTGACCCGGAAGAACTCACAGTTCTGCCTGAGTTTCTCGAACACGCACGGGCGATCCGCGCTGAACGCGTGCGAGCTGCCGAGGCCGGCGAAGAGCCGGATCTGCTGTCGATGGTGCGAAGCTGGGGCGGTGTTTCGCTTGTCTATCGCAAGCGGCTTCAAGACTCGCCCGCGTATCGTCTCAATCACGAAGAGGTGCAAAAGGCGCTTGAGGAAGGTATTGAATTCGTCGAATGTATGTCGCCGGTCGAGGCCGTTCCCGATGAATTCGGCGCGGTAAAGGCCCTGAAGTTCGAGCGGCTCGAATACGACGCAGAAACGGCGAAATTCAATAGCACCGGCGATATTCGCGAATTCCCGGCACGCACGGTCTGTGTCGCTGCGGGCACTTCGCCCAACGTCATCTATGAAAAGGAAAAGCCCGGAACCTTTAAGATGGACGATTGGCGGCAGTATTTCCGGCCGCATCATATCGAACGCGGAGCCGACGGCAAGCTGCACAGCGTCGAAACACCGAAAGGCGAGACCGGCTTTTTCACTTCATACGAGCATGACGGCAAGTTCATCTCGTATTACGGCGACAATCACCCCAAATATGCCGGTAATGTCGTAAAGGCGATGGCATCGGCAAAGCACGGCTATCAAAAGGTTGTTGAGATCTTTGCGGATGAACTGGGCGAGCGTGACACGGGTAGATCGTCCGATCTGCTGCAGAAGTTCGATGATCTCGAGGCGACACTCAATGAGCAACTCCGCTCGTATGTCGTCAAGATCGACCGTCTGACGCCGACGATAGTTGACGTTATCGTTAAGGCACCGCTCCAGGCACGCAAGTTCCGGCCGGGACAGTTCTACAGACTTCAGAACTTCGAGACGACGGCACCAAGCGTCGAGGGTAATAAGCTTCTTATGGAAGGGCTTGCTCTCACCGGTGCGTGGGTCGATGTTGAAAAGGGCCTGCTCTCGATGATCGTGCTCGAGATGGGAACAAGCTCACGGCTCGTCTCGCTTCTAAAAGAGGGCGAAGAGGTCCTAGTGATGGGGCCGACCGGCACACCGACCGAGATACCCGAGAACGAGAATGTGCTGCTCGCGGGCGGCGGGCTCGGCAATGCCGTTCTGTTCTCTATCGCGCGTGCCTTGCGTGAGAACAACAACAAGGTGATCTACTTCGCCGGCTATAAGAACGGCGACGACCTCTACAAACGCGAAGAGATCGAAACGGCTACCGATCAGGTGATATGGTCAACCGATCGGGGAAGTGAGATCGTCCCGTCAAGACCGCAGGATGCGCATTTCCGCGGCAATATCGTCCAAGCAATGGTCGCGTATGCAGAGGGCAAGCTCGGCGATAAGACCGTCGAGCTGAGCGACGTTGACCGCATCGTTGCCATCGGCTCCGACCGTATGATGAACGGCGTACGCGAGGCGCGGCACACGTCGCTCAAGCCGTTCCTAAGGCCCGGCCACACGGCGATCGGTTCGATCAACAGCCCGATGCAGTGCATGATGAAAGAGGTCTGTGCGCAGTGCCTGCAGCGGCATGTCAACCCGTACACCGGCGAGGAGTTCTTTGTTTTCTCGTGCTTCAATCAGGATCAGCATCTCGATTTCGTTGACTTCAAGAATCTGAACGAACGACTGAAAGCGAACAGCATTCAAGAAAAGTTGACGAATCTTTGGCTAGACCGCGCGTTCAGCAAAGAGGAGTTCAAGGAGACCATGCGGACCGCAGCACTCATCAGATAGGCAGCACGACGGTATGGCTAAGACACAAAAGGAACTCGCGTTCCTCCGCGAACACATTATCGACGGCATTTGGACGCAGCGTTTTACTGAGCTTGCGGATCAGCATCTCGATCTTGCCGATGCTGAGACGCTTCTCTATATCAATGCCGGTACGGGCAGCCATGCGCTGGCTCTCGACGAGCGCTTCGGTGAAAAGACAGATATTTTTGCTTTGTGCGAAACGGACGAGATCCTCGCGATCGCACGCGATAAGGCTGCGGCGGTCGGTTCAAAGGTCGATTTTTCGCGGATACGTTTCGAGAACGACGCGTTCGATGCAGTTATCGCTGACGGCTCTTTCATCCTAACCGATGAGGCTGAGGAACTTATCGGCGATGCTGTACGACTTGCCAAAAGCGGCGGCCGCATCGCAGTATTTTTGCCTACCGCAGGCAGTTACGGCGAGATATTCTCGCTGCTTTGGGAAGTGCTGATGGATGATGCCGACCACAGCTTCGATGTCGAAGCTTTGATCGCAGGGCTGCACTCGACCACTCGGCTCGAAGAGATCGCAAAGGAACTCGGCATGACCGATGTTGAGACGCAGACGGCAAACGAGATATTTGAGTTTCAGGACGGCGCCGAATTCATCTCGGCTCCATTGGTGCAGGACATACTTCTGCCCCAATGGCTGTCAGGGCTGGATGTGGATGCGGCCGAAGCCGCGGCCGAACGGCTGGCGCAGTTGATAGACAAAGACGCAGGAACGCTCTCCTTTCGGTTCTCGGTAAAAGCGACCTTGCTTACGGGAAAGAAAGCCTGAACGCGGGCTTTAGTGCTCGGCTTTTGCCGCAGTGCGGCGTTCCATTTCAGCCTTAAGCTCGGCGTCGCTCATTTGAGTGATCTGCGGTGCCGGCGCCGCATTATTCAGTTGTCCGGATCTTTCTTCTTCCTCCGCCTCACGCATGCCTTCCTTAAATGCTTTACGCGACTGGCCCAGCGACTTTGCAAGCTGCGGCAAACGCGATGCTCCGAACAGCAGGAAAAGCACTGCGACGATCAGAAGGATCTCTGTAGTTCCAAAATTCATAACACACGCTCACCGATCACTTAAGACGCTCCGTGTTGCGTGATCGGCTGATTTCATCATACAACCTTTGGCCGAAAATTCACTATAGATCAGACGGCTTTTTTGAATTTCTCCATAGCATCGACCAATGCTGACGAAATGCCTTTTTCCGAGATCGAATGTCCTGCGTCGGGTATCACGACCAATTCCGCCTCAGGGAACGCTCGATGAAGTTCCCACGCAGATGTTATGGGGCAGACGACATCATAACGCCCTTGGACGATCACGGTCGGAATGTGCCGTATCTTATCAACATTCTCGATGAGGTAATTCTCGGTCGGGAAGAACGAATTGTTCATAAAATAATGGCACTCTATGCGGGCGAGGCTCAAGGCCTCATGCTCGCCTTCCCAGTGCTCCATTAGGTCTTTGTCAGGGTAGAGCTTAGATGTTGAGCCTTCCCACACGCTCCACGCGCGTGCGGCAGAAAGGCGCGTTGCCTCATCGTCGCTTGTAAGGCGCTTATAGTACGCACCGATCATATCGCCGCGTTCGTCCTCAGGTATCTCATCGCGGTAACGCTCCCAAAAATCTGGGAATATCTCGCTTGCACCGTATTGATAGAACCACTGAAGCTCTTTCCTTCGTGTCAGGAATATGCCGCGCAATATCAGCCCGTTGCAGTGGTGCGGATGTGTCTCGGCATAAGCCAGGCTGAGGGTCGAGCCCCATGAGCCGCCAAAAACGTACCATTTTTCGATACCGAATTTCTCGCGAAGTACCTCGATATCAGAGATAAGATCCCAGGTCGTATTCTCGCGAAGATCAGCGTGCGGCGTTGATCGCCCTGAACCGCGTTGGTCAAAAAGGATAACGTGATAATACGACGGGTCGAAGAACTGCCGATAGAGCGGGATCAAGCCGCCGCCGGGGCCGCCGTGCAGGAACACGACGGGTACGCCGTTAGGATTGCCGACACGCTCGTAATGTATAGTGTGAATGTCCGAGACGCGTACTTCGCCGCTGTCAAAAGGTTCGATCTCCGGATAAAGGGAAGCCATAGCGCAATTCTACGCTAAAGCGGCGGAAGTATCCACTTTTTAGGGCCGTAGGCGTCATCCGCGCCTGAGATATCGGTCGTACCAAAGCTGAAAGACGAGCAGCGTCCAAAGTTCCTTGTGGTGCGACGCCTTGCCGTGCATGTGCTCGCTGATAAGGCTGCGTACATATGCCGGTTCAAATAGGCCTTGCTCGGCAAGCCTTTTTTCGGCAAGCATCTCCTCAACCAGCGGCCGAAGCCGCCCGCGTAGCCACTCGGCGACCGGAATTCCGAAGCCCTTTTTTGGCCGATGCAATATCTCGTCGGGCAGTCGGCCGCGCAAGGCCGCTTTTAGGATGTGCTTGCCGCTCTTGCCCCGAAGTTTGTATTCGAGCGGCAACGCCGCAGCAAATTGGCCGACACGCGGATCGAGAAATGGCGCCCGCGTTTCGAGCGAGACGGCCATCGCAGCACGATCGACCTTTGTCAGGATATCCTCGGCAAGGTAATAGCTGACATCGACCTGCTGAAATCTCTCGATATCCGTTTCGGCGTCCGTCGTTTCGAACAGTTCTCGCGGCCCGAGATAGATGTCCGCATCGGTATTTTCGAGCACACTGCGGGTCAAAAGCCGGTTATGCTGTGCCGACGCGAACGAGCCGAACCATGTGTGGTGGCGTTCGATGCCGTCAAGTTCAGCCGCTCGTATGAAACGCTTCGCCTTGTAATCAAAGGACATATTGTCCCGCGAGACCGGCAGCCGTTGTACCGCCGGTGCGATCATGCGGCGGCGTATCGCGGCCGGTATCGCAAGGAATTTTTGTGTGATCTGATGTGCGCGGTACATCGGATAGCCGGCAAAAAGCTCATCCCCGCCGTCGCCGCCGAGAGCAACGGTAACGTGCCGTCTTACAAAACGAGCGAGCAGATATGTCGGTATCAAAGAGCCGTCGGACAACGGTTCGTCAAGCCATTCGCCGATCTCACCGATCAGATCTCCGGCCGCGGCCGCCGACAGCGTATCCTCGTAATGCTCTGTGCGAAGGTGCTTTGCTACAAGCCGTGCATAACGCGACTCGTCAAACGAATCTTCCTCGAATCCGATCGAGAATGTTTTGACACGCTCACTCGCATGTTCTGTTGCAAGGGCCGCAACGGTTGACGAATCGATCCCGCCGGAGAGCAGTATGCCGAGCGGTACATCCGCGACAAGCCGCATCCGCACTGCATCGGAAAGCAGTTCGCAAAGCTCATCCGCGCGCTTGTTGAATAAAGATCCGTGACGTTCGCCGCGGTGTTGGGCCTCCCCGCCTGACCACGACAGCCGCCAATATCGTCGTATCCGCACCTCGCCGGCTTCGGCGGTCATCATGTGTGCGGCCGGAAGCTTGGAAATGCCTTTGTAGATCGACCTCGGAGCGGGCACATAATCGTATGAGATGTATTGTCGGAGTGAGTCGAGATCAAGCTCGGCATTTACCGCCGGATGTGCGAGCATGGCCTTCGGTTCGGAGCCCCAGATCAGCTTGCCGTCAAAAATACCGTAATACAACGGCTTTTCGCCAAAGCGGTCGCGTGCGATGACGAGCTTTTGCCGCTTCGCATCCCACAACGCGAAAGCGAACATTCCGTTAAGATGATCGACCAATGCCTCGCCGTATTCTTCGTATAGGTGCGGCACGATCTCGGTGTCGGAACTTGTGATGAACTTGTGGCCGCGTTTCTCAAGTTCCGTCCTCACTTCGCGATAATTGTAAAGCTCGCCGTTCATCATAACGACAACGCTCTTATCGCAGCTGAAAACAGGCTGATCGCCCGTCTTGAGATCGATGATCGAAAGCCTTCGCATGCCGAGCGCGACTCGGTCATCCGTCCACAGACCCTCGGAATCCGGCCCGCGATGCAGGATCGCCTCGCACATCGAGTGCAGCACGCCCTCAACGTCGCGGTTAGGTTTAGTTGTGTCCAGGTTGATCCAACCCGCAATTCCGCACATCTAGAATCTTTGATGGATGATACTGTTCGTGCGATCCGCATCCTGTTTCAGATAGTCCCATTTGATTACATCGATTCGCCGATTCGGCCTAAACTCCAAGGCGTCTCTGCGATTGTAAGTACGGAGAAGTCTGTTTAGCGTCGATCCCATTCCTTTTGGACTTAAGAGAATCGAGTATACTGGAAGTGCGATACAGGAATATCCTATGAGCTGGGAGAGATGCAATAGCGAAAGTGGTGAATTCTTACATTCGACAAAAACGAGATCAACTTTGTTCGCAAACTCAACAAAGCCTGTAATATCTTGACGAATGTGATAGGTTGCAAACTCAGGGAAAAACGTCTGGTAATTCAGTTGCAAGATGAAATTGCTTAGGTCGCTGTTATGAGTATCAAGCACATGAATATTTGTTGCTTCCTTTCCTAACCTTTGCCGCAAGTCACTATTTAGCCACTTTATTACGTCAGGATACATTTCTATCTCGTTTTTATACATCGCAATCGTTTTGCAAATAACAACCTAAACACTTGCAAATCTCTTTATAAGAATTGAAATGTCGGCCATTTAATTCTTTCGGCAACTTATCATGCGTTTCATGATCATGAGCGCCTTTTGTCTTTCCTCTACCAACAACTCCTGTACACAACGCCTTCCGTGTTTTGAAATTTGCTTTGTTAAATTCAGAGAGTTCAGCCAACGCTTCGTTCTTGTGAGAAATATAAAATCCAATTTTCTCAAAATCGTCTGCGAAAATTTTGATTTGATGTTCTTTTGCCCAACTCGTTCCGGTTCCACCCCTTATATTCGGATGACCATAGCCAATATATTGAATAGGGACGTTGAGCGATTGGGTAAGCTGGCATATCTGCGGTGGAAGAAACCAATTCTTATTCGAAACTTCAATATAGACACGATGCCTACCATCCGTATAAACATTGGATTTTCGAACGAAGCCGGTGACGTCAGCGATCCCTCTTAAGAATTCTTTTTTGTTCGTATCATTCGTTTCAAACATCGGCTCCGGAATCAGGAAATCATGAAAACTAAATCGAGTTCCGTTTATTAGGAACTTAATAAATAGCCAGGCAATATCTTCTTTAACCCAAGTGAGAAGAATTGAAATTTTTTTGTCGACTACTTTCTCCACGTTGACTCCAATCTGCTGCAATCGATGCACAACTGGATCAAGGGATGTCTGTATATGCAGACGCTGGTCAAAAACTCTCGTAATTGCTCTTGATTCAAGAGATTTGTACTCAAAGCCAATAACAATTCTCTTTACGTCATTGTTGTATTGAATTTCTCCGTGGCCTGTAATGAGCCCGAGTAAATAAGAAATATCCGGTGTTAGAAAGGTTGAGACTTTGTTCTTATCCATTTACGGGCTTCCGAAATATTAGCACGTATTCGTGCACCTTATTTACGATGAATTTGTATGGGTAGCCCAAGGGCCTCATGTTATTGTATTCCTGTTGTCGGTCCCAGATAATAATATCTTCAAATGAGAAGCCGACTTCTTGTACAATCCTCGCGGCATCTATATGCAAAGGGAAAAATTTATCCTTCTTCCGCAAATCCATAACATTCATAATGAAGTAGCCTTTTGGCTTCATTACTTTGAATACCTCGTTGCAGACTTCCTTAAGGGTGGAAATAAACTCGTCGTAACCTGTGATGTTCCCTAAGTCGTTATCTTTGTTCGAGTAGTTTTCGTTTTCCTTGTAATCCGCCGTTCGTTGCCTGTTCAAAATGTCCCAGTAGGGCGGTGACGTTATACACAAGTCAACTGACTCCAACTCTAACTTTTGTGATAGATGCCGGGAGTCGCCAACAATGTATTTGTCTTCAAGTCCATGAGGTACAATGTTGTAAGAGCTTGCAGCTCTCTTCACAAAGAGTTCTTTGTAGTCGGGATTTAAGTCAATGCCTATAACGTCTTTATCATTTTTCAAGCCTGCAATTAGTGTAGTTCCCGATCCCGCAAAGCAGTCCAGAATTCTGCCACCATTTGGTTTGCAGAAAGTTTCAATAAGTTTTGAGATTAACCTTATAGTAAAAATTGCAGGATGATGTAATTGCTTTTCCTCATCTGACTTTCCAAGATCGCGCCAAATACTGAAAGAATTTCGTAACCATTCTTTGCCAGTCAAGCTGTTGGTTTGATTAACCGCCTTAGTAGGCTTAACTAAAAACAAATGTTCACGTGTTAGTTGTGGATCTTCAGCTGTTTGGTTGATACTCTTATATCGTTTATGGTTTTCCGTAAAAGTCTCAACTCTTCCGATACGTGAGAGTGTTTGATAAATTGCCGATTGGGGAATTACGCCCTCGTTGTTATAACTCAAAACAATGTATTGCGATTTCGAAGAGCAGGAAATTAAGTCTTCTAATGCACCTAATGCGCTAACCTTTGAACAATATTTCGATTTTTGATGGTCATACTTTCTCATGCCTGTTTCGCCATAAATCTCAGGCATATTTTTAAACCAACCTTCTGCAATCAATTCAAGTATGAAGTAGTTTGAAGCATATTGCCTACCATTGTACGGGGGGTCAAGATAGAGAATGTCTGGTTGAATTTCTTTTACAAGTTCGTTTGCATCTTGTTTGAATGCTTTGTTCTTATTCTCGCTAGGAATTATGTCTACCGGTTCAAGTCTCAAAGAGTTCAGTGCCCTCTTATCCCAAGTTTTTAAGTATGCGGCATATGTTCCTGAAACATTGCTTACGAGGTTTACTCCACGCAAAAGGGAAGTGATTAGGTAATAATATTCTGATACGGAGATGCGCTTTTCATCCTTCCATTCCTCAAATAAGTAGCGGAATGTGTCGATTCTTAATGCGTTTTGGTCGGTGAAATACTTTCTGCCACCGGTAGGAGAATAATTCTCATACATGAATCCCGCTTTTTGAGTCTTGAGGTTATTCAAGTAGTCAAATAATCCTTTAACTCCATTTTTAAATTTGAGGTGGGAACTCAGCCTTTTGAATTGTGGTTCTTTGTTTAGTTCGATATAGGTCTTAGCAATCGCGTAAGAAAATTCAAGAGTGTCGTTTGCTATTACGGTGAAGCCAAGTTTTTTGAAATGCCGACCAACTACCGAAGTGCCCGAGAAAAGATCCACAAAGTTGGACGTACCATTTACTCCTGTTATCTTAACAACCCCCTCGATAAATGGCAGTAGCTTGGTTTTTGCACCGTAGTAACGCATACTTAATGGTAGTTTAACAAGTAAAGCCTAATAGGAAAATCCCAAGGACTACTGCGCCTAAAACCCTATTCTTTCCCTCACAGCGTAGATCGCCTTGTCCTGGGACTCGTGGTAGGTGCGGACGAGGAGTTCGGCGAGCAGCCCCATCAAGAAAAACTGTACAGAGATCGCCAGCATTACGACCGCGACGACCGGCAGCGGCGTTTGGATGAACGACGTCCCTTCTATCTTGAGGACAACTGCCCATATGCCCGCGATCATTGAAAGAAAGAAAGCCAGCATCCCGAACGTTCCGAACACATAGGTCGGCTTTGTCTGATACGACGCCATGAACTTGATCGTCATCAGGTCGAAAATGACCTTGACGGTGCGTGAAATACCGTATTTTGACTTGCCCATCGTGCGGGCGTGGTGATCGACCGGTATCTCGGTAACGCGTGCCCCGGCCCACGATGCGAAGATCGGGATGAAGCGGTGCATCTCGCCGTAGAGCTTTACATCCTGAAGCACCTCGCGGCGATATGCCTTTAGCGAGCATCCGTAATCGTGCAGATGAACGCCTCCGATCCAAGAGATGATCCGATTTGCGATCTGCGACGGCAGCTTTCGCGAGACGAGTTTGTCCTGCCGGTTCTTTCGCCAGCCCGAAACGACATCGTAGCCCTCATCGAGCTTATCCAATAGTCGTTTGATGTCCGCCGGGTCGTTCTGAAGGTCGGCGTCCATCGGGATCAGAATGTCGCCTCTTGCGGCATCGATGCCCGCCGACATCGCCGCAGTTTGCCCATAATTCCGCCGCAGTGATATCACACGGACGCGGCTGTCCTCGGCCGCCAGTTCTTTAAGGATCGCGAGACTCTTGTCGGTCGAGCCGTCATCGACGTAGATGACCTCGGCACTCTTTCCGAGCGCATCGAGTGCCACCTTTATCTTGGAATGCATCGGCCGCAAATTATCCTCCTCGTCAAGGACGGGCAGGAACAGCGAGAGCTCAGGCTTTTGATCGGATGTTGTCATCAGTGAACAGTTACGGCCGCCTTGCCGCCACGACGATCGAGACGCCGACCGGGAAATTATAACGCTTGAGCCAAAAACGCTCTGCGGCAAAGAGGTTGCCGAACAGGCCATTTAGGGCCGAGACGTTAATATTGTTCTCGCTCGCGGGCCGCAGCCCCGTCGTTTTCATAAGCAGACGGCCCGTCAATATCGGCACAAAGAATGTCCAATTAGCGTATGTTGCCCGCTCGACCTCGTAACCCGCGGCTGTTATGCGATCGACGATCTGCCGTCGTGTATAGCGTATGCGGTGGTGTGAGATGTCGTCCTGCACGCCCCAGAGCCACATAAATGCCGGTACGAAAAATAGCGAGTAACCGCCGCTTCGCGTAACGCGGTGCATCTCTTTAAGGCCGGCAAGATCCTCATCGAGATGCTCGATCACGTCGAGAGCCGTTGTCAGATCAAAGGTCTCGTCTGCATAAGGCAGCGTTTCCGCAAGGCCTTTTTGCACACGAAGGCCCTTTTGCCGACAGAACTCAAGCGCATCGTCAGAAACGTCAACCCCCTCGGCGTCGCCGTATTGCGACAGCATCTCGACATTTGCCCCTGTGCCGCAGCCGACATCGAGGATCTTTAGGCTGTCCGTGCCGGGCCGCAGTTTCCGAACGATCGTATCGAGAAAGCTTTCGAGGATCGCGCGCCGACCGACGAACCACCAATGAGACCCTTCGACCTCATCCATGATCGCGTATGTGTGCCGCTGCATTTCCTGCGGAAGCGCTGTTGACATAAAGGTTTACATTGGCCGCTTCAGACCACAATACCCATCATTTCGGTCGCGAGCGATCCTTGGTTGCCGTTCAACTCAAGGCCGTAACTCTCGCGAAGCCGCCGGTCAATACCTGTCGGGTCGACCTCGCATTTGCCGTCCTCGCGGCACAGTATCATCAACTGCAGGCCCTCATCCAGATACGGTTCACGATCGATGCAAAGCATATAGTCGCCGGCACTTTTGTGTGCGGCAAGCTCCATTTCGTAAAGCGTCGGGTTGAAGACACCAAGCGGATTCATATCGGCGTTGGAAAGGCTTTCGAGCGTCTGAGCAAAGTCGTAAGCATGCTGGCCTTCGTGGACAAAGGTGCCTTCGCAGCCCTGTTGGCCGCCGGTGTCGATCGTCTCTTTGGCGATCGTGATGTAGATCTCGCCGAGGGCATCTATGAGGCTCATGCGTTCACGCTTCAATCGGATGTTCGTCATGACGGGATTGATCACGCCCGTTACGCCCGAGGCATTGACCTCTGACACGGGCCGTACACGCACAAGCAATTGGGATTCGAGAATGGCGCCGATGACAGCCTTGTGGTGATTGTTCCCCTTTGCCAGAATGGTCGCGAAAGCATCCTCGATCGACCGCTGATATTTTTCGTCAATACCTTTCTCAAATCTCATATCACAACTTAAACGATGCAGCCGAAGCCGCACCAACTGTTCCTATTATGCCAAGTAATCTCAATATCCTTAGCACCTATCTCTTTCCACCAGCCGCCGAATTCGTCTTTTGATATGTAAAAAGCAGTCGGCGCGACCAGGTGATCAAAGACTATATTGTGCTGTTCGCGCCAGCCGAACGAGCCGAGGTGATTTAGATATTCGTTGTAAAACAGCTTGTTCGCAACGGGTCTCGCAAGGATATTCAGCGGCCGATACACGAGCTTTGTCGAGAGAAAGACGCCTAGCGTCGGCAGTTTTGACAGCTGATAAAGCATCGGCTGCGATATCTGCGACGTGAAGCCTTGCCGCACGGGATCGATGAACCGTGTGATCCAGCCGTTATTCTCCGCACCATAGACCCATGCTGAAATATGTCCGCCGTGCTTCACTTTTCCGGCAAGCGAGATGAACGCCTTCTTCGGATCGGGCGTGTGATGCAGCACGCCGACGCTGAATGCGTAGTCGAACGCCTTTTTTAACGGCAGCTTGAAAATATCACACTGGATGATATGCGCATTCGGCAGTTCACGCGTCAGGGCGAATGCCGATTCGACACCGTCGCCAAGATCGATGCCGACCACATCTTTTGCGCCCCATTCGGCGGCAAGTTTTGTGTGGCGGCCTTTGCCGCAGCCCCCTTCCAGGACCATCTTTCCCTCAAAGAAATCTGGCTTAACAGGTTGGAGCCAGCCGAGGAGCTGATCGTCATATTTCGGGTCCTCCTGCGTAAAATTCGTCCATTGCCAGCCGAAGTTCCCGGCCGTGGCGGCCTTGTCCGCTTCGATCTTTTCAAGGTCGGCGAACCTGGGCACACCTCGGACGATCTTGAATTCGCGATCGCACTTACGACAAGCAAGCGTTCCTTCAATGATCTCGCGTTCCTCGTACTTTCCCGCATACGGAAGAAAGATATCGCCGCCGCAGATAGGACACGCCAACAGGTCTAACAGTTTTTCTTTCATAGGGATGCGGCCGTCAGCTTTGCGTGATCGATACAGCTTGCAGCTTCGCCTTCAGGCCGCGGCCCTCTTGAACTCCTCGTATCGCTCATACGGAAAAGGCTGGTGCCAATTGAACTCGAAATCGTCCGTATCACGATCCTCATAAAGCTGGTCGAATGTGCGTGCAAATGCGGCCGTAAGCTCATCGAGCGTGTTCGTGTGCGAAAAGACGAGTTGCCGCTCCGGCTCGATGCGCTCGGCGGTCGGATACTCATAGATCTCGATCGAGGCGTTTTCGCCGTCCCGAATGAAGCGCAGATCGTATTCCTCGGGATCACGATTCCACTTCAACGTATGTTCAGTACGGCCACCGTCCTTTTGCAGTTCGGTAAGAATGGCCATAAGGTCGCCGAGAACGCCTTTGTACGGAGCGTGTGCCGTTGTCGTGTGAAACTCGGCCGTTCCGTCGTCAAAACCTATCGACATCCAGCCGCACTGCGGCGAATTGAAACTTACTTCTAATTTGCTCCTCATCGTCAGCCTATAATTGTAAATTTTTAATTGTTGATTGTTAATTGGCGGAAGAAAATCCCTGTTCAATTAACAATCAACAATTTACAATTTACAATCAACTTGAGTGAAACAGTATCACGATCTGTTAAAACATATCCTGGCGAACGGTACTCTGACGGATGACCGCACCGGCACGGGTACGACATCGGTATTCGGATATCAGACGCGGTATGACCTGCGGGCGGGTTTTCCTATCGTTACGACCAAACGGGTGCCTTTTCGCTGGGTCGCCGAGGAGCTTTTCTGGTTCCTGAGCGGCTCGACCGATGAGGCTGATCTGCGGGCACGCGGCGTCGATATTTGGCAGGAATGGGCGACAGCGGAGCAAACGGCACGTTTCGGACGAGCGGAAGGCGATCTCGGGCCGGTTTACGGCTATCTTTGGCGTTCATTCGGCGGGACCTATCCGGCAAAGGACGGTGTCGATCAGATAGCACGGCTGATAAGGCACCTAAAGGATGATCCGAATTCTCGCCGGCTGATAGTTACGGGTTGGGACCCGCGCGTTTGCGATGATGTCGCCCTGCCGCCGTGCCATACGCTGTTCCAATTCAAGGTCGAGCGCGGACGTGTTCTGCATTGCCAGCTTTATCAACGCTCGGCCGACGCCTTTCTCGGCGTACCGTTCAACATCTCAAGCTACGCGCTGCTAACGCATTTGATCGCCCATGTTTGCGGACTCGAAGCGGGCGAATTCATACACACATTCGGCGATCTTCACATCTATTCCAACCACCTCGAACAAGTGAGTGAGCTTCTCTCACGAGAGCCGCTGCCGCTGCCGGAACTGCGGCTCAAGGATGCCGAGGGCTTGAAAGGCCTCGATGGCCTGCTCAATTTCAAGTTTGAGAATTTGCATTTGGACAATTACCGCTCGCTGGGAAAGATCTCGGCAGCGGTCGCGGTCTGAGCCTTTTATTTTTGGACGATGGAGTATTCGATACGGCGGTTGCGGTACTTGCCGTCCTCGGTCGAATTTGTTGTGATCGGCTTATTCATTCCATAGCCGCGTGTTTGAAGCGCTTCGGGCCGTACGCCGTATTTTACAAGCACTTCCTTAACCGAAGCGGCACGATCCTCAGAAAGCTTTTGGTTATAGGCAGCACCGCCGACATTATCGGTGTGGCCGCCGATCTCGAGGATCACCGACGGCGGCAGCTTCTTTATAAAACCTGCTCCTTTTTGCAGTGCCGCGAGCCTTACGGTGGGAACCTGCGAACTGCCGCTCGCAAAATTCACGACGAGAATATTTAGCGCCTTTATAAGGTCCTCAGGAGTGAACGGATCGGAAAGACTGTCGAGGGCCGTGTTGTAGCAGCGTTCGGCCTTGTCATCCTCGCCGACATGTATGTTCGAACAGTCGTCGGTCGGTGCGGCCGGTATCGCTTTACAGCGTGCCGTCATTTCCTTAAGCTTGTCGCCGTTGCCGCCTTTCATCATCTGCTTGTCGCACGTGTAGGTCGGATGAACGATCGAGATCTCGTGGTCGCCGGCTTTCAGGTTCTCGAGCCGGATGGACCCGTTCTCATCGGTTACGCCAAGCGGCGAGCCGTCAACCTGCACGGTGCTTCCGGCGGGAGCACCGATGACCTTTACGACGTAGCTCGTATCGCGAAGCACGATGAGATAAACCGCCGCAAGCACAACGATCGCGAAAAAGAACATTGCCATAAGGCCGGCTGCGGCCCAAACCCAATTAGGAATGCCGCCCTTATCTTCCTGTTGTGCCTGCTCGGCGGCCTCGGTCGGCGTTGGCGGCAGTTTCTGATACTTGGCGCGTTCAGCCTCGGGAAGCTGGAAGTACGGCATCGTCTTGTCCATTCGCTCGCGCGGAGCGAAGTCTTCCGGTGCGGTGCCGAGGTCAGCCGCGTTCACATTGATATTCGTTTCGGTCATTCCCCATTCCGGGGTTGACGGCGTTCTGTCACTGCCGGTATCTATCGGCTTTATGTTGAGAATGGTCTTTCCCCAATCGTCGGGAGCAGGCTTTGGGATGTTGCGATCCGGCGCGTCCCAGTCGCCGCCGTGATCATCGCGATCGGGCACACGGATATTAGGCGTCGTTTTCGTAAAATCGTCCGGCGGCGGCGGCGGCGGAATTTTGTTGTCCTCGCTCACGATTGACCTTCAGCAGTGCGGCTGTCTGCCAAGATTATCAAGAAATTTTCACATTTATACAAGAGGAAGCTGTCGTTCGGCTATTTTACGTTCGGCGGCTGTGCCCCTTTTGTGCGGACATTTATGCCCTCATCGGCGATCAGGAAAAGCCTGCGGGCATCGTATGCCGATGTATTTGTCGGTAAATATGAGAGCAGGTAGCGATCCTTTCTCAGTTCGTCACAGATAGCCTTTGCTGCGGCTTGAGGATCGTCGATATCAAAGACGCGTCCGCCCGTACCTTCCGCAAGCTGTGATATCACGGCCGGTGCCTTCGGCTGCCCGCGCCGATATGCTCCGCCGGTGCGGTCCGGTATCTGCAGAGCGTAAAGCGTTACATTCCGGTTCTGCAGTTTATTGAGCGTCAGCTCGAATGTCGATCGGCTGCCGCGGTCAAGGCCGTCACCGATAAGCACGATGGCCGTCTTTCGTGTGCCGGGCATGAGAGGTACGAGTATCTGATCGACCGAGTCGTTCAAAGCATCGAAAAGGTACGGATTTCCCTTTTTGCGAAATGTCGCCAGCGAAGCATCCAGTTTCTTTGCATCATCCGTCCACTCCTGAATTATCTCTGCCTTCTCATCGTAAGCCAGTACGAAGATCTGGTCGCCCTCGAAGATCTCATATGCGAATTCCATCACGGCCTTCTTTAGCGTCTCGATTGTCGTCGGCAGCGTTTGCGAATTATCTACAAGGATGACTATGCGGGATGCTGACGGATCGAAAGCAAAATTCTTGATCCGCTGTTCGATGCCGTTCTCGTAAAGATACAGATTTTCGGCTTTGATCGGCCCGGCGTTCTTATCCTGCCGCGATGCGGTTACCGGAATAATGGTGCCGTCAAGGTCGATACCCTGCGTATTATGTCGCGACTGTGCAAAGACAGATGTTGCCGCACAAGCGGCAACGAATATCCAAGCGAAATATGTCACGGTTCTGATCATTCCTTGGCCGGTGTCGAAGCCGGCGTCGCAGTCGGCCCTTCATTTTTGTTTGATGCGGCTTCCGCCGTTGAGGTTGATTCACCCGACGAAGAACTTTCGTCCTTAGGCTTTTTCGAGCCACCGGCGTAATCGGTTACATACCAGCCCGCACCTTTGAACTGGAAACCCGAAAGCGACCATTGCTTTTCGAGCTTGCCATGGCATTTCTCACACGCGGTAGGCGGCGCGTCCGACACGCTTTGGCGTATCTCGTAATGTGCGCCGCACTGCGTGCATTTGTATTCATAGATCGGCATAACGAATATTTTGCTGTCAGGCAGTGCTATTTGCTGCCCTCGTGTTCGGCAAGAAACCTCTCGGCATCGATCGCGGCCATGCAGCCGGTACCGGCAGCGGTGATCGCCTGTCTGTAATATGAATCCTGCGCATCGCCGCAGGCAAATACGCCCGGCACGTTAGTGCGCATCGACTTTCCTTCGGTGATCAAATAGCCGGACTCATCCATATCAAGCTGGCCCTTGAACAGCTCGGTATTCGGCTTATGGCCTATGGCGATAAAGACGCCTCCGGTCGGGAGGTCATAGGTCTCATCCGTCAGATTATTGAACAGAGTTACACTCTCGACGCCCGTCTCTTTCGTTCCTTTGATCTCCTTGACCTCAGTATTCCAAAGTACTTCGATCTTATCGCTCGCCAGTACGCGATCCTGCATTATGCGTGATGCACGGAACTCGCCGCGCCGATGTACGAGCGTTACCTTAGATGCGAATTTTGTAAGGAACAACGCCTCTTCCATAGCCGTGTCGCCGCCGCCGACGATCACGATCGGCTTGTCGCGGAAAAAGAAACCGTCGCATGTCGCACACGCCGAAACGCCATTGCCGCCGAGGCCTTCCGGAACGGGTGCTTCACCGGGGATGCCGAGCCATTTTGCCGATGCGCCGGTCGAGATTATCAAGGTCTCGGCTTTGATAAGGGTGCTTACCTCCTCGCTGTCGGCACTTTCTTTGCCGTAAAGTGTGAACGGCCGCTTGCTAAGGTCAACACGGTCGATCCAAAGATCGATCATCTGCGTGCCGAAGCGCAGTGCCTGCTCGCGGAATTCATCCATCAAGATCGGCCCCATGATGCCGCTGCGAAAGCCGGGATAATTCTCAACGTCGGTAGTAATGGTCAACTGGCCGCCGGGCTGCGGGCCTTGGATGACAAGCGGCGCAAGATCGGCTCGCGATGCGTAAATGGCCGCTGTCAAGCCCGCAGGGCCGGAACCCAGGATCACGACCTTATAGCTCAACTCTTTAGGTGACATAGAATTCAAATAACGATAAACTTTCCTTTTAGACCGCTGTTATAGTATAACTATCGCATATTCGGTTCGTCTAATAACTCACGAACAGTCATTATTTAGGGTTAGGCGGCGGTCGGATCAAGCAGACAGACGGCACAGCTGAGACACCTTTTTGTTGGCGAGTTATATGATAGTTGATGAAGGCTCGCAGATCTTATCGAATATGACACCTCGATCAGAGGATAAGCGTTTTGCACTTAGGATGGCTCTCCGCTTGCCGATAGTCGTTTCAGGACGGTCGGCTGACGGAGCGACATGGAGTGAACCCACCGAAACCGATGATATTTCAACTATCGGTGCCCTCTTTCAGTTAAATCAGCAGATCGCGGTAGGCGACGACCTTTATGTGCGCTCACACAGGCCGGACGGCGTTCCGGTCGAGGTCAAGGCACGAGCGGTCAGGCTCGCCCCGGCGAGCTACGGCTCGACACGCGTCGGCGTCTCGATCGTCGAATCAAAAGAAAGCTGGTATCGACTGTTCGTTTCTTGGGTCGCCGATGACAATGTGATCGAAGGCATCAGTGAATAAGGCGGCTCTTCACCCTCTATGTACGAAACCATAACTCTCGAAAAACGCGGCGCGGTCGCCGTGCTGACAATTAACAGGCCCGATAAACTCAATGCACTCAATAAAAAGGTGCATACTGAGTCTGTCGCGGCGCTTGATGAGCTGCGCGCTGATGATGCGGTCCGCGTGCTTGTCATTACGGGTTCGGGCGAGAAGTCCTTCATCGCGGGTGCCGATATAAGCGAATTCGAGGGCCAAACGCCTGTAACGCAGCGTGACCAATTTCATGATCGAACGCTCTTTAATGTGATCGACCAGTTTCCAAAACCTGTTATCGCGATGGTGAATGGCTTTTGTCTCGGCGGCGGCAATGAGCTTGCGCTCGCATGCGATATCAGAATGGCAAGCGAGACGGCACGTTTTTCGCAGCCTGAGATCAACCTCGGCATCATTCCGGGCGGCGGCGGAACACAGCGGCTGACCAACCTGATCGGCGAGGGGCGTTCTATGGAAATGATCTTGACCGGCGATATGATCGACGCGGCGACTGCCGAAAAACTCGGCCTTGTGAACCATGTCGTGCCCGCCGATCAGCTCGAGGCAGAGACGATGAAGCTTGCCGAAAAGATCGCCGAAAAGGCCCCGATCGCCCTTCAGCTTTGCAAAGAGGCCGTCAAATTCGCGTCGCGCTCGAACCTCGATGAAGGCCTCCGCCGCGAGGTCGATCTTTTCGCGATCGCTTTTTCGACCGAGGATAAGCAGGAAGGCGTTTCGGCGTTCCTCGAAAAGCGCAAGCCCGACTTCAAGGGGCGATAGCCGGACGCGGTTGGCAAAACCTGCGCCTGTAATCTATAATTCAAAATTCGCGGCTTACCGGAGCCGCGATCACGGGGACGTAGCTCAGCTGGGAGAGCGCATGAATGGCATTCATGAGGTCAGGGGTTCGATCCCCCTCGTCTCCACCACCATCTTAAGGCAGCCTTCTGAAGGGCTGCTTTTTATTTTTGCAGGCGCTCGGCCGCCGTACGTATCACATTTAGGGTCGATGTGTCGCCGGCAAAAACGCTGTTCAAGCCCTGTTCTTCCATCGGCGGATCGCCCGTGAGTTCATCGCCCTTTCGCCAGAACGGATGTTCGGCGGACGGCACGGCATAACCGCCGAAGGCCCAAAACGCAGCTCCCGCAATATTGTTCCGGCCGATATGCGCAAAAACAGCAGCGTAATAGCGATCGCGAAATGTCGTTGCCGAATGCGGGTCGATCGATCCGCCGTCGCGCGGCAGCCCGAATTCCTCAATGACGAGCGGTTTATTGAGCCGCACGGCGACCGCCGCGTTTTCTGCAATGTACTTTTCGGTCTCTGCAAGGCTATGGGCAAAACCATCGGCAAGTTTGTCCTTTTCGAACCAGCCCCAATTTTTAGGCCAAATATGTATCGTCAGATAATCGATATTTGCATCAGAGTGAATTTTCTCGAATAGCTCGACCGACTCAGTGCCGATGTAGCCCTCGTGGCCTGTCGTTATCAGATGACGGCTGTCCTTGCGTCGGATGAACTTTGCCGCCGCGGCAATGAACCGTACATACGCATCATTTGATGCGGGGCGCATCGGCCGCGGTTCATTGGCGATCTCCCAAGCCATTATCGTCGGGTCGTCAACGTAGCGACGGCCGTTTACACTGTTGCGGCGTGAGAGGACGTAAGCGACCTGCTTGCGGTATGCAGCGATGCACTTATCGCAGTCGTAAAATTTCGCCGTCAGGTCACGCATTTCATCCCATTCTGGCCTTTGGGCGAGCCACTTTGAACTGATGGCATTATTCCAGATCAAATACTGCTGCCAGCCGCCGCTCCATTCCCAATTGTTGCTGAAAAAAATGACGGCGCGCATACCGCGCTTCGACATCTCATCGAGGATCACGTCGATGCCAACAAGCGCCGCTCCATCGAATTCGAGTTGCCGCGGTTGGAGCGGCGGCCCAATGCGTACGATGCCGTTAAGTAGGCCCGAGCCTTCCGCACCGGCTATCAAGCGAAGGTTCGTAACACCGTTCGCCTTCATCAGATCGAGTTCACGGCGAAGCCGCTCAATACCGCGGCCCTTGTCGCGTTCGAGGCCGAGATAGGAGCCGTACCAATAGTTCGCACCGACGAAATGATAAGGCGTATTACCGGAATACATCTGCCCGCCGCGCACCGTAATGAACGGCTGTGCGCTGACGGCCGCTGCGAACGCTAAGATAGAAATGAGCGTGAATTTACGCATCTCGCATCAATGCTTTAACGCTGCCTTTCGGCGAGCGAGCGGATCAATTCGGCAATGCTCCATGCCTGTGCCGGACATCCTCTCGGCGCGTGCGGTGCGTCGCCGTCGAATATCTCAGAAACATGGCCGAGCATTTTATCCTTAAGATGCTCTGTAAGTCCTTTCAGCATTTCGTCGAGCTGCCCGTCAGCCTTTGCGTCACGCGAATGCACCTTTCTAAATGCGTCAATAAAAGGGCCTAGGAGCCACGCCCAAACCGTGCCTTGATGATACGATGCATCGCGTTCTTCCGGTGAGCCGATGTAGGTGCCGACATAGCTCTGATCGCTCACGGCAAGCGTACGAAGCCCGAATGGAGTCAGCAGCTCGCGTTCGACAGCCTTTACCACCTCACGCGATCGAGTATTGTCGAGCATCGAGTACGGCAGGCTGACGGCGAAGATCTGGTTCGGGCGGAAAGATGCGTCCTTGCCGCCGTCGCCGATGACGTCAAAAAGATAGCCGCCCTGCTCATACCAAAATTGTCCGTTGAAGCTTTCGCTTGCGATGGCGGCCATGTCGCTGAACTTCAACGCTTTGCCCGCGTCGCCGTGCCGCTCGGCCATATCGGCGGTTATACACAGTGCGTTGTACCAAAGAGCCTGTATCTCGACCGGCTTGCCCATACGCGGCGTTATCACACGGTCGCCGATCTTTGCATCCATCCAAGTCAGTTGCGTTCCGGCCTCGCCCGTGTGAAGCAGCCCGTCGGTGTCAACGCGGATGCCGTATCGTGTGCCTCTTACATGCCACTCAATTATCTGTACGAAGTGATCGTACATTTCGCCGCTGAGCCAGTCATCACCGGTTGCCGAAATGTACGCACGCACTGCCTCAAAGAACCACAGTGTCGCGTCCGCAGTATTGTAATCGGGCGTTTCGCCGTCTTCGGGAAATCGGTTAGGGATCATCCCCTCGGAGATGTATTCCGCCATCTTGACGAGGATGCTGCGGGCGGCCTCATAACGGCCCGTCGCAAGCGTCAATCCCGGCAATGCGATCATGGTGTCGCGTCCCCAATCGGCGAACCACGGATAGCCCGCGATCACTGTTTCGCCGTCGCCGCGCTTAACGAGGAACTGGTCGGCCGCAAGTGCAAGTTGTGCACCGAGATCGGTTTTTGCATCAGAAGCGACGACGATGTCGATGCGCCGTTCGACCTCCGCTGAACGCAGCGTGGCCGCTGAAACATCTTTCCGCTCGGTCGAGGCGATAATGACAGCTTCCTCAGCTAGGCCAAAGGCGAGCGAACACGGTTGATAGAGGTCTTCTGTGTATTCGAAACCACGCTCCTGCTCGATCGCGTATTCAAAGTTCCGATACCAATTTCCCGTCTCGGCGACCTTCGCCGCATTGTGCGCGAGGTAAAGCGCCGGCATCTCGGCATACGGACTGAACGAAAGGACTCCGGCATTGTCTTGATATGCAGTGGTGAAATTCGCGTCTTCGTGCCGCAAATGGTGATGGTCGCGAAAGGCGAGCAGCGGCCGCACTTCGAGTGAACACGCGGCCGCAGCATTATCCGTCAGCTTCCATGCAGAAACAACAGTATTCTCGCCGTACACCATGAACACGGCCTTTTCCAACTCGATGCCTTTTATGCTGAACGTCCATATCGGGAACGGATCAAGACGAAATCCCGTCAGGAATTTGTATCCTTCAGGATGGATCGCGCCCGGAAAGCGGTTGCACGAGAGGTCAAAACGCTCATCATCGACAATAAGCGTCTCTTCGAGTTTTGAGAGCAGGACCGCGCGGCCAAGCGGCGGCTTTGTCGCGGCAACGAGCAGCCCGTGGTAGCGCCGCGTATGAGCGCCTGCGACGGTGCCGGTTGCATAGCCTCCGATGCCGTTCGTTTCAAGCCATTCACGCGATCCGGCCTCAGCGAGGTCGCCGCAGATCGTTTTGTCGATCTCGATCATCTGTTATTTGTGATTCTAGCCGAGCGGCGGCCGCTATGCTAACAGCGCCGCAAAGCCCATTATTCGCCGCTCTGCTGAAGAAGCTTTGCTACGAGTCCCGTCCAGCCTGTCTGATGCCCGGCACCGATACCGCGGCCGTTGTCGCCGTGAAAGCACTCGTAGAACAAGATATGGTCGCGGAAATGCTCATCTGTTTGGAATTTCTCGCTGTCGCCGAAAACGGGCCGTCTGTCGTCCGCGTCCTTTAAGAATAGGTGCGATACGCGCCGTGATAATTCGGCCGCCACATCCCACAGGTTCAGCCGCTTGCCCGAGCCGGTCGGAAACTCGACCTTCAGATCATCGCCGTAAAAATAGTGGTATTTCTGAAGCGATTCGATCAGCAGGTAGTTCACCGGCATCCAAACAGGGCCGCGCCAGTTCGAGTTACCGCCGAAAAGGTCGGTTGTCGATTCGCCCGGCTCGTAATCGACACGCCGCTCGCCGCCGTCGAGCTTCAAGATGTACGGGTTCTCGAGGTGATAGCGGCTCAATGCCCTGATCCCGTATGGCGAAAGGAACTCAGCCTCGTCGAGCATCACTTTCAGGACGCGTTCGAGCCGCTCGCGGTACGCGATAGAAAGAAGGCGGCGGCGCGGCTTCTTTTCGACATTCGCCGTCAGATTCGGCCGATTCTTTATGAACCAAAAAAAACGCTGCTTGAAATCAGGAAGTGCATCGAGTGTCTCTTGATCGATCGTCGCGACCGCGAAAAGCGGAATCAGCCCAACCATCGAGCGTATTTTCAGCGGTATATTTCCGACGCCGCGCAGATGCAGCACGTCGTAATAGAAGCCGTCATCCTCATTCCAGATCGCGGTCTTTTCTTCGCCGAGGCTGTTCATCGCATCGGAAATATAAATGAAGTGTTCCCAAAACTTTGTCGCAACGTCCTCGTATGAGCTGTCGAAAACAGCCAGTTCGAGAGCTATGGCCAACATATTCAGACAGTACATCGCCATCCAGCTTGTGCCGTCCGATTGGACAAGTTCACCGCCGGTCGGCAGCGGCCGCGAGCGGTCAAAAACACCGATATTATCGAGGCCGAGGAAGCCGCCCTCAAAGACATTCATCCCTTCGACGTCCTTGCGATTCACCCACCAAGTGAAATTGAGCAGCAACTTTTGAAAGATCCTGGCAAGGAAATTCGTGTCGCCGCGTCCGTTGATACGTTTATCGATCTGAAAAACGCGGAGTGCCGCCCACGCATGCACCGGCGGATTTACATCGCTGAAAGCCCATTCGTACGCCGGTATTTGTCCGTTCGGGTGCATATACCATTCGCGGAGCATTACGATCAACTGCTCCTTTGCGAACTCGGCATCAACGAGTGCGAGCGGGATGCAGTGGAACGCCAGGTCCCACGCGGCGTACCACGGATACTCCCACTTATCAGGCATCGATATTATGTCGGCGTTGTTCAAATGCCGCCATTGCGAATTACGCCCCTTTTTTCGCTGTTCGGGCGGCGGCGGCTGTCCCGGATCGCCGTCAAGCCATTTCTCGATGTCGTAATGATAGAACTGCTTTGACCAGAGCATTCCGGCAAATGCCTGCCGCATCACATTTTGTGCGTCCTGTGAGAGGTCGCGCGGGATGATGCCGCTGTAATATGTGTCGGCTTCTTTGATGCGCTTTTCGAACATACGATCGGCGTTGGCAAATTCGCTTCGCCGCCGCTTCGGCTGTTCGGTCTCCGGTGTGAGCGCTTTTAGTCGCAGCCTGACGGTGCGTTGTTCGCCGCCCGCGATCTCGAGGCGGTAATTCGCCGCGGCCTTTGTGCCGGTAAGATCGGGATTCACCGCCGTAATATCGTGATCGACAATGTAGTTGTTTATGCCGTCCTTTACAAAAGGGGTTTCATTGTCGGCGTCAAAGAGTCGCCGTTTGTTGGTGTTGTTGTCGCAGAACAGAAGCTCGTCAGCGTCCTCACAGAACAGCCTGTATTCAGCCAAAGGGCTTTCAACGGCGATCTCGCCTGCGCCGATCGCCCGTATATTGCGGCCCGGTGCAATGCCGTCCCACGACCATGTGTTGCGGAACCAAAGTGTCGGCAGCACGTTGATCACCGCCGTCTCAGCGCCGCGGTTCGCGATCGTGATACGGATCAGAATGTCATTCACCTCAGCCTTTGCGTACTCTACAAAGCAGTCAAAATAGCGGTCGTCGTCGAAAATGCCGGTGTCAAGCAACTCGTATTCCGGCGCGCGGCGGCCGGCGGCAAGGTTCTTTTCAAGCAGGTCGTTGTACGGGAACTCGGACTGCGGATACTTATATAGGTACTTCATGTATGAGTGCGTCGGAGTCGAATCAAGATAGTAGTAATACTCCTTGACGTCCTCGCCATGGTTCCCTTGGCTGCCCGTCAGGCCGAAAAGCCGCTCTTTGAGTATCGGGTCGCGGCCATTCCAGAAAGCGACGGAGAAACAGATCGTCTGCTCAATGTCGCAGATGCCGGCAATGCCGTCCTCGTTCCAGCGGTATGCACGCGAGCGGGCATGATCGTGCGGAAAGTAGTCCCACGCCGAACCGTCGGGCGAATAATCTTCGCGCACGGTGCCCCAAGCCCGTTCGCTCAGATACGGCCCCCAACGCTTCCAACGCCGCGTTCCCGCCCTTACCTCATTAAGCCGCCGCCGCTCCGCGTCCATAGAACTTCACCACTGCCACTTAATAATTTCTACATCATTTGCCGGCAAATGACACATCTGCGGAAAGGACTGAATGGCAACGCGCTGCGGCCCTGGCGGTGAAATTGTGCGGAAAAGTTACATATTTGGCTCGAAAGTTTATCGGTGAAAGAGATCTTTTGCCCGGCCGCCAACGCGATCTCTCAGCGAGCGGCATAAAACGACGGAGCGATAGAACTGCGTTCTATCGACCCAGGTCGTACAGTAGCAGGTCGGCGGCCGTTACGATCTGATGATCGCGTTGCCGCCCGCCGACACCTGCGTTTTAATGGAAGACCACGCCAAACCCGAACGTAAAATTGTTTGCGGTCTTATTCTGCTGCACGGCGCCGTAAGGGTCGCCGACGAGCGGAAAGTCACGGATCAGCACGGGATTATAGTCAAACTCGATCAAGCGAACGTCCATCCGTCGATTCACTCGTACATCGATGCCGCCGCCGAATTTCATCGCGAACGCCGTGGTCTTTGCGGTGATCTCAAAATTGTCCTGCGGCGCAGTCGGGGCAACATTCGTCGCCTTGTAGTTGTAGGTTGCGGCACCGAACAATGCGTGAGCGAACGGCTTTAATCTGCCTTTCTTGGCGTTGTCCTTGACCTGTAACCCAACCAAATAGTTTACGACGCTCTCTTTTCTCGTAATGGTTTCAAGCGAACCGGCAATATCATCAGTGTAAGGCTTGCTCCTGAAGTGGCCGGTTACGTTGCCTTTTATGCCGACGTAGCGATTCACGTTATATGTGACCGACGTGTCAAAGCCCTGGAACAGGCCGCGTTTGCAGAACGATGTCTGAAAATTCTCACCAAGGAACGGCGTCGCGTCGGGTGAGCAAGGGGAGAATGTCATCCCGAATTCAGATATTGCCTTGACGTTCGGCTGCACGCTCGCGATCGAGTAGCCTCCGAAGAATTCGACCTTATTGTGATCGCTGCCGGACTGCGCCGCTGCTTGTAATGTGAAAAAACAAAGCAATGAGCACAACGCCGCAATGCCGGTCCTGAGTGAGGTGTATTTTTGCATATTCATTTTCTTGGTCTCCCTTAAACATAAAATGTTGTTTTTGCATCGGTGTTGGCATTACAATTGACGCTATGTAGGGTTTTGCAATGCAGCCGAGGATGTTTTGTATCCGGCATTTCCACCGATGCTCTTTTACCTTAGCCTCGATTGCGGTTGAGAATACTTAGAGTAGCCTGAGGCTCTTCTTGTATTTTCCTGAATAATTTCTGATCTGCTATGTCATTGAAACGCAAAGAGTTATATGAATTCTCGCGTTTCCGTTTGGATGTTCCCGAACGGCTTCTATTGCGTGACGGTAAACGTGTGCGGTTGCCGGACAAGGCCTTTCAGACGCTTTGTGTGCTCGTGCGGCGTGCCGGCGAACTTGTTACTAAGGATGAATTGATCGGCGAGGTTTGGGCTGATTCCATCGTCGAGGAGAATAATCTCGATCAGAAGATCTCAGTACTGCGGCAAACGCTTGGCGAACAGCGGGCCGCAAAAGGCAAAGAAAAGTTCATCGAAACCGTACGCGGACACGGCTACCGGTTCATACCGGAAGTGCGTACAATAGCCGCCGCGAACGCCGCCGCACCAGCCGAGGAACCATTGGTCGTCGGGCATGTTCACGCTGCGGTGCCAAAGCGCGGCCGGAGGACGATCATCTCGATAGAGTGTCATTGGCCATATGCCGAAGGCATATGGAGATCGGACGCATTGCCGAAATTTGTAATAATGAATCCACTCGTGGAGCCATCAGTTGTAAAAATTGTCGCTCCGTTCCGGTCTCAGGCATCGCCGCTCATATCCGGCAGGAACTTGTACGGCACCGGTATGTCAGTTGCCACACCGAAGTTCGACTGGAAGGTACCTGCTGTCGAGCCGTTGATGTACCACGTGCCGCCGCGATAGACAGCGACATCGGCCGTGCCGTCACCATCGTAGTCGCCCGGAACTGCGATATCGCCGTTCTGGCCGAACGCGGTGTAGATGACCGATCCGTTACTGCTCTTGCGGATATACCATGTGCCGTCCGACGGGCGGAACACTGCAACATCTTCCTTGCTGTCGCCGTCATAATCCGCCGGTGCCGGTTGGTCGCCGGTCGCACCGAAGTCATAGACGTAGAAGTTGGTTGCGGGCGATCCCGTAGGTTTAGCTATGTACCACCGGTTCTCAGACGGACGATAAACGGCCAGATTGGTCTTGCCGTCGCCTTCAGGGTCGATAGCAAGAGGCTTGTCACCCGTAAGTCCGAACGGTTCAACAGTGTTCGAGTTGTTGCTGCTGTTGAGCACATACCAAACACCGGTCGATGGCCTGAAGACCGCCAGGTCGGTCTTGCCGTCGGCATCGTAGTCGCCTGAGACAGGGACGTCGTCAGGCAGGCCCCACGAGGTTGCCCTGAACACGTTACCGTTGCTCATAAGAACAAAGTAATCGTTGTTCGCCGGGTTAGCATCGGGACGGAACACTGCAAAATCGGTCTTGCCGTCACCGTCATAGTCGCCCGGTGCGATCGTGTCCGTTGCGAGGCCCCAATGCGTTGCCGAGAAGCCGTTAGTCGAGCCCTGCACATACCAGTTGCCTTCTGACGGGCGGAACACTGCAAGATCGGTCTTGCCGTCTCCGTCGAAGTCGCCGCGTGTATGTGACGCAGGCACGGCCGGAGCAGGAATTAGGCGAAGAATACCGCTTTTCGGCACATCGCCATACTTGGTAAAGCTCCCGCCCACCAAGACCGAGCCGTCATCCGACGATGCTAACGCAGAAACAGGTCCGTTCAGACCACTTGCGAGTGTGGGATCTAGGCTACCGGTCGGTGTGACACGCACAAGGTACTTGGCGGATTGACCTCCAAACTGATCAAACGTGCCGCCAACCCAGAATTTGCCGTCGGGTGCGGCTGCGATCTTTACAACCGTGCTGTTTGCTCCCGCTCCTGCATCGAACGTCGTATCCAACGAACCGTCGCTGTTAATTCGCGCAAGACAGTTTGCGGTTACTCCGTTATAGATCGTGAAATTGCCTCCGATCACGATTTTACCATCGGGTTGAAGTACCGCGTCTAACACAGCGTTATTCGCGCCTGTGCCGGGGTTGAACGTCGCGTCTAGCGTACCGTCGGCATTCAATCGGGCGATCCTTTTGCGGCTTATCCCATTATAGGTTACGAAACCACCAGCGATGATCAGCTTCCCGTCAGGCTGGCGGAGTATCTTAAAGACATGACTATTTGCCCCGTTGCCGCCGTTGTTGAATGTCGTATCGAGCCCGCCGTCAGGATCGAGGCGCTCAAGGCGCCGATTAAGATAAGCGCCGGAATTGAATAACCTAGTGCCAATTACGATCTTACCGTCCGGCTGTAACAACGTTGATGTGTTGGAATTCTGGCCGCCAGAGAAATCCACAAGTGCGCCGTCGATGTTAAAGGAAGTATCAAGTACGCCGGCGGAACTCATACGCGCCATGAGCACTCGATCACTATTCCAATACCGGAACGCACCGCCCGCTAGTATCTGACCGTCCGGCTGTTCGATGATCGAGTTAAAGTAATGCAGTTCACCCCCGTTCATGACATCGGTACCCGCCGAAAAGGACGAATCTAATGTTCCGTTTGAAAGAAACCGAGCGATTCCACGCTCCGGACTTCCCCCAGACGAAGTAAATGAACCGCCAACAAGTACTTTCCCGTCCGACTGCACCGTGATCGCTTGAACCTCCGCCAATCCGGTCAGTAAAGGTTCAAACTCATTGTCGAGCGAGCCATCCGCATTGAACCTTGCAATACCGAACCTCCTGTGGTTAGGGGCGACCCGCATAAAGAGTCCTGTTGCTAGAATTTTACCATTCGTCTGAAGGCTGACATTATAACCATAGCCAAAAGTTACAATATTGAGGCTGTTGTCTCGCGAACCGTCGGAGTTGTATCGGACGATGCTTACACCATAGCCGCCGTCATTGCCGGTGACAACGATCTTGCCGTCTGACTGCACGGCGCAAAATTCGAAATTTCCGCCGCCTGTTGGTACGAACGTGGTATCGATGCTTCCGTCCGGATTGATCCTGACAACACCGTTTCGTTCCACACCGTTATATTGGACGAACTCGCCTGCGATGACTATTTTGCCGTCTGGCTGTATCTGGACCCCGGAACCCCACCCCGGATAACCATCAAAATCCACCAACCCTGTTCCCATATTGAAGGATGTGTCTAATGTGCCGTCGGTATTTAGCCTTGCCATTCCGTTGGCGGTTTGCCCACCATAAGATTCGAAATACCCAACGATCACGATCTTTCCATCAGGCTGGATCTCGGCATCCTCCATATCGGTAGCCGTTGTGAATCCCGATGAAAAGCTTGTGTCAAGAGAACCGTCCGCGTTGAGCCTGAACACGCCACGAATTGTAACCCCGTTATACGTTGAAATACCTTGCCCTGTAACAAAGATCTTCCCATCTGAACCAATATCAAGCGACGTGATCCTTGCGTAGCCAGCGACACCCACGCCTCCGATGTTGAACGTTGTGTCGAGCGTGCCGTCAGCATTCAGCCTAGCCACCATACCTGCAGCCGAGCCGTTATAGCTGCTAAAGTTGCCGCCTATCAGTATCTTCTCGCCCTGCATTACGATGGCGAGTACGTCCCCGTTCGCACCTAAGCCTCCCGGGTCGAACGTGTTATCGACAGAGCCATCGGCATTGAGTCTGATGATGCCATTGTGCTTAGTCCCGTTTACGAAATCGAAGCGGCCTCCGACCAATATCTTTCCGTCAGGCTGACTGATCGAAACATATCCATATCCAAAGGCATCGGACACCTGCGCATTGAATGTCGTGTCAAGCACAACGTCTGGCCCTCCGGCATTCGCGGTAGAAATACCGTAATTGAGAAATACAATACCGAAAACGACTAGAGCCACCGACGCGACTGATGCGACCATGATACGTATAAGAGATCTTTTCATTTCTTGCTCCATATTCGAGGTAATATTTAACTTACCTGATCCACTGGTGCGATGGTTTCAGGCGAACTGGCAATATCATAAGTGTAAGGCTTGCTCCTGAAGGGGCCGCGTTTGGAGAACGATGTCTAAAAATTCTCACCAAGGAACGGCGTCGCGTCGGGTGAGCAAGGGGAGAATGTCATCCCGAATTCAGATATTGCCTTGACGTTCGGCTGCACGCTCGCGATCGAGTAGCCTCCGAAGAATTCGACCTTATTGTGATCGCTGCCGGTCTGCGCCGCTGCTTGTAATGTGAAAAAACAAAGCAATGAGCACAACGCCGCAATGCCGGTCCTGAGTGAGGTGCATTTTTGCATATTCATTTTCTTGGTCTCGCTTAAACATAAAATGTTGTTTTTGCATCGGTGTTGGCATTACAATTGACGCTATGTAGGGTTTTGCAATGCAGCCGAGGATGTTTTGTATCCGGCATTTCCACCGATGCTCTTTTACCTTAGCCTCGGTTGCGGTTGAGAATACTTAGAGCAGCCTGAGGCTCTTCTTGTATTTTCCTGAATAATTTCTGATCTGCTATGTCATTGAAACGCAAAGAGTTATATGAATTCTCGCGTTTCCGTTTGGATGTTCCCGAACGGCTTCTATTGCGTGACGGTAAACGTGTGCGGTTGCCGGACAAGGCCTTTCAGACGCTTTGTGTGCTCGTGCGGCGTGCCGGCGAACTTGTTACTAAGGATGAATTGATCGGCGAGGTTTGGGCTGATTCCATCGTCGAGGAGAATAATCTCGATCAGAAGATCTCAGTACTGCGGCAAACGCTTGGCGAACAGCGGGCCGCAAAAGGCAAAGAAAAGTTCATCGAAACCGTACGCGGACACGGCTACCGATTCCTGCCCGAGGTGCGGCCGGTCATCGGTGACCGGAACGGCGGGAATCACGACGAGACGGTTGAGCCGGCCTCCGCGGAAGAAAGCGCTGTAACGAGAGGAGCTGACGGGGCGGACGAACTTTCCGGCGAACAAGAGAATGTTGTCCCGCGAAGGCCGCTCAAACAGCGGCTTTGGCTGGCAGCATTTGCGTTGGTCTTGGCCGGCGTCGGAGCTTTTGCCGTATGGTACTTTGCGTTCGGTCGAGTGCGGCCCGCGGCCGATATCGACTCGGTCGCCGTGATGCCTTTTGAAAATTCAACACGGTCCGCGGATATGGAATATCTCGGCGACGGAATTGCGGAGAGCCTGATAAACGATCTGTCGCGTCTGTCAGGGCTGAAAGTGCTGTCGGGGCGTTCCGCTATTTCGGACGGCGAGACAAAAGACGCTCGATCGATCGGCACCGCATTGAACGTGAAGGCCGTGCTTAGCGGTAACATTAAGACGGTTGGTGACCAACTCATAGTCAACGTCCGATTTGATAATGCTGAGGACAATCATCGGATATGGGGCGAACAGTACACAGCAAAACTGGCTGATATCTTTAATGTGCAGAACGATATTACGCGCAGGGTTTCAAGCAGCCTGCATCGTAGGATCGCGGGCCAGGGCGATCAAACCACCGCAAAGCAGGACACGCACAATACCGACGCTTACCAGCTTTACCTGCAAGGCCTCTATCACTGGAACAAGCGGACAGTTGCGGACATACACCGAAGCATGGAGCTATTCCAACAGGCGATAGATAAAGATCCGGCCTATGCCAAGGCGTATGCAGGCCTGGCCTCGGCCTATAACGTTTTGCCCGTTTACGACAAACATTTGAAGCGCGAAGACATAAAAGAGCTTATTGCGAAGCGAAATGCTGCCACGCTGAAAGCACAGGCTTTGGATGACGGACTTCCCGAGGTTCACGCCTTGCTGGCGGCGAATTACGAAGACAACTTGGATCTTCCCGCAGCTGAGGCTGAGTACCGGCGGGCGATCGAGTTGAATCCGAATATTGCGACGGTTCATAGTTCGTATTCGCTATTTTTGTCTTGGTTCGGCAGGCATGATGAGGCCATGGCTGAGATCGAAAAAGCCCGCTCGCTTGAGCCGTTCTCGCCAAGCATCGCATTCAATGTCGGTGTGCGGTTCGCCGATTCGCGGCGTTTTGATGAGGCGATAGCACAGTACAAACGCGTACTCGAGACCGAGCCGGAACATCCGCTGACCCACCTTTTCCTCGCTCAGGCATACGATGATACGGCGCGGTTTCAAGAAGCGATAGCTGAATATAAGCTCGCAAACGTCCTGCTCGAAAAAGAGTCAGCCGAAAGTGCCGCAAAACGAGCTGCCGAATTGACCGCGGCGCTAAAGCACGGCGGGTCGCCGGAATACTGGAAGAAGCGGCTTGAATTCAGCCGTCGCGACCTCAACGACGGCAATGGTACTTCCTACGACGTCGCCGTCGCGTATGCTCGCTTGAACCGGGACACAGCGGCGCTCGAATTCCTTGACCGATCCTTTGCCGAACGTGAATTTGACCTGTTGTGGTGCAGGAACGAACCGGCTTTTGACGCGCTCCGGCAGGATCGGCGCTTTACTGACCTGCTGCATCGCATCGGTTTGCCTGAACAATAGCGTGCGACGGCACATCCCGCATCCTGTCTCTCATTTCGGCGGTCTGATCGATCTTTGTGCGCTGTAAGGTCTTGCGTGGTCTCAAAAACGTGCATTACGCCGTTCATAACGAACGGATGCCGCGCGGGTATGCCCATTCGAGGATCGCGGATCGGGACAAATGCCGACGCGGCCGAGCTCGAGGCGGTCGCCGTCCCAACAGGTACAGACGGCACCGCGGCATAACGTTTCAATTAAGCCGCGCCATGAAGCCGCGTTGGCCTGAATGATTTGTTAGCCATCCAGCCCGATCCCTACAATTGGGCTCTGCTGCCCAACACGAAATAAATGAGCGACTGAACGCCCAAGATATTGCGACCGCTTAGGTTCAGAAGCAATATGTCCTACGAACTCCCAACGCTTACCTTTCTGCTTGGCTAATTCTGATTGATCACGAGTCGCATAGAGTGTCGTGCCAGCACGGTGCCAAGACTCTATCTCATAAACCTCCCGGACAATCCCAGCGTAGACGGCCATTGCAAATCGTGCCCGGTTGCGGCGTTCGCCTATAACCCAAATTCCACGAGTACTTTCGTATAGTGCCTCAGCACTCATTCCATACCGAAACAGTCGGTTAATGCGAATCAGCAATGCTGGATCAGTTACATCTACGGATTGAGCGTTGTTTTCTGCGATAAAATCTGCTAACGGGCGCCTTGGATAATCGGTACTAAAGCGCCCTCTGACAAGATTAGTGAGCTGATCAACTCCTATAAGCTCAATAAGCGCAGCCTCTACTCGGCTAGATTCAAGATCATCACGAAGTTGGTACGCAATAATATCAATTCGCGGCTCAAGGCCAACGCCGCGAATTTCATTGATTCTATCAACCTTGTTCGACTCAGTCTTATCAAGTAAGTGATCTACTGCTCGCCTTCCAACGCCTTTCCCAATATAGAACACCGACTCATCGCGTGGATCGATATATGCATACACATAAAAACCCAGCGCATTTGCGGTATCTTGCGAAATTTCTGCGGACACGATTGCCTCCATTGATGGCTAACACCTGAGTTAAGCCGAACTGCGTAGCGCAGGTAACAGGGTGGCAAGCTTTCTCTGCCACGCCGTTGCCGGAGCGAAGCAGTTTCGGCTGGAACGCATTGTTAGCCGTCATCGTCTTCGACGCCCCGTTTGGCGCCAACGATGATCTCGTTCAGAAGCTTTACCCAAGAGTTAGTGGACTCGCGCCTAATCGGTTTCTTGTTCGTATCGCTTGCGACCAAAGAGTCTTCCTCCTTCGCTTCCTCGTTGGTAACGGGCACCTTGAAGTGCCGCAACGCTTCAGAGAGCTTTGCATAGAGAATGAGCTTCCTCTTCTTACTGACACGGTCACTAAACTCATGGCGCAAATGGTCATTGATGTAAGCCGTATCCTCGTACACAACACCGTAATCTGAGTCTCGAGAAACGATAGTAAGCTCCGCATTTGCCGTGATTGCACACTCGACCATCCACTCCCAGTTTATCACATCGCCCAATGACGTGTCGTTCTTCTTCCTAGGCGGACAGCCGTGGAGAAAGCGTCGCAGAGCGCGATTTCGGATACGTTTCCGACGCGGGTCGTCCCGAGTCAAAACAAGGGCGCTTTCCCGGTGGAATATCCTCTGGCATGCTTGGTACACCACATCGTTTTGAGCAGGATCAGATAGGACTCGCCCAAGCTTCTTCTTCATGTCCTTCACACGTTTTTCCACTTCCTTCACATTCTTTTGTAGCATTCGAGTCGCTTGCGCGTCGGAGAACATCCCAGGCCATACAATTTGTTGGGGTGACTTTAGTTCCCGCATACCCTCGAGAATAGCCATCTGCCGATTCTTCTTAAACTCGGCTTCAACTTGGTAGCTCACTATGATCTTGTCCGAATTCGACTCGAGGTGGCGTAACAGCGCAAGGCCCGCTTCGGTGCGTGCCCGATAGAAATCCAGCCATATATTGGTGTCGACGAAAAGGAGTTTCTTGATGGCCATAATGACGGCTAACTAATGATAAACAACAAACCTTGTTGATAATACTCCAGATTACATTAGTATCAAGCGAAATGGTGACAGACCCTCCAAGGCTTCTCGATCAGGTGCGCGATCTCATACGGTTGAAGCATATGAGCTACAAGACGAAGCGTGCCGGTAGTGCCCGAAATCTGCATCGTCAAGCCAAGCGACCTCTTTTCGCCGAATATATTCCGAGGATCACCCACTCAACATCATCGGTCAGGCAGGAAAGGATCAGATCGCGATCCATCTTGCCAAAGCCTTCCAAATACGCGGTCACAGTGTCTTGATTTTTTGTCATAAAGTTCAGTTACTTACCAGGCTGCTCGTTCAGCCACCAGTAGAGATCATCGATCCAATGATCGCTGTCTATGCAGCCCACGAATTACGTTAATTGCGGCGAATGGTTATAATTCACTATTCGCGTTAGATGCAGAAGCCCGCACGTTAGTAAGGGCGTTATACACAACGGTACATCTTTCAGCCTGCTATTAGCACGAGCATTCGCAAGTTATGAACGGACAAATTACAGAATTCATCAAGCATCACTTTCGGCACTTCAACTCGGCGGCGCTCGTCGACGCGGCGGAAGGTTATAAGAAACATCTTGCGGACGGCGGGAAGATGATGATCACGCTCGCGGGTGCAATGAGTACGGCGGAGTTGGGATTGTCATTGGCGGAGATGATCCGTCAGGACAAGGTGCAGATCATTTCCTGCACGGGTGCGAATTTGGAAGAAGACCTTTTCAACCTCGTCGCACACGATTTCTACGAACGCGTGCCGCATTACCGCGACCTTACGCCGCAGGACGAGCAAGATCTGCTCGACCGCCATATGAACCGCGTAACCGACACATGCATCCCCGAGATGGAAGCGATGCGTCGGCTTGAGAAAGCGATGGTCGAGGTCTGGACAGCCGCAGATACGAAGGGCGAGCGGTACTTCCCGCATGAATTTATGTATCAGGTGCTGCGTTCCGGCGTGCTTGAGGAATACTATCAGATCGACCTGAAAGACAGTTGGATGTACGCCGCGATGGAGAAGAACCTGCCGATGATCGTGCCCGGCTGGGAAGATTCGACGATGGGCAATATGTTCGCCGGACACGTCATCACCGGCGACGTCAAAAACGTCCACACCGTGCGCACCGGCATCGAATATATGACATTCCTCGCCGATTGGTACACCAACAATGCGAAGGACGATTCGACCATCGGTTTCTATCAAATAGGCGGCGGCATCGCAGGCGATTTCCCTATCTGCGTCGTCCCGATGCTGCATCAAGACCTGCAGCGTGAGAACGTCCCTGTCTGGGGCTACTTTTGCCAAGTAAGCGATTCAACAACAAGCTACGGCTCATACTCCGGCGCTGTCCCGAACGAAAAGATCACCTGGGGCAAACTCGCCGCCGACACGCCAAAATACATCGTCGAATCCGACGCCTCCATCGTCGCCCCTCTCATGTTCGCGTATATTCTGGGTTGGTAAGGGAGCGGCGGGGCTGTCTGCGATCCGGTTGTCGGCCATTGAGACGGATGCGAGATTTGCTCGATTCGTGTGTCTGCCTGTAATCTAACTTCACCAGAACTAATATCGGGAGAGAATATAAATGAAACAAATTTTGTCGGCTATAGCGATGGTTGCGTTGTTTGCGACGCTGCCCGGCCTTTCTGTTCTTGCGCAGACGCGCGGAGACAAGGCCGAGGCCAAGCTACGTGCAAAGGCGTTGAAGATCCACAAAGAGGTCATCACGCTCGACACTCACAACGATATCAGCACGAGCAATTTCACCGACAAGGTGAATTACACGCAGGAGCTGTCAACGCAAGTGAACCTCCCGAAGATGCGTGAAGGCGGGCTGGATGTTTCGTGGATGGTGGTTTACACCGGCCAAGGCCCGCTCACCGAAGAGGGTTACGCGGCCGCGTATAAGAATGCGATCGACAAATTCGAAGCGATCCACCGTCTTGCCGAGAAGTACGCACCGAATGAGATCGGCATTGCGCTGACGTCAAATGACGTTCGACGCCTCGTTAAAGAGGGCAAGCTCGTCGCGATGATCGGCGTCGAGAACGGTTATCCGATCGGTACGGACCTTGGCCGCATCAAGGAATTCGCAGACCGCGGAGCACGTTATATGTCGCTCGCGCATAACGGCCACAGCCAGCTCGCCGATTCCAACACAGGCGAGGCCGACGGCATTTGGCTCAACAACGGACTAAGCGATCTCGGCAAAAAGGCCATCGCGGAGATGAACAAATGGGGCATTATGATCGACCTCTCGCATCCGTCGAAGCAATCGAATCTGCAGGCCATCGCCTTGAGCAAGGCTCCCGTGATCGCGTCGCATTCGGGCGCACGCGCACTTTGCGATCATAGCCGCAACCTTGACGACGAACAGCTTGAGGCGATCAAAAAGAATGGCGGCGTCGTGCAGGCCGTCGCATTCCGCAGCTATGTGAACACGGCAAAGAGCGCTCTCCGCTCGGCCAAGATGAACGAGCTGATGAAGGAACTTGCCGCCAAGGAAGGCTTTACGCTGCTCTCACGCGACGAGATCCGCAAGATGCCGGAGGCCGAGATGGAAGCATACTTCCAAAAGATGCAGGCGTTTAGGGCGAAGAATTCTGCGGTCATACGCGAACGCCTAAAGGACTCTGCCCCGGATGTGAACGTAAAGGATTTCGTTGACCATATCGACTATCTTGTCAAGAAGATCGGTATCGACCACGTCGGCATCTCGTCTGATTTCGACGGTGGCGGCGGCGTCGAGGGATGGGACGGAGCGGACGAGACCTTCAACGTAACGCTCGAACTCGTTCGCCGCGGCTACACAAAGAACCAGATCGCAAAGCTCTGGAGCGGCAATCTCCTGCGTGTCCTCGATGAAGTGCAGGAGATCGGCCGCCGTATTCGGGCCGAGGCACGTTAAACCGACACTTGTTCCTTACTCAGTATTGCGGCAAGGTGCTTGCGGCCGACAGTTTCGTGGCCGACGATGGTAACGACGGGGGCGAGTGTCAGTATGACGAGGCAGGCGGGTATCGATATGCCGAGTGCTGCGGCGGCGATAGCGGCGGCGATGACGAGGAATGTAGCGAGTAGGAGCTGGAGGTGAAAGCGGTCGAACCCTTCGGCAAGATACGCGTAAAGGGCGTAGATTGAGGCAAGGAAGACGACGACCGGGATGACGACCGAGAGCAGTACGGCAACCGGGCCGATCTTGGCTTTGCCCTCGATAAGGTATGCGGCAACGTGCAGCCCCGCACCGGTCGCGACGATCGATGAGATCGTGATCATAAGGCCGTAGCCCCAGACGAATGACTTGTAACGCCGTGCGTGCAGCACTTGCGCTGACGGAAGCATAAAGAAGACCCACCACAGCCCGAACGTGAGGCTCGTTCCGGCAAAACCGACGAGTGCGACATCGAGCGTCCATCCCTGAGCGTCGATCACGGCTGAAAGGGCCGCGACGGTGCCGACGATCCCTTCGCCGAGGGCGATGATCGCCATGCACGAATAGCGTTCGGCGATGTGATGTGCGTGCCACGGCGTGCCGCCGTCCTTGCTTTCGGCCAAGAATGGCCCGAGCATTTCGATCGCTATCAGCGCGGCCGAGAGAGCGAGCGTGACGCCGAGCGAGAAGTCGAGAAAGATCATTACGACCCATCCGATCTGGGCGAACGAGATGGCCTTGACATACGCGAGGCACGCGCGGCGGCGCGCGGTATCCTGCCTTGCGGCACGCAGCCATTGAAACACCATTGCCACGCGCATTATCACGTAGCCGAGGACGACTATCCGGTTGTCGATATGTTCGCCTTTATCCATCGACGCGAAAATATCCGGTATGCCGAGTGCGAGGATCAAAACGCCGATCATCTGCACCATCGTCGTCACGCGAAAAAGCCGATCGTCGGTGTCGTAGGCGGACGCGAACCACGAAAAATTGATCCAGGCCCAGCAGATCGCGAATGCCGAGAAGCCAAAGCCGACAAGAGCGGTCGTGATATGGCCCTCAGCCACAGCGTGTGCGAACTGCGACGCCGCCACGCCAAAAGCGATGACGAATGTCAGGTCAAAGAGCAGTTCGAGCGGCGTGGTCGCGCGGTTCACTTCGTTAATATCGCGTCCGCTCATCGGTCGCCGGTGGTGATGCAGTATTCCGTTCTCGTGCTCGGGCATATGTAAATGAAAAATGGAAGTCCTATGCGATTCTTTTATACAATGATACGAGGAACAAATTTAGGTTCAAAGAAACCCCATGAGGATAATAGTTACAGGTGGTGCTGGTTTCATCGGCAGTGCGGTCGTCTGGCGGCTGAATGCCTTGGGGTGCGACGACATTCTGATCGCCGATCGGATGGATGAGACCGACAAATGGAAGAACCTTGTGCCGCTCAAATTCGCAGACTATATCGACGCGGATGATCTTATTGACGACATTGGCGATCTTAAGGATGTCGAAGCGATCTTTCACCTCGGCGCGTGCTCTTCGACCACTCAGCGCGATGCGGACTATATGCTCCGCAACAACTTTCAATACACAAAGGATCTGGCGGAATTTGCACTCGAGAACGACATTCGCTTCATCTATGCCTCGTCGGCTGCGACCTACGGCGACGGTTCGGCAGGGATGGCGGACGGTACCGACAGCCTCGACAGGCTGCGGCCGCTGAATGTTTACGGCTACTCAAAGCAGCTATTCGATCAATATGCGGCGAGGAGCGGCTACTTTGACCGTATCGTCGGGCTTAAGTATTTCAACGTCTTTGGCCCGAACGAGGATCACAAGGGCGATATGCGTTCGCTGGTCAACAAGGCGTTCGGCCAGATCAATGAGACCGGCAAACTCAAACTCTTCAAGAGCCACAACCCCGAGTACAAAGACGGCGAGTTCGGTCGCGACTTCGTTTATGTAAAGGATGCGGTCGATATGACGCTGCACTTCTTCGCACCCCTCGCTAACGCTTCGGGTTCTGACATGCCCCTCGCTAACGCTTCGGGTTCTGACATGTCGGGCGGTTTGTTCAATGTCGGTTCGGGGCGGATGAGTACGTGGAACGAGCTTGCTGCAGCGGTTTTCGCTGCGATCGGCAGGCCGTTGAATGTCGAGTTCATCGATATGCCCGAACACCTTCGCGGCCGCTATCAATATCACACGCTCGCCGATCTTTCGCGGATCCGCAACGCGGGCTACGCGGCCGGGACGACACCGCTTGGCGCCGCCGTGGCCGACTATGTAAAGAATTATCTTGTCGAGGGAAAGCATTTAGGCGACTGAATAATGTGCTCGACGATTGAGCAGAGTTCGCGAAGGGATAGCGCCGGCTGGCGCGGCAGGGTGCTGCTGTGGGAAGACTTCGGGCTTTTCATAGGTAACGCGGGTTTAGCCGAGTTGCATGAGTCGCCTGCGATCAAGGTTTGCATTGCTCTCGATGGCCAATTCGGGCTGCGAAGTGCGGATGGCCAAACGTGGCGTGACCACGTAGCGGCACTCGTGCCTGCCGGCGTCCGCCATGCGATACGCGGCAATGGCGTCGCGATGGCGATGCTGCTGATCGCACCGGAGGGCGAGTTCGGCCGTATGCTGTTCGGCTCGGCCAATACGGATCATATCGTTCCGATCGATAATGATCCGGTGCCGCGGCTGCGTGAGGCCTTTTGCGGCCTAAGCGGCGACGAGGCAGCGTCAACCACCGCTATGCGTTCTGCGGTCGAGATGATCGCTTCGATGTCGGCAGGCCAAGGCCGGCACGATATCGACCCTCGTGTACTGCAAAGCATCGAATGGATACGCGCGGGCCGCGAGAGCGGCATCCTCGTAAAGGACATCGCAGCCGAGGTCGATCTCTCCGAGAGCCGCTTTTCGCATCTTTTCAGTGAGCATGTGCGTGTTCCCGTACGTCGATATCTGCTTTGGCTCCGACTGCGTGACGTGCTTCATCTGCTTGCAAGCACGGGTTCGCTGACCGAGGCTGCACACGAAGCAGGCTTTGCAGATTCCGCACATCTGTCGCGGACGTTTCGCTCCGCACTAGGCATCGCGCCGACCGACCTCACGCGCGAGAGCTCACTCACGTCTTTCCTCCGATAGCAGAATCGTTCAAGCACGCTTGTTCGCAGGTGCGATACGATAGCGAGCGTGCAAGAAAGAAAGTTGATCTATCCGCCTGCTGTGGCAATTGGTGCGGACGAGGCCGAAAGCCTTGAGAATTGGGGCTTTCAGGATACTTCGTTCACCATCAACGGCAATGGCAACGTGGCGATCACAGGCAGCCGCTATGAGCTTAGCGGCAAGGAACTGCCTCGTCTTCTGCCGTGGATACGCGAAACGCTTGATATCGATCTCGATGTGAACGACCGTTTCGAGCCGCACTATCCGCCGGAGATCGCACCTGCGGTCAAGAATGCGGAATTTCTCAAGCAGCTTACAACATTTCTCAGTGAAGGCCAGATCGATGCGGGCTTGGATGCCCGTGTGCGTCACGGACACGGCCACACGCAGGAAGAGATGTTCGAGATAAAGTACGGCCGCATCGGACGCATTCCGGACGCGGTCGTCTTTCCCGAGACCGAAGAGCAGGTTGCGTCACTCATAGTCAGTGCTAAGCAATACAGCGTCGTCCTTATACCGTTCGGCGGCGGCACGAACGTAACGGACGCGCTTCGCTGCCGCGAGAGCGAATCGCGGATGATCGTCTCGGTCGATATGCGGCGAATGAACCGGATCCGATGGATCGATACCGAGAATAGGACCGCTTGTATCGAGGCCGGTGCCGTCGGGCGGCACATAATGTCGCAGCTTGAGAATTACGGTGTAACGATGGGGCATGAGCCCGACAGCGTCGAATTTTCGACGCTTGGCGGGTGGATCGCAACACATGCCAGCGGAATGAAAAAGAACAAGTACGGCAACATCGAAGATATCGTCATCGATATGACCGTTGCCGCGGCGGACGGTACGCTGCAAAGGCTCAATCAGGCACCGCGTGAGTCGATCGGAATGGACATCCGTCGGCTCATCTTCGGTTCGGAGGGGACGCTCGGCATCGTAACATCGGCGGTTGTGAAGCTTTTTCCGCTGCCGGAGGTGCAGGAGTACGGCTCGGTGCTGTTCCCGGCCTACGAGGACGGCTATGCCTTTATGCACGATCTCGTTATGGGGTCGACGCCGCCCGCAAGCTGCAGGCTTGTTGACAACCTGCAGTTCCAATTCGGCCTTGCACTCAAGCCGGCATCGAACAGCGCCGCAGCCGACCTTATGAGCAAGGTGCAGAAGTTCTTTGTTACAAAGATCAAGGGTTTCGACCCATACAAGATGGTCGCTCTGACGCTTGTTTTCGAAGGCACTCGCGATGAGGTCGAGCGGCAGCAACGGGACGTATACCGCATTGCAAAGCGGCACGGCGGAATGAAAGCCGGCGGTGATAACGGCCGCCGCGGCTATCAACTCACTTACAGCATCGCCTACATCCGCGACTTCTTGATGAACTACTACATCATCGCCGAGTCGTTCGAGACCAGCTGCCAGTGGAGCGACGCTCTTGCGATCTGTGAGAACGTAAAGCGGGTGCTCCTTGAGGAATATGCAAAGCGCGGCCTGCCGGGCAAGCCCTTCGTTACATCGCGGATAACGCAGCTTTACCGCACGGGCGTTGCGATCTACTTTTATTTCGGATTTTACTTCAAAGGCATAGAGCAGCCGTCGAAGGTCTATCTTGACCTTGAAAATATTGCCCGCGAAGAGATCCTGCGGTGCGGCGGCTCGCTCTCGCACCATCACGGCGTAGGCAAGATACGCAGACAATTCATGCCCGAGATCATGTCTGAAACGTCGCTGCAATGGAAGACTAAACTGAAGGAGGCACTTGATCCGAGCAATATCTTTGCTTCGGGCAACCAGGATCTGGGTTAGGCGATGCTTCGTGCTGAAAGATTGATTGAAATGATCCGCGGCGGATCGCAGCCGAAAGACGTTGCCGATCCGCCGATGTGGCAGATAGAGAAGCTGCGTTTTCAGGAAAATGTCTGCCGCATTCTGCTGCTGCCGCTTGGTGCGGTTTTGGTCTTTATGATGAAGTACGTCCGCGCCTACCGCATCGACAATTTGCGCGAGATACGGCGGCGATTTCAAAGGATATGGTTCAATAGGGAACACGCGGGCACGCCTCTGCTGATATGTGCCAATCACCTCACTTTTATCGACTCGGCACTGCTTATTTGGGCATTCGCACCGAACCGCTGGTACTTTTTTAATTATCGTGCCTTTATGTGGAATATTCCGGCGGGCGATTTTTTTAAGAAAAAGTTCATCCACCATGCGGTGCTGTATCTGACGAAGTGCATCTTTATCGACCGTAAAGGCTCGGCCGCGCATAAGAATGCTGTCTTGAATCTTTGCCGATATTTGCTTTCACGCGGACATTTGGTGCTGATATTTCCCGAAGGGCAGCGGAGCCGGACGGCGACATTCGAAGTTGACCGCCTGCGATTCGGTGCCGGTAAGATACTCACTTCGCTCGATAGACCCGAGGTGCTTTGTGCTTATATCCGAAGCCCGAAGCAGACCTCATATTCGAATTATCCGCCGCGAGGTTCGCATTTTCAGATCGACCTTCAGGTAATATCGCCTGACGTTGCCGCTGACGCCTCGCGTAAGCGTGCGAGCCTGTCGGCGGTTCGCGAGATCGGCACCGTCATCAAGCGAATGGAAGAAGACTTCTTTGAGCGGAATCCGGGTTCGCGTCCTGCCGTTTCCGAATGAACGCACATCTGCACGGAACCGCCGTCATCACCGGTGCTTCATCGGGCATCGGGCGTGCCGTCGCGGTTGAGTTGGCATCGCGTGGTTTTGACGTTCTTGTTACCGGACGTGACGGCGACAAGCTTAAGGCATTGGCCGAGAATCTGACAACCGAATTCGGCATCAGGGCTGAGTTCTTTGCCGCTGATCTGGCAGTTCCGGAGGCGAGAAAGGCCCTTATTGCGGCGATCGAGCGGCACGATGTACGACTTTTGGTGAATAATGCGGGATTTGCAGTTAAGGGCGAGTTCGCAGAAACTGAACTCGGCGACGAGCTTGCTCTCACCGAAGTACAGATCGCTGCCGCACTCGACCTGACAAAGGCCGTGCTGAGGCAGATGCGGCCGCGGCGTTCGGGCATTATCTTGAATGTCGGTTCGGTCTATTCATTCTCGCCTGTGCCGCAGCAGGCGGTTTACGCCGCGTGCAAGTCCTTTCTTTATTCTTTTTCAGCATCGCTGCGGAGCGAGCTGCAGGGCCAAGGCATCAAGGTCTCGATCCTTTCGCCCGGCATCACGCGAACCGAATTTCGGCAGCGGGCGGGCATCGCCGACAAACCCGGCGCAGGGATATCTGCGGAAGCGGCGGCAAAGGCGGGCGTTGAAGGTGCGCTAAAGGGTAAATTCCTGATCGTTCCGGGTATTCAGAACAAACTGTTCGTTTTTTTAACGAGACATTTGCCGCCGAGCCTTTCAGCGGCACTGATCCGCAGAATAAATTCCCGACGAGGCCTCGGCAAAAGCTGACAGGGCACTGAACACTGTTACAATAACCTTCGCTTATGATCGCGACATTCCTTTCATTTCTGCTGTTGTGTACACCTGCCGCATTGCTCGACCATGCAATACCGATCTGGAAGCATCAGCCGGCGACACGCGTTGAAGATGCGTACAAATGGATCTTTCAAGCGACACGCGGCGGCGAACATGCAGCGCCCGACCGCGATTCGGCAGCAAAATGGCTCGATGGCGAATGGGCAAAGCTGGCAAAGCCGCAGGATGACGAGATGCTTTGGGTGCCGCTCTGTCCCGATGGTTCGATCGGCCGGCTGAGTCTGCGACGTTTCAAGACGAGCGGCGGCAAGGAAGCTGATCTGCTCGATGCTTTTCTGGCAAGCGCAAGGGAATTTCGCGGGAGCCGTGAAGAATTTGAAACAGCATGGACAGAGTTCGGCAAAAGGCTCAAAACAGAGCACTTCGGCAAGCTGACGCGTAAAAATTGGAAAGAACTCGATAAGAAAATGCGGCAGGCCGGTTATCCCGCTATTCATCACAGCGAGAGTTATTCGGCACAGTATGCACCCGCTTATCGCGTTCTTACCGGCGAAGAAGTGCGAGGCCTGATACCATTTTGAGCCGCGTAAGCCCGCAGCGCGGCAGCGATCCGCACTTTGCCGCTTAATCTTTTTCGCCGAACGCCATATTCTTATAGAAAGCGCCGATCGAGCAGCGAACGATGAAGATCTTTCACGGAACAGAGAATGCGAGCATTGCCAAACCGACGGTTCTGACGCTTGGCGTGTTCGATGGCCTGCATCTCGGCCATCAAGAGATAATGAAGATCGTGGTCGAACGTGCCAAGGAGCTGGGCGCCGTTTCGACCGCGATCACGTTCGATCCGCATCCGCGTGCCGTACTGCATCCTGAGTCGGCTCCGCCGCTGCTTCAAACGCTCGATCAGCGGCTTGCCAATCTCGAAGTTCTCGGGATCGAGCAGGCCATCGTCATCGCATTCACCAAAGAATTCTCGCGGCAGCCCGCCGAGGATTTTATTTTGCATACGATCCACGAGCGGCTTCATGCTAAAGAGGTTTATCTCGGAAAAGGTTTTGCCTTCGGCCGCGGCCGCGGCGGGAATATAGAACTGCTGAAGCATGAGAGCGAAAGGTTCGGCTTCTTTGCCGACGAGGTCGGCGAAGTGAAACTGCGGGGCCGCAGGATAAGTTCATCGGAGATACGCAAGCTGCTGTCCGAGGGACGCGTTAACCTTGCTCGGCGAATGCTGGGCCGCCCCTACGGTATCGAGGGCGAAGTTGTGCGCGGTCATCGCCGGGGGCACACGATCGGCTTTCCGACCGCGAATCTCAATCCCGTGAATCGCGTCGTGCCGAAATTCGGCGTTTACGCGACCGCTACGCTTATAGACGGCAATTGGTGCAAGAGCATCACGAATGTCGGTGTGCGGCCGACATTCGACGGTGCCGATATGTCGGTCGAAACGCATATTTTCGATCTCGATAAGGACCTTTACGGTGATGTACTGCGGGTACGCTTTCTGCATCGCATTCGTGACGAAATGAAGTTCGGCGGCATTGACGAGCTTCGGGCACAGATAGAGCGTGATATCGCACGCGCGTTGAACTATTTCGGACGGCAGGGCGTAAAGAATATGCCTGCGATGTGAGTGTCAGTACGCGGGCGCAATGGTGACTTCTTTGGCATATAGTGCGTGAGCATCGGCATCGAAGCATTTTCTTAGCCGGACAATTGCAGGCTCAAGGAATGAGACAGGGCGGAAGATGGAAGAACTTGCGTTAAAGGAAAGGGCGGCCGTCGGCGATGCGCGCGGCGGCAATGTTCAAAGGCCGCTGCCATCCGTCAAGAAGGGCTATGGAAAGATCGCCGGTACTATACGCCTGCTCAGCATATCGCGTGTTATCGCGATGCTCTCGCTTTATCTTTACCTCGATCAATACGACATTCACCGCAAGCACCATCTCAGACGAATGGATGCTCGTATGGCAAAGGCGATCTCACTGACGCGTGCGGCGGTTTACGGCGAGAAGCTCGTCCGTATAAAGCAGTGGTTCTTTCACATCTTGATGCTTGCGTTGCGCCGTTTCTATGTCGGAACGGAACGCGACAAAGAAACGAACCAAGAGCGGCAGGCAGTTTGGCTAAAGAACAAGCTCATCAAGCTCGGGCCGACCTTCATCAAGATGGGGCAGTCGATGGGTACGCGTGCCGACCTTCTGCCGCTGCCATTTGTCAAGGAGCTCGGTACGCTGGTGGATCAAGTGCCGCCATTCCCGAATGAGGTCGCGCATTCCATCATAGAGCGCGAACTTGGGCGAAAGATCACCGATATTTTCAGCGAGTTTGACGCCGAACCTATAGCTGCGGCCTCACTCGGGCAGGTGTATCGTGCGAGGCTTAACAGCGGCGATGAAGTTGCCGTTAAGGTTCAGCGGCCGAACCTTGAACACACCATCGCGGGCGACATCGTGATATTGAAAAGGGTTGCTCGCTTTGCCGAACGCTTTCCGCAGCTTAACGAGAACGCTGATTGGGTCGGTATGCTGCGCGAGTTCGACGCAACCATCCACGAAGAGATGGATTATGTTGCCGAAGGGCACAACGCGGAGCGGTTCCGCGACAGTTTCCGCGATTGGGCGAACATACACGTTCCCGCTATCCATTGGGAAGCCGTTTCAAAGCGTGTACTTACAATGGAGTTCATCCGCGGTATCAAAGTTACCGATCTCGACGAGCAGGCCCGCCGCGGCGTTTCGCCCGCGAAGGTGAACCGGCTGTTGATCAAAACCTATCTCAAACAGCTTTTGGAAGACGGCTTCTTTCACGCCGATCCGCATCCCGGCAACTTGCTTGTGATGGATGACGGGCGGCTCGCGTTCTTCGATTTCGGCATGGTCGGCCGCATCGCTCCGGACTTGCAGTCAAAGATGATCGATGCCTTTTTCCACGTCGTGGGCAAGGATCCGGCAGGCATCGCTCAAGACCTTATCGATCTGGATTTCCTAAAGCCGGGAACTCCGCAAGCAACGGTAAAACCTGTTGTCGAACGTATGTTCGAGTTTCATTTCAACCTGAAGCTAAAGGATGTCAACTTTAAGGAGCTCGCCTACGACCTCGCAGATGTGATATATGATTATCCGTTCCGTCTGCCGTCGAATTTCACGTATATTATGCGTGCTCTGATGACGCTCGAAGGCATCGGCATCATAACGGACCCGGAATTCAACTTCTTCGAGACGGCAAAGCCGTATGCAAAGGAATTCATGCTGCGGCGTGAGGGGCGCGACTTCAAAAAGCTTTTCGTCGATAAGCTGTTGGGCCGCGGCCCCGAAGGCAAGATAGACTGGGACCGCACATGGAAGCTGGCCAAAATGGCGTTCAAGACGGTCCTGAACGGCTAAACACGGCTCGTTTTGGCACGGCTTTGAATTCAGACTCGCGCAGGATGACATCGGGTCATCTTTGAATGGACAAAAACGTCAACGAAAGGTCGGACCTGGTGCTTGCGCGTGAACTGATTCTCACGCACGGTTGGAATTCGACCGCCTTTCAGATCGTCAATCCGGGCATTGAGCGCTGGTTCGCCGCTGACGCTGACGCAGTGATAGGCTTTGTGCGTTCAAACGGGGTTCGGGTCGTTGTCGGTGCTCCTGTGTGTAAAAAGGAGCGCCTCGGCGACATCATCCGAGAGTTCGAGGCCGAAGCGGACAAGGCGGGTGAGGGCGTCTGCTATTTTGCCGCCGAATCCCGGCTTGAAACGCTGGTCTCAGGCGATGAGCGTTACAGCCGGATACTGCTTGGGGCACAACCTGTATGGAAGCCTCCTGATTGGCCTGCCGCCGCGGCCGGAAGCAGATCGATGCGGGCGCAACTGAACCGTGCACGCAACAAGGGCGTTAAAGTTGAAGAATGGCCTATCGAGCAAGCCGGAAGCAATAAGGATCTTGCTGATTGCCTTACGCGATGGCTCGCGACAAAAGGACTGCCGCCGCTGCGCTTTATGGTCGAATCCGACACGCTTGAGCGGCTTGCGGCCCGCCGGGTTTTTGTCGCGAAACATAACGGAACGGTAGCAGGCTTTGTGGTACTCTCGCCGGTGGTTCAAAAGAATGGCTGGCTTTTTGAGCAATTTCCGCATCGTCCCGGAGCACCGAACGGTACGGTCGAGCTGATGATCGATACGGCAATGCGTACGATTGCCGATGATGGGTTCGGGTATGCGACGCTGGGCCTATCGCCGCTCTCATGCCGCGCCGATGTGCCGCCGCAGGAACAGCCGCTCTGGCTGCGGATCTTCCTCGGCTGGATACGAAAGCATGGGCAGCGGTTCTATAACTTTGACGGCCTCGATGCGTTCAAGGCGAAGCTTATGCCGGTGATGTGGGAGCCTGTATTCGCGGTCTCAAATGAACCGCGGGTTTCGATTCACACACTTTATGCGATAGCCGGTGCGTTCAGCGGCAACGCTCCGATACGGCTTTTCGCAAAGGCTCTCGTCAAAGCCGCCGCAACGGAGGCCCGCTGGGCAAAGCAGCGGATCGTACGCAGAGCATGACGAGCGCAGACGATATCATTCTGATCCGATACGCGGATGAACCGCCGGACACGTTCCTCGACAGTGCTATCTGGCAGGCAGCGGACGCGACCGAGATAAAAACCTACTGGTCAGGCGAAGCCGCACCTGCGAGCAGGCATTTTACTGCTCGGCTGCTATGGTCGAGCGAGGCCTTGTACACACGGTTCGATATGGATAATGCCGAGCCGCCGATCGTCAGCGATAAGCCGGATGCTTCGGCAAAGTCGATAGGCCTTTGGGAACGCGACGTGTGCGAGCTTTTCATCTCACCTAACAATGATGAACCCTACAAATATTTCGAATTTGAGGTCGCTCCGACCGGCGAATGGCTCGACCTCGGCATCGAGGTCATTGAGGGTGAACGGAAGACGGACTGGGACCTTGATTCACAAATGAGCGCCGCCGCGCGTATCGACTGCGATGCGATCGTGATGGCGATCAGGGTGCCGTTCACAGCATTCGGCACTGCTCCGAAACCTGACGGCCTGTGGCCGGGCAACCTCTTTCGCTGTGTCGGCTCGGGGCCGACGCGCGGCTACCTTGCGTGGCGGCCGACGATGACGCCGCAGCCCTCTTTTCATGTGCCGTCAGCGTTCGGAAAATTTCGATTCGTCAAATAGGCGTCAAGCCGTCATTCCGCCGTCAACGGGTATGACTTGGCCGGTGATGTAGCTCGAAGCATCCGAGGCGAGGAAGACCGTAACGCCTTTCAGTTCGCCTGCCTCACCGATACGCGGAATGATGTTGTCCTCTCGGATCTGATTTTCGTAGATGTCGATCACGCGGTCAGCGAGCCTTGAGTGAAAGAAGCCCGGCGCGATCGCATTTACGCGGATACCGCGGCGTCCCCAGCTTGCGGCAAGCTCACGCGTAAGGCCAATCAGACCTGCCTTACTGGCGGCATAGCCTGCATAAAACGGGCCATTTGCCGAGGATGTCAGCCCGGCAACGGAAGTTACATTTATGATGGAGCCGCCGTTATTATCGAGCATGCGGCGGCCGGCGGCCTGTGCAAAAAGGAATGAGCCGGTGAGGTTGATGTCGATGACCTTCTGCCACTGCTCGAGGGTCATATCCTCCGGCATCGAACCCCAAGAAACGCCGGCATTGTTGATGAGAATATCGACCTTGCCGAACGCAGATACAGTTTCTGCGACGACCTTCTCGACATCGTCCGGAACACTGACGTCGCAGGCAGTGGCTGCTGTATTGAAACCGCGTGCGGCGAGTTCTGACACGGATCGATCGAGCCACTCGGAGCGGCGTGCGCACAACATAAGGTTGGCTCCGGCCTCGCCGAGCGCCTCTGCCATTTCGCGGCCAAGCCCCCGCGAGCCGCCGGTAACTATTGCCGTTCGGCCCGTCAGGTCGAAGAGTTCGCGTACGTTCCTACTCATATTTGCAGATCGAGTGCGGTTGAGATCTGCCCCACCGTTTCGCCGCGGCGGCTCTTTACCGCCATTGGCGACATATCGGCTAGCTCAACGCCGTCAACGACGCCGAGCCGGCGCAGGATATCCGCCGCAACGACCGGCCTCGCCTTGTGATCGTCGCCGTCCTCGACCTTGAGGGCGATCGCGAGGCCATTTGCCCAGCGTTCTGACGGCAGCACGCCGCAAAGCCAAACACCGTCCGCACCTACCTTTGAGATCAATTTGGCGTGTCCGGCCTGCATGAGCCGCGTGTCGAGGCGTCCCGTCCCGCCGATCAGCTCAGGATGGTTCAGCATGGCTGCGACGATACGCTTTGCCGCCGCATTTGTAACCTCGTGGAACTTCGAAGCATCGAGCAGATTCAGATAACTGACGGCAAGCGAACGCAGCGGCAGGGCAAAATTCGGTGCAGAACAGCCGTCAACGCCCACGGCAATGCTTTCTTCCGAAACCTCCGCAAACTCGGCGATGCATCGTAATATACGCTTTTGGATGCGGTTCGTCGGCGAATCATAATCCGCAGTATCGGCTCCGATGTGCCGTGCGAAGGCAAGCATCGCGGCGTGTTTGCCTGAGCAGTTATTGTAAATCTGCGACGGCGTTTCGCCGGCGGCTATCAAGCGGTGAGCATCAGGCTGGCTGAAGGGCAGATGCGAGCCGCAGCGGAGATCGGCTTCGGTAAAGCCCGCCTTTGCGAGCATTGATGCAGCGATCTCGACGTGGTGGGCCTCGCCGGAATGCGAGGCGGCCGCGAGTGCCAGTTCGGCCTCGGTAAAGCCGAAAGCATCGGCGGCGCCGCTTGTTATAAGCGGTATAGCCTGAAACGCCTTTGCGGACGAGCGGTAATATACGACCGTGTCGATATCGCCGGCGGATGCTATTACATTCCTTGCACCATCGAGGATCAAAAGATGTCCGCGATGGATAGATTCGACGGTGTTGCCGCGGATTACGCGGGCGATTATGTCTGCGCTCATGATCCTATCCTGCTCCTGCAAGCATCGAACGCGCGTTCTCGCGGGCGGCTTCGGTCACGGCCTCACCGGCGAGCATACGTGCGATCTCTTCTACTCGTTCCTTGGGGCTAAGCTCAGCCGCAGAGATCGACGTCCTGCCATTTTCCGCTGTCTTAGTTATTACGAAATGTCGATCCGCAAGCGATGCGATCTGCGGCTGGTGTGTAACGCACAGTATCTGATGGCCTTGCGATAATGCTTTCAATTTGCGGCCGACCGCTTCAGCGACACGCCCGCCGATACCGGCGTCGATCTCGTCAAAGACGACGGTCCGCGAGTCGGCACCAAGCTGCGCCGCGGTCTTTATCACAAGCATCAGACGCGAAGCCTCGCCGCCCGATGCGATCTTAACAAGTGGCCGAACGGGTTCGCCCGGATTTGCCGAGAAGTAGAACTCGGCAATGTCCGTTCCTTGTGAGCTGAAAGCATTCTCATCACTCGTTAGACGGACTTCGAATACTGCGGCCTCAAGAGCTACATCGGCAAGGCCGTCCATAACCTTGCCGGCCAGCGAACGTGCGGCCTTGGTGCGCGATCGACGCAGCTTTTCGGCAGCGGACATATAGACAGCGGCCAAGACCTCAAGCTGCTTGCGAAGTTCGGCTTCGCGCAGTTCGGCCGAGCCGATATTCTCAAGCCTTTCTGCAGAACGCTCCCTGTGTTCGAGTACCTGCTCGATCGTACCGCCGTACTTGCGCTTCAGGTGGGCGATCGCTGCAAGCCGCGTTTCGATCTCGTCGATATGTTCAGGCGAAAAGTCTAGCCGTGAACGCACATCTCGGGCCGCGAATGCAAGCTCTTCAAGAAGCGCCTGTGCCGAAGCGATGCCTTCGGTAAATTCCGCAAATGCCGGGTCGAACTCTGCCAGCTCATTGACACGGCGGGCGGCACGCTCGAGAGTTGCAAGCGTCGCATCGTCACGCTCGTACAACAGGCCGTAAGCCTCCTCGCTTGCCACTGACAGCTTTTCTGCATTTGCAAGGCGGCGCTTTTCAGCCTCAAGTTTTTCGTCCTCGCCGGTGTGAAGGGCCGCGCGGTCGATCTCATCGATCTGAAATTTCAGAACATCTACAAGTTGGAGCTTTTCTTGCTCGTCGTGCCGAAGCGACGCGAGCTGCTCGCTGACCAAATTCCATTCGTTATACGCTGCCGCGATTTTTTCGAGCAGATCGTGATGGCCCGCGAACTCGTCAAGTATCGAGAGATGTGCGGCAGCATCGTAGATCATCGCCTGCTCGCCTTGGCCGTGAATATCGACAAGCCTGTCTCCGATGCGTTTCAGCAAGGCCAGTGTAACAAGCCGTCCGTTGACGAAGATGCGGTTCCTTCCGGCCGCCGATATCTCGCGGCGGATCACTATCTCATCGCCTGTGTCGATGCCGCTTTCGACAAGCAATGCGTCAAGCACGGTATCATCGGCGGTAAAGATACCTTCGATCACTGCGGTGTCGGCACCCTGCTTGATCAGATCGCTGCTTGCCCTGCCGCCTGCCAGGGCATCGAGGCTGTCAACAATGATCGATTTGCCCGATCCGGTCTCACCGGTCAAAAGATCGAGCCCTTCGCCGAACGCGATAGAAAGCTCGTCGATCAATGCGACATTGCTGATCTTTAGAAAGCTAAGCATTCACTTTCGCGGCACGACACCCTCGCCTTTAAGCCATTTGCCGCCGGAAAATATCGCGTCAGGCGGCTCGGTGCCTTCGAGGCCTGCGGCGTTAAGATCGATGCTGCGGGCCGTTCGGTAAAATAGAAGTTCCATCAGCTCACCCGGTTTTAGCGTACTGAATCGCGGGACGACATTGAATCCTGATGCATCGTATTCTTCAAGCCCGCTTACCTTTCCGATATTCCCGACAGAACGGATCCTTACCGGTTGGAACGCGCTCGCGCGGGTACGCTCCGTAACGCCGGCGATGTCAACATTCTTTCCGCCGACCGATGCCGAGCGAAATACAAAGTTAACGAGGCCGCCGGAACTGTTCTCATGCAGAGTGAGGTAGGCACCGGGATCTTCATTCTTCTCGCTTCCGGTGGCGAGCGCTCGAAGGGCCGTCATATATGCGACGAAGTTCATCTTAACAAGGAACGACTCGTCCTTGCCGTAAAGCCCTCCTGTTTCGACCAAGATGACCGGAGTTCCCCACGCCGTGAAATTATCACCGAACGCCGATGCTGTATATTCATCGTCATAGCGGGCAATGTGGCCGGGAATGAATTGTTCGAGCGCGCGAACCATCGCCGCTGCAAGGCGCTTGTTGCGTTCAATGCCGTCATTTGTCGTCTTTGCCGCGTCGCCGTAAACAACAAGAAGCGAGACAGAGGCCTGCGCATTAGTCGGCCCCACGGTCGTAAGATACTTTTGATTGTGCAGGTTAAAGCCGATGTTGGGGTGCCATGCATTGTGGAGTTCTTTCAGAAGGCGAGCTTCAGGCGTGCGCAATTTAACGGCGTCGCGGTTTATGTCGAGATTCTGGAGGTTTACTCGTGTAAAGCCTTCGGCGCCGTCGGGGTTGAGCATCGGCACGGCGCGCAACGTCAATTTTGTAGCGATATCCTTGATGCCCGGCTCGCTCTTATTCTTTTCGAGATATGCAAAGAGGTCGATCAGAGCAGATGTCGCAGTAGGCTCATCGCCGTGCATTTGCGACCATAGAAAAACCTTTAGCGGCCCGCTTCCGAACTCAAGCTGATAGATCTCACGTCCGGCACCGCTCTTGCCGACCTCGCTTGCCGAAACGCCGATCTTGCGAAGCTGTTCGATGTAGACCTTAAGGTCGGAGTGCCTGACATCGGACGGGAATTTGTTCGAGATGTGACCCTCATCCCAGATCGTGCCAAATTCTTTTGCGGTCTGCGCGGATAAGTTCATTGACGATCCGATCAGGATCAGCACCAAAAGCCAAGCCCTTTTCATTACAATAAGATAAACCGATAAAGCGGATATTGCGAAACCGCGATCAAGCCTTTACCGCAAGTACGTCGCTGTAGAGTTTCTCGACCGCCTCGGCCATCGTGTCGGCTGAGTAACGCGTGCGTGCGGCAGAGCGAAGCCGTTCGGCGGTCCTGCGGCGAAGCGGCTCGTCCGAAAGAAGCTTGATGACCGACGCGGCAATTGAAAGAGCATCATTGGGCGGTACGAGCGGTGATATCTCGCCGATGATCTCGCGAGCTGCGGCAGTATCGGTAGCAACGACCGCTGTTCCGGCGGCCATCGCCTCAAGCGGCACAAGCCCCAAACCCTCGGCCTGAGCAGGTGAAACGAAAACATCGAAGGCACAAAGCGGCGGCGTGAGGTCGGCGATCCAATCAAGCCATAGAAATCTGTCTTCGAGGCCGAGCACAGAAACAAGCCGCCTAAGCTCGCGTCGAAAACGTTTATCTATCGAGCGGTCAACCCCGGCAATGACGAACCGGCAATCGGGAACGTGCTTAACGATCTCATTTGCAGCGAGGACAAAGTCGCGTTGCCCCTTTGACGGCATGAGTTGGCCGATGGTTCCGACAAGCGGAGCATCAGCGTTCAGAGAGTGGAGCTTACGAAATTCGGCTCCGAGATCGAGCCTGTCGTAGCTGCCAAAGGCGATGCCGTTCGGGATCAGACGGATCTTTTCTTTCGGGAAACTTTTCGCCAGTTCGCGTTCGGCACCTGCCGAAACGGCGATAGCAGCATCGATATTCCTGAGCGCCAGCCTGTGGAAAGGCTTTAGCGGAAGTGCGGCATGGCGTGTGATGACGCATTTGGCGGCCGGCGTAAGGCGTTTTGCAAGGGCGGCAGCCAGATAATCACGTGCAAGATGCGCATGAATGATGTCGATGCCGTTGTCCTTCAAAAAGCCGGCGATCGCCTTGGCATTGAACATACCGAAAGAGTTGCGTACCGATAAATGCAGGAAGCGGTCGGCAGGAAGGAACTCGAACAGCGTTTGCCACTCATTCGTCGGCCGAAGGGCAACGAACACCTCATGTCCGCGGTCATCGAGCGAACGGCAAAGGTCTAGTATACGACGCTCGCCTCCGCCGAAGGTCTTTGCCGATGATATCTGCAGGATACGCACAAAGGAAAGATACACGACACTGACAGACAAAAAAAGGCACGCCCGAATGAACGAGCGTGCCTGAGATCCTAAAAAGGACGAGTTAGAACTGGAAGCGAGCCGAAAACTGGATCTGACGTTCGCGATAGAGTGTACTGTCGGTGGACGTGACAGCTCCAAAATTCGTGTTGTAGTTAAGCACCGTGCCGCTGCGCGTATAGAGCGTCGTATTGACGCCGAATACATGCGTACGGTTGACGATATTGAACGCTTCGCCGAGGAACTCGAGGGCCATCGTTTCGTTGAATTTGAAACGCTTCGAGAGCCGCAGATCGAGATTCCACATTGCAGGCAAACGATAGAAGTTGCGGGGATTGAGCGGGAAACGGTTGTCACCGTTCGATCCGTTAAGGCTCGTTCCCGAAACATTACCGTCATACGGCCTGCCTGAGTAGAAGACGTAGATCGGAGCGACCGACCAGCCGTTCAGGATGTAGTTGTAGAACGACGTCTTCGGGCCCTTGTAGAACTGAGGTGCCCACACTGCGTTGAAGACCAGCTTGTGACGAACGTCAAAGTTGCTTGGGCCTTCATCATAGCTGCGGTCGAAGGCATCGTACGGGCTGTTGTTCTGCGTAAAGGTCGCCGAGTTTTGGTTAGTATCGGTCGCCCTTGCGAGAGTGTAGCTCGCATTCATCTGCAGGCCTCTTGTGAAGCGGCGGTTGAATTGGAATACAACTGCATTGTACTCGGAATTGACCGTGCTTTGGATCTGGGTCAACTGCTGGAACGCGGTGTTCGCACGCCCGTAGAGCGGCAGTGTGAATGTCGTTCCGGGGCCGCCGCTGACCGTATAGGTCGTCGATCCGACAAGTTTGAGATTCTGATCGACAAAGGTCGGAAGGTTCCGGCCCAAGCTGCCGATGTACGAAACCGAAACCGCCGTGTTCTTCCAGAGCTGATGTTCAAGCACGATGTCGTACTGATTGATCAGCGGGAACTGGAAGTCACGTGCGAAGAACTGTATCGCACCAAGCGTGAAGCTTGCAGGATTGTTCGGCAGGATGTTCGGGAAGAACGGAGCGTTCGGGTTCGGTGTCGAACCGGTCGCGATCGGTACGCTCATCTGTGCCTGGCCTGCCGGATTGCCGGTGTTGATCAGAGCATTATAGATGGTCGAGTTCGGGATACGGCCATAATAGATGCCGTAACCGGCGCGAAGCGATGTGCGGCCGTCACCGAAAACATCATACGCGAGACCGACGCGCGGACCGAAGTTGTTCTTGTCATTAGGAAGCGTCGAGGTTGCCTCGGCAAGCGTGCGGAGATCATTCGGGATCTGAGCTGTGCTTGAGTTCGGCAGCATTGCCGACGGCAGCGAGACATACTCCCAGCGGAGGCCGAGGTTGATGGTCAAACGCGGCGTGATGCGGTAATCATCCTGTGCAAAGAAGTTGTACTCAGTTGTTGAGAACTTGAGGCCGTATGAGCCGATGCCCTGGCTGTAGTTGCTCGTATAGCACTTTCCGGGAACACGGCCGACGCCGGTCGGGTTGGTCGCACAGGTCGAGATCACGCTTGAAGGCGTCGAGAAGCGTACATAATCAACGATGAAATCATTGATGTTGTTGTACGAATAACCGCCTGATTCATAGCGAAGATTCTGTGTATCATCCTTAACGTGGTTGATATCAGCACCGAACTTGAATGTGTGGCGGCCGCGGATGTAGGTCAGCGAATCAGCGAACTGGAAGCGCTTTTCATCCGGATATTTCGGCCTTTCAAGGAAATTCGGGATACCGAACTGCAGACCGTTCGTCAGGAACACGTTCGGCGAGCGCGGGCCGAGGAACGTATGGCCGGTCTGCGGCTCGCCCGGAAGCGGCTCTTGGCTGGTCTGGAACTCGAGGTCGCGGCCGTACTGGAAGCGGAATTCGTTCAGGATATTCGATGAGAATGTGCTCTGAAGACGAGCGTTGACCGAATCAACGTTCACATAGTCATTGCCGAACGAGTGACGTCCGTAGTAGTTGACGGCCTGTGTCTGAATACCGGCCGGCGACTTCCAGCGAAGGCGGTTGTAGCTGATCGAGAACGTATTGTTCGAATTAACGTGCCAATCGATCTTCGGGAAGAATATCTTCTGATTTCCCTTACGCGGTGTCTCGCCGGTAAGCGAATTGAGAAAGTTCAGCGTGCTGTCGATCTGGGGATTGGTAAGGCCGAGGCCCAACAAGAGCGTGCGGTTCGCGGTGTTGAGGTAGCCCGGATTCTGGAAGACCGAAAGCCCCGGGAAGTTGCGGCGCTGCTGATCGTAGCTGAAGAAGAAGAACAGTTTGTCCTTCACGATCGGGCCGCCGATCGCTCCGCCGAACTGCTCACGAAGGTCGACAGGCTTCACCGGAACCCTTGTCGACACGCCGCCGACAAGCACTGACCCGAACTGCAGCGGATTGCGTGCACCGTTCCGGTTATTGCGGTTGTAGTAGAACAGTTCGCCGTGGAACTGGTTCGTTCCGCTCTTGGTAACAGCGTTGGTCACGCCGCCGGCGCTTCGTCCGTATTCGGCTGAGTAGTTCGATGTGTTCACCTGAAACTCGCGGATCGACGATTGGCTGATAACGTAGTTGATGCGTGTGCGGCCACGCTCTTCTGAGAAGAACGCCTGGTTGTTGTCACCGCCGTCGATCGTGTTGTTATTCAGCAGACCCGAAATACCGCGGAAGCTGATCAGGCCGAAGGTTCCGTCGGGAACCGCGTTCGGGCTGAGGATCGCGAAGTTCGACCAGCGGCGGCCGTTGATCGGAAGATCATTGATCGCAGTTTGGTTGAAGTTGCTTGTGCTTGAGTTGTCGCTCGTGTTGATAACGGGCGCTTCTGCGGTAACTTCGACGACAGCTTCTGCCGTGCCGACAGAGAGCTTCACATCGACCGGCGTTGCGCGGCCGACCTCTACGATGACCGGCTCGGCCTTCGCAGGTGCAAAGTTGCCGGAAGTGATCTCAACGCGATACGTTCCGGGGTTGAGTTGGGTCACGCTGTATGCGCCGTCCGAGGTTGCCGTTACGGTCACAGTTGCGTTCGTACCTAAATTGGTAACTTTTACGGTGGCGTTAGGCACAAAAGCACCGGCTTGATCAGTGATCTTACCGTTGATACCGCCGGTTACGGTTGACTGAGCAAAGATCGTCGCGGCACTCAGTATGAGTGCGAACGCGATGGCCGATGCCAGCTTTCCTAAATAATTCTTGAACATTGGATTTTGACTCCGTCTATTTTGGTTTCTTTGTCCTTTTTGAGGGCTTTCTGCCCGTCAAATATTAGTTTTTCGGATTTTTATTGCGGATTTTGGATTGAGATGAGATGGGAATTTGTTCATCGTGTTCGAACCGCAACTTCCTTAAATACTGCAAACTATTGCTGCACAAGCTTTTACCACTTAACATAGCCTTCCAAATCGATCGAACAAAGCAGATGGGGCAAAAGCGTAGTAGCTCACTCTTGAACACGCAAATTTAGTACCTTTCCGCGCCTGAAATAGCCGATCGCGGCGTTTGCGCCCAATATTTCGGCAGCACGCATTCGGCTGAATAAACGCACATTCGGTCGGCTTTGTCTTGCTAATTGTAATGCCTTATGTTACAAACGTTCTTCACTTTGCGGAGAGTGCTTTGCAATAGTGATGTTTTTGAAATTTTTATCAGTATCGCGGATACTTGACTTTTTTGTAAAAATGACCTAGATTTGCGTTTCCTTTTAATGAGGAAACGCCGGTAAGGCGGTTTTTATATAGCATTGAATAAGTAGGACCAAGGGGGAAATAATGGCTAACGCGGAATACGCAACTGCATCATACAAAACGCCATTGCATCATAGAATTGTCGCAAGCATGCCGGTATTGGCAAGCTGGGTTGATGAGAAGAGCGGCCAGACGGTATCGGTCGAGGGGCTGACGGAAAATCTTGGGGAGAATAGTGCCCTCGTCAACCTGGAGATACTGCCGCCTGTCGGTTCGGCTGTCCAACTCAAGATCATGGGCGAGAAAAAGCCGATCATCGAAGTTTCGACACAGGTCATCCGTGTCGAGCGCGATCCGAGCAAGCCTATGGCGGCACTGTCGATCATCGAGAATCTGCGAAAGTGGAAGAACGTTGCTATGACGGCGGCACAAGAGTGGGTAACACGGCATTGGCATCTTAATTATGAAGAAGAGTGGGTCAACTGACACTGCTCAGACAGGTAAATGTGAAAAGCGGCAAGCTCCGAAAAGAGCCTGCCGCTTTTTTGTGTTGATGGATCTGCCGCGTTACTCAATGGCAACGCCGATAAAGTCCATGTTGAACATATTATCGTTCACCGTTCCGGTCCAAGGCGTGAAAGTGAAGCGCTTGGACGTCGGAGCGATGGTGTACGTCTCGCCCGGTGTCAGATTCTCGAACGAGTAATAGCCGAACGAACTCGTGGTAGTGAACAATCTCGCACCCGATGAGCCTGACGTTGTTAGCGAGACCTTGGCGTTAGCTATGCCTTGCCCCAGCACGTTCGTAAGACGGCCCGATATACTGACACTGGTGAGGGCGACAGGTGTCGGAACCTGTACCGGAACAGTCATAGGCGCGCCGGTCTTAAAGAAGCCGATGATCGCATTGCCATTCTGAGGCGGTCGGTTCGAATCGAAGCGGATGTTATAAAGCGTTCCCCATCGAACGGCGTTAGCATTCGGATTCCCGAGAAAGGTTTCCGAACCCCACGTCACCGTGCCGTCACCCATTGTTTGTGTCCATGGCGCACTGCTGAAGCCTTCGTTCAAGGCAGTGCCGTCATTTGCCCAACCGGGATGCTGCGGCGGAGCATGGAATCCGACGTTGCTCAGAGTTATGCCGGGGCCCGTTGGTATCGTCAGCGACTGTATCGCACGATCCAGGTCCTGGTTATAGATAGCATATTCGTAGTGCCAGACGCCGGCCGATGGATTAGTTACCTTATAACCCAACATAGCGATGCCGTCAGCGGCCGGATCGGGTTGTACGATCTGGATCGTAGCACCTGTCCACGCTGTGATCGCGGCCTTCTGTCTCTGCGTCGATCCCTGCGGCGAGAAGCTGAACGGGCTTGTGGTTCCCGAGACCGAATACTGGCGATATGAGACGTTATTGTTCATATTGCACTGGCCCGGATGCGATTGACACCAAGTGTATTCCGACGGCGTAACATACTGGCCTTCGGCGTAGTATTTCGCGCCGGAGTTCATGCTGGTGTTCAGGTCGTTGACCTCGACGAGTACGCGGTGCGAAGTGCTAGTGTGCGAATGCCCGGTGTGATTGTTGTTCGGTGTGGCACTGTCGCCGCGCGGATAGAAGCCGGTGAATGGGTTGACCCATGCACGCGATCCGAGGTTCGGCCCTGCGTTCAGGCTGGTGCTGTATGGGTCCGAACACCCCGCACCGAGCTGCGAACCGCCAACGCCGTTACAGCCGTAACCGCAGAGATTATTCGTCAATGCAGTAAAGCCGTGTTTGACCGATGATTGGCCGATCTGCTCAAAACGATCGCCGTTCGCGCTCATTCGATAAAGATTCTGCGGAATGACCGGATGATTGTTGTTCGGGTTCTGATACCAGCCCAGGTTCTCCGAACCGGCGTTGCACGAATCGGTTCCTACCGCGAGTCCGACCTGCGTACCCACTTGGCTGCCGTATTGTGCGAGGCCTGAGAGATCGCCGACGATGACATCCGGGCCGGGTACGAGGCTGGCATTCGACTCCATGCCGAATCCTGCGGGAAGCACGGTGCCGGTCTCTTCGCCGTTGACAACGCTTGTCATCTCGACCGTGCGGAGGTTCATATCAACATTGATAGCACCGACGATCGCACCGGCAAGGGCTGTCTTGCGCAGGCTCTGAGCGAATTCAGGCGAAACGAGCAAACGGCCGCCTTTGATCGCAAGCGATGGGCCGGCAGGATTATATTCCCACTCGTGCCCCTCGATATTGAAGAACGTGAAACCCGTTTCGCTGTCGCGTACGGCAAGCTCATACTGGCCGCCCCAAGGCAGGCTCTCGATCATTAGCTTGTTGTACGAGGCGGCAAGTGCGGACGGTACGGCGGGCCTGTTCGCCGGCTTTACGTCCATCGAGCTGGGCATCGGGCCGCGGAGCTCGTCATTGAAGACGAGCAGTTTGAAGAATGAATCGGGTTCGATCTCAAAGCGAAGCGGTTCATTCGTAGTGCCTCTGGTTCGGGCGTTATTCAACTTGCTCAGGTCAACCTGCATCGACACGTCGCCGTTAGCGACGATCATCTTTTCAAGTTTGCCGGTCGGGCCGCTGGCAACGGCGCTCGTCTCCTGTTCTGATACAGCGAATGCGATACCGATGACCAGACAAAATCCTAAAATTGCGAGAACGACACGGATCTTGCCGTTCGCTGATCTTCTTTTCATCAGACTTCTCCTAACTATTTTGCCTATGACCGAGGACCGACGTTATGACCGGCCTCAATTTCTCGAAGGAAATACCGCAGTATTTTAATAAAATGCGCACGGCAATGTCAAAAATCGCGCGGAAGTGAACAAGCGAAAGCACGAGTGGCTCAATTCACCTGATTTGAAACACCACTTCTAATATTGGAAACTGAATGCGGTGAAAAAGGTTGAATTCGGGCAGTAAAAATTCGAGGACCACAGGCACGAGCAGGCGCGAACTTCCGGTGATCGACGGAAAAGCCGGGAGGCCGAAGGGCGTGGTCCACTCGCGCGCGAGCAAATGGCGTGCGATCGTGCTCACGACTTTGACCGCGCTGATGGTCATCCATTTCGTCCAGTGGAAATGGTCGGGAACGACAGTTTCGCCGATCGAACCGTCGGAGGCGATGTACACGCTGCAACGCGGGGTCGTCAACGCCGGATTCATCTTCTTCACGCTCGCAATAATCGCCGCACTGATATTCGGCCGCTTTATTTGCGGTTGGGGCTGCCACATCGTGGCGCTTCAGGACCTTTGTGCGTGGCTGCTAAAAAAGATGGGCCTCAAACCGCGGCCGTTCCGCTCGCGTCTGCTGGTTTATGTTCCGGTTATCGTTGCGTTTTATATGTTCGCATGGCCGATCATCGGGCGATTTTTGATGAAACAGCCGGGCGAATCCCTTTTCCCGGAATTCTCGAATCACCTTATTACCGGCGAATTCTGGTCGTCATTTCCGCCGCTTGTTGTTGCCGTACCTTTCCTCTTCATTTGCGGATTTATGACGGTCTATTTTATGGGTTCGAAGGGTTTCTGTACCTATGCGTGTCCTTACGGTGCGGTTTGGGGCATTGCGGAACGCGTCGCTCCGGGCAGGATACGAGCGACGGATGCCTGCGACCAATGCGGCCTTTGTACAGCCGCGTGTACATCGAATGTGCTCGTGCATCTTGAGGTCGAAAAATACAAGATGGTTGTCGATCCCGGCTGTATGAAGTGTATGGACTGCGTAAGTGTATGCCCGCAGGACGCGCTTTTTTTCGGGTTCGGCAAGCCGCCCATCGGACTGAAACGCACGGTAAAGTCGTCCTCGCTGACTTGGCCCGAGGAGATCGGAGCCGCGATCGTCTTTGCGTTCTCGTTCTATGCCGTGTGGGATATCTATCAGATCGTGCCTATGTTCATGGCGCTCGGGATCGCGATCGTCGTAACGTATCTTGCGATGCGGTCGTGGCGTATCCTGACAAGCGACAGCGTAGCGTTCTACAAATTCGGCCTTGTTCTCCGCGGCAAGATACGCTCGGCGGGATGGGTGTTCCTGTTCATATCAGCCGCCGTAGCGGGCTTGATCCTGCATAGTGCATGGATAAGGTATCACGAGGCCTTCGGAACGCGGGCATTCGAGCTTGTTCAGCTGCCGGATGAGCTGGCTCTGGCTCAGTCAGATCCGTCAACTTGGCTCACGCCCGAGGCTCGGTCCGAGGTCGCAAAGGGCAGGCGGCACCTCGAACTTGCTCGTAAATACGGCCTTTTTATTAACGATCCGGCGCTGTCGAAACTGGCTTGGCTCGAATTTCTTTCCGGTAACGCCGAACGCGCGGTCGTCCTGCTCGGCATTGCCGCCGACAGACACGACGGCCGAGACCGTGCGATAAACCTGTATTATCGCGGGGCGATCCTTGATCGGCTCAAGCGTTACGACGAAGGATCGGCAGACCTTGACCGTGCATTGGCGGAGCGGCCCGATCTGATCGTTGCCTACGAGGAGAAAGGCGAGGCGCTTTGGCAGCTCGGCCGTCGGAATGAGGCAATGGCGGAATGGAAAAAAGCCCTCGATGCGAACGAGTCGCTGCCGCTTGCAGCAAATGTTTATGCGGGTGCCCTTGCAGCGAGCGGTGACGCGGATGCGGCGGCGGCGCAGATCGCCATTGCAGACCGCAATACGCCGCAGAGTTCTCATTTCCATTGGATGCTTGGGCTGCGGCTGCAAAATCTCGGTATGACAGACCTTGCGGGCAAGCATTTCCAGAAAGCGGCGGAAATGGATCCGGCATTTGCGGCAAAGCGCCGCCCGAGCCGCCAACAATGACAGTCCAACGAATACGCTTGGCCGAACATCAATAGATAAGATGAAACTAGCAGCGGCATTGATCGCAATATTGTGTATAGCGTCCTTGATTTCGGCTCAAGAGAAGCCGATGACGCGGGCCGAGTTCGTGCGGATGCTATATGCCCTTGAAAAAGCACCCTCAAAAAGACAGGAAGTGCTTGCTGCGTTACGGCGTCGCGGCATTGATTTTGTTGTCAATGACGGCATTCGCAGCGTAACTCGATCAAAGAGTGCGAATGATGACGAGATCAAGCGTGCCCTCGAAGAAGCCGACCGCCGGCGTGCGAACCCCGAAGCCGCAAAACTGCCGTCATCGGCCGAATGGGACACGATCCTTGAAAAGGCCCGTGCCAACGCCGCCGAAGCCCTGGCTGAAATGCCTGACTTTGTTGTAAAGCAGCTCATAACACGAAGTGAGGCATATGCCGGAACGGGCAATTGGCGTCCGTACGACAATCTTGTGATCGGCGTAAGCTACAGCACGGAAAAGGGCGAGCAGTATAAGGTGCTTGCAAAGAATGGAGCGCCCGTTACTGATTCGACGGTTCAGAACAGCTACAGCGGGCTGGACGGCGCTACGTCCGGCGGTGAGTTCGTCGAGGATCTGAAAAAGATATTCAAGCCCGAGAGCAAGACGCGGTTCGAGCCGCTGACGACCGACGTCATACGGGGGCGGCGGGCGGTCGTGTATGAATACGAGATCGATATCGAGAATAATAAGGACGGCGGCGTAGGATTGAAGGGAGCGGTGTACGCATCGTCGCCTGCGGGCGAGAAAGGCCGCATCTGGATCGACCGCGATACTTTCCGCGTACTTCGCATCGACTATCAACTGACGAACATTGAACCTGCGTTCCCCGTAAAGGCCGTAACAAAATCGATCGATTATGACATGGTCGAGATCTCGGGCGATAAATATCTGCTGCCTACGCTGTCCGATTTTCGCGGAACGGTAGAAGAGTCGGGAAAGCGCTTCGAGCAGCGGAACGTGATCAGATTCAGGAATTATCAGAAATACGGTACGGATGTTGTGATATTGGATGACGACGTAAAACCCGAGCCGGAGAAGAAAGATCAATAACGAGTTGCGGCCCGACGTTTATTTGTGCCTTATGGATCGCCTGACGATACCGTTCGCAGATATGCGTATATTCGAATGCAGAGTGCTAACATTCGGCCTATGTGCCGGTATCAGCTTGCGTCGCCTGAAATTCCTGTTTACGGCGGCCGCTCTGTCGATTATCCTATTTACGACCGCTTTTGCTCAGGTCGCCCTACCGGCCGAGCATGGCAAACGCGAGGCCGATCTGATAGAACTCACAAAACTCAGTAAGTCGATCAAGCTCGATATCAAATATGCGACGGCGGAGAATTTCGTCGGGCGGCCTGTATATCCGGAAGCACGGGCATTCCTGCAGCGTCCGGCGGCCGAGGCGTTGCTGCGTGTGCACAAAAAGCTCAAGAAAATGGGCCGCGGCATCATTGTTTACGATGCGTACAGGCCATGGACGATAACGAAGCTTTTCTGGGAAACGGTTCGCGAAGATCAGAAGAAATTTGTAGCCGATCCCGCAAAAGGCTCGAAACACAATCGCGGGTGTGCTGTCGATATAAGCATCTACGACCGGAAAACCGGCAAAGCTATCCCAATGCCCTCGGGCTACGATGAATTCACCGAGCGCGCGTCACCGGACTATACAGGCGGCACCGAAGAGGAGAGAGCAAACCGCGAATTGCTTCGGCGGTTGATGGAGGCCGAAGGCTTTACGGTCAACCCGAGCGAGTGGTGGCACTTCGACTACAATACATGGCAGCAATACGCGATCTATGATATCGCATTCAGCGATGTCGGACGCTCGCACAACGGCCGTAAACACTGACCGTCGCGACAATCACATCTCGATGAACGGTCATTTTATCGAGATCGTCATCGAATATCGCGCCGAACGCGGCCCGCCCGCTTTCTTTCGTACATAGAAGAAATAATCGCCGTCTTGCGGCAATGTGAGCTTAAGAGTGCGTGAACTTTCGAATTCGGTCTCGACATCGGCCTCTTCGCTAAAAATGCGAAAATCAAAGGCGCTCGGCCTCGAATTCGTGACCGTAACCACTTGGCCGCCCTTTGCTCCAAAAACGTACTCTGCCTCTTGATCGCGGGAGAGTACGCCTGCCAATACCGTTGAGGTCCTGCCTTTTGCAAAATGGATGCGATTCGGCTCAGCCTTGCCGCCGTGCTGTGCCGATACGGATACGGCGAATGCGAACGCCAGAATGATCAACGAAAGTGTCTTGAACATCATCGTCAAATAGTTGCTCCCCGAGAGTATTTGTTAATATTAGGCGTTTGAAGGCACAAACAGCAACCATGAATATCATCACAAGGCCGGATGCTAACGAATACGCGCCGTATCACACGCAATATATCCGGCAAATTCACGAGGACGATGTATGGCCGGTACTGCAAGGCCAAGCGGAGGAACTAACGACCGTCTTTGCGGGTATGGCGGATGCAAAAGGAAATTATGCTTACGCACCCGAAAAGTGGACGATAAAAGAGGTGCTAGGCCATGTGAGTGACTGCGAACGCATCTTTGGCTACAGAATGCTTCGGATCGCGCGGGGCGACAGGACGCCTATCGAGGGTTTTGAACAAGATGATTACGTCAAAACCTCAAATGCCAATGCCCGGACGATCGGCAGCTTGCTTGAGGATATTGACCTCGCCCGCCGTGCAAATATAGCGATGCTTGCAGGCCTTGAAGACAGTGCTTTGACGCGGATCGGTACCGCAAGCTCCAAGAATGTATCAGTGCGTGCGCTTGCCTATATCGCAGCCGGGCACGTGCGGCACCATCTAGCGATACTCAAAGAGCGTTATCTCGCATAAATGCGGTTCGATGCGATCATAATAGGCGGCGGTGCGGCGGGTCTGTTCTGTGCCGTTACGGCAGGCAAACGCGGCCGCCGAGTACTCGTGATCGAACACAATAGCGAGCCCGGCCGCAAAATACTTATTTCGGGCGGCGGCCGCTGTAATTTCACGAATCGCAGCGTATCGCACGAGAACTACATCTCGGCGAACCCGCATTTTGTAAAGTCGGCGCTCAGCCGCTTTACGCCGAGCGATATCGTCAAACTCATCGACCGATACGGAATCGCGTTCGACGAGAAGAAGGCCGGCCAACTGTTCTGCCGCGGCAGTGCAAGGCAGGTCGTCGAAATGCTGCTTACCGAGTGCCGCGTTGCAAATGTTGCTGTCGAGACGGGCTGCAATGTCATCGGCGTTAAAAAGGATGCGGGCTTCACTGTTGAAACAAGCCGCGGAAAATTCAGCGCCGACAAGCTCGTTGTTGCCTGCGGCGGCCTTTCATTCCCAAAGGTCGGAGCGACAGACCTCGGTTATCGTATAGCCCGCCGGTTCGGTATCAAGATCGTCGAAACAAGGCCGTCGCTGGTCGCCTTGACGCTTGCGGATCGACGCTTCGCTCATCTCGCCGGCACGTCGTTAAACGCTTGTGTTACCCACAAGAAGGCCTCATTTTGTGATGATGTACTCTTTACGCATCGAGGGATGTCAGGCCCTGCGATATTACAGATATCCAATTATTTACCGCCGCGCGGCACGGCCAAGATCGATCTGCTGCCGGCCGGCTCGATCGACAATGCGTTCGTTGAGGCTCGCGGAAGCGGCCGTAAGGTAAGGACCATCCTTTCTGATCTGCTTCCGCAGCGTCTCGTCGATGCAATTGTGCCCGCAGTACTCGCAGACAAACGCGCCGCTGACGTTTCAAAAAGCGATCTTGAAACGCTCATCGGGTCGATCCATCATTTTGAAGCCGAGTTTGACGGAACCGAAGGCTATGATCGAGCCGAAGTAACTCTCGGCGGCGTCTCAACAGACGAACTTTCGTCGCAGACAATGGCGGCGAACAGCGTGAACGGCCTCTATTTTATAGGTGAAGTTGCGGACGTGACGGGATGGTTGGGCGGCTATAACTTTCAGTGGGCTTGGTCATCAGGATACGCGGCGGGAAATTCCCTCTAAAAAAAGCGAGGGAGACGTCTCCCACACCGCCTCCCTCTTTTTCCGCGACCACGTACGTGGAGCACGCTGTCAGCGAAAATTGATCGATTTTCAACCCCGAACCAAGGTATGAGTTTAACATAGGTGAAGAGAAAGTCAAGTACCTATTTCATCCAAATGGGTTATTTTTTATTTTTTTTCTTCACGAAAATCGGCAATATCAAGCCCAAATGTTTCTTTTACGTATTCTTCGGCCGCAGAGTTTACATTTTTGAGATGTTCGAGGCGGCGTGCAACCTTGCCGATATGCGAACGTGTACGATTAGCCATGTGATCGAGAAGATCTCGGCCCTCCGCGGATTCTGCCTCGACACGCTGCCTCAGCTCGAATAATTCGCTCTTTTCGATCGTTTCGCGCTCTCTGACCAAAGCCGCCATTCGCATTTTTATCTGTGATATCTGCCTTATCGCTCTGACAAGTTCATCACCGATGGTATCGCCGGGAACAAGATGCGGACTGAAACGCAGGTCCTCAGCCATTTGTTCCAGTTTTGCCTGATCGCCGCTTGAAAAAGCCTCGTTCAGCTCGGCCATAAGCATATGCCGCTTATCTTTTTCGGCCGCGTCGATCGCCAGATCCGGATGGATGGCTCTGGCAAGGTTGTGATAGGCCTTGCGTGCTTCGGCGGTTGGCTTCCATTCGCTCGCCCGTTTGGCGGCTTCTTCGGCACGTTTTGCTGATTCCTCGGCAAGGCGGCGGAGCTCCTCAGCCCGTTTTTTTATCTCAACGTCATCGGGAACCAGCTTGTATTCCTCCTCGGCGATCTGTGCTTCAAGGTCGTCGATCTCGGCGTATAGCCTGCCTACCGTCATCGTATAGCGGGCTTCGAACTGCTGTTGGATCGTCCGCAGTTCCGCCATCTCTTCTTCACGGTTCGTCAGGCGTTCGAGCAGACGGTCGCGAACACGCTGTTTTTTTGCCAGCTCGATCTCTTCGGGAAGATCCATATACAAGGAGCGGCGAACTCGTTGACAAGAGCCGCCGCATTACATTTGCAGTAAGTTAAGGGGAAAGTCAAAGGCTGAAATTGAAATTGACGTAGCCGTTGGCACGCACCGGTTGGCCGTCGCGCGTAAATGGCTTGAAACGCCATTTACGGATCGCATCCTCAGCGGCGCCTTGCAGCAATTCCGGGCCGGTCGTTTTCTCGACCGATGTGACCTTGCCGTGTTCGTCAACAGTAACTTGTACTGTAACCGTTCCGGTAGCCCGAACGGTACGCGCAATTGCGGGATATATCGGCTGAGCCTTTTCCGTCGCATAAGAGACCAATCGGCCGCCGACCTCGAGCGGCGTTGTCGGATCAATGGGCGGAGCGGCGGATCTAGGCTCCTCCTTCTTCGGTTCCGGTACATTCTTTACGGCAACGGTATTCTCGACCTTTGGCGGTGCGGTTTGCTGTACTTGGCGTTCGCGTACGGTTGCCGCCGGTTGTGAAGGGGCGGAAGCCACAACTGCTACGGGTGCCGCCGCGGGTTGAACAGCGGGGTTCGCAGGCAGTGTTTGGCCCGGAGTGCCCGCTGCTACAGCCGTGGTCCCGGGCATCGCATCGAGAATGACGCTGCGTGAATTGGCGAGGGCCTCCCGCGTATCAGACAGCTCGTCTTTCCAGCGTCTCGAATCGTAATCATCCCTGCCGAGAATACTTCGTGACGCCGCGGCCTCCTCCAGCATCGCCATTGCATCTTGCGAACGTGCGGGCGTCTTTGCGATCTCTTTGCCTTGAGTGATGACGAGCTCGAGCGTTTCACGCATACGATCAAGGTCGTTGAGTGCTTCGAGCGGCAGGGTCTTGTCGGTGATGCTAAGCCCAAGTGTACGATAACGCTCGGCGCGATCCTTAGCACCTTTAACGATCTGGCCTGCCGCGGCACGATAGTTCGCGGCCGCACCGGCCTTCGTGGTCTTTTGCTGATTATAAAGGTCGTTTAGCAGCTCCTGCGCACGTTTATAATCGCCCTGTTCTAGATAGCTGTTCATCAAAAGGACGTTTACAACAGATTGGACGGCAGGGTCGGCCGATTCGCGGCGGATATTCTCAAGCTCGTATATCGCTGCGTTGTAGTTGCGCACGACGATAAAGGCCTTGGCCTTTGAGATACGCTGGCGCATCATATCGCCCGAAGTTGCCGGCTGTGTGCTTTGTGCTGCTGCGGGTTCGGTGGTCTGTGCCGCCGTAAACCCTATTGAAACTATGAGAACCAATAAAACCGAAGAGCAAAACCTTCTGACATTTAACGGCATCTTCTCTCCTCCATCAAAGCGAGTTGGATCTTCCGTAAAAGGTCAAGCGAACAATGCATTGAAGGCTCACTTGTATGACCCGTAAAAAGCACGCTGATCATCAATACCGAACGCCGGCCCTGTTCATTTATTGAGCCGCAAGATCAATTGTTAAGGCTTTTGATGATCTTGTCGCGGTAATGGCGTGCGTCTTTTTTTATAGCACTTTCGTTTAACGTGAGCAAACGCCGATCGAGCATCACAAGGCGCCCGTTGATTATCACGGTGCGGACATCGGAGGCTTTTGTCGTGTAAACGAGAGCAGAGTAGATATTGAAATACGGCGTCTGATGCAGGCTGTCGAGATCAACGATGGCAATATCGCCGCGTTTGCCGAGTTCGATCGAGCCCGTGATATCGTCGATGTGAAGAGCGCGTGCTCCAAGGATGGTCGCCATCTCGAATGCCTTCTCGGCAGGGACGGCCTTCGGGTCGCCGGTGAATACCTTATGGAGCTTTGCGGCGGTGTCGATCTCTTCCCACATATCAAGATCGTTGTTCGACGCGGCACCGTCAGTGCCGAGGCCGACTGCGACATCCTTTGCCAGCATCGCGGGTATCGGTGCAACGCCGGACGCAAGCTTCATATTCGATTGAGGATTGTGAGCGACGCCGACACCCGCTGCCTTGAGGATGTCGATCTCGTCATCCGTAACCCATATCGAGTGTGCCGCAATGGTCCGTTTCGTAAGCAGGCCGATGCGGCTGAGGTATTTGACCGGCGTGTCGCCGTACTGTGCCTTAATGTCATCGCGCTCCTTCTTTGTTTCAGCGACGTGGATAACCACCGGGGCATCGAGCCGGTCGGACAACTGCCTGATCGCTTTTAAGTGTTCGGTCGATACCGTGTATGGCGCGTGCGGAGCGGCCGCAGGGATGATAAGCGGATCGTTCTGCCATCTTTTGATAAAACGCTCGGTATAGGCCATCGCTTCCGAATTGGTCTTATTGTCGGCGACGGGGAAGTCGATGATCGTCTCGCCAAGCACGCCGCGAACGCCCGCCTTCTTCGTCTCTTCTGCGATCGCATCCTCGAAGTAATACATATCGCAAAAGGTCGTTGTACCGCCGCGTATCATCTCCGCGAGGCCAAGCCGCGTGCCGGCACGCACGAACGGCTCATCGACATTTTTTGCCTCGGCGGGAAATATGTACTTTGTAAGCCATTCGTTAAGATCAAGGTCGTCCGCAATGCCGCGAAACAGCGACATCGGCACATGCGTGTGCGTATTGATAAGGCCGGGAATGACCGCCTTTCCGGCGGCGTTAAGGATACGCTTTGGGGCGACGCGGGATATGACATCGGCACGCTTTCCGACCATTATGATCCTGTCGCCTCTTATTGCGACGGCACCGTCATCGATCACTTCGCGTTTGCCGTTCATCGTAACGACAGTGCCGCCAACGATCAGCACATCGACGGGCGCCGGTGAAAGCGGCGCCGCCGGAACTGCGGGAAAAAATAGAAGGGCCAGAAAAAGCGATATGATGAGCGACTTTGTTTTCATTTGATCTTGGTTTGCCTAATTCTTTCTACCGAGTTTATACATTTTGCCAGTCTGTTATAGTTAACATTCCGTCATTGCCCAGTCCAGACCTGTTCAGCGGATAAAGATCAACTATTAAATGGTTGTAAATCAGCCATTCAGTGGATGATCTGCAGGGTTAACCTATTGATCCTATTGAATTATCCATCAAAAACGGTGTATACGAACTTACTTCAAAAATTTCGAGTCAAAGGCACGCGGAAGAAGATCGCTCATCTGCACCGTTTCGGATCTGCCGTGCAGGTTTGCCAAGATCACAGGCACATCGCCGCAGAATTCCCAAATTATCTGGCGGCAAACGCCGCAAGGCGGCGTTAGTTCTTCGGTATCGGCAACGACAGCAATGCGTTTGAAACGTTTTTCACCGTGCGAGATGCCCTTCCAGATAGCGACACGTTCGGCGCATACGGTCAGCCCGAAGCTGGCCGATTCGACGTTGCAGCCGGTAAAGGTCGTGCCGTCCTCAGCCTCGACGGCGGCGCCGACACGAAAGCCTGAAAAGGGCGCGTGAGCATTCTCCCTAACGGCCAACGCCTTATCGATAAGCTCCTTATTCTTATCCTCGCTCATTTATCGCCGCTCTCCTCATTCAATTTTCGATGCACCAGGCCGCATACGAGATCGACGCCGACGCCAAGCTGGCCGCCCTCCGGAATTATGATATCGGCGTAGCGTTTTGACGGTTCGACGAATTCGAAGTGCATCGGGCGGATCGTGCGTTCGTATTGTTCGAGTGTCCGCTCATATGTGCGGCCGCGCTCGACAAAGTCGCGTTTCAGCCGCCTCATCAGCCTGATATCATCCGGCGTATCAACAAAGATGCGCACATCAAGCAGGTCAAGTACACGCGGTTCTGTAAAGATCAGAATGCCTTCGACAAGGACGACGGGCCTCGGCTCGATCACTTCGATCTTGCTGCTTCGGGTATGCGTCTTAAAATCGTAGAGCGGCATCTCGACCGCCAGGCCTTGTTTCAGCCGCTGAAGATGGTTGACGAGCATATCGCTGTCGATCGAGTCGGGATGATCGAAGTTTGCCTGATGCCGTTCATCGAGCGGCATGTCAGAAAGGTTTCGGTAATACGAATCTTGTTCTACCAACACGACCTTGTCGGCGCCGATGCTGTCAACTATCGCACGAGCAATGGTCGTCTTGCCCGAACCGGTGCCGCCGCATATTCCAATGATCATAAGATGTTACCCGCCTTGCCGATGGTGCCGATGACGTGATCGAACGCAGGGCGCTCAGCTAATGCGGCCGATGATCCGCCGCAAGAGCTCCTTGAAAACGTCAGCAACCCTGTCGCCCGTTTCCATCACTTCGGCATGGTTGATAGCCTCGCCGCTCATTCCCGCGCCCAAATTCGTAATACACGAGATCCCAAGGATACGCATACCGATATGCCGCGCCGCGATCGCCTCGGGCACGGTTGACATTCCTACGGCGTCAGCACCCAACTGCCGGTACATTCGAATCTCGGCGGGTGTCTCGTACGTCGGGCCTGAAAGAGCGCAGTATATGCCGCGGTGAAGCAGGTCGATCCGCTCGGGATCGATGCCCTTCTCGAATCGCTCATGGGCTATCGCACGAGCCTCAGTGTCGGCAATTTCGGCGAATTCACGGTCATAGACCGCCGTCATATCAGGAAAGCGAGGCCCGAAACGGTCGTCGTTCGGCCCTCGAAGCGGATTGATGCCGAGGCAGTTCAAATGGTCGGTGATGAGCATAAGGCTGCCCGGCAGCATATCGCTGTTGAGGCTGCCCGCGGCGTTTGTAAGAATGAGGTTCTTGACGCCCATAACGCCGAACGCCCGTACAGGAAGCATCACCTGCTCCATCGCATAGCCTTCGTAATAATGGAAGCGACCCTGCTGGATGACGACATTTATGCCGCTGATCTTGCCAAGGACGAGTTGTCCCGCGTGGCCTTCGACGGTCGAGCGTGCAAATCCCGGTATCTCTTCGTACGGTATCTTTACCGCATCCTCGGCCTCATCGGCAAAAGCACCGAGACCGCTGCCGAGTACGATCGCGGTATTTATCTCATGCGGAAATCGCTGGCGAATATGATCGGCGGCTCTGGCGGCTTCTTCGTAGGACATAACGGGAATGAAAGATTACCACATCCAAATCAATTTTTGGAATAGTAGGTTCCGCTGCCTTGCAAAAGATGTTGCCTAACTTTCTTTTCTGTAAGGGATGCCGAGCGACTTCGGTGCCCGCGAGTGCCCGATAAAGCCCGCCAGCACGATTATCGTAAGTACATACGGGATCATCTGTATGAACTGCACCGGTATCTCTTCGCCGCCGATCTTGGCCCACGGTGCACCCTGGATCTGTATCGTCAGGGCCTCGGTAAAGCCGAAGAATAGGCATGCGAGAAGCACGGGAACAGGCCGCCACTTCGCAAGGATGAGAGCGGCCAGTGCGATAAAGCCGCGCCCTGCGGTCATATTTCGCGTAAAGAGTGACGATTGCCCGATCGAAAGATACGCGCCGCCGGCTCCGGCCAGTATGCCTGAGATCGTCACGGCGAGATAGCGAAGCCGTATCACATTGACGCCCGCCGAGTCCGCCGCCTGCGGATTTTCGCCCGAGGCGCGTATGCGCAGGCCGAACGGCGTTTTGTAGATCACATACCAAACGACGGGAACGAGAGCGAATACGATGATCGAGGCGATGGAAAGCTGATTGAAGTAATTCGGCAGTTGGTCCGCCTTGCTGATCTGCGGTGTCGAACCTGCCGAGTCGTAAACTGCACCGCTTATGAGTGCCGGTACACCGATCATAAGAAAATTGATCGCCATGCCCGCAACCACTTGATCAGCCTCGAACTTGATGCACGAGACGGCATAGACCAATGCCATCGCCGCGCCGGCTGTCATACCTGCGATAAAGCCGAGATACGGGTTGTGCGAGTGGTATGTAACGACCGCGGCCGTAAATGCGCCGGCAAGCATAAGGCCTTCGAGCGCAATGTTGATGACACCCGAACGCTCTGAGAACAGGCCGCCGAGCCCCGCAAAGATCAGCGGTGTCGCAAGCCTTATGGCCGAAAACAATAATGCGATCGAAAATAGCTCGCCCATTCCTTATTTCCTCGCAAATTTCTGAAGACAAGCGACGAATAAAATGATGATCGCTTGCAGCACCCAGCCGAGATCCTTTGAGACCTTTGCGGTAAAGGCATCGACAAATATCTCGCCGCGAAGCAGCACGCCGAAGAACAACGCCGCGACAAAAACACCAAGCGGATGATTGCGCCCGAGCAGAGCGACAGCTATCCCGAGAAAGCCCCATTCGGCTGAGAACCCGTCGTAATAGTTATGCCGTGTACCGAGCACCTCGCCTATGGCTACCATTCCGGCGAGAATGCCCGAGAAGGTCATTGCGACAATGATCTGTTTACGCGGGTCGATGCCGCCGTATTCGGCTGCCGAAGGATTCTGACCGACGGCACGCAGTTCGTAGCCCCACTTTGTCCGCCAAAGGAAGAGATACACAAAGACACACATCGCGATCGCAAGCAGGAATGCGACGTTCAGCGGCACGTCCTTTGGTATAAAAGGCAGGAACTCATTGAGCTGCGGGATATGCGCGGCATCGCCGATCGGTGCGGACTGCAAAATGGCATCGCCCGGAATCTTGTAATGATATTGCGTGAGATAGCTGACCAGAGCGATGGCAATGAAGTTCAGCATGATGGTGTTGATCACCTCATGCGAGCCGAACTTCGCCTTCAAATAGCCCGGTATCGCACCCCAAATGCCGCCGACGACGATAGCCGCCAATATACAGAGCGGCACAAGGATGTACCACGGCAGGCTCGCCCATGCCCAGCTTTGATCTTTGCCGGCGATATTAACGACCGTTCCGCCAAGCTTTATGCCGATCCACGCGGTCGCAAAGGCGGCAACATAAAGCTGTCCTTCGGCGCCAATATTCAACAAGCCGCATCGGAATGCGACGGCAACGGCAAGCCCTGTGAATATAAGCGGCGTTGCGTAATGCAACATCCACGCAAAGTCGCCGATCGAACCGAATGAGCTGGACAAAAGCCAGCTGTACGCAGCGATCGGGTCATCGCCGAGGATGAGGATCACGACCGCCCCGACGGCGAATGACGCAATAACGGCGATCAGCGGCCAGATTATCTCATTTACGATCTTCATCTACGTTGCCCGGCTGCCGGACAGATCCCTTACCAATAAAAGCTCAAATGTCGGTCGTATTACCTGCGATGTTTGCAGTTGGCGATTTCGTGAAGATAAATATACCGTCAAATGCCTGCCTTGTCATCTTGAAAACACGCTGAAAATAAAATTCCGAAAGATGACCGCGCGAGCCGCGCCTCACAAAAAGCAGCGCAGCGTTAGCATCCCTTTTCATTTTCCGGGAAATTGGTCCGCTTCGGCAGTCGGAATATTCTCCTGAGTATGCCGCGATCAGAGCCGCATTCCGATGGCCGTCGAAACTTCAGTTCGTACAAAAACTGACGCGGACGGGAAGAGAAGCGTGAAATTTTGTCGGACTCGACAGTCCGATGCTAAAAAGACTTGACAATAAGACACTCATATTTTATCATCAAATCAAGCTAAGTGATTAGCGTAAGCCCATTGAGGCTTTATTGGAGGTAAAATACAATGTTGATTACAAAATATGATCCTTTTCGTGAGTTTCGCGGACTTCAGCGTGATATGAGCCGTATGCTCGGCGACAAGTTCCTGAGCGGCATCGGCGAGGAGGCGTTCGGGACCGCGTGGAATCCGAAGATCGACATTTATGAAAATGCCGATTCGATGGTGCTCGAGGCCGAGCTGCCGGGAATGAAGCGCGACGATTTTGAGCTGTCATTCGAGGATAATGTCCTCACGCTCAAGGGTGAGCGGAAATTCGAAAAGAAGACCGAGGAAGAGAACTACCACCGCATCGAGCGTGCCTACGGCGAGTTCTCGCGTTCGTTCACGCTCCCGCACACTGTAACGGTCGAGGATGCTAAGGCGGAGTTCAGCAACGGAATGCTCAAAGTCACGCTCAAGAAGCGTGAAGAGACAAAGGCCCGCAAGATCGAGGTCACCGGCGGCGATGCCGATGTGAAGACGATCGAACAGGCCAAGTCAGCCGATGCCTGATCGCGGCGGCCGTCTTAGCCCATCCGTTTGGCGGCCCGCTAAAAAGAGCCACGAATGCGCGAGATCTGTTAATTCTTATTCGTGCATTCGTGGCCGCACTTTTGGAGTAGAATAAAGCAATGAGATTCGACAGATTCACCATACGCGGCCAAGAAGCGGTGCAGGAAGCCATAACGCTTGCCGAAAAAGCGCAGAATCAACAGGTCGAGCCTGAACATCTGCTTGCGGCGATGCTTCAGCAGGCCGAGGGCGTGGTCAAGCCCATTTTGGGTAAGATCGGCGCGAATACGCAGTCGATCGCGTCGGACACCGATGCGGCGATAAACAAGTTTCCGAAGGTTTCGGGCGGCCAGCAGTACTTCAGTTCGCGCACGAATACCATTTTTCAGGAAGCTCAGAAAGAAGCGGAGAAGATGCAGGACGAGTACATTTCGACCGAGCATCTGCTGCTTGCCATCGCGGATGAAAAAGAGGGTGACGCGGGCCGCATTCTGCGCTCGAACGGCATAAATCGCAGCGACCTCGAAAAAGTGATGACAGATATGCGCGGCGGTTCGCGCATTACGGATCAGAATGCGGAAGAAAACTTTCAGGCGCTCGAAAAATACGCGCAAGACCTTACCGAACGTGCCCGCAAAGGCAAGCTCGACCCTGTGATCGGCCGTGATGATGAGATCCGCCGGACGATACAGATACTTTCGCGCCGGACAAAGAACAATCCTGTGCTGATAGGTGAGCCCGGCGTCGGCAAGACCGCGATCGTCGAGGGCCTTGCGCAGCGGGTTGTTTCGGGCGACGTGCCGGAAACGCTGAAGAACAAACGCCTTGTCTCGCTTGACCTCGGCGCGATGCTCGCGGGTGCGAAGTACCGCGGTGAATTCGAGGATAGGTTAAAAGCCGTTCTCAAAGAGATCGAAAAGGCGGAAGGGCAGATAATCCTTTTTATTGACGAGCTGCATACGCTTGTCGGCGCGGGTGCGAGCGAAGGTGCGATAGATGCATCGAATATGCTGAAGCCCGCGCTTGCGCGCGGCACTCTGCGTGCTGTCGGTGCGACGACGCTCGGCGAATATCAAAAATATATCGAGAAGGATAAGGCTCTTGAGCGGCGCTTCCAGCAGGTTTATGTCGGCGAGCCTTCGGTTGAGGATACGATAGCGATACTTCGCGGGCTTAAAGAGCGTTACGAGGTGCATCACGGCGTACGCATCAAGGATGCGGCGATCGTTGCGGCCGCAACGCTCTCGAACCGCTACATTACGGATCGTTTCCTACCCGACAAGGCGATCGACCTGATCGACGAAGCGGCGTCACGTATCCGCATCGAGATAGACAGCCTGCCGCAGGAGATCGACGTGCTCGAACGCGAGATATTGCAGCTTGAGATCGAGAAACAGGCTCTCGGCCGCGAGACCGATGAAAAGAGCAAGGCTCGCCTTGACGACATCGAGAAACGCATCGCCGATCTGAACGAGCGTTCGGCGGCTATGAAGGCAAAGTGGCAGTCCGAGAAGGACGAGATCGAGAAGATGCGTACGGGCAAAGAGCAGCTCGAAGAGGCCAAGCTTGAGCTTGAACGTGCACGCCAAGCGGGCGACCTCAACAGGGCCGCCGAGCTTCAGTACGGTAAGATACCCGAGATCGAAAAGAGTCTTGAGGCCGAACAGACACGCCTTGCGGAGCTTCAGAAGGACGGCGTCTTCCTAAAGGAAGAGGTTGACGAAGAGGACGTTGCCGAGGTAGTGGCAAAATGGACCGGCGTTCCCGTGTCAAAAATGCTTGAGGGCGAAATGCAAAAGCTCATCAAGATGGAAGAGAATATGGGCCGCCGCGTCATCGGCCAGGACGAAGCTCTTGAGGCCGTTGCCAACGCGGTCCGCCGTGCCCGTGCGGGCCTGCAGGACCCTAATCGGCCCGTCGGCTCATTCATCTTTCTAGGCCCGACCGGCGTCGGTAAGACCGAAACGGCACGCGCGCTTGCAGAATTTCTGTTCGACGACGAACGCGCAATGGTGCGGCTCGATATGTCGGAGTATATGGAGAAACACGCGGTCGCCCGTATGATCGGTGCGCCTCCGGGATACATCGGATACGAAGAAGGAGGGCAGTTGACCGAGGCAGTACGGCGCAGGCCGTATTCGGTCGTGCTTTTCGACGAGATCGAAAAGGCCCATCCCGATGTGTTCAACGTCCTGTTGCAGATACTCGATGACGGACGCCTGACCGACAGCAAGGGCCGCGTGGTCGATTTTAAGAACACTGTGCTGATAATGACGTCGAATCTCGGTTCGCGTCAGATACAGGCGGCGGCCGAGAATCCGCTTGCCGACCGTGATGTGCGGCAGGAAGTGCTGCAGGTGCTTCGCGACCATTTCAAGCCGGAGTTCCTGAACCGGATCGACGACATTGTCGTATTCAAACAGCTCGGCAAGGAGCAGATCGCTGAGATCATCGACGTTCAGCTTGAGAAGCTGCGTAAGAATCTTGATGAGCGCGGCATCACCATAACGCTCGATGAAACGGCACGCGACCTTCTGATCAGCGAAGGCTACGATCCGGTTTATGGTGCGCGGCCGCTCAAGCGTGCGATACAGTCGCTTGTGCAAAATCCTTTGGCCGTCAAACTGCTCAACGGCGAGATCGTTTCGGGCCAGACGGTCACGGTTTCCGCAAAGGATGGTGCAATGGTATTCGCGCCCGCCGACACGGCGAGCACCGCGGCAAAGTAAGATCAATTTGGGCGTTTTGGCCGTGGCGGCTACAATTTAGATGTGTTCAAAAGGAAGAAGATGAGTGAAGAGGCAGTAGAATTTGACGAGTACGACGGCAAGATCCCTGTGATCGATAAACGCCGTTTCAATACAGATGGCGAAATGGTCGCAGATGCCGAGCCGGAAAAGCCGGCCGAGCCGCCGCGCTCGGCGGCCGAGAGTGCGCTCGAAGCCAAGCTAAAGGCTGAGATCGAGCGGCGCGAAGCGGCCGAGGCAAAGCTTGTCGGGGTTCAGGCAAAGTTCGAGGAGCTTAAGGCTTCGCTCGAACGCGACACCGCCGATATGCGCGACCGTATGAAGCGTTCGTTGGAGGCAAAGGCGGCTGAGGCTCAGTTCACTTTTCTGTCGTCACTCCTGCCGGTTCTCGACAACTTGAATCTTGCGATCGAATCGAGCCTGACCGATGCTTCGGTCGATCATTTGAGGGAAGGTGTTGTGGGTACGGCGCGTTCATTCGAACAGGCACTTGAATCGGTCGGCGTTGTTGCGATCGCCTCGGTCGGTATGAAATTCGACCCCGAACTGCATGAAGCACTGGATATGGCGCCGGCTGCGCCTGAAGATGACGGCAAAGTACTTACCGAATACCGACGCGGATACAAATTCGGCGACAGGCTGCTGCGTGCCGCCCGCGTTCAGGTCGGCAGAAGCAGCGGGGCTTCACAAGGCGAGTAGCGAGCGGCGCAGGCCATGCGTCGCCAGAGAGGATCATCCGATATGAAAACGATCATCGAGCCTTTTAAGGTGAAATCGACCGAGCCGATCAAACTTACGACGCGTGAGGAACGCGAGGCGTATCTTCGCAAGGCGAATTACAATCTGTTCCTGATCGAGGCTGAGAACGTTATCATCGACCTTTTGACCGACAGCGGTACGGGTGCGATGAGCAGCGATCAGTGGTCGGCGTTGATGCGCGGCGATGAGTCGTACGCGGGCAGCCGCAGCTTCTACCGGTTCGAAGCCGTGATACGGGACATTTTCGGTTTTGATCAGGTGATACCGACGCATCAGGGACGTGCGGCAGAGCGGATATTATTCGCAACGATGTGCAGGAAGGGAAGCATTGTCCCGAACAACACGCATTTTGATACGACGCGAGCCAACATCGAGTTCGTCGGTGCCGAAGCCGTCGATCTGCCGATAGCCGAAGCCTACGAGCCGGCGCTCGAGCATCCGTTCAAGGGCAATATGGATACCGAGGCTCTCCGGCGGCTTATCGAGCAGCACGGCCCCGAGCGAATTCCGCTCGTCATGCTCACGGTAACTAATAATTCCGGCGGCGGCCAGCCCGTTTCGATGGCAAATATCCGCGGCGTTAAGGAGATTTGCTCCGAATTCGGCATTCCGCTCTATCTCGATGCGTGCCGTTTTGCGGAGAATGCCTATTTCATCAAGCTGCGTGAAGAGGGCTTTGCCGACAGATCTATAAAAGAGATAGCTCACGAAATGTTCTCGTATGCCGACGGCTGCACGATGTCGGCAAAAAAGAACGGCCTCGCGAATATCGGCGGCTTCCTTTGCACGAGAGATCAGCGTCTTGCCAAGCAGGAGAAGGATCTGCTGATACTTACCGAAGGCTTTCCGACATACGGCGGCCTCGCGGGCCGCGACCTTGAAGCGATCGCGACCGGCCTCGAAGAAGTTGTTACCGAGAGCTATATGAGCTTTCGCTTTGCGTCGATACGGTATCTCGGCGACCATCTTTCCGAAGCGGGTGTGCCTATAATCCGTCCGCCGGGCGGGCATGCGATCTACATTGACGCTCACGCCATGCTGCCGCAGATACCGCAGCTCGAGTATCCGGGCCAGGCCCTTGCTGTCGAACTTTACCGTGAGGCAGGCATACGCTCATGCGAGATCGGCACCGTAATGCACGCCGAACGCGACCCCGAAACGGGTGCCGAAGTACCCGCACGGCTCGAACTTGTCCGCTTGGCAGTGCCGCACCGTTCGTACACGCAGAGCCATATCGACTATGTGATCGAGGCCATCCTGTTGGTGAATGAACGCCGCGCTCAGATCGGCGGCTACCGCATAACGAGCCAGCCGGAATTTCTGCGGCACTTTACGGCCGGCTTTGAGCCGGTTTCGAGACATACCGTCGGGGCCGGTTGATCTCGGCAATATCCAATATCAATGAAGAAACTGATCGAGTGCGTGCCCAATTTCAGCGAAGGCCGCGACATGAACGTGATCCGCCGGATCACTGATGAAATTCGTAGGATTTCAGGCGTAAAGCTGCTCGACGTCGATCCCGGGGCGACGACGAACCGGACCGTCGTCACGTTCGTCGGTGATCCCGAGGCTGTAGTCGAGGCGGCGTTCCATGCTGTCAAAATGGCGCAGGAATTGATCGACATGCGCGGTCATCAGGGCGATCATCCTCGTTTTGGCGCGACTGACGTTTGCCCGCTGGTGCCTGTTTCGGGGGTGACGATGGACGAGGTCGCCGACTACGCCCGCAGTCTTGGCCAACGCATCGGCGATGAACTCGGAATTCCGATCTATCTTTACGAGAATGCCGCGACCGAGGAGAAACGCCGCAACCTGGCAAACTGCCGCGATGGTGAGTACGAGGGACTGAAGGAGAAGATCGGCAGCCCTGATTGGAAACCTGATTTCGGCCCGGCAGAGTTTAACGAGAGTGTAGCCCGCTCGGGTGCGACGGCGGTCGGGGCGAGAGATTTCTTACTGGCGGTCAATTTCAACCTGAACACGACCTCGACTCGGCGGGCGAATGCGGTTGCGTTCGATGTTCGCGAAAAAGGACGGCCAAAGCGTGAAGGCAACCCGATCACCGGCAAGGTCGTCACTGACGAGCGCGGTGAAACCGTGATGCTGCCGGGAACGCTCAAGGGCACAAAAGCGATCGGCTGGCTGATCGATGAATACGGCATCGCGCAGGTGTCGATGAATATTACCAACCTTAGCGAGACGCCGCTCCACGTTGCCTTTGATGAGGTTGATGAAAAGGCTCGGGCACGCGGCCTTCGCGTCACGGGACTTGAGATCGTGGGCCTCGTGCCAAAGGCGGCGATCATGGACGCCGGACGTCATTATCTAAGAAAACAGCAACGTTCGCTCGGCGTGACTGATGCCGAGTTGATAAAGATCGCGGTCAAGTCTATGGGCCTCGACGACCTCAAGCCGTTCGTCGCGGACGAGAAGATAATCGAATATATGCTTGCAGCCGAAGGCAAAAAAGACAGCCTCGTTGATATGACCTGCCGCGGTTTTGCCGACGAGACCGCATCGGAATCCCCTGCGCCCGGCGGCGGCTCGATCTCGGCCTATTTGGGAGCGCTCGGGGCGTCGCTCGCGACGATGGTCGCCAACCTATCGGCGCATAAGGCCGGCTGGGACGACCGTTGGGAGGAATTCTCCGAGTGGGCAGTCAAAGGCCAGGCGATCAAGGACGACCTGCTCGCGCTCGTCGATGAGGACACCGATGCTTTCAACCGCGTAATGGCCGCCTTCGGCCTGCCCAAAACCACCGACGACGAAAAGGCCGCGCGGGCCGATGCGATCCAGGACGCTACCAAATTCGCGACCGAGGTGCCGTTTCGCACGATGCAGCGGACGATGGACTCTTTCGAGGTCATCCGGGCCATGGCCGAGCACGGCAACCCAAATTCTGTCTCAGACGCCGGCGTCGGCGCACTGTGCGCACGCGCGGCCGTCATGGGCGCTTACCTGAACGTCAAGATCAACGCCGCGGGCCTGAAGGACCGCGGGTATGCCGCCGACATTCTCGCCCGTGGTGCCGATATAGAGCGCCGTGCGGTCACAGCGGAATCAGAGATCCTGGCGATCGTCGAAAGCAAGATGAACGAGTGATTAGTTCGGCCTTGACCTAATACGGCATCAATTGTAAAGTTCTGTGTGTTCATACGTTCCGTGTTCCGGTAATACTCTTCTTGCCATTATCCATGGGGAGGACGGAACGTTTATGAGCAGGTATCTTCTTACCGTGTTCGCGGTAATTCTCGGCGCACTGGTCTGCGCAACGACGACGAACGGACAGTATCGGATCACCATTATCGATGATAAGGGCTCGCCCATAAAAGGGGCAAAGGTAACGGTAACATGCCCCGACGACTTAGAACGTAAAGGCGTGTCCGATGCCAACGGCGTTTTTCAATGGATCCCGAGTTACAAAGGCAACTGCGATGTGTCGATCCGCTCTCCGCAGATCGAGGACATCGATGCGCAGATCTTCGTGCGTGGCTCTGAAGCTGTGACGGTGACCGCGCGGCGGAAATCGAAGGCGGCTGCAAAGGGAACGAACTGCCCGCCCGAGAACAGGCTCCCCGGCGGTAAGTGCAACTCGACAAAGTCGTTACTATTGTTAGACAGAGAAAGTAGGCCAATTGCCGGGGCAGAAATTTTTTTGGACTGCGGGAATTTCGATACCCAAGGCTTTGCGGATCGACGGGGTCGTTTCTATTTCCAAACCCAGGGTAGCGACTCATGCACCGCCAGCATCCAGCACCCGGATTTTGATTCTGCCGAGCAGGAGATCGATCTAACTCGGGATCCGCGCGTCGAGATCTTTACCGTGACTCTCGACAGAGGACTGGCAAGAGGCTTTGTCGTGACCGTTCTCGATGAAGAATCGGGACGGCCCATTCAGGGGGTAGAGATCGCCGTAAGTTCGATGAATGACGCTTGGAGCGGTGCGACGGACGCGGCCGGCAAGGCTGAGCTGGGTTCATTGCTGGTTCCGGGCGGCTATAGCATTACGGCCAAACATCGCAACTACTATGACGCGTCCAGCCGTGTCGAGGTACCGAGAGGCGTAGGGCGAGTATTCTCGACGGGGCTGTCAATGCGTAAGAAGGAGCACATCAAGACCGTCCGTGTACTGGTGGTAGAGAGCGAAAGCGACAAACCTATTGGAGAGGCCGACGTGCGTTTGATCGGAGACTGGTTCTCGTCTTACTCGGGAACGACCGGCGGCGACGGAGTTGCGGGCATTCCGATCGATCGTGCCGGGCGGTTTCGCATAGAGGTCACCAGGGACAACTACTTTCCGGCCAACAGTGTGCTCACAGTGGCTCCGGGCGCAGCCGAGAGTGACCTGCAGGTTACTGTTCCGATGGCCAAGCGGCAAATAGATCCTGGCGGTTCACCCGTCAAGGTCAAGGTCCTCGGCCAACGTCTCGACGGCACGACGGTGGTCCTCGACGGCGCGGTGGTAACACCCGGCGAAGGCGATCCTGTCCTAACAGGGCAAGATGGCTGGGCGACCGTCCGCTTTCCGGGCTATGTCGGTGATAGTTCATCGATCAAGGTCACGAAAGCGGGTTACGATGACTCCTCACGGCCATTAACCGTTCCGCGCTTCAGCACGACTGTGACGGCGCCGGAGATCACGATCACGCTCAAGGAAAAGCTCACCGGCCTAAAGCTTCGAATCGAGGTCTCTGATAGAGATACGGGCAAAACCATCAGCGGAGCGACAGTAAACCTCGGCAAATTCGGCTCGGCCTCGACTGATTCGAGCGGGATGGCTGAATTCAACCTTCCTTTGGACCAACTTAGCGGGATAGCATCGATCACTGCCGTTGCCGCGGCCAATGGCTACACGGAAGCTAGAAGCTCTATCGCCGGAGACGTGCTTCTACCGAATGCCGAACCCCGCTATTACTCCATAGCGATACGAAGGAAATATTCCTCTGCAACACCGAACCCGTACGAGGTCGGCGCCGTTTGGAAACTCGTTCAGGGATATCCCCGAATGGGCGATGACCTTGCAAATCTAAATAAGTTGAACCCAAATAATGCGGCCTCACCCGGAACACTGAGCTTCGAGCATAAAGGCGGGATCGTTAGCACGTTTACGTTCGATACTCCGCCCGATGAACTGGTTTGGGGAGCGACGGTGAAACTTAGCATGTCCGGAACGAGCCTCACTCCCGCAGACGCGAACGAGGCGTCTATGGCCAGAATATCGGTCAATGATTCGATCACGGTCACGAGCAGCTTGGAAGGAAAGCTAAAGTCGGGGAAGTACCCTAACTCAAGTTTCGCGATTTTCCCGTTCATGCGTAATCAACCCCAGGACGGGACGTGGACGACATCGGATACGATTACGTTTGAATTCAAGCCGAGGTCGGGGGCGTCCTTTAATATTGAGTTTTGTGTAGCCTGGAGCAGAAGTTCCTGCTTCATCTACAGCTACGAGCCGGCTCCGCAGAAGTAGCTAGTATAAGTTGGGTCAGCAATAGGTCTAGCAAGCCGAAACTACGAAATGGTATCATTGGATTTGACCGGTAGTTGTAGTTATGGCAGACATAGACGCATACAAAGATAAATTCAGCGACAGTGGCCGACGGGTGCTTGAGACGGCACTCGGCGAATCGAAGAAACGTGATCAGAATTACGTGTCGATCGAGCATGTGCTGCATGCATTGGCCTTTGAGGAGGATGACCTGTTCTCGGCGACGATGCGCGACCTTTCGGTCGATCCGCGTTCGGTCAAGATGCTGATCGAGAAGCGCCTTGAGAACGGCCGTCAGCACTCGGGTACGGGTTTTCGCATTGCACCCGAGACGACCGAGCTGTTCAAACGCGCGATGGATCGCGCCCGTTCGCAGAGCCGCCGTGTCATCGACGGCAGCGATATCTTCTATGTGTTGTCAAATGATGACCGGAGCGTGCTGAACGAGATATTGCAAAATCTCGGCGTGTCATCGGACGAGGTTGCCACCGTCGCCCGCGCGCGCATCAACAGCCGCCAAAAGGAGGAAGAAAGGGTACGGCAGAAATACGAGCTGCCGTCCTTCCTTCGGCATTTCGGCATTTCGATGAACAAGCTTGCGCGGCAGGACAAGATCCCGCCGACGATCGGGCGTGAGAACGAGATACGCCAGATGATCGAGATATTATCGCACCGCGAGCGCTCGAACTCACCAATGCTTGTCGGTGAACCGGGCGTCGGAAAGACGGCGGTCGTCGAAGGCCTGGCTCGGCTGATCGAGCTTGAACCGGAAAAGGTCCCTGCCAGATTGCAGGATGCCCATATCGTCCAGCTTCAGATGGGCGGCCTGGTCGCCGGCACGATGCTCCGCGGTATGTTCGAGGAGCGCATCAAGGGCATCATCGACGAGGTCAAAGAAAAGGAGAACATAATACTCTTCATCGATGAGGCGCACACGATCATCGGGGCCGGTGCCGCAATGGGAACCACAAGCGATGCGGCGAATATGTTCAAGTCGGCGCTCGCACGCGGGGAACTCCGCATCATCGGAGCAACGACGCTGACGGAATACAAGGAATTCATCGGCGAGGACGAGGCCCTTTCGAGGCGTTTTCGGCTTGTAAAGGTAAAAGAGCCGACAATAGACGAAACCCGGCAGATATTGATGGGCCTCAAACCGAGGCTCGAACGCAACTATTCGGTGACGATATCTGAGGAGGCTATCGACACGGCGCTTGAGATGTCGCCGAAATACATACGCAACTTGCACCTTCCCGACAAGGCCATCGGCTGGCTCGACACTGCATCGGTCAAGGTCGAGATCGGCGAAACGTCAGAGATGGTCGTCCGTCCCGAACACATAATCGATGTGATCAGCCAAGAGTCGCATATCCCAAAGGATATGATCTACCGCGATACGTCCGATCGCTTTTCGTCGATGGAAGACGATCTCGGGCGGCGTGTCATCGGGCAAAAGGATGCTGTTCGCGCCGTTGCCGAACGTCTCAGGCTCAATAAAGGGCCGCTCAAAGAGAATCATTATGCCCCGGACGGCGTGTTGCTGTTCCTCGGGCCGACGGGCGTCGGTAAGACCGAGCTTGCAAAGGCCGTTGCGGAATTCATGTTCGGCGATGAACACAAGATGATCCGCATCGATATGAGCGAATACGGCGACGGAACCGTAGGCATCGAAAAGCTCATCGGCATGCCTCGCGGCATCGTCGGCTCTGAGCGCGGCGGCATTTTGACCGAGCAGCTTCGCGACGATCCTTACACCGTGCTGCTGCTTGACGAGGTCGAGAAGGCGTCGCCGTATCTGATGAACATCTTTCTGCAGGCGTTTGACGAGGGTTGGATAACCGACGGACGCGGCAAGAAGGTCTATCTGTCGGACGCGATCGTCATAATGACATCGAATTTGGGCAGCGATAACTTCAAGCGTTTTGAGAAGCCGCTCGGCTTTGGTATGAAGTCGCTCGGCGATATCAAGGCAATTCACGGCGATGTGATGAAGGCGGCGGAAAAGCGCTTTACGCCCGAGTTCCGCAACCGCATTGATGAGATCGTCGTCTTTTCGCCGCTTACGATGGACGAGGTGCGCGAGATAGCAAAGCTCTATCTGCGAAAGATACAAAAGATAATGGAGCACCAAGGCAAATTCGTAGAAGTTACCGAGGCCGCACTCGACCTTCTTACCGAAAAAGGATATTCGCCGTCGTACGGTGCCCGCTTCCTCAAACGGCACATCGATCAGAAGGTGAAACTTCCCATAACAAATGATTGGAAGCTTGCCGTTAAGTTCGTCGTCGATGCAGTTGACGGCGAGATCGTAGTGCGGTCGGGTGAAGTTTTTAGCTTGAACTAGGCCGCCGGGAACAATTTTAGGCATCTAAGGCTTTGGTGAAAGCAATACGCCAAGGCCTTTTGTTTTTTTATGATGAGAACGGCGGTATTTTTAGCAGTACTTTTGGCGGTGTCGGTATCGGCATCCTTCGGGCAGGAAACGAAACTCAAGATCATTGAACAGCCTCGCCCCGAGCTTCCCGCACGCCATTCGACCCTCGATGTCCAGGGTACGGTCGGCCTGCGGGTGGAGTTTCGCGAAGACGGCACTATCGGCGAGGTCAGTGTTGTCAAGCACCTCACGAATGAGCTGGATCAACTGGCAATGAAGGCTGTTCAGCGCATAAAGTTCGAACCTGAACGACGCGACGGCAAAGCCGTTGCCATCACGCGAACGCTTGAATACACGTACAGTTGGAATGGCGGCTGGCGCGAGATCGAACGCGAACAGGATGAGAAAGCCGGCGATCCCGCAAAGGCGGAGGAGATCATAAAACGTGCCGTAGCCGCGCTCGGCGGAGACAGCTATCTAAAGGTAACGTCGCAGATCGGCCGAGGACGTTTCAGCCTTATACGCGAAGGTACTGTCGCATCATTTCAGTCATTCGTCGATATCATTGTCTTTCCTAATAAGGAACTTACGGAATTCAAAGGAGCCGGAATGCACACCGTTCAAGCGAACAGCGGCGATACCGGCTGGGTGTTCGATGCCGACGAGAAGCTGATAAAACAGCAGAACGCTGTCCAATTAGCGAACTTCAAATTCGGAATAAGGACGAACCTGGACACGCTGCTTCGCGGATATTGGCGCGGTGAAGGCGAAGTGCGTTACACAGGCCGGCGGCGGGCAAGCCTCGGCAAACGCAACGACGTTGTGCGGCTTATCTACAAGGACGGCCTAATTGTTGAGTTCGAGTTCGCGGCCGATGACGCACTGCCGCAGAAGGTATCTTACAAACGCCTGACAGCGGACGGCGAAGAGATCGCCGAAGAGGACCGCTATGCACAGTTCGTCGATATCGGCGGTGTAAAAGTGCCGTTCATTATCGATCGCTTCACCGACGGCAAACAGTCCTCACGCATCAATTACGAATCGGTCGAATTCAATAGAACGATCCCCGATTCCGTATTCGCAATGCCAAAGGATGCAAAGGCCGTGAAGAAGCAGATCGCTCTCTAGTATTCCACTAATATTTTAATGAGTGAGCGAAGATACATCTCGTCGGAGTGCCCTCAAGCCTTCAAAGATGAGCAGCGTAAGGTACAATATCATCACAATGCAGAATAGGATCGAAGTTTTTGAACAAATGCTGGCGGCTGACCCGTCGAACACGATGGTTATGTTCGGCCTTGCCAAGGAATACGAAAAGCTTGGCGAAGATGCAAAGGTCATCGGCCTGTTGGAGCGGTATTTTTCGAGTGCGGACGATCAGGGTAATGCATACGGCGTACTCGCCAGGGCGTATTTCCGCGCGGGCGACACTGCAAAAGCGCGCGCGGCGTACGAGGATGGGATCAAGGCCGCTTTAGCACACGGCCATCCGTCAATGGCAGAAGAATATCAAATGGCGATCGAGGATGACCTCGGCGGCTGATACGGCAAGCCACGGCCGGTTAGGTTCGAAGTAAGATCATTCGTGTCGATCACTGACACTCGATGACGCTTGCCTTTTTTATCCTTACCGGTTTGTCAGGTGTTTCGCCGGTAACAGGTGCTTTATTTATTGCATCGACGACATCCATGCCCTTGGTTACGCGGCCGAACGCTGCGAAAGTGCCATCAAGATGCGGGGCGGCCTCGACCAAAATAAAGAAGTTCGCCGTTGCCGAGTTCGGCTCATCGCTGCGGGCCAGCGAGACGATGCCGCGCTCGTGCTTGATCTTGCTCGGTTCGTCCGGAACTTTTCGGTTGGCTCGTTTACCGTACTTTTCGATCCCGGCATCTCGCGTCCAAAGATTGCCTCCCTGTATCACAAAATCAGGCACGACGCGGCTGAATGTCGTTGTGTCAAAAAGCCCTAACGCCGTAAGATTCAAGAAATTACGCACTGATTCGGGGGCACTTTCGGGAAACAGCTCGATCTCGATCAGGCCTGCTTCGGTGTCGAGTTGAACGCACTTCGATGCCATTGTCGCAGCATCGGCCTTGTCAAAAGGCTCTGCCGGAGCTTCGGCCGCGGGCCGAACATTCGTCTTTTGCTGCGGCGTCGGCTTTGGAACAGCGTTCTGCGAAAACCCTTGTGCCGCGGCCAACGTAATAAACATCATCGAGAATAATACACGCATTAACATCGCTTTCATTTTGATGTATTCTCGAACTAAACCGTTGATAAGTAAAGCATCTTCCCACGGCTTGCCGGGAAAAATTATGAAACTATTCAAAGCAGCCGTCATAGTCCTCTCCTCATTCATCATCGCCAACGCACAACGCGATCTCGGCGTTCGGCCTACTGAAACGGGCGGGCCGTTGAGGTTTGAGCAGGCGGCATTCGACGTTCAGACATACGACATAAGTATTGATATCCGTCCGGCCGCCAAATCCGTTTCCGGCACGACCGTGATGACAGCGCGGATAAATGTGCCGACGAACATCATACAGCTCGACCTCGATACGCCGTACACCATCAGCAAGCTGACCGTTGACGGCAAGGACGCAAAGTACAAATTCGAGGACGGCAAGATCTGGATCTCATTCCCGCTTACAAAGCAGGCCGGCGATATGGTTACAACGTCGATCAGCTATGCCGGAAAGCCGCGCGTCGCTCCGAGGCCGCCGTGGGTCGGAGGCTACATTTGGGAAAAGACGCCGAGCGGTGCCGATTGGGTCTCGCTTGCGGTGCAGAATGACGGTGCGGATCTGATCTTCCCATGCAAGGATCATCCGTCGGACAAGGCTTCGCGTGTCGCGATGGCCATAACCGTGCCCGATCCGCTCATCGCCACCGGCCCGGGCAAACTCGTCGGCACGACGAAGCAGAGTAACGGCACCACGACCTACGATTGGCTGATGACCAACCCGATAGCCAATTACTCGATAGTCTTTAACGCCGCACCATATAAGCTTGTCGAGGACAAATACACCTCGATCGATGGGACCGTAATGCCGATAATGTTCTATGTGCTGCCCGAGGACGAAGCAAAGGCTACCGGACTGATCGAGCAGCAGAAGAAATACCTTGCGTTCTATGAGAAATATCTCGGGCCGTATCCATTCCGGTCACAAAAGGTCGGTATCACGGAGACGCCGCATTTAGGTATGGAGCATTCGACCAATATCGCGTACGGCAATCACTTCAAATATGATGCTGACGGTACGGATTTCCTGCTCCTGCATGAATTCGGCCATGAATACTGGGCAAATCTGGTGACCGCGACCGATTGGCGTGATTTTTGGATCCATGAGGGCTTCCAATCCTATATGGATACGCTTTATCAGGAATATCTGCACGGCAAAGAAGCGTATATTAAGACGATGGCGTCGCGTGCGAAGAGCTTCCGCAATATGCAGCCCGTTGCACCGCGTGAGATGAAGATCGCGTATCAGGTCTATATGGCCGCTCCCGATTACGTTGCCAGCGACGGCGATATTTACGGAAAAGGCGCGTACTTCCTGCATACGCTGCGATACTTGATCGGCGACGAAACTTTCTTTAATGCCCTTCGTCATATGGCTTATCCGAGTAAGGATCGCGCCGCAATCACCGACGGAAGACAGGCGCGGCTCGTCAATACTGATGATTTCCTGACCATTGCGGAGCAGGATTCGGGAAAGAGACTCGACTGGCTCTTTGAAATGTATCTGCGGCAGCCGAAATTGCCCAAGCTCGTGATCACGGCCGATGACGCTTGCACGAAAGACTGCACGCTTGGGCTTCGATGGGAAACGCCCGGCAATATGCCGTTCCCGATGCCGGTTGATGTGGTCATCAACGGCAAAACGCAGCGTGTCGAAATGACGGACGGCTCGGCTAAGGTCAAGTATTCGGGATCAGTGCCGGTTGTTGATCCTGATAATTGGGTGCTAAAGGTTCGTTGAGCCTTTTGTGCATACTTTTCGGCTGCGGGTTCATCAAAGTTAATGTGATGAAATACGGCGGGGCATTGGCATTTGCGTTGGTCTTTTTCGCTGCGGCCATAGCGGTAGATGCCCAGAGCGGGCGTGTACAGCCGACACCGACGCCTACACCTGAGCCTGATGAGCGGATCGAGACCGAAGAGATAAAGCTCAATGTACTCGCGTTCGACGAGAACGGAAATTTCTTTCCCGGAGTAACGACGAACGATCTCGTCATTACTGAGAATGACATCCTGCATCAGCCTGCAAGCGTCCGGCGTTTGCCGGCAAATGTGCTGTTGGTGTTGGATACGGGCGGCGAAATGCGTTCGGCAAAGAGCCTTGACCGGACTCGAAATGCGGCGGCGGCGGTCGTCCGTGCATTGCAGCCCGACGACCGCGTCGCCGTGGTGCAGTATAGCGACAAAGTGCAGATCGTCGATGAATGGACGACAGACCGGAGCCGAACCTTGAAAGCGATAATGGAGCGTACGAATTTCGGACGAAGGTCTGTATTTATAAATGCACTCGATACGGCCGCCGATATGCTGACCCGTACGCCGCAGGACAATCGCCATCTTGTATTGATAACCGACGGAACGGACAGCGGCGGGCAATTGCCTGAGCGTTTTGACGCATATCGACGGTTGACCTCGACAGATATAAGCGTACATGTCCTCAGTTACACGGCGATGGAAACGGCAGATCTTGACGTGCGTAAAAAGCAGGCTTCAAGGTCGCAGCCGCCAAAGGCAATGCCGGACAGTGTCGCCGCGCAACTGCCGAACGGTGCCCGCGATGCGGCAACAGCCCCGAAGGCACGTTCCATCAGCCTGGATCGTAAGCTTGCAGATACTATCAAGTCGCGCAGGGTGGCGCTTGACACCGCTCAGGACGAGCTTGGAAAGCTTGCCGCCGGCACCAACGGTGAATTTATCCTGCCGCTTTCGCCCGATGAGATGACGGATAAGGCTGCGTTGGTCGCCGGAATGATCGATTCGTATTACGTGGTTACCTACGTTCCCAAGGTACCTGTCGTTGCGACTCGCGGGATTGCCGAACGCAATATAATGGTGACTTCAAAGCGACCGGGGCTTATCGTGGAGGCTCGCCGGAACGTTTTGATCGCCACCGGCAAGTAGTGCGGTTTCTTGCGCGCGGTTAGGCCTGTCGAGTAATCTGTTAGTTTGTTAAGTTGCTGCTTGACAATATCGAACTTTAGAATTATTCTAAAAGTAACTTAGGGGGTTCAAATATATGAACACAGAGACACAAGGACTAACGCGGCAACGTCGAGTTGTGCTAAGCGTCATCCGTGAATCTCATGACCACCTGACGGCGAATGAGGTTTTTTCGGAAGCAAAAGCTAAGTTGCCGACGATCTCTTTCGCGACCGTTTACAACAGTTTACGGTTCCTCAAAGACACCGGCCATATCGCCGAGCTGCAGTTCGGAAACGGCGCAAGCCGTTATGACCGTACGACCGTCAGACACGATCACGCTATCTGTACAGGTTGCGGAAAGCTCGTGGATATTGATATGAAAGTTTCGGGGGAAATGATCGAAGCCGCCAGTCGGCAATGCGGCTTCGAGCCGGAGTCTTTAGAATTCACACTTCGCGGCAAATGCCCCGAATGCGCGCATAACTAATTCTAATTACGGAGATAAATACCTATGTCAGCAGCAACTATCATGGCAACAGAAAATACAGCAACTTTTGCAAAGGTCGGAAAGCCCGCACCGGACTTTGATATGCCCTCGACCAAGAATCTCGAGACCTTGGCTGAGAACGTCAAGCTTTCGGACTATAAGGGCAAGTGGCTCATTCTTTTATTTTATCCGCTCGACTTCACCTTCGTATGTCCTACCGAACTTATCCACTTTTCGGATCGCTTAGAGGATTTTGAAGGCATCGGCGCCGAAGTGATCGGTATCTCGACGGACTCGGTACACTCGCATCGTGCATGGCTCAAGACGCCGCGCGATAAGAATGGCATCGAGGGCGTGAAATATCCGCTCGCGTCTGATGTAGGCGGCAAGCTTGCCGCCAGGTACAATATCCTTGTCGAAGAGGCGAATATCGCGCTTCGCGGCCTCTTTATCATCGATCCGGAAGGCGTCCTTCAGTACTCCGCGGTTCACAGTCTCAATATCGGCCGCTCGGTCGATGAGACGCTTCGCGTTCTTTCAGGGCTTCAGACCGGCGGCCTTTGTGCTGCCGATTGGAAGCCGGGCGAGGAGAACCTAAAGGCTTAACCTTGGGAAAGGTAGCGGAATGGGCGGTCGATGCCGCCCATTTTCGTGCCGCAAAATTGGAGGAATGACTTTATGCCAATGAGGATCGGCGACCCGATGCCGCAGCTCGAAGGAGCGACCACATGGTTCAACGGCTCGGCAACGGACGCACAAGAGCACATTAAGGGAAAACCCGTGTTGGTGCATTTCTGGGCGGTGTCCTGTGGAATTTGTAAGGATAAGATGCCGCAGTTGAGACAGTTGATCGAAACATACACGCCGGCAGGGCTTCGAACAGTGGCGGTTCATATGCCGCGTTATGAGGCGGATACGGATCTTGATACGGTAAATGAATCGATCTCAGCACAGCACATTACAGAACCTACGGCCGTAGATAGCCTCCATAAGCTGAAAGATGCATTTCAAAATGAACAAGGCTGGGTGCCTGTGTATTATTTGTTCGATGCTGAAGGCAAGCTGAAGACGCGGGCGGCAGGCGAGTTCGGAATAGGCGTTCTCAAAGGTGCACTTGAGAAGATGTTTCCCGGCCAAACATCGGGGAATTAGGGCCTTCGGGCCTTGCGCCGCGGAAAAATTCACGAGAATATCAGATAAAAGGCTGCTCGCGACGGGTAGCCTTTTTTGTTTTTTTGTCTTGCAACCTATAATATGTTCGATACGTCAAAGGTCGGTTCGTAAGAACATCGGCACACTATGTGTGCCTCGGCCTGCGCTCGTAAACTCGAGACACTTTTAACAATTAAATAATTTCGGTTTTGACCGATCTGTCCGCATCGCGGTTGCGGATAGGTCGTTATCTAAAAAAGGAGATCCTTCTATGTTTGATTCGATAATTGAGATAGCAAAGAGCAAGCTCGGCCTGGGCGGCGATCAAGCCGGCTCAGTGTTGGCGGCATTGCTACGTTACGCCGCCGACCCGGCCAACGGCGGCTTTAGTGCGTTCCTGGACAAGTTCCGTTCGGCCGGCCTCTCTTCGGTCGTTGATTCCTGGATCGGCGGAGGCACCGGCGAAGCGGTAACCGCCGAGCAGGTCGTATCTGCCATCGGCAGCGAGGCCGTCGGTTCGATCGCCTCTGATGCCGGTGTCAGCAATGATGAAGCGTCGGCAGCGATCGCGACAATGATGCCGGGCCTTGTCGATAAATTAACGCCTGATGCAGAACTTCCGGATGACGACGGCATCTTTTCAAAGGTCGGCGGATTTCTTTCTGATTGGGGAAGTTCGATCGGCGGAGCGGTCCTCGGCGGCGCGGCTGTTGCTTCAGCAGTTGCAGGAAGCGCAGCGGACAAAGTCGGCGATGTAACAGGTGCCGCGTATCACAAGGGCAAAGAGGTGCTTGGCGGCGGCCTTGATGCGATTAGGAATGTCGGCGAGCCGACGGAGAAAGCGGATGACGGGCCTGTTCTTCGCTGGCTGCTGCCGATAATCCTTCTTGGTGTGGTCGTCGGGGTTGGCTATATGTTCTGCGGCAACCCGCAGAAACCGGCGAGCAACCTTGCAAATACGAATGCAAATCCGAATGCAAATCCGAATACAAATATTAGCAAACCTGCCGTAAACGTGCCTACGAACGCGGTTGCCGGGCTTGTAGATGTTGTGCTCCCGGATGGGACGAAGCTGCAGGCCCATCCCGGCGGCATCGAGGATCAGATGGTAAAATTCATCGGTTCTGATGAATACAAGAATGCAACGCAAGAGAGCCTCAAGGACAAGTGGTTCAACTTCGACGACCTGACCTTCAAATTCGGATCGGCCGAGCTCGAAGATTCATCAAAGCGACAGCTTGATAATATCGTCGCGATCCTTAAGGCTTTCCCGGAGGCAAAGATCAAGATCGGCGCCTACACCGACAAGAAAGGTGACGATGCGGCGAACCTAAAGCTTTCGGACGGCCGCGCAAAGACCGTAAAGGCAGCATTGGACAAAGCAGGCGTCGGTGGTCAGGTAGTTGATGCCGAAGGCTACGGTGAACAACACGCTGCGGTTGATGAGAATGCTAGTGACGACGAGCGCAAGGCCGATCGTAAGACGGCGATACGCTTTGTGAAATAAGCGGCCGCGAAGCCGCCGGTCAGGTTAAAGGCTGTGCCGAACGGTGCGGCCTTTTTCTTTATATGTTGAGCGTGAATATCTCCCAGAATATCGAGCCGATCACATAGACACTTGCCGCTAGTGAGGCGATCAGAATAAGGAACAGAAGGGCGACGAGTCCGAGCACGAATATGTAGTCGCTGCGGCTGCCGGCACCGTGTCCCGCAGCCCGTGTGCGAATGAGGTTCATATTCTGCTGATTGGCTTTCCATACGAAGTCGAAGGCATCGCCGATCAGCGGTATCGAACCGACAAGGTAATCAAGGCCCACGTTTATCGCCATTCTGAGCAGCGTTATCTTCGGCACACCGTATCTCACGCCTGCGAAAAGGATGTAAACCGAGGGCAGGAAGGTAAGCGTATCGCCGACGTTCGGAATAAGGCCGATCAGGGCATCAAGCCCGAAACGCCATTCGGTGCCGGGTACTCGAAAAAGGCCGTCAAGGTAGCGTGCCAGTTCATCGAGGCCCTTTTCGATGCGGATCTGCTTTTCTTGCGGTGTGATATCAGACATCGGTAATTCCCATTATTTGCCGACGATCTTAACGCTGATTATGCGGTCGCCGCGGGCGATATTATCGACGACCTTCATATCCGCCTCGCTGACGTGTCCGAAAACCGTGTAGCCGCCATCCAAGTGCGGCTGCGGCGTGTGTGTTACGAACCACTGCGAGCCGCCCGTATCCTTGCCGCTCAGCGCCATGCCTACGGCTCCGCGATCGTAAGGCAGCATATTTATTTCGCATCGGATCGACCAGCCGGGGCCGCCGTTCCCATCGCCGCGAGGGTCGCCGTCCTGCATCACGAAGTTCGGCACGACACGGTGCACTCTAACGCCGTTAAAGTAACCGCTGCGTGCAAGCTTTATAAAATTATCGACGGTCAGCGAGGCTTCCTCAGCGGCGAAGACGATCGAAAATGTACCCTTTTCCGTGGTCAGCACGGCCTTGACCGAGCCGTTCTTACGCGACAATGCGCGCGCATAGTCAGCATCGCTGTTCAGAACCTGCCCGAGCCGCGTGCCGAACGCGGAAAGGTACGGCTGTACTTGATCTTTGTGTTTATCGCGTGCGACCTCGAGAGTCATCGCAATACCGGGAGATCGTTTTATCAGCTCTGTATCATCGAGTATCTCCAGGGCCTTTTTGCGGACGAGATAATCCCGCGCCGACAGTGCGATGCTGAACGTGCCGACACCGGCATTCTTGTCGAGCTTGGCAAGAGCATCAAGTATCGCAAGTTGAGCGTCGTTATCGTGTTTGTCGGTGATAAGGGCATAGGCGAACGCGGAGTTCAGAGCTTCGACATTCGCTTTCGACGACGGAAGCTCGGTCAAAGCTCCGGCGGCGGCGGCTCTTACAAAAGGGTCACTATTCTTTAGCAGCGACAGCAGTATCTCATTCAGATTGTCCGGTTTGAGCGCGGCCATTGCCCCGATCAAGTCGGGTATCGACCGCAACATCCGATCCTGATCCTTTGCCTTGACCTTTGTAGCCATGCCCACCGTGAGTTCGACGAGTTTGCCGCCGGCCTGTGCGATAAGCATATCGTCCTTTGTTGTCGCAATTTCGCCGAGTCCCTGTCCGTAAGCCGAAGCCGCGTGAAAATTCTGAAAGGCGGCATCTGCGGGCAGCGTGAAGTTTATCATCGCTTCCGGCGAAACACGGGCGAGAGCGATGAATGTCTCAGGATCGACATAGCCTGTACGCTCAGCGAGCCGCGTCAGAAATGTCTTGGCATCGGCATTATCGGCCCCTTCGAGCAGGCGGCCGACGGCTGTCGCGATCTCCAGCAGTTCGTTCTTGTTCAGCCGAACAACGACCGGTTTGAGCTTATCGGCCTTTATTCCGGGCTTAAGGATCGGGTCGCCGTGCATCGGCAGCAACAGCTGCTGTCCGCGTTCGATCAGTTTTGCTGCCGCTTTCGGATCGCCGAGGCTGCCGAGTGCGCGGACGGCTGCGACGCGTACCCGCTGATCGTCGCCATTCATTGCGGCATCGATAAGAAGCGGCAACGCTTCGGTGTCTTTTGCACGGCCAAGCACAGTTGCTGCATTTGCCCGCACGATCGGGTCCGCATCCCGCCGAAGCATCGAACGTATGTCGCCGAGAGCATCCTTGTACCCAAGCCTTGCAAGCGTGTTCAACGCATCGGCCCTGACGCGTGCATCGTCGCTTGTCAGGAAAGCCGCGGCCGTTTTTGTTCCGCCTTCGGGCCGCGCACGCAAAATGGCTGTCAGTCCGCTCAAGACGACTTCACGGATAGGCGAGCCGCTCCCCAATTCGTCATTCAACACATGTACGATCGCCGACCTTAACGGGCTTAGATTCTCGTCCTTCGGGTTTGCGGCGACGATCTTGCCTGCGGCTTCGACAGCCCGCGACAGAAGTTCTTTATCCCGTTTCGGAGAGCCTGACTCGGCTTGCAGAACAAATAAAATCCTGTCTCCGCCGGCAGCCGCTTCGATCTCGCCCAATGCGAAAACAGCCGCGGTCAAAACGGCTCCTGAATTGTTTTTGTCCTCAAATAACGCAGTAAGTGCGGGAATAGCTTTCTGACTGCCGATCCGTCCGGCCGCCAAGGCGGCTCGCGCGCGGACAGCAGCGTTTGGCGACCGCATCAGCTCGGCGAGGCGGTCATCATAACGCCTCGCGTCCTCGGCCTTGAGGATCTCAATACCGGTTTTCAGCGGCACTTGTGCTGCAGCGATCGAACCAAGAACAAAAATTAGGACGATCACCGCAAAGATCTTATTCATATATTTTGATCTGCCGTTCCTTGAGAGAGGTCGATCACTTCGTAGCTCGACGTTATCTCGACCGTCGGACGAATGGTTGCCGCTACCGAGCAGTATTTTGTATCCGACAGCTCGATCGAGCGTTCGACGGCATCGGGCGAAACGCCGCGGCCGTACACGATATGGTGGACGTGCATCTTTGTGAACTTTCGCGGATGATCATCGGAACGCGTTCCGGCGACCTCGATATTGTAATCCGTTACGTCTTGGCGCTTTTTCTTCAGGATCGAGATCACGTCGGCGGCCGTGCACGCCGCGAGCGATATCAAGAGCATCTCGACCGGCGAGGGTGCCGAGCGTCTATCTGCTTTTGTATCAAGCGCATACGCATGACCTGACGGCGATGTGCCGATAAAGAATTCATCACCCGCATAGCGGACCGTGGCTTTGTAGTCGTTATTTGTCATAAAATCCGATCTCGTAAATATTGCGATTTTAGCATAACGACAGCAGGCCTTGGCATTTGCCGAACAACTATTGGCACGTAAAATGCTTCACACATCTGCAGGTCGGTGTGTGCGGCAGTTTTCGGCACGGCCTTTCAGGAGAAATGCAATGAAGATGATCTTAAGATCGGCCTCAACGGCGGTATTTGTACTTGGACTGGTATTTGGCATCGCGTCTGTCGGCAATGCTCAGGCACGCAGCCAGAAGGATGTGCGCGATGCGATCCGCAGTGCCAACTCAAACCTCGACAACCTCGAATACAGCATCAAGTCGCAAATGCAGAGCGGGTCTGTGAGTGCGGGCGAACTCGGCGATATCATAGCGGGAACGAGAGAGCTTCGCGCAGCGGTTCGCGAATTTCAGCAGAATTTTGACCGCAAGGGTGAAACGCGCCGCGACGTTGAAGGCATCGTCGATCGTGCGCGGCGGCTCGATCGCAAAATGCGCAGTGCGGGCGTTAATAGCCGTGTACTTGACGATTGGGACGGCGTATGCCGCCAGATCGAGCGCATTGCAAACAACTACGGCATTATTCCGGATTGGACATCGAACAATTCACAGCCCTCCACCGACAACAACGATATGTATGCCGCCGGAAACGTGGTTGATATGGGCCTCACCGGAACGTACGACCTCGACCCGCAACGCAGCGAGCAGATCGACAATATCCTTGCGGATACAAATGTTGCTCAGGCTCAGCGTGACGAGTTAAGGCAGAAGCTGGAAGCTCCGGGCCAAATCGCGATCGCGGTCCGCGGAACCGACGTTACGCTGGCAACGTCCGCCTCTTCGCCTATGACCTTTTCGGCAGACGGACGCGAACAAACGGGCCAGGACGCGAGCGGACGTTCGATCCGCACCCGCTCGACACTGAGCGGCGATGTGCTGACGATCTCCTCGCTCGGCGGCGAAAGTGATTACACCATTACGTTCACATCCGAAGATAACGGCCAAACACTCAAGGTGTCGCGCAGGATTACGACTGAATATCTTGATCAGACGATCTTTACAGAAAGCGTTTACCGCAAGACGGATCAGATCGCTCGCCTCGGCATCGATAACGGCTACGCGGGCGGCTCCTCTGACAACAATAACGGCAGCTATTCCGACAGCGATCAGCCGGATAACGGCAATTACGGCAGCGTTCCGACACCGAGCCGTCCGCGCGTCGGTAAATTCATTGTGCCGAACGGCGTTATCATCTCCGGCTCGCTGGATAATGACGTTGACACAAAAGTGTCGCAAAACAATGACCGTTTTCGGATGATCGTCGAGTCGCCTGATGAATTTCGCGGAGCGGTAGTCGAAGGTTACCTGACCGGCATCGCGCGTTCCGGAAGAGTTTCGGGCCGCTCGAATCTCACGTTCAACTTTGAGCGGATCACGCTGCGTGACGGCACTGCGTATGACTTTGGCGGCACACTCCAGTCAATTCGCGATACGCAGGGTAAAAATATCAAGATCGATACGGAAGGTGCGGCACGCGGCGACAGCCAGACGAAAGAGTCCGTCAAGCGCGGCGGCATAGGCGCCGGCCTCGGCGCGATCATCGGGGCGATAATCGGCGGCGGAAAAGGTGCGGCTATCGGAGCCGTGATCGGCGGCGGCGCGGGCGCAGGCTCGGTCGCGGTGCAGGGACGGGACGACTTGCGGCTGCTGAAAGGCTCGACCGTTACAGTTGTTTCATCATCGCCGATCCGCGGCCCGCGTTGATCACGGCGTTCAGTGCCGTTTCTTTACCCGACGTCTTCCTTGGCGTGCTTCACGGTTAGTGCTTTGAAGTTTGTGGTAACAGAGAGAGGCTGTTTGAAAACTTTTCCGCGTAGCGGCACAAAACCCCGCCATTTATGGTGGGGTTTTGATCTTACGGAGAAGGACGCTAGAACGCCCTTTGTTGTCATTGCGGTCCTTTACCGCGCCCTAAAGTGCGCGGTTATTTGCCCTTCGGGACTTTTAAGCCGGCGTTTTTTGGTGCTTTCGTTCCGCCTCGTTTATCATCAATTGCTGCTATGCCCATGCTTCCGCCGGAGATAGAACAGTACCGTGACCGCCTTTGGCGGCGTGAGGACGCGCTAAAGGTCGATTCCGTCGAAGAAGTTGAGCAAATGGTCGAGCGGCTCGGTTTCTGTCTCGGGCTTACCGATACACGAAAAGGCCTGCCGTCGGTCTATATCGCGGTCTGCGGGCGCCGCGACGTGCACCTTCCGCGAAACGTCCAAAAGGATGAGGAAGCAAGCCGCGCGTGGGTGCTTAAAGATGAAGTTATCGCACGCGGCCGCCTGTATTACGGCAAGATCTACAAAGGGCACTCGATGTTCGTCGCGCCGAGGCTCGTCGCCGCGTTAAATTCGATATGGGGCTGCTCAAAAGCGGGCGAGAGCGGCATTCTCTCAAAGAACGCGCGCGATGTCCTTCGGGTCCTCAGAAAGGAGGGCGAGATGGCCACCGCCGACCTTCGCAGCGAATGCGGCTTCCGCGACAAGAAAGATCTTACAAAGGCGATCGATGAGTTGCAAAAGCGTATGAAGGTCCTTCCGCAGGAGGTGCTCTACGTACCGAAATTCACATACATCTGGACGCCGGCGGAAATGCGTTTTCCAGAACAACTTGCAAAAAAGATGACGCGCGATGATGCCGTCCTTGAACTTGCGCGCTCGTACCTTAAATTGTGCGGAATGACGCTCGTCGGCGAACTTGCGGGCAAATTCAGCCTGACACGCACCGAAGCCGGCAAGGCAAATCACCGCCTTGTTGACGAAGGTTTTGCCGTCCGGCCGGCTAAAGGCATATACAAGTTGGCGGAGCTTTGACGCCTTCGCACAACTAATATCGCCGGCCAGCGACCGAGCGTACTCTTTACGCGTCGTCGTTCGGAACGGCAATTACAGGGCAGGGAGCTCGGCGTATGATCTCGATCAGAGACGTGCCGATCGCCTTCTCGCCCGTAAGGCCGCGGCGGCTTGCCAGAACAATAAGGTCAACGGCGGCACTTTCAGCATGGGCGATCACTTCGCTGATAAGCTCGCCAGTTCGCGAGATCTCGCTCAACCGGCAATCGGCGCGCAGTTCGTCCGGCATCCGATCGCATACGCTTTGCTTGCCGCCGTTCGAAGTGATGCGGACAACCGACAGACGGGCGTTTAGCTTTTGTGCAAGCTCGGCGGCGAACCGAACCGCATCTTCCGAGTTATCCTCGCCATCGACCGCACACATTATATGCTCGATCCGCACTTCTCCCTCGATGCGGATGTTCGGGTTGACGGTCAGGACGGGCGTACGGCTTTCGCGCAAGACCATTTCAGCAACCGAGCCGAATTTTAGCTTCTCAAAGCCTTTGCGGCCATGCGTGCCGAGAGCAGTCAGAAGCACGTTCGACCTGTCGGCTTCTTTCAGTATTGCCGATACTGGTTGGTCGTCCGCAAAGACCGGCGTGAATTCCGCCGTGTCGCCGAGCTGCTCACGGACGAACTCTTTGATCTGCAGTACATTCTCATCCTCGACGGTCTGTTCGGCAGATGCGATCTCCGCAAGCTGCGCGTCGGTGAAGTAGCGCGGCAGATCCGGTTCGCGTGCGGTCAATACCTTTAGAGAGGCACCGAACGCTTTTGCGATCTTTTCGGCAAATTTGAGGGCGACGGCCGACGGTGCACTGAGATCGGTCGCGGACAGTAATGTACGCTCATCGGATCGTGTCGGCGGTTCAGGGTGCTTTTTGCGTTCACTCATGTAAAAAAGCACGGGAACTGCCATTCGCGAGAGCAGCAGGGAAGCAACTTCGCCCGCCATCAACGATATGGCAAGGCCTTGGAAGATCGGGTCGGCGAGCATCACTGCCGAACCTACGATCACCGCTGAGGCGGTCAGCAGCATCGGACGAAAGCGCACCGCTCCGGCATCGACGACCGCATCGACAAGCGACATTCCGTGCTGCATCCGCAACTCGACGAAATCGACGAGGATGATCGAATTTCGCACAACGATACCTGCACCCGCGATAAAGCCGATCATTGACGTTGCCGTAAAGAAGGCGCCCATCAGGGCATGCGCCGGCAAGATGCCGACAAGCGAGAAAGGTATCGCCGCCATGATCGTGAGCGGCGTCTTGAATGATTGGAACCAGCCGACGACAAGGATATAGATGAGTACCATCACCGCGGCAAAGGCAATGCCCATATCACGAAAGACCTCGTACGTGATATGCCACTCGCCATCCCACTTCATCGAGTATTTGTCGGTCAGGAACGGCTGCGATGCAACATAACGCTCAAGCTCATATCCCTCCGGAAGCCGTAGCTCGGCGATCTTTTCGTTCAGGCCGAGGATCGCGTAAACGGGGCTTTCAACCACGCCTGCGACATCCGCCGTTACATAAACGACGGGCATCAAGTTCTTGTGGTAGATCGATCTGTCTGTATGCACCTCCTTCACATCGACAAGCTCGCCGACGGGAACGAGTTCGCCGCGGCTTCCGATCACCTTTATCTGCTTGAGGTCGGCAATGGTGGAGCGGTCGGCCTTGGGAAGACGCAAATTGATCAGCACATCTTCCTTTTCGGTCGGCACGTGGAGCAGCCCGACATTCATGCCGTCAACGGCTATGCGCAGCGTCTGCGCGATCTGTTCGGCCGAGATGCCGCTGAGCGCCGCTTTTTCCTTGTTGATCTTTAGGTTGAACTTTGGCTGCTCGTCCTCGACGTACCAATCGACATCGACAACGCCGTCCGTGGCCTCGAGGATCCCGCGTATGCTCTGTGCGATCTCGATCTGCCGCTCGTAGATCGGGCCGTATATCTCGGCAACGATCGTTTGAAGCACGGGCGGCCCGGGCGGCACTTCAGCTACCTTGATGTTGGCACCGTATTTTTCGGCGATGGTCTTTAGGCCGGGCCGAACACGCTTTGCGATGTCGTGACTCTGTGCCGAACGGTCGTCCTTGGGCAGCAGGTTGACCTGAATATCGGCGACATTAGAGCCGCTCCGCATAAAATAGTGGCGGACCAAGCCGTTGAAATTGTACGGTGCGGCGGTGCCGACATACATCTGATAATCGACGACCTCAGGCACCTGTCCGACGTAGTTCGCAAGCTCGCGGGTAACAGCTGCCGTCTGTTCGAGCGTCGAGCCTTCCGGCATATCGATCACAACCTGAAATTCGCTCTTATTATCGAACGGCAGCATCTTAACCTTGACGAACTTGAACGCAACAAGCGACATTGCGGCAAGCAGCAGGAAGACGACGCCGGCGAGGAACGAGTATCGCCACACCGGCTCTGCAATAATGTGGTGCATAACGCGGCGATAGAGCCGCGTAGTAAACCCTTCCTTTTCGTGATCGTGTGTGCTGTCGCGCTTAAGCAGCTTCAAGGCGGCCCACGGCGTTACGACAAAGGCGACGAGCATCGAAAAGATCATCGCCGCCGATGCGCCTATCGGGATCGGCCGCATATACGGCCCCATAAGGCCGCTGACAAATGCCATCGGCAAGATCGCCGCGATCACCGCGAACGTGGCAAGTATCGTAGGATTTCCGACCTCATCGACCGCACGCACGGCGACCTCGATGATCGACTTTCCTTTGTTCTCCGGCAGGCCGTAATGCCGCGTCATATTCTCGACGACGACGATCGCATCATCAACCAAAATGCCTATCGAGAAGATAAGTGCGAACAGCGTTATTCGATTGAGCGTGTAGCCGTAGAAATAGAAGACCGCCAGCGTCAGCGCGAGCGTTACGGGTATAGCGATCGCAACGATGCCGGATTCGCGCCAGCCGAGTGCGAAAATGATCAACGCCGAGACCGACAGCACCGCGACGAGCATGTGCAGAAGCAGTTCGTTCGACTTTTCAGCCGCAGTTTCGCCGTAGTTGCGCGTTACCGAAACGCGAACCTCATTCGGGATGAATGTACCCTTCAGGTCATCGACCTTTTCAAGCACGCGGTGTGCAATGTCGATGGCGTTCGTGCCCTTTCGCTTCGAAACAGCGATCGTAACGGCAGGTTCGACAGCCGTCGCTGCATTGCCGCCCGCCTGCTCGTGCTGTTCGCCCGCACCGTGGCCGAACATTACGTAATTTGCCGGCTCTTCGGCAGTATCGGCGATGACTGCAACATCATGCAGAAATACAGGGCTGCCGTTAGACACACCGACGACAACGTTGCCGACGTCTTCCGCGTTTGTAAGAAAATTGCCGGTCTCAACGACCGCCTCTATATTCTCCGCCGAGACGGAGCCTGACGTAAGCTGCTGATTTGCCTGCGAAAGCAAGGGAACGAGTGCCGCGGGGGCAATGCCGCGTGAGGCCATCCTTGCCGGATCGAGCAGCACCCTTACCTGACGGCGCTGGCCGCCGATAACCTTTACCTCAGAGACATCCGTGATCTCCTTTATCTGATCGGTGATCTGCGCCGCGATACGCCGGAGCGTGAAGTGATCGTATTTCGAACCGGAAAGCGTGAGAGCGAGTATCGGCACGTCATCGATGGAACGCGGCTTTACAAGCGGCATCGAGGCTCCTTGCGGAATGATGTCCGCATTCGCATTGAGCTTTTGATTGAGCCTTACAAGTGCATCTTCCTCGTTCTGGCCGACCTTGAAGCGTATGATCGCCATTGCCGCTCCGGGCGATGACGTCGAATAGATGTACTCAACGCCCGGGATCTCCCACAGCAGCTTTTCCATCGGCTTTGTAACACGCTCCTCGACCTCCTTTGGCGATGCTCCGGGCATCTGCACCATCACATCGACCATTGGTACGATGATCTGCGGCTCTTCCTCACGCGGAAGCATCACGACCGCACCCAGCCCGAGCAGGATCGATGCCGAGATGATGAGCGGCGTCAGCTTCGATCGAATAAAAGCCGAGGCGAGTTTTCCTGCAATGCCGAGGTTCTTCATCGCTTATTTGACCTTCGCGCCGTCCGTGATCCGTTCGACATTCGAGGTCGCCACGCGGTCTCCCTCGGAAAGGCCTGACAAGACCTCGATCGAGCCGTCCGCCGATTTGCCTGTCGTGATGATCCTGAAATTTGCAATGCCGTTATCGTCAACAACGAACACACCTGCCAATTGCCCGCGTTGGATGATCGCTGATGCAGGTACCGTAAAGGCGTCCTTTGCCGCCATCGGGAAACGCGCCGTACCGAACAGGCCGCTTCGCAGCAGCGAATTAGGTTCGAGCAGCACCTTTACGACAAAGCTGCGGCTTGCTTGGTCGGCCGTCGGCAGAATTTCGGAAACGGTGCCGAGAAAGTCACCGCCGCCCAAGGCATCGATCCTCACGCTGACACGCTGGCCGGTACGGACAGACCTCGAACGCGATTCTTCGACATTCGCTTCGAGCAGGTATGACGAGTTGTCCTCGATCGAAAGCAGCGGTGCTCCCGGTGCCGCAGTGCCGCCCGCCTCCGCGAATTTCTTTACGACAACACCAGCAACCGGCGACACGATACGCGAATAGCCTTCGACGACACGCACGCTTGCAATATCCGCCTTTGCCCGTTCGATCTGCGCATCGACCTGCTGTTTCTTTGACAATATCGCTTGCACCGAGGCTTTTGCGCGTTCAAGTTCCGAAGCGGCGGCGTCGAGCTTTGCCTTAACCTCATCGTATTCCTGCGCGCTGACGGAACGCCGCGAAAAAAGCTCCTTATAGCGGGCGAACGTCTTCTCGGCAAGCTGTTTATTGACCTCGGCCGTTCTAACTCCGGCACGTGCGGCATCGGCATTCTTTTCGACCTCGACCTCTGCGGCCCGCGCCTCTTTCAGGCCGCTCTCAGCCTGCTGAAGACGTGTCTTTGCCTCGCTGTTGTCTATCCGGACAAGCAGTTGGCCGCGACTGACACGATCGCCCTCAGACACCGGAAGCGAGATGATACGCCCGAGAATGTTCGCGGAGATCTGCGTCGTTGTCTTTGCATTGACGGTGCCCGTCGCCTCATAAAAGTCCTCGATCGACGATCGGGTTACTGTCGTAACAGCGACGTCGCCGATCTCGTTCGCCGCGGGCCGGACGGAATTGCCGGCCTTCTCTTTGCCGCATGCCGCGAACGTCGCGGCCGCCGCGGCCAAGAGGAACACCGATATTGAACGCTTGTACATAATCCCTCTGATCAATAAAAAAGACGTACGTCGGTTAGCTGCCCTGTAGCAAGCAGCAAAGCCGCATAACTGACGTAATGATCGTATCTGGCCCTTAAAAGCGAATATTTGGCATTGACCGCCGCAAGTTCGGCCCGAATCACCTCATCAAACGTCGAGAGGCCGACCTCATAACGGTTTCGAACGATCGCGAGGGCCGCCTCAGCCTGCGAGATGCTCTTGATCGAGGCCTCGATCTTTGCTTTTGCTGTCTTATGGTCTTGGAGTGCTTTAACCACGTCGAGCCGTATGCGGTCGGCGAGTACACGCAGTTCGGAGTCCGCAAGCACTTCGCCCTCCGCCGCTTGGGCAATGCGGGCCTTACGGCCCGGATCGAACAGAGTGAAAGTAAGATTCACGCCGACGGTATAATCGCTGCTGCCGTTCGCAAGATATGGCGAACTGTATCCGAAATTGCCGAAGGCATCGACACGCGGCAGAGCCGTGTTCTTTACGGCTTTTGTATCGCGTTGCCTGTTCTCAACATTTGCTTTTGCGGCGAGATAGTCGGGCCGAAGTTCGAGAGCCGTCTTGATGAGGGCCGCCTGATCTTCAAGCGGAAAATACTTTTCGTTGAGGCTTCCCGTCGGGTCGATAAGCCCGTCAACGCCGTCGCCGAGCTTTAGGCTGAATGCCGCCCGCGATGTCGCAAGCCGGTCTTCAGTTTCGATCTTTCGTTGAGCGGCGTTAGCCACCTCGACCTCTGCTGCAAGCGGATCGGCCTCGGTCGCAATTCCGACCTCGAACATATCGCGTGCCTTTTTCCGATTCGCCTCGGCCGAGCGGAGCGATCCGTCATCGACCGCCGCCATCTCTTTATCGAGTATCACGCCGTAGAACAAGCGGATCACATCAAAGCGTATCCGCTGCTCAGTGCCTTCAGCCTGAAGGTCGGCACGCTTGCGCTCCGTCCTTGCCTGCTCGACCCTGATCGAAGCCTGCCGCTGGTCGAACAGAGGCATTTGCGTACTGACAAGGCTTCGGAAATTGACCAAACTTCGAGGATGGTTCAACGCATCAAGGGCGAAGTTGTCCGCACGAAAACGAGCCTGTTCGAGCCGCGAGCCAAATACAAAGACCGGATTGTTGCTCGCTGTCGCCGATTGTGTGAACTGCACGATAGGGCGATTAACCGTTCGTGCCTCGGCGATGCGCAGCTCAGCAAGCCGCTGATGCGAACGCGTTACACTCGTCTGCGGATCATTTGTTAGCGCCCGATCGACGGCAGCCGCAAGATCGACCGCCGATCCGGTATTCTGCTGACCGTAAGCCGTTACGAACATTGCTGCCGTGACAAGCCATGCCCCAAATATGCCGAGTGCAAGCCGGCGCAAGATATTTGTCGTATTGGCTGCGTCCATTCGGCCGCTACCCGAAGCGAATGACATACAACTAGCTGTGCTTGAAGCCGAGAGCTTTAAGGATCGATATCATCGGGCACCAGCCCGTGAACGCCGACTGTGCAAGGTTCAGACCGACGAATGCCGTAAAGTAAAAAAAGTAATGGCTGACCAAAAAGCCCAACACCACGCTCGCAAAGACGAAAACGCCTGCGATCAAATGAAGCATCCTTTCTATTGTCATAAAACCCCCTGAAAATTCGCCGCCGCTTATTTACACTATATTGCCATATAGTGATATAGTTGTACTACGATAAATGAGTTTGATATGATGTGTCAAGGCTTGAAACAAATGAAGACAAAGAAACAGGAATTGAGCGACGAGGCCTTGGAGATGATCGCGACGCGATTTCGCGTTCTTGCCGAACCGACGCGGCTGAAAATATTGAATATCCTGCGCGGGCATGAGATGTCCGTAAGCGAGCTCGTGGCTGCTTGCGGCTCGGGGCAGGCGAATATATCAAAACACCTTTCGATACTGCTGAACGCCGGCATCGTTTCGAGACGCAAGTCCGGCCTGACGGCCAATTACCGAGTCGCCGACCCGTCGATATTCGACCTATGCGATGTTGTTTGTTCACGGCTCAAGGATGATCTTGAGACGCGGCAAAGCGTACTGCAAGGCGTTATCTGATAATATTGGAGCGCCGTCAATGATAAGGAGCTACGCAGAGTTCTGGGAATTCTATGTCGAGGAGCACTCGAAACCTTTGACGCGCCTGCTGCACCTTATCGGAACGGTTTTGAGCTCCGCATTGCTTGTCCGGCTGATAGTCGCGGGAACTTGGTATTACTTTCCGCTCTGCCTGCTGATCGGGTACGGTTTTGCTTGGACAGGGCATTTCTTTGTCGAAAGGAATCGGCCGGCGACATTCAAATATCCGCTTTGGTCACTCATTTCGGACTATAAGATGGTCATCTACATGCTGACCGGCAGGATGAACGCCGAGGCCGAACGGATACTCGCTCAAAAGTTAGGCTTTTCACGCTCGAGATAGAGCATCAAGCTAATATCTCGAAGAAAGGAGGATCCTGTAATGCTGCTTGCAAAGAATTGGTGGGCGTTCCTTTTACGCGGGATCATCGCCCTCATTTTCGGGGCCGTCGCGATAATGGCTCCGTCTGTCGCGTTCATCTCACTCGTTCTGGTTTTCGGCATATTTGCGCTTGTTGACGGCATTTTCTCGATAGCGTCGGCCTTTGCGTCAAATGCAAAAAGTGAGAATTGGTGGTGGCTGATGCTCGAAGGCCTTGTCGGTATCTTGATAGGCTTCTTAACGATATTTCAAACATCGGTAATGGGCGATGCGTGGCTTTTCCTTATTGCTGCGTGGGCGATCATCAACGGCGTTTTCAAGGTCGTCGCTGCCGTCAGGCTTCGCAAGGTGATCAAGGGCGAGGTTTGGATGATACTGAGCGGCCTGCTGTCGGTGGCTTTCGGCGTCCTCGTGGCGATGAACCCAGCGTCGGGCGCATTTGCTGTCGGCTTCATCATCGGCATTTACGCATTTCTGTTCGGCATTATGCTGATCCTGCTGTCGATGAAACTGAAAAGATTCTCGGCGCGTTAATGGCAGCGGATATCCGCGGCACACTGCGGTACGGCTTCTTACTTTGACGGCCGTGCTCTGGTAGAATGTGCTTTTTCGGGCAGGAAGATGAAAGAAGTAGCGACCGATATCGTAAACCCCGAGGCACTCAACTCGACCATCGAATTCCTAACTGCGATGGTCACTCCAGCATTGCTCATTTCCGCGACAGGCTCGCTTGTGCTCTCGACATCGACACGCCTCGGCCGAGTCGTCGATCGCGTTCGCCAGTTGGAAGAGCGGCTGTCGGATCTGATCTATCGCGACAACAAGGACGAGATACCGCTTTACGATAAACGCGTCGAGGTCATCGTCGATCTGCTCGACAAGGTTACGAGCCGCTCGCGCATACTTCAGCGGGCGATGGCAACATTCTATTACGGCCTTGGTTTCTTTGTGTTGACAAGCGTGGTGATCGCGGTCGCAGCGTTCTTTAACTCATACCGCTGGGTGCCGATACCGGTCGGCATTATCGGCATTATGTTCATCTTTTGGGGCAGTATGCTAATGCTGCGCGAGACGAGCATGGCAACCGCGACGGTCAATGCTGAGATGGATTTCACATGGGAGCTTGCACGCGAGGTCGCCCCCAAGTCGGTCGCGGTCAAGTACAAGTCGAAGGGCAAGAACAAGGGAATGAGGCCCGCGAAGATCAATGACCGCCGGATACCTGAAGCTCCTAGCGGAGAATGAACTCAAGTGCCGAGTGGCGGCTCTCGAGGATCTTTTGCGCTCCTGCACTGTCTGTCCGAAGGATTGCGGCAACGACCGTTTGAAAGACCAGATCGCGGCGTGTTATTCCGGCCGTTTGCCGATCGTTTCGAGCTACACGGCCCACTTCGGCGAGGAGCCTGTTTTGAGCGGGACGCGAGGCACGGGAAACATCTTCTTCGGCAACTGCAATCTCCGGTGCGTTTATTGTCAAAATTATCAGATATCGCAAACCTGGAAAGTGCAGCGTAAGAATGAGGTTACGCATGAGCGCCTCGCCGAGATGATGCTCGAACTTCAGGCGCACGGCTGCCACAACATCGGCTTCGTTTCGCCGACGCATTTCGCTCCGCAGATGGCGCGTGCCGTGATGATCGCGGCTGAGCGCGGGCTTCGGCTACCGATCATTTATAACACTAATGCTTACGATTCGGTCGAGGTGCTGCGACTGCTCGAGGGCATCGTTGACATATACTTGCCCGATCTGAAATATGCCGATCCAGACGCCGGTTTTCAGTACTCAAAGGTGCGTAATTATGCGCGATACGCCCGCACGGCAATAAAAGAAATGCACCGCCAAATGGGTAGCGAACTCGTCTTCGACGAAGAAGGCATCCTGCGGCACGGCCTTCTAATTCGCCTCCTCGTTCTGCCGAACGATATTGCGGGGCTTGCCGAGAATCTGCGTTGGATCCGCGATGAACTCGGCCCGAAAACCGCTATATCACTGATGGCACAGTACTATCCAACCAACAAAGCAGCCTCTGATCCGCGTTACATTTTGCTCTCGCGTCGCATCAGCGAAGGCGAATGGTTCGAGGCCGTTTCCTTGCTCGACGAGATCGGTATGGAAGAAGGCTTTATGCAGGAATACGAGTCCGCCTCGCATTACTACCGCCCGGATTTCACCGACAAGGAAAAGCCGTTCAAGGATATAAGGGATTTTGAATAAAGGTCATGACCATCATGGCATAGCACGAATGAAACAAGGTGATAGAGCACCGGATTTTACGCTAAAGGATGGCGACGGGAACGATTGGACGCTGAGCGATCGTCGCGGACGGACGGTTGTGCTGCTTTTCTATCCGGGCGACGATACGCCCGTGTGCACACGGCAGCTTTGCTCAGTGCGTGATAACTGGCAGGCGTACGAAGCGACGGGGGCAGAGGTCATCGGCATTTCGACCGACAGCACGGCGTCGCACGACGCATTTACTGCGAAATATTCGCTCCCGCTAACGCTGCTGTCGGATCCGAATGCAGATGTTTCCCGCGTGTACGGAATGAAAAGCTGGCTGCCGGGCCGCTCGGCACGAGGCGTTGTTGTGATCGACCGCACCAGCCGCATCGCCTATCACAAAGTGCAGCCGCTGAGCCTCTTTCGGCCCAGCGATGCAGACGTCATCGAGGCGATAAAATGTGCGGACGCGGGCGGTTCGTGGTAGCATCGAACTATGGCTCTTTTTAGTAATAAGTTCGTTTGCAAGCGTTGCGGTAACAAGGGCGAACAGCTCAAGGCGGCGCCGGTGCCGAATGAGATCGGCCGGCGTATAGTTGACGAGATATGCACGGGATGCTGGCAGGCGTGGCTGCAAAAGCAGACACAGTTGATCAACCACTTCGGGATCGACGTAATGGATCCGAAGGCTCAACAATTCCTTTTCGACAATTTGAAGGGCTTTCTGTTCGATGAGGGCGCGCCCGGCGTTCCGCTAACACAGATCGATACTTCCAAGAAGGGGAATATCAGTTGGTAGCAATGATGCAGCCGACGGCCGAAATGCAGTTTGTCGGGTGAAACGGCCGTGTTATGGATCTGCTGAGCGAAGACCTCGACATAGCAAAGGTCACGGCCGCACAATTCGACACGCTTCTTGCAAATGGCTGGCGTCATTTCGGGACGCGCTTCTACCGCTATAATTGGCAGGTGTATGAGCGGAGGCTCGTTCGCGTTATGGCGTTGCGAATACGGCTCAGTTCGTTCCGCCAAAAGCGCAGCCAGCGGCGTGTACTCACACGCAATGCCGACCTTGAGGTCTCGATCACACCGCCGGTCATCGATGCCGAGGTCGAGACTCTTTTTCATCGCCATAAGCTGCGCTTCAAGGAGCATATTCCCGAAAGCATCTTCGAGTTCATCGCCCCGAACGAGGCCGCTTCGCCGACAACGCTGCGGCTCATAACCGCTCGCGATCTCGAAGGGCGTCTCGTCGGAGCAAGTTTCTTCGATCTCGGCGAAGTGAGCCTGTCGGCCATTTACAGTTGTTTTGATCCGGAACAGACACGCCGCAGCCTCGGTATCTTTCTGGTACTCAAAGGCATCGAGTATGCGATCGAGAGCGATAAGCTCTTCTACTATCACGGGTACGCATTCGATGTACCGTCCTTTTACGACTATAAAAAACGCTTTACCGGCGTCGAAAGATTCAACTGGAACGGCTCCTGGGAGCCGCTCCAAGCGTATCCGCGCTAAGCAAACAGGATCGCGTGCTATTCGGCCGACGCTGTTGTTATCTTCATCGAGAAGCGGGTGAGTTCGCGTTTATAGAACTTGTACTCGGCGATATAGCGAAAGGCCGCTGTGCTGTCCGGCACTTTTATATCGTCGAATTGAAATCGCAGCAGATCGACCTTGCCTGTTGTTGTGTGTTCGAGGGGCCGGCCTTTTTTCTTCAAGATATCGTTCGGGCCGATACTGTTTGTCCGCGTGAGGTTCGGGATGCCGACAAGCAGCGAGACGGCCATATCGCGGCCCGATTGATGATTGCCTACAAAGACATTCGATTCGGTAAGGAAGCGGCCGAATTTCTCGGCGACAAAGTGCCTGTTCCGATAATCATCGCCTACCTCGTAAACCTCGAGTGCGGTTATAAAATACGGCTCATCGAGTGAGGCGGAAGTGAGCTTCAGCACGCTTGTTGCCCGCGAATTATAGAAATAATATGTGCAGGTCCCTTCGTCGGTGCGCGGCTGGTAGCCGTCAAGGAACTTCTTTGCCGACTCGCGGTCGCCGAGCTTGACGCCCGCGACGGACATATCGGGCACACCCGCAGTTGCTTGGGCTGATAGGGTACCTGCAATGCTCAAAGAAAACAGTAGCGAAACGATAAAATAAGAAAAGGAAATTCTCATTCTGGCCTCCCTGTCCGAGGATCCAACGCAGGCGGCAACGAAGGCCGCCCCGATATGTATAACAAATTTTAACAGATATTAACAGTGTCGAGCAATGATTATTTCAGTTCGGCCTTTGTCCATTTGAGATCGCTGTTCAGATCGCGGAAATGATCGAGCATCGGCAGAAAAGCCGTCGTCGTCTCGCTGACATTGCTCATAACGGTGCGTTTGCCGGCAGTGTGCGTCGCGGTGATCGACGTGTTGCCGGCGGTCAAGCTCATTCCGTCACGCCATTCCCTGAACGCCTCATTATCGGCGATCTTTTTTGCAAGCTCGGCAAATCGATCGGGCGTGAGGCTTGCCGTCGAACGTGTCTCCTCGACAAGATCTTTACGTTTTTCGGCCTTGTTCCAACGGCGAATGGTAACGACCCGTTCGGCGCTTCCGTCGCGGTTAACCGTCATCATGTAATCGCAAGGCGATTCGCTGCTCATGAAGCCGTCATCATTGCCGAAGTACTCGTTATAGGTCTTCGCGCACTTGTCACCCTTTGGGAAAAAGCCTCGGTACACGGTCACGAGTTTCAGCTCGGAGATATTATCGGCAGCGATCGGCGCGGCCCCTGGCTCGCCCGGCGGCGTTCGCTCGTGCTGCGGGGGCGCTTCCCGATCACCGCCGTTGATATTTGGCGCCGTTCTATCGGTATAAGCACCGCACGCGTCGGCGATAACGACAACACCCGCGGCTGCGATCAGCATTGTTATAAGTACGTTTCGTCCGCTCATTGAAAGGTGATTCACGCGGTCGCGGATCGTCAGAAGCTCAGCACAAGCTCGCCGCCTTTCGCATCCGCGGAGACGCTGCCGCCATCCGTTAGTCTGCCGAAGAGGATCTCATGCGCGAGCGGCTGTTTGACCTTTTCGTGGATGAGGCGAGCCATAGGCCTCGCGCCGTAACGTGCATCGAAGCCGTTCTCGGCGAGCCACTCGCGGGCGCCGTCGGTCAGCGTTATATTGACGCGCTTTTCGGCAAGCTGTGCGTTCAGCTCGCGTATGAACTTATCGACGACGAGTTTGATGACTTCGGTATCGAGCGGTTTGAACGCGACCCACGCATCGAGCCGGTTGCGGAATTCCGGCGTGAAGGTACGCTCGATCGCACCTTTCGCGCTTCCCTTTGTCTCGGTCGAATTCCTAAAGCCGACGCCGCCAGATGAAAGTTCACGCGCGCCGGCATTCGTCGTCATGATCAAGATAACGTTGCGGAAATCGGCTTTCTTGCCGTTATTGTCGGTAAGCGTGGCTGAGTCCATCACTTGGAGCAGCAGGTTGAAAAGATTCGGATGAGCCTTTTCGATCTCGTCGAGGACAAGGACGGCGTGCGGTGTACGCATTATCGCCTCGGTCAGCAGCCCGCCTTGGTCAAAGCCGACGTATCCCGGCGGAGCACCGATCAGCCTTGAGACCGTGTGCGGTTCGGCATATTCGCTCATATCAAAGCGAATGAACTCGATTCCGAGTATCTCAGCAAGCTGTTTTGAAACTTCTGTCTTACCGACGCCGGTCGGGCCTGAGAAAAGGAATGAGCCGACGGGTTTCGTTTCATGCCCGATGCCCGCGCGTGAGATCTGTATCGCGTCAACGATCGCATCAATGGCCTCATCCTGGCCGTAGATGATCTTCTTGATGTCCGCGCGAAGCGTTTTGAGTCGTACCTTCTCATCGGCAACCACCGATCTCGGCGGTATCTTTGCCATTCGGGCGATGGTCCGCTCTACCATTGCCACGGAAACGCGTTTCGGACGCCGTGCTGCGGGCATCAGTTTTACCGAAGCGCCGACCTCGTCGATAACGTCGATAGCTTTGTCAGGCAAAAAGCGGTCGTTTATGTACTTTCCGGCAAGTTCGGCAGCCGTGTGCAGGGCATCGGACGTATATTTAACTCCGTGATGCTCTTCGTAGAATCCCTTGAGGCCCTTTAGGATCTCGACGGTTTCTTCGACGGAAGGTTCGTTGATGTCGATCCGCTGAAAACGCCGCGCCAATGCTCGGTCGCGGTCGAATGCTGCCTTGTACTCGGCATGCGTGGTCGAACCGATACAGCGGAGCTCGCCCGCGGCAAGGGCGGGCTTCAAAATATTCGACGCATCCATCGAGCCGCCTGAGACCGAGCCTGCTCCGACGATGGTGTGTATCTCGTCAATGAACAGGATCGCATTTTCGTGCTCCTTCAGCTCATTTATTATCGCCTTGAAACGCTGCTCAAAATCGCCGCGAAACCGCGTGCCAGCAAGGACCGCGCCCATGTCCAAAGCAAAGACCTCGGCGTCGCGGAGCACATCCGGCACATCGCCCGTGCTGATCTTCAATGCAAGGCCCTCAGCAAGGGCCGTCTTGCCTACGCCCGGCTCGCCGACATAGAGCGGATTGTTCTTTTTTCGGCGGCAAAGCACCTGCACGGTACGTTCGATCTCCGCCTCGCGTCCGACAAGCGGATCGATCTCGCCGGCTTTTGCCCTCGCTACAAGTTCAACGGTAAAGCTCTCGAGCGGTCGCCGCGAAGGCGCCGGTGCGGGGCCGTCGTCGGCATAATCCTCGGCGCTCTCGAACGGATAATGCTCGTCATTCATTATCCGCTTTGAGATGCCGTGCGATATGTAATTAAGTACGTCGAGCCGCGTAATTCCTTGCTGTAAAAGCATATAGACCGCGTACGACTGGCCGTTCTGATAGAGCGAGACGAGGATATTGCCGCCGTCAACCGACTTTTGGCCGCTGCTTTCGGCCTGGAGCACCGCGTGCGAGATCGTCGATTGAAAAGTGCTCGTCAGCTCGGGCAGCGTGGTTTCGTCAAAAAGATTTTTTTCAAGGACGTTCTCAAAATAATCGTCAAGCGAGCGCTTGAGCTTTCCGATGTCCGCCCCGCACTCCAGGAGGATCTCGCTCGCCGTATTGTCGAACAAGAGGACGTACAGAAGGTGCTCGATCGTAACGAACTCATGGCTGTGCTTGACCGCAGCATCGACCGCGGCACTGATCGTTTCTTCTACATCACGCGTCAACATCTGAGAAATTCCAAAATTAGTTTACCCGATTTTGCGAGGAAATGCCGACTAAATGATCCGCACGCCCTGCCGGCCGACTTGCGAGGTGTAAATGTCGAACTCGATATCCGTAGTCTTATAAACATCACGCATCGCACCCGCAACTTCGTTCGCGGTCTCTGCGGCATCGCACAGCATAAAGACCGAAGGGCCGGAACCTGAGATGCCGCCGCCCATCGCTCCCGCCTCGAGACCGGCGGCCTTAAGCTCGGCGAATTTCGGTATCAGGCGCTGGCGTACCGGCTCGATAACAACGTCCTCCATCGATCGTGCTATCAGGTCAAGGTCGCCGCTCATCAGGCCGGCGACGAACGCGCCGAGGTTACTCCAATTCCGCACGGCATCCGCAAGCGGCACTTCACGCGGCAGTATTGCACGGGCGTCGCTGGTCTTGATCTCGATCTGCGGATGGATGACGCATGCCCAAAGAGCAGGGAATTCAAGCTCGACGACGTCCAGCGGGTCGGCAGAGCGTACAAGGGTGAAGCCTCCGTAGGTACACGGTGCCGCGTTGTCGGCGTGCCGCGAACCGGATGCAAGCAACTCGCCTTCCATTGCGAACTTTACAAGCTCGGCTTTGACGAAACGCCTGTCGATCAGTTCATTTGCCGCAGCGACCGCTCCGCACGAGCTTGCCGAACTCGAACCGATGCCGCTGCCGGGCCTTATTCCCTTGCGTATCGCGATCTCGAAGCCATGCTCGACGCCGGCCTCGTCAGCAAGAGCCTGAACCGCAACGCCCGCAACATTCTTTGCCGGATCGGTCGGCAGGGCGCTGTCGTCCAGATTTACTATTGTGATGCCGCGTTCGCTTACCTTTCTGACCGTGATCTCATCGAACGGCTCTTCCAACGCAAATCCCAAGCAGTCAAAGCCGCATACGACATTTGAGACTGTTGCCGGCGATCTGACCGTGATCTGTTCCATATTTCGCAAAGATCGGGTCAGCGTTATATCATTGATGATTTCCGAGAGACTGTCTCGAGCGGAAGAACGCACCCTGAATGTACTACTTTAGCACAAACCGCACATCTGTTGATGTTAGCTTCCGTAAAGCTGTCATAAACGGCCAGCCGGACGACCGCGGGCTGTATTTCCCGTCGGAGATCCCGCACATCGGTGCCGAGTGGTTCGCCCGCATCGGTACGATCTCTGCTGCTCAGGTCGCTTTTGACGTGATCCGCCCTTATGTCGGCGGCGAGATCGCTGATGAAAAGCTTTTTGAGATATGTCGCGAGACGCTTGAAATGGACATTCCGCTGGTGCCGCTCACGGAACGGATTTCATCCCTCGAATTGTTCCACGGGCCGACGCTTGCGTTCAAAGATGTGGGCGCGCGTTTTATGAGCCGCTGCCTCGGTGCGTTTGCAGCGGACGAAGGGCAGAAAACGCTTGTGATCGTGGCCACATCGGGCGATACCGGAGGTGCTGTTGCGGCGGGTTTTTACGGAATTGAAGGCGTTGAGGTCGTAATTCTCTATCCGAAAGGCAAGGTAAGCCGCGTTCAAGAGCTTCAGCTTACAACCTTTGGCGGAAATGTAACTACATTAGAATTACAGGGCTCCTTCGATGACTGCCAGAAGATCGCTAAACAGATCCTTTCAGACGGCGAGATGAGGTCGAAGGCACGCCTTACCTCGGCGAACTCGATAAATGTGGCACGTTGGCTCCCGCAGCAGTTCTATTATTTCCTGGCCGTAAAGCAGTGGCACGGCAGCGAACCGCCGGTGATATCAGTCCCGAGCGGCAATTTCGGTAATCTTGCCGCGGGCGTCCTTGCCCACGCCTCAGGGCTTCCGATCAAGCATTTTATTGCCGCATGCAACGTGAACGATGTCGTACCGCGATTTCTGATCGACGGTGTTTACAGCCCCCGCACGACGATCCCGACGTTATCTAACGCCATGGACGTTGGCGACCCTAGCAATTTTGTACGTATAAGCGAGATATTCGGCGGCGATCTGGAGCGAATACGGGCGGCGATCACGGCATATTCGGTCACCGATGCCGAAATTGTCGATACTATCCGGAATGTGTACTTACAGAGTAATTACATCTTAGATCCGCATGGGGCGGTCGCGTATCGTTCATTGGCAAATTATTTGGACGGTAAGCTGAATGAAGGCGGAATATTTCTGGAAACCGCCCATCCGGTCAAGTTCGACGCGGTTGCTAACACCCTTGGCAACGGCGGAGCCACTCCCGCGAGTGTTGCGGAGCTTGAAAACAAATCGCGGCACAGCATCGAAGTGCCCAATGACGTTGACGCTGTCCGCGATATCATTCTGACAAGATCATGAGAGTACTAAAGTTCGGCGGCTCCTCTGTCGCAAATGCGGCAAACATCCGCAAGGTGATAAACATTGTCCGCAAGGCGGCGGCACAAGGCCCGTGTGGGGTCGTGGTCTCGGCTCTGCAAGGGACGACCGATGATCTGATACGTGCCGGACAGTGTGCAGAACGAGGCGACGACGGCTATATTGAATTGATCAGCAACATCGCGGAACGCCACTATCTTGTGATCCGCGAACTTTTCGGCGAAGACTCGCTGCCTGTCGTACAGGACCTTGTCGAGACGGCGGTCGAGGAGCTGGAGCGCCTTTGTGAAGGCATTCGGCTTGTTCATGAACTGTCGCCGCGGACCCTCGACCGCGTTCTTAGTTTTGGTGAGATCGTTTCGTCCCGCATCCTTTCAGAGCGGCTGGCGGATGAGAAGATAGAGAATATTTGGGCAGACAGCCGCGAACTGATCAAGACCGATTCGACATTCGGCAACGCGACCGTCGATCGCAAACGGACGGAGCACCTGATCCGCGAGCACTTTGCCGAACTTGGCGGTACTCTTCGTGTGATGCCGGGCTTTATCGCGTCTGACGCCGGCGGCAGTACGACGACGCTTGGCCGCGGCGGCTCTGATTATACGGCGGCTATGGTCGCAGCGGCGACCAATGCACACATACTTGAGATCTGGACGGATGTTTCCGGGATGATGACCGCCGACCCGCGTTTCGTCAAGAATGTTCACGAGATCTCGCACCTTACATACCGCGAGGCGATGGAGCTTTCACACTTTGGTGCAAAGGTGATCTATCCGCCGACGATCCAGCCCGTAATGGCAAAGGGAATTCCGATCGCGGTCAAGAATACATTCGCGCCTGACGAGCACGGCACGCTCATCGAATCAGAAAGTTCAGCGGCGACGGAGATGATACGCGGCATATCGAGCATTGACCGCGTTGCGGTTCTCAGCCTCGAAGGCAGCGGCATGGTCGGCATTCCGGGCTTTTCGCGAAGGCTCTTTGACACGCTTTGGCGTGCGAACATCAACGTCATTCTGATCACGCAGAGTTCATCTGAGCATTCAATATGCGTTGCCGTCGAGGACAAATTCACCGAGGTCGCCCGAGCCGCCGTAGATACGGAGTTCGCGTACGAGATCAGTATAGGCAAGCTCGACCCGCTGAGGGCGGACATCGGCTTTTCGATCCTCGCACTCGTCGGCGACCGAATGAAGGAGCACACAGGTGTTTCGGGCCGTATGTTCACTACGCTCGGCCAGAACGGCATAAACATCCATGCGATCGCACAAGGTTCGAGCGAACGCAACATATCGGCGATCATCTCATCGAAGAACGTCCGCAAGGCCGTCAACACGCTGCACGAGGAATTCTTCTCGGACGGCAACAAGCAGGTCAATGTCTTTATCGCGGGTGCGGGCACGGTCGGCAGCCGACTGATAGATCAGATGGGGCGGCAGCATCAGCACCTGATCGACGAGCTGCGTTTGAATGTGCGTGTGCTCGGCATTGCGAACAGCAGGCGTTCGCTTTTCTCGGATGATGCGCTCGACCTTTCGACGGCGGTACGAGACCTCGCCGATGGTCAGCCGATGACGATAGATGAGTTCACGGATGCGATGATCGAGGCCAATAAGCGCAACGCCGTTTTTGTCGATGTAACGGCAAGCGCGGATGTCGTCGCGGCCTATCCCAAGCTACTGAAGAAGAGCATCTCGATAATCGCATGCAACAAGATCGCGGCGTCCTCAGAGTACGCACGTTACGCCGAGCTTCGTGCTTTGGCACGCGAATACGGGGCGAATTTCTTTTTTGAGACGAACGTCGGCGCGGGCCTTCCGGTGATAAACACGCTCGGAGACCTTATGCGAAGCGGCGACCGCATCGACCGGATCGAGGCAGTGCTCTCAGGCACGCTGAATTTTGTTTTCAACCATTACGACGGTACGCGGAGCTTTGCGGAGGTCGTACGGCAGGCGCAGGACGAGGGTTATACCGAGCCTGATCCGCGGCTCGACCTCAGCGGCACGGATGTCGCCCGCAAGATCCTCATACTCGCACGCGAGAGCGGCTACGAACTCGAAATGGAGGATATCGAGAACAGCAGCTTTCTGCCGGGATCGTGTCTCGAAGGCAGTGTTGATGACTTCTATCGCGAGCTTGAGCGGCACGAGGCTCATTTCCGCGGCCTCTTTGACGCGGCGGGCGAACGCGGCGAACGGCTCAAATACATCGCAGCCTTTGACGGAGGAAAGGCATCGGTGGGCCTTCAGTCGATCGGGCCGAAGCATAACTTTGCCAACCTTTCGGGCAAGGACAATGCCGTGCTCTTCTATACAAAACGTTACGCCGACCAGCCGCTTGTGATAAAAGGTGCGGGCGCAGGTGCCGACGTGACCGCCGCGGGCGTCTTTGCCGACATCATCAGAGCCTCCCGATAGATATCCGACGAAAGGCCCGCGCAAAACATTGCGTGAAAGCGAATTTACGAGCAACGGTCCTTAAGTCGCAGCCTTGTGCCGGTCATTCCATTGCGGAATTCACTGATATCCGAGCTCAGACCCGCATCAGATGAAGGCGAAATCGAACTGGGCCTGATGAATATGCTTGTCTGATGTCAGATCGACGCTGCCGAGATATGCTTCGATCTCGTCAAGCACCTCACGTTCGTCGCCGCGAAATGCCGCAGCGACCTCAGGATGCACCCGCAGCGTCGTGTGGCGAATGTCATCAACCGACCGCGAGAGCCTACGCGCCTCCGCGAGTATCTCGTAGCACACCGTAATTGGCGATTTGATCCAACCCGAACCCTCACAGTAGCTGCACGGTGCGCACATCGTCCGCTCAAGCGACTGCTTGACGCGCTTGCGCGTCATAATGATAAGCCCGAAATCATTGAAGGACAGCACCTTTGTCGGCGAACGGTCTGATGCGAGAGCCTCCTGCAGCGCCTGCGAGACCTTGTGCCGATTGCGGCGGTCCTCCATATCGATCAGATCGAGCACGATGATGCCGCCAAGGTCGCGAAGGCGTATTTGCCGTGCGATCTCCTCGACCGCTTCGAGGTTGGTCTTGACGATCGTATCCTCAAGACGCGCGTTGCCCTTGCCTACGAACTTGCCTGTGTTCACGTCGATCGCAACGAGAGCCTCGGTCTGGTTAATGACCAGATAGCCGCCGGACTTGAGCCAAACGCGCGGCTTTAACGCCTTGTCTATCTCTTCCTGAACGCCGTAATACTCGAGTATCGGCTGCTCGCGGGTGTAGAGCTTTATGCGGTTGACCATTCGCGGCTGGATCATGTTGATGAACTCGACCGTGCGTTGATATTCCTCGTCGCTGTCAACACGGATGGCCGTAAAGTCATCCGCAAGCTGATCGCGAAGGATCCGCTGAACGAGATCGAGGTCTTTGTGCACAAGCGACGGCGCCTTCTTCCTCTCGGCCCCCTTCTTTGAGTCGGCCCACATACGCACAAGGTAACGTGCGTCGTTTCGCAGATCTTCTTCGCCGACACCTATGCCTGCCGTGCGGACGATGAAGCCGCCAGTTGATACTTCAGGATCCTGGCTGATCCGCTGGATCATTCCGCGCAGACGGTTGCGCTCGTTGGCAGACTCGATCTTGCGTGAGACGCCGAGGTGGTCGATCGTCGGCATATAAACAAGGTAGCGGCCCGGCAATGCGATGTGTGATGTGATGCGGGCACCCTTTTTGGCGATCGGTTCCTTGGCGATCTGGACAAGTATCTCTTGGCCTTCACGCAGAAGGTCGCCGATCAACGGCTGCGGCCGTCGCTCACCGCGGTTGTCGCCGCGATTGTCGGTGCGGCCATCGCCGGTCTGTTTGTCGCGGCCCTTGCCTTTGCGGCTGCGGTCCTGATGCTTCTTGCCGTTGGTATCCGCTTTTGTTTCAACCACGGGTTCCGTGTTCGGTTCGGCATCTGTTTGCAATTGGATGACAGGCTCATGAGCATCAAGCTCAGACGCGTTCTCTTCAGCTTCGGCTATCACCTCATCAAGCTCAATTGCGAGTTCTGCGTCCGCCTTCGATTTGACACGGCGGCGTCCGCGTCCGCCGCGTCGTACTGACATTTCAGCCGTATCGGCAGGCTCTTTCACCGAGGCCTCCGCATCCTCGAGCGGCTCATCAACCTTCGCCTTCTTGGCCTTCGGCTTTGCGAATTTACCCTTCGCAGCAGCACGCTTTCCCGCGGGCTTCTTTTTCGGCGCCGGCTTCGTCTCAACTCCCTCAGCTTCTGTTTCAGCAGCAGCGGCCTTTTTGGTTCGCGTACGCTTTTTTGGGACAGCGGCCGATTCCTCATCATCGGCGATCCGCTCGAATGATGCGTCCGCAGCAGCGTCCTTTATGATCGAACCGACCTCCGCCTCGGCAGTGCCTTCGATCTCAAAGGAACCGACGGTTACCTTCTCGAACTGCGGCTCGGCATGTTCGCTCGGGGCGGCTGCCTCATCATCCGCGATGCGCTCAAAGCCGGAATGGTCAAAATCTATCTCGATCGGTTCGAGGTCTTCGATCGGTTCAGCGGACGGCTCGGACTGTTCGTAGTGTTCTTCTTGCGTATCGGAGCTTGATGCATCGGCAGTGTCCGTCGCAAGCGGTTCGGCACGCTCCTGAGCAGAATCCATCTGCTTTTCAAGCTCGATGCGGTCGCGCTCGACCTGATCGGTAGCCTCGCGTTTTGCTTGCTCGGCAGACGTCTTTTTGTTCTTATTCGCGACAATGCGTTCGATCTCTTCCTCTTCATCAAAGAAATCAGACACATAAAGGAACGCATCGCGTTCGAGGCCGATATCGACAAAAGCCGACTGCATTCCGGGCAGGACGCGCATCACGCGTCCCTTGTAAACATTGCCGACGACGCCGGCATTTTCTTCGCCGCGCTCGATGTAGAACTCGGTAACGCGGCCGTTGGTGAGAATTGCGATCTTCTTTTCGCGTCCGTTGACGCTGACGATCATCTCTTTGGACATATAAGGATAGTTTCCCCTTTCAATTATTTAGGATCGGGAAAGGAAGTCGTCGGGTGTGAATAGCGTAGGGAAACAGCTAAGATCGAGAAATGTTCGGCAAAATGACCCGTTGTACCGGCCCCGCGCGCAAATGCACTTCGAGCGGAGAACGTATGTTAAAGGCCGAAAACGCCGGGATCAGTTTCAAAACGCGACGCAAAAGGCGTCCGTGTATTCGGGGAGCATCCGTTTCCTTAAAAAAGGAAAAGTGCTCAAACCCTTGAAGATCTCTTTCAAAACCTACTCATTCCGAGTAAAAACCTTTCGTGTCCGCGAACGGCAACAACTTAACGTACTGCCGCTGCATCCGGACAAATAAAGTATTTCACAAGAGCAAATCGTTGTAAATACAAAAAGTTGCGATTTACGTTTGAGAGGCCGGCTGAAATGCGTATCAGACGGCCTCTTTGTGGTTGTGTGAGTGTTTGTTTTGTTCGTATCAACGCACGAAGATGCTTGGGACAGGGATGTCGCCCGTTGAGCCGAACTGTTTGATCAGAAGGCCGGCGGTCGAGCGTTTCACATACCAAGTGCTGCCGGTCGGACGGAACACGGCTGCGTCTGCCTTGCCGTCGCCGTCATAGTCGCCCGGCGAAGGCACATCGCCCATCGTCCCGAACTGATCCGCGTAATATGTCAGATTTTCGCTCCGAAGGATGTACCACGTTCCCCCTGATGTCCAGAATGCAACATCCGCCTTGCCGTCTCCCGTGTAGTCGGCAGGCACTGCCTTGTCCGTCGAAGAGCCGAACTGCGTTGCGAACACGCTGTTGTCGGAACTCTTCAGTATCCACCATTCGGCACCGTTAGCACCGTTGGGGCGGAATACGGCAATGTCAGCCTTGCCGTCGCCGTCATAGTCCGCTGCGACGGGTTTGTCGCCTGCCGCTCCGAAGCCTGTGATCGTAGTGCCGCCCGTTGTGTTGTTTATGTACCAAGTGGAGTTCGACGGACGGAACACTGCTGTGTCGGCCTTGCCGTCGGCATCGTAATCCGCAGGCACGGGCACATCGCCGCTTGCTCCGAACGGCGTTGCATAGTACGTCATATCCTCACTGCGGAGAACGTACCAATAGCCTGTCGAAGGCCTCCAAAACGCCACATCAGCCTTGCCGTCGCCCGTGTAATCAGCCGCAACGACACTGTCTGTCGCCGCACCGAACTGTGTGGCGAACACACCGTCATTCGAACTCTTCGATATCCACCACTCCGAGCCGTTCACTCCATTCGGCCGATAGATCCCGATATCCGTCTTCCCGTCACCGTCAAAGTCGAATGGTATTTCGAGCGGAAGGATGGTCGCACTTGTGTCATAGATCTGATCGCCGTTAGGCCCCGTGCCGTTGTTTGCCTGATTGCCTGATGCATAAAGCTTTATCGAGCCGACATTTGATGCCGGAGCCGTCCAATCGACTTGCCATGTCGCTCCGCCGGTTTGACCCGCAAAAGTACCCTGCGATGTATGCTCGGAATATTGGCGTCCGTTCTCGGTGATGATCTGCGTGTTGGCAGAAAGATTTGTAAAGCTGCCCGCATTGTTCGTGCCCGCAAGGGCCAACAGCTCATAACCCCAGCGTTTTCGCGTAGTGTCAGGCGATTGATGCTGCACGGTCACGTGATACGTGCGGCCGGGAAAATATTTGGCGGGAGCGATGATCGCAAATGTTCCGCCCGTGTGGGGATCAGTACTGTGGCACGCCGCGCAGTTCGATTCGTCAGGTGCGCTCGAAAAGCCCGCGGGCGGCCCTGCCGAGAGCATACTTGCTTTCGGCGCATCGAATAAAAGCCCGGCCAATCCCAGCATCGCAACTCCTGCGATGACGGCGATCTTCACCTTTTTCGTTATCATCAGTTTCCTCCAAATTTGGCATATATGTTACCAGAAAGCGCCTGTACAGCTCAAAAAACGAAAAATGTTTATAAAACGGGCAGTTTCATTAGAAAAGTAGGCTAAAAAAAGTGTATCATTTCAGGTTAGACATTTTGGGCGGCGGCGTCTTTGTTTATGGTTTTTCCCGACCCGGCCGGAAGCGATGATCATTTCCCGTACGACACTATCTCTAAGAATAAAATATAGGAACCACTTTCATATCGAATGGCGTTAAAGTCTTTATTTAGTTTATTTTCCAGCGATCTGGCCATTGACCTCGGGACGGCGAACACGCTCGTCTATGCAAAGGGGCGCGGCATTGTCGTCAGCGAACCCTCGATAGTTGCGATCAATAAAGTGACCAATCAGGTCGAAGCGGTCGGCCGCGATGCAAAGGAAATGCTCGGTCGCACGCCGGGAAATATAGTCGCTATCCGCCCGATGAAGGACGGCGTGATCGCGAATTTTGAAGTAACGGAAAAGATGCTCCAGCACTTTATCCGAAAGGCTCACAACGGCAAATCGTGGGTGCGTCCGCGTGTGGTCATCGGTATTCCGTCTGAGATCACGCAGGTCGAGCGCCGCGCGGTCGAGGATTCCGCGTATCGTGCCAAGGCCAGTGAAGTTTACCTTGTCGAAGAAGCAATGGCCGCGGCGATAGGTGCGGGCCTGCCTATAACCGAGCCGCATGGCAATATGGTCGTCGATATCGGCGGCGGAACGACGGATATCGCCGTTATCTCGTTATCAGGCATCGTATATTCGCGCGCCGTGCGGGTTGCGGGCAACGAGATGGACGAGGCAATTACGCAGTACATAAAGCGCAAGCACAACCTGCTGATCGGCGAGCGCACTGCGGAAGCCATCAAGATAGCGCTCGGCAGTGCCTTTCCGCTGGATGAGCCGCTCTCGATGGATGTGCGCGGCCGCAACTTGATAGAAGGCATACCAAAGACGATAACGATGACGGATGAGGAGATCCGCGAAGCGCTCGCCGACTCGATCGCGACGATCATCAACGCCGTTCGCGTCGCCCTCGAGCGTACTCCGCCGGAATTGTCCGCAGATATCGTCGAGCGCGGCATCGTTCTTACCGGCGGCGGTGCGTTGCTTAAGAATCTCGACAAGCGTTTGATGATCGAGACCGGTCTGCCGGTCGTCATCGCTGACGACCCTCTCTCCTCGGTCGTGCTGGGCACGGGCAAGATGCTCTCGGATTTCGAGCTTCTCAAGCGTGTCAAGTGGGACAACTCGTTGATGACAGGAAGTTAAGTATGGCGTGGCGATACTCGTTTGCGGTGACACAGTCGGGCAAGCCTATGTGTCGCCGTTTCTCGTCATTAGACAGCCTCGTGCCGTATGGTTGAGCGAAGTCAAAAAGAGGTCTGGCGGCTTGCCCCGTGGCTGATGATCGCATTGCTGCTGCTGAACTTTATCCTGATGGCGTTCGACGCAAGGGATATAAGGTCGGGGCATCTTGTCGTGCGTGCGTGGGCGCAGACCATTGCGGACTTTGTCCAATCGCCGATAACGTCGGTAACCAGCGCGGTCGGAAATTATTTCACCTCGATCGCGGAGCTTCGTTCGGCAGCATCGGAAAATGACATTCTGAAGCAGCGTGTGCAGGAACTCGAGGTCGAGGTCAAGCGAAGCGAAGATCTGTCGAACGAGAACGAGCGGCTAAAAGCGTTGCTCGATCTAAAGGAGAGCAGCAAATATAAGGTGCTGACCGCCCGCATAATCGGCCGCGACCCATCGGTTTGGTTCGATTCGTCGATAATAAACCGCGGCAGCCTCGACGGCGTGAAGCTCAATATGCCTATCGTCGCGGACGGCGGGCTTGTGGGCCGCGTTACGGCTGTCAGCCCGCTTACGGCACAGGTCGATCTGATCACGTACAGTAAGTCGGGTGTCGGCGGCGTTGTGGGCGAGATTAGCGGCTCAAATGCCTTGGGTGTCGTTACCGGAACAAGCAAAAAGGATCTGCTCGAGATGAAGTATGTGCCGGGAACGGCTGACGTGCAGGTCGGCCAATCGGTATTTACGACCGGGCAGGACGGCATCTTTCCGGCAGGCTTGAAGATCGGCGAGATCGTAAGCGTTGTTAGCGGCTCGGCAACGACGCCGCATCAGATACAGATAAGGCCCGCCGCGAAGTTGAATTCGATGCAGGAGGTCGGCGTCCTGCTTTACGAATCGCCGCAGCAGGTCGAATACGACCAAAAGGTGCCGAACGCCGTAAAGAAGTAGGCAGCATTATCAATAATGGAAGGAGTTAAACTCACGATCGCACTCATCATCGCCGTGCTTTTGCAGTGGACACTGCGGAGCGTTTCGGAGGTGTTCGCGTTCGTTGACCTTCCGTTGATCATCGTCGTTTATGCGGCGCTTCAAAGGGATTCGATAAGGGCGTTGCTGTTCGGAACCGCAGCAGGACTGGCTGTCGATGCACTCAGCGGAGGACTGCTCGGAGCCAATGGGTTTACGAAAACGCTCATCGCCTTCGCAGTGTCAGAGCTTGCCCGCCGCGTGTATTTGGACAACATTTTGCTGCGTATTCCCGTCCTAGCATCAGCGAGTGTGTTGAACGGCCTTGTCTATTTCGGGCTTCATCGGCTGTTGGGGCAGGTGCCGAGCGGCGATCCGCTCATTACGGGTGCGTATTCGCTTATCGGCACGACCATTTCGGGCACGCTCATTTATCTTGCGCTCGACAGCATTGGTAAAGGACGAACCCGTGTTCGCCGCAAACGCGAGGTATTCTCGGTGCGCAGGCAGACGAGGCGGCGTAACCCTATACGCTTGACCAAGTAGGGCAGCGGAACGATATGAAACTGAACGATCATGTTCAAAACCTTCGAGCACGTGTCGGAACGATACAGTTGCTGGCGTTCATTCTGCTTGCTTTGCTCGGAACTCGGCTGTACTACTTGCAGATCGTTCGCGGCGATTACTTCAGCGAGCGGGCCGAGAGTCAGCGTGTTCGCCTGATACCGATACCTGCACCGCGCGGCGCGATCTTTGACCGCTACGGCAAGCTGCTCGTTGATTCGCGGCCGACATACAACATCGTCATTTCGAACGACGGTTTGAAGTCGCTCAATACCGACAACCGGATCGAAGCATATTCCGGCGGGCTTAAGCTCGACCGGCAATTTGTCATCGACCGTATCGCTCTCATAAAAAAGCAGAACGATTTCGAATCGCTCGTGCTTAAGGAAAATGTCTCGATACCTGATATCACGTGGGTCGAGGCACATTCGCTTGAGTTTCCCGAACTTCGCGTTGAATTGCAGCCTCAGCGGCATTACCCGCTCGGAACTTCGCTTGCGCATGTGCTCGGTTATGTCGGCGAGATCAGCCCGAAGCAGCTCGAAGACCCTGAATATAAAGAAAAAGGCTTCCGTCCCGGCGACATTATCGGTAAAGGCGGTCTCGAGCAGTATTACGACGAATTCCTTCGCGGGCGTCCGGGCTATCGAAAGGTGCTTGTGGACAGCCGCGGCCGCGTGCAGAGCGAACTTGAGGTCGTGCAGCCGCAATCGGGCCAAGACCTTGTAACCACGATCGACTACGACCTTCAGCTTGCAGCGGAAGAGCAGCTTGCGAACTCATCGACAAAACGCGGGACGATAATCGCGATGGACCCGAACAACGGTGAGATGCTTGCGATGGCGTCGGCTCCGTCATTCGATCCGAATGTCTTTGTAAAGGGCAGCTCCGACCCTGCGGGCCGCAAGCAGATCGCCGCGTATTGGCAGGATGAGACGCGACCCCTCTACAACCGCGCGATACAAGGAAGATACCCGCCGGGATCGACCTGGAAGATCCCCGAATCGGTAGCCGCACTGCGGCAGGGAACGATAACCGTTGCCCATTCGAACGTGATCTGCGGCGGCGGCATCACGATCGGCAACAAATTCACGCGCTGCATGGGCAGCCATGGTGCTCCGCCGCTTGACCTTGCTATCACAAAATCGTGTGACGGCTACTATTATCACCTTGCCCTAAAGATGGGCATTGACGGCCTGATAAAGATGGTCGAGGACTTCGGCCTCGATCAGCGGACAGGTATCGACCTTCCGCACGAAAAGATACCGCAGACGCCGAAGACATGGATGCCCTACATCCTCAAACGCGAAGGAAAGTGGAGCGATATCAGAACTGTGTACGCCTCGATCGGCCAAGACACGGTCGTGGTAACGCCGATATCAATGCTTCGTGTGATAGCAACTGTCGGAATGCGCGGCCGCGAGTATATTCCGCACTTTCTAAAAGAATTCAAGCCGATCGCTGCGATAGGGCAGGAGAACGACCCGAATTATATGCCGGCACGGCCCGGCTTCGGTTTTCAGCATCCTGAACCGCGGCTTGTTGAGATGGATGACAAGCAGTGGGACCTTGTGATCAAGGGAATGTGGGGCGTGGTTAACGCCGGCGGTACGGCAGCGTCGATCCGTATGCCTGACCTCGAGATAGCGGGTAAGACCGGTACGGCACAGGTCGCATCGCTCGGAAAGGATACAGGAAAGAACAAGGATCACGCTTGGTTCGACAGCTTTGCGCCTGCGTACAAACCCGAGATAGCCGTCGTTTCACTTATCGAGAACTCAGGATTCGGAGCTGCTAACGCCGGTCCTGCTGCACGCGGAATGTATCAGGCATGGCTTGCCAAGAAGCGCGCTGCAACGCCCGATCAGGAGGCTGCGGCTGAATAGTAGATGGTCGCGATCTTCGAAAAACACGATCTTCGTGATTTTGATTGGCCGACGGCGTTGCTTGCGACACTGATCGCGGCATTCGGCGTTTGGCAGATCCACAACGCGCTGCCGTCCGAGAATTATTGGACCAAACAGATCATCGGTATCGTTATCGCTCTGGCGGCATTTCTTGTCGTCAGCTTTATGGATTATCGCAGGCTGATCGACCTTGCTCCGGTATTTTACGTGATCGGCCTTGTGATGCTGCTGATGGTGCTGACGCCCCTCGGTGTTACCATAAACGGCCAAAAGGCGTGGGTGCGTATCGCAGGCATTCAGTTCCAGCCGTCCGAGTTTTGCAAGATACCGACGGCTCTGATGCTTGCAAAATTTTTTGGTGCTAAAAAAGGCGGTACGCTCAGTATCCGCGAGATGCTTATCGGCGGTGCGATCTTTGCGGGGCCGATCCTGCTGATACTTCTCGAGCCCGACGCAGGGCAGGCTATTACCTATTTTCCGATACTGGCCGCGATGTATTTCCTGTCCGGGATCAAGATGAGATACGTTGTGCTGGCGGTTGTCGCAGCAGCGGTGCTTGTGCCTGCGGCGTGGATCGTCGGGGTCAAGACCGGCAAGATAAAGACCTATCAGCAGGAGCGTATAAACGCCATAATCGACCCCAGCAGCGTCGATCCGCGAGGCTTTGGTTATCACACTATCCAATCCACGATAACCGTCGGCAAGGGCGGGCTTTCGGGCAATCAAGGCGACACGGAAACATCACAGAGCGTGCTGAAATTCCTGCCCGAGCCGCAGACCGATTTCATCTTTGCCGTTACGGCGGAAAACACCGGATTTATCGGCTGCGTATCGCTGCTGCTGGCTTACGCACTGCTGCTGTCGCGAATGATCGCGGGTGCCCGCCAATCGTCCGAACGATCGGGAATGCTGCTGATAATGTCGATCGTTTGCGGGCTTGTTTTTCAGATATTTATGAATGTCGGGATGGCTCTCGGCATACTGCCCGTTATAGGTGTGCCGCTTCCGCTGATGAGTGCGGGGCTGTCGGCGATATTATCGACATTTATTGCCATCGGGTTTGTAGTAAGCGTAAAATTACGTCGTTTTGTTAACTAAGTGAGGCTGTAGTATGGCTAAGGGTTCAAATGGTTCTGATGGTGTTGAGGTAAGGTCCGGCGGCGAAAAACGCACGGGGCTGTCTACCTTCACATTGATGCTCACCGCATTGATGCTCGCACTTGCTGCCGGGTCAATGACGGGCGTTCTGGCATCGTATTATCTGAATAATTCGCGTTATTCGGTCGAGGTCTCCGCTCTCGCGACCTATCGCCCGCCGCAGGTGACGACCATTTACGCCGATGACGGCGAGACCGTGCTTGCGGAATTCGCGATCGAGAAACGTATCCCGATAAAGATACAGGACGTACCAGATCGCGTTACCGATGCGCTGCTTGCGATCGAGGACTACCGTTTTCGCGACCACATCGGCATCGACCCTTACCGCATTATCGGTGCGGTTTTCAGGAATATAACGACGGGCCGAACAGAAGGCGCCTCGACCATCACGCAGCAGCTTGCAAAAAACCTTTTCCTCTATAAGGACCAGACATACAGCCGTAAGGTAAATGAGTGGGCTGTTGCCCTGCAGATCGAGCGTTTGTACACAAAGGACCAGATCCTCGAAATGTATATGAACTACGTCTTTCTCGGTGCAGGTTCGTATGGTTTTGAGGCCGGTGCGCGAACGTATTTCGGCAAGTCGCTCAAGGATCTGACGCTCGAGGAAGCGGCATTGCTCGCGGCCATACCGAAATCGCCGGAGTATTCGCCGACACGCAATATGGCGAAAGCTCTTGAGCGCCGCAACGTTGTGCTTGATCAGATGCGTAAGTACTTTCCCGATAAGTACTCACAAGCTGAGATCGACGCCGCAAAAGCGACAGAGATCAAGCTTGCCGACACGGCGTACTATCAATCACAGCCGAAATCGACCGCTTGGGATTATCCTGTCGAAGAGGTTCGCCGCTATCTTGAAGAAAAATATACGACACGCGTCGCACAGGGCGGCCTAAAGGTCTATACGACGATAAATGTCGAGGCACAGAAGATCGCGACGACCGCCATCCGGCAAGGGCTGCGTTCATACGACAGAGGCCGGCCATGGCGTTCGGAATATCAGAATATCCTCGTGGATGACGACGGCGAACCCATAACCGATCAGAAGGAGATCGATCGCCGCCTCCAGTCCTATAAACACGCCGATTGGTACGGCGATGATTACAAAGAGGGTGAGTACATCAAGGGACTTGTGGTCAAGGCCAGCCCGACGTCGGATGAGGTCGGCGTCAGATTCGGACGCTATAAGGCGATCGTCCGTCCCGGCAATATGGGCCGGAGCGGCCGGCGGCCGGTTGCTGAGCTCAAGCCCGGCTTTCTTGCCGAATTTCTCGTAAAGAAGGTAGATAACGAGCATCAGCTGCTAGACGTCGAACTGCAGCAAGTGCCGGAGGTGCAGGCGGCACTCACCTGTATAAATTCCCACACGGGCGAGATCGTCGCGATGGTCGGCGGCTATGATTTCCATACGAACAAATTCAACAATGCCACGCAAGGCTTGCGGCAGACAGGCTCGGCGTATAAGCCTTTCATCTACACGGCAGCCGTCGAGGACGGCATGACGCCCGACAGCGTGGTCAGCGGTGCTCCGATCAAACGCGGCGGCTGGCAGCCGCACAACTACGACGGCAGTACGAGCCACGGCAACGTGCCGATGAAGATCGCACTTGCCAAGTCGTACAATATCGCAGCGGTTCATCTACTTGAACAGGTCGGCATCCAGGCAGGTGCACAGATGGTAAGACGTTTCGGCATCTCAAATCCGATGGCGCCGAGCCTTCCGTCGGCATTGGGTGCGAGCGAGGCTTCGCTCCTAGAGATGACCTCGGCATACTCGGTATTTCCGAACAAGGGCATCAGAATGACGCCGCACCTGATCCGAAAGGTCTATAACCGCGACGGGTCGCTGCTTGAAGAATATGACGGAGGCAGCTCAAAGGTAACGAGCGAATACGTTGCTTCGACGATGGTTCAGATGATGCGCGGCGTTACCAGCGGCGGCGGTACCGCGGCCGGAGCAAGCGCCGCAGGCCAGCAGCTCGCCGGTAAGACCGGAACCGTGAACGATCATACCGACGTTTGGTTCATAGGCTATACGCCGACCTACGTTACGGGAGTTTGGATGGGCAACCCGCTCAGAAAAGAGAACCTCGGCAATAGTATGACCGGCGGCCATGGAGCATTGCCGTATTTCAATGCATTTATGAATCCCTTTATGAAGGGTAAGCCGCACGACAGCTTCTCGGCTCCGCCGCCGATGCCGCCCGATATCAAGGCTCTCTCGGAACGCAACAAACGCGAGGAACTCGAAAAACTCGAGGATGCCGATGCCAAAGGACGTTTGATCACGGGCGGCCCCGTGAGTGATAAGCCTTCGGCCGATCCGGAGCTTACCGCGCCTGATCCCAAGGGAGACGACAAGCCTTCGGTTACGATCGAACCTCACGTTGAGAAGCCGACAGCTCCTGTCGATAATCCGCCGCGCAGGCCGGAAGTGAAACCGCCGGCAACTCGCCCTGAAGTACCGGCCGAAAAGCCGGCAGGTGAGAAACGCAAGGGCAAAAAAGGCGACGGATAGGGCAAGGTACCGCAATATGGGTAAAAAGTTCAAGGGCTCCGATCACGGAGCCCTTGAACTTTTTCCGAATATCGCCGGAGGCCTAGCCGTTGATAAAGCGGCCCAGGTAATAAGGCAGCATCTTTCGCCACCACGGCCAATCGTGTGCAACATCGTGGCCCCAAAGTTCGAGCAGATGCGGAATACCCTTGGAGTTCAGCAGATCCGAGAATTCACGGCTTCGCTCCGGCGCCTCATAGTTGCCCCGGCCCGTTACGATCACTATCGAATCCGCATGCCGCAGGCGCGGCAGGTGATGATCATCATTCAAATTACGCAAATACATCGTCGGGTTATTGAAATAGACGTTGTCGTCGTAATAGCCCTTGTCGAGGTAGTTGTAGATGTCGTAACTGCCGCTCATGGCGATCGTGCCGCGGAACAGATCAGAGTGTTTGAAGTAAGTATTGACCGCGAGAAATGCACCGAGCGACGCTCCTGTTGTAAGCGGACGCGCATTGGGGCCGCATTCATTTCGAATAAGCGGCAGAACCTCGTCAACGATGTAGCGGTCGTAACGCGACAGCATCTCAACTTTCCACGCGGGATGCGACTCGCGGTTAAGCAGGCTGTATTTGTTAACCGAATTGATCGAATATGCCCGTATCAAACCCGCATCAATATAGTCCTTGATCGCGTCGATCAGGTGAAAACGCTCATATTCCAAATAGTCGGCCGCGGCCGTTGGGAACATCAACAGCGGATAGCCCGAATGGCCGTACGCGACCAGCGGCATATCCATATTAAGGTTGTGGCTGTACCACGATGTAATGTCTCGTCTCATAATCGTAACGGCCCGCTCGGGAAAATTCACGGGCCGAAGTTCCGCTTTCTATCTTACTACTGTGATCTCTCTGCTCGTCGAATTGTAGCCGCCGTTATCAACGACATTGCCGGCAGCATCAACGAGTTCAAGTTTGACGGTGTGTGTACCCGCTGTCCAGCCCGAAAGCCATATCGGCTCCCATTTTTCGATGAACTGCGGCTCGCTGCCGTCAACCGACCAGCGCACTCGATATTCGCCGCCGTCGCCCTTCAATTTAGCACCGGAGAGCCAAAAGTCCAGCATGATCGCGTTCGCATCATCGCCCTTATACTCACCTTTCGGGCGGCTGTATGTAAGCAAAGGCTTTGAGGCATCGACCGCACCGGCGTTGCTTGCTTTCATATCCTTGCCTTCGGGCGTCGCCTTTGGCTCGGTGTTCGCAACGGTGTTCCCGTTAACGGTCGTCGGCTTAGTGGTATCGGCATTGCCGTTCTTGACCGAGAATTTCACCATCTGAAATGCGCCTTCGTTCTTATAGCTCTCGTGCCAAGGCCGCGACGGAAAGACCCGTATAGTGTGGGCGCCGTCAGTTACATTCCGCAGTTCGAACTCTTGGTCGAGATCGTAATATGCCTCGTACGGCTGGTTGTCCAGGATGACGTGAATGTGATTGCCGGTGTGTGTTTCCTCATTCATGCCCGGCTTGTAGCCCTTAAGATCGCCGCCGAGTTCCAACTTCAGCTTTACGGTCGAGCTTGTCAGATCGGCGTTCGCCCGTGGCTCGATTATCTTAAGTGTCGGCTTTGCGGAGTCCTGCTCGCCGCGTGCGGCCATCATGTCCTTGATCTTCTGCGGACGCTCAACGACCGAAAGACTCTGCTTTTCAGGCGCCGCATTGTTCGTCGGCGTATTATTTGCTGTCGGAGCGTTGTTCGTTGCGGTACCTCCGCAAGCGGCAAGAAAAACGCCCGTGATAACGGTTAAAATGATCTTAGTAAATCTCATAAATACCTCGTGAAAGTGGGAACACAGCCTTTATTATGCGGCGTTGCCCGGCTGTGTATGGACCTGCGGCGATACAGCCGCCTTTTGTACTTCTGCTTCCGAGTTCTCATATCCGAAAACGCGGCGAAAATTCACTTCCAAACGCTCTTCAACTTCTGCAAGAGCGATCTCGCGGCCGAGCAGGCGATCCATTGACGTTACAGGTTCGCCTTCGCACGCGATGATCCAATTGTAATAAGAAAGGTCGGTGTTCACATTGAGTGCAAAGCCGTGGGTCGTAACCCAACGCTTGATATGAACGCCGATAGCCGCGACCTTTCCTTGCTCAGTGTGTACGCCGGTCAAGCCTTCTATGGTAAAGGCCTTGATCCCGAAATCATCCATCGTGCGGATCAGTACCTCTTCGAGGTCGCGCACATATCTGTGTACGTCCTCGCGCTCGGGCGAAAGTGAGATTATCGGATAGCCGACGATCTGGCCGATGCCGTGATACGTAACGCGGCCGCCGCGATTTATCTCGAATACCTCGACACCCAAGTTTCGCAGCACCTCGGCCGTTGCAAGTACGCCGCTCTCATTTGCACGCCTGCCGATGGTGAATGTGTGAGGATGCTCAAGCAGCAACAGATGATCCGCTTCACGCCGTTCGATGACCTCGGCTTCGAGCTTCGCCTGCAGATCGAGCGAATCGGCGTAGCCAACCCTTCCGAGCCTGCGAACCTCTAAACTGCGTCTTGCCATATGGCTATGATAAGATTTTCGAGACGTTTTGAACAGGAAGTTACGATGATGAGCAATTCGAAAGGGCTATTTCTGATCGTCGCATTGATGATCTTGATGCTCTCCGGCTCTGCTTTTGCGCAGAAGCGGACGACGAAGAGGCCGGTGCGGCGAGCGCCCGCAAAAGTATCGACCGTACCGCCGCTCGACGTACGTGCTGCCCGCGAAAAGGTCGATAATCAGCTTGCGAATGTTAACCGCTTTATTGACGTGCTCGGGCCGATAGCGCAGGGCATCGAAGATCTGGATGCTCAGGCCGGCACAAAGCCCCTTTCGAAAACAGCCGCAGACAGCAATGCCGCGAATAAACGAAAAGTGGTCGGTGCTATCCGGAATCTCAAGATCGGGATTTCTCAGCTTGAATCAGAATTTCGCACAAAGGCATCGCTGGCAAAATATCTGCCACAGATAAGCGGAATGACCGATCTTATGGCTCAGGCTGAGGATCTTGCGATCGCGGGGAAATTCGTCGCGTCAAAGGATCCGCTGCGGGGCGTCGCAGGCAAGTTGACGGACACGCTCGGCGTAATGCCGCGTTGATGCCCTACTGCTTATTTAGCTTTATCTCGAGGCCTGCCGTGTCGCAGGCCTCTTGCTTTTCCGTACTCGCGGAGGCGCGATGATCATCGGACGGCGGGATGCCCAATTTTTCGCGGATGAACTTCTCGCCCTCCGTTTCGATCATTTCGCCATTGATGAGGAATGTTCTCTTGAGAAGCGTATCGCCCTTTGTTTCAACCTTTGACGGGTCGATGAAGATGTACCAAGGCGTGCCCCAATTTCGAAAATCGCCGGCTAAGGTTCGATAGCGGTAATGCTTGGTCTTTTTCGCATCCTCCTGACTGTCCGATTCGTAAACAACAGGGAATGCGACCTTATTGGCCTCCAGATTCGACCGCATCGATGCGACCGAGCTGTATTCACCAACGCCTATGATCTCAAGACCTTTTGAAGAGTAGTCTTTGTAGAACCTTCTTAGGAACGTGATATCGTGCCGCCAGCCATGGCACCAAGGGGCAAAATAAACGATGATGACGAGTTTTTTGCCTGCGATCATTTGCCGCAGATCACGATCCTCGCCCGTTCGGACATCCTTCAGGGTCCAATTCTTATATGAGATATCCTTCTCGACGATCGGTGACTGCTCATTTTGAGCCGCTGTCGCCGCAAAGGACGCCAAAATAAAGAAGATCGCAAAGAATATTCTCATACGTTCTGATAAAGACTATCTATTCAGATGCCAAACATCAAGAAAAAAGTTGGCGCATTGAATTCGACACCGCCGCAATGCGGCAGAATCAAGCGTTTGTGGTAAAATACGGCTCAAGATCATGGCCGATAAACCGACAGTTACCGATATTTTCCGTTTCGCACTCGAACAGCGTAAGTCTAACCCGAACGCTTCATATGGCGATCTGAAGTCGCAGATCGTAAGCAAGTACAGTGGCGGCGCATTTCCGGGCAATGCATTTTTGACGATCCCTGAGTATGACAACATCGTGCCTGAAGAAGATTGGACCGCAGGCTTGCCTGTCGTGATGCGCGGCATTCAGGGCGAGAATTGGCAGGAGGTTGCCCACGGCATCATCATCAGCCTCGAACAGATCGAGAACTACCCTAAGCAGTCAGGGCGTGAGGACGACCCGACAAAAGATTGGCGCGACCGTGATGCCGGCATCGAGGACGCCGAAGAAAAGGTCCTTGAAAAATGGATGCCGGAAGATCTGATGTCGCTCGCAAAACGCAGCTCACATACGTAAAGGCCGTTGCGCTCGATCATTGATCTAGCGTGATGCTCGCTCCGTCCTTTGCCTCGATCACGTTACACGGCGGGTCGAGGCTCCTTATTTCCTCCGCGATATCGACCGCATCCCAATCCGAAAAGAAGTGCGTAAGCATCGCCAGCCGCGGCTTCGCCTTGCGTATCAGGAACATCGCCTCCCGCAGTTCAAGGTGTGTGTCGAGCGGCTTGTCCTTAAAGAACGAACATTCGAGGATAAAGAGATCGACGCCGGCGGCCATTGCGGCCAAGGCCTCGTCAAAACCCGTGTCCGATGTGAAGGCGATCGTCCGCTCGCCGTTGTCGATGTGTATGGCAAGGCTCTCTTTGGTGTGCGGCGTCTTTGCGGCAACTGCCTTTACGCCGGGCAAGATCTCGAAGTGTTCGAGCGGCGCTGCCTCAACGATATTTACCGGAAAATGCTGCTTCAGCAGCCGATAATTCCCTGCTGCATCCATCGCATCGATCAGGCGGCGAAGCCCTGCCGGGCCGAAGATCGTGAGGGCACTTGCGCGCCGGCTCATTTCAGGAGCATGCTTCATACCGAAGAGCAGCGGTGCAAGCCCGCCGACGTGATCGAGATGGAAGTGCGATATCCAGATGGCATCAAGTGAAGGCCAATCCGGGCGTTCAGCCCCAAGCCGTGAAATGATCGACGGCGGGCAGTCAAGAAGTATGCTGCCCTTGCCGGTGTCAAGCCAATATCCGCTGCTTGTCCGCGTCGGGTGCGGAGCCGAAGAGCCTGAGCCGAGAACGGTCAATCGCATACGGCCGATTGTAGCAGAAAGCCGCCGCGCCGACCGTACCATTCCGGATCGGAATTTCGAGCGGCAAATCTTGACATAAAAGTATGGTTTTGAGATTCTCAAAGTTACGGGAATATCCGAAATTGCTTGCTAAGAGTGGTTTATGAAGATATCGGCTCAAGAGGAATACAGCTTGCGGTGCCTGGTGCAACTTGCCGAGTTATCGGCGGGCGAGAGCCTTACACTGCCGCAGATCGCCGAACGCGAGGGCATCTCGACCGCCAATGCGGGCAAGCTGATGTGGATGCTGAATAAGGCAGGCTTTGTTCAATCCACGCGAGGAACGAAAGGCGGCTATTTTTTAGCGCGGCCTGCGGATGAGATCCGACTTAGTGAGATAATAAAGGTGCTCGACGCGGAAACCGTGCATAAGCACTGCTCGAGCTATTCGGGTGTTAAGGATGAGTGCGTACACAGCGGTGATTGCGGTATAAGGCCCGTAATTTTGGGGGTTCATGAGCTGGTGGAGAATGCGTTATCACAGATAACGCTGCAGCAGCTCGTAGGCAGTGAAAAGAGCGTCGATAAGATGTTCCACTCGATCCAAGGCCTCGACCGCCCGATCGATCTTCAGCGTGCCGGTGTATAGCGGCATTCGCGCAAGAGGAACGCGGCCGATACGGTTATCTGTCGAATAAGAATTATGTCAACGGCAACAGAGTTATTAAAAGATCGCGAATATAAGTACGGATTCGTTACGGACATCGAGACCGAAGTGATCCCGAAAGGGTTATCCGAGGCGACCATACATTTGATCTCGTCCAAGAAGAACGAACCGGAATGGATGCTCGACTTTCGGCTGAAAGCCTATCGAAGCTGGCTGAAACTGAGCGAACCTTCGCGTTGGCCGAACTTCGAGTATCCGGAGATCGACTTTCAGGATATCGCGTACTACGCCGCACCTCGGCATAAACCGAAAAAAGAGTCGATGGATGAGGTCGATCCGAAGCTGATCGAGACCTTTGAAAAGCTGGGCATCCCTCTCAGCGAACAGAAAATGCTGGCAGGCGTTGCGGTCGATGCCGTGTTCGACTCGGTTTCGGTCGCGACAACGTACAAAGAGAAATTGAAGAAAGCGGGCGTCATCTTCTGCTCATTCTCGGATGCCGTGAAGGAGTATCCCGAACTTGTGCAGAAATACCTGGGCTCGGTAGTGCCTTACGGCGACAATTTCTACGCGGCGTTGAACTCGGGGGTGTTTTCGGACGGTTCGTTCGTTTACATTCCTAAAGGCGTTCGCTGCCCGATGGAACTTTCGACGTATTTTCGAATAAATACGCAGGAATCCGGGCAGTTCGAGCGAACGCTTATCGTTGCCGAAGAAGGCGGTTACGTCGCGTATAACGAAGGCTGCACGGCGCCGCAGTTCGATACGAATCAGCTTCACGCGGCGGTCGTCGAACTCGTTGCGTTGGATGATGCCGAGATCAAATATTCGACCGTCCAGAATTGGTACGCGGGTGATGAGAACGGCGTCGGCGGCATATTCAATTTTGTTACGAAACGCGGCGCCTGCCGCGGAAAGAACGCAAAGATCTCATGGACACAGGTCGAGACCGGCTCTGCCATCACGTGGAAATATCCGAGCGTTATCCTGCAGGGCGACAATTCGATCGGTGAGTTCTACTCGGTCGCGTTGACCAATGACGCGCAGATCGCCGATACGGGCACCAAGATGATCCACATCGGCAAGAATACACGCTCGACGATTATCTCAAAGGGCATTTCTGCGGGACGGTCCAATAATTCGTATCGCGGCCAGGTCAAGGTGATGCCGAAAGCCGAAGGGGCAAGGAATTATACTCAGTGCGATTCGATGCTGATCGGCAGCAGCTGCGAGGCGAACACCTTTCCATACATCGAAGTGATGAACAACACTGCCCGTGTTGAGCACGAGGCGACCACTTCAAAGATCAGCGAGGACCAGCTCTTCTATCTGCAGCAGCGCGGCATCTCGCAGGAAGACGCCGTCTCGCTCATCATCAACGGCTTCTGCAAGGACGTGTTCCGCGAGCTGCCGATGGAATATGCCGTTGAGGCACAGAAGTTGCTGGGTCTGAAACTCGAAGGAAGTGTGGGGTAGGCAAACATATGAGTAGTTGTGAGTCTGTAGTGCTTGAAAGGTTCATACTTAATAAGATGAGACACTTATTGTTACTACCTCTTGTAATACTAACTTTATTAGTTTCCGTCTCGGCTCAAGTCCGAGTTACTGGCGTCGTAACATCAGTCGAGAGCGGGGAATTGTTTATTCTTAGCTTAAATAGAAATACAAGTATTCCTATTAAGTTACGTCTGATTGAAACACCAACAGATGACCAGGAATTATATGAGGTAGTTAGAGATCACGTTAGCAATTTTTTATTGGGCAAAACTATTACTGTCACAATTACGAGACTAGAGAATAGTTATGAGCTGGCTGTAATTTTAGATGGAATTGAAATCAGCAAACAAATGGTTCGTGATGGTGCAGCTTGGTATTTGGACGACGCCACGCTTGATGCAGAAACGCGTAATGAATTTAGAACTTTAGAAAATCTCGCAAAGTCAGAGAAACGTGGCATATGGGGAGTTGATGGTTTAATTAAGCCCTCAATATTAAGAAAAGCGATTGAGGAATCAAAAGATCCGATCACAGACAATGCTGTAGCGCTGATTGCCTGGCAAATGTTAGGGTCGTCGGTTGAAGATGTTTTTGCACCAGAAATATATTCCGCGCAATCTGGGTCCTGCTCGGGTCGAGTTGTCGGAGTATCTGACGGCGACACTGTCACTATCCTGAATAACAATAATCAAACAATAAAAGTTAGACTCGAAGGAATTGATGCGCCAGAAAAGTCACAATCTTGCGGGATGCGTTCAAAGGAATTTTTATCGGACCAGATTTTTGGCAAAACTGTTAGCTGTGAATCACATAAACAAGATCGTTACGGAAGATCGATCGGGAAAATTTCTTTTAACGGACGTGACATAAATAAATCCATGGTCGACAGCGGATTTGCTTGGCATTATAAAAATTACGCATCTGAACAATCACAAATTGACCGTGTTTCATATAGCTCCGCGGAATCGTCAGCAAGATCATCTGGTTTGGGAATTTGGGCGACAACCTGCGACCATACGCCGCCTTGGGAATTCAGAAAAAACAAATTTTTAGCAACTTTTACGGACAATTATTATGATAACTTTGCCTCTCAACTAAGCAGGACTTTCTATTATTCAAATTCGGGAAGTCCATTGTCATCTGGCAGTGGGCCCGTTCAAGTACGTGGATATTATCGAAGTAATGGCGCCTATGTACAATCGCATACACGGAGGTCTCCAAGAAGATAAATTATTGGATATTTTAGATTGTTAGGGATTAACAACAAGGAAACGGGGAAAAGTGTGGCTATGAGGACGTATGAATTTAGCAATTGAACTTGAACAAGAAGATGACGGCCGTTGGATCGCTGAGATCGATGAGCTTGATGGAGTTCTCGTTTATGGCGATACAAAGGAAGAAGCGATTCGGAACGTAAAAACGCTTGCCCTTCGTGTTATCGCCGATCGACTTGAAAATGGCGAGAATTTGCCCCAACAAGTGGAGAGCCTGATATTTCAAGCAGCATGAGTAGCTGGAGATCGGCAAAAGCCAGGCGCGTTTTGGCCGCACTGGAGAGCATCGGCTGGCGCGTCAAACGTCAGAAGGGGTCACACAAAACCCTTTCACGAGAGGGCTGGGCGGATTATGTATTTGCGTTTCACGACGGTGATGAGATCGGGTCAAAGATGATGGCCCGCATTGCCAAAAAGACCGGACTAAAACCGGAAGATGTTTGATTTGGCTCGAATGCAGATGGAATGCTCTGTCGAAGTTCAGAAATTGCTTGGATTGAAATTCGAAGGAACCGTGGGTTAGACACTAACCACGTAGGCACATAGAACATATAGGATCTTGCTGTGTTTTCTCTGTGACTGTGTGATTAAAAAGAAGCGATGAGAAAACCACATAGAAACATAGACGACATAGAAAATGAATCCTGAAACTATGCGGCCTATGTGACTGTCTGGTTTAAAAAAATGATGTTATTGGAAGTAAAAGACCTGCATGCAGGCATCGAAGGAAAAAAGATATTGAAAGGCCTGAATCTTCAGGTCAACAAGGGCGAGGTCCACGCCATCATGGGGCCGAACGGTTCGGGCAAGTCAACCTTGTCAAAGGTTCTCGCCGGCCATCCGTCATACGAGGTTACTTCGGGCGAAGTGCTGTTTGAAGGGCGCAACCTGCTTGAGCTCGATCCGGACGAGCGCGCACGCGAGGGCGTCTTTATGGCGTTCCAATATCCGGTCGAGGTGCCGGGCGTTTCAAACTCGCAGTTTCTGCGTCTTGCGTACAACGAAAAGATGAAGCACATCGGCGAGGAGGAGCTCGACCCGCTCGAATTCAACGATCATCTGAAGGAAAAGGCGAAACTCGTCGAGATGGATCCGCAGTTCTTCAAGCGGTCGGTGAATGAGGGTTTCTCGGGCGGTGAAAAGAAGCGTAACGAGATACTGCAAATGGCAGTGCTCGAACCAAAGCTTGCGATCCTTGACGAGACCGATTCGGGGCTTGATATTGACGCCCTGCGCATCGTCGCCGAGGGCGTGAACAAGCTGCGTTCGAGCGAGAATGCCATCATCCTCGTTACGCACTATCAGCGGCTTTTGAATTACATTCAGCCCGATTTCGTCCATGTACTTGCGGGTGGCAAGATCGTGAAGGAAGGCGGCAAAGATCTTGCTCTCGAACTCGAAGAAAAGGGCTACGATTGGGTGAAAGCAGCCGCAAAGTAAAGTGGCCGCAGCTTCGACAAAACAGAACGGCAGTCAGGTGATCGTCGCTATTTGGGCGGCGGTTCTGCTTACCGTTTTTATTGCATTTCGAAGTACCGATCTGCTAAAGCTGCCGATGCTCTTGGGCGGCCTCGGCGGCGGTGAGGTGTTCGGTGCGGCGTTCGTCGATACATTGATCGGTGCGGCGGCCGCAGGTGCCGTTCTCTTATCGTGGTTCGGCCTCGGCTCGCTCACTGCCAAATTGATCCGGGCCGAACGGCGCGAGAACGATTCGCATGTTCTCGAACTTGTACGTTCGACGGCCGTCGGTTCGATCCTCTGGTCGCTTATATGGTTCTTTCTCGGCATTGCCGGCCTTTACACCAAAACGGCGGCGGTAACGGCGATGGCGCTTGGTATCGCATTATGTGTTTTCGGGGCGCTTCGCCTGCGTGAAGCACGCAATGAGAGCCGAACACCGGATGCAGCTTCGGGTGTTGACCGGCTGCTGATCTTGCTTGTCGGGTTCGTTCTGTTGATCGCGTTCGTCGCGGCACTTGCGCCGCCGACCGCAAAGGACACGCTGCTCTACCACTTCGCTCTGCCAAAGGCCTACATCGCGCAGGGCGGCAACGGCTTTGTCGAGGGCAACATCGCGAGCTACCTTGCCCTCGGCGGCGAGATGCATTTCGTCTGGGCGATGCTGCTCGGCGGCGTTTACAGCGTGCGTGCGGGTGAGGCTGCCGCGGGCGTGACGGCGTTCCTTTTTTTGCCGCTGCTGCTTGCGGCCGTTTTCGGGTGGGCACGCGAGGCAAATGTGTCGCGTCGTTGGTCGCTGCTTGCGGTACTCATCGTCGCAGGGATACCGTCGGCGTACTTCGCGGCATCGAGCGGATATACGGATATTGCTCTGGCTCTGTATGTAACGCTCGGCATCTATTCACTGCTTCGATGGCTGGACGGCGGCGAGCATCGCCAGCTTGTCTATCTTGCGATATGCCTGGGCGGATCCCTTGCGATCAAACTTACGACGATATTCGTAATAGCAGCCATCGTCCTCATCGCATTGCTTCGGCTTCGGCAGGTGCAGAATTCGGCGCGGATGCTTGGATCGCTTTGCCTAAGCCTTGTGCTTGCCGGCGTGCTTGCTTCGCCGTGGTATCTGCGAACGTGGCAGGCAACAGGTTCGCCGCTTTTTCCTTTTTATTTGAGCATTTGGAAAGGTGCGGCTCCGGGCTGGGATGTCGAACGGTCGAATCTTTTTCAGGCGATGAACGCTCAATACGGCGGCGTCGATCGCGCACCGGTGAATTATCTGCTCGCACCGCTTCGTCTTTCACTTGCCGCTCAGCCGGAAGATGCAGATCTGTACGACGGCGTGCTTGGTGCAGCGTTCCTGATCGGCCTGCCGCTCATTTGGTTCGGCCTTCGCCGAAAGAACTCAACGGTCGCGACGCTTACCGGCATTTCAGGGATCTACTTTCTGTTCTGGCTTTTTTCGAGCGAGCAGATCAGGTATCTCCTGCCGATCGTCCCGCTGCTTGCGGTCGCAGTCGCGGCTTCGGCAGATAGTTCGGAGGAGAAAGGCGCCGAAAAAGCGTGGTATTACGCGCTCGCGTTCGCTTGCCTTTTGGGCATCGGAACGTCGCTCGCATGGTTCGCTATGCGTTCGCCGATGCGTGTGGTGCTCGGCGGCGAGACACGCGATGAGTATTTGGCACGGATGATCGATCATTACCCGTATTACCAGGTCGTTAACAGCGAAACGCCGCAAAATGCAGCCATCTGGCTGATCGATATGCGACGCGACACATACAATATCGAACGCCGTGCGGTCTCGGATTATTTATTTGAAGATCATACGCTGAAAGAGATTCTTTGGAGGTCGCAGAACATAGATGATCTGCGGCGCAATGCCGCTGCGCTAAAGGTCGATTACATACTTGCACGCCACGATTTTCTTTTCGGCTACGACATCTCTCCGCTCGTCGATGACAAGCGGCCGCGTGCCGAGAATGACGCAAAGCTTTCAATGGCGAAAGCCTTCCTGCTCGATCCGATGCGAGTGATCAAGCAGGACAAAAAATTTAGTTTGGTAAAGGTTAATTAGAGCAATGACTGCAATGACAGCGGCCCCTGAAACGGCTTACAAAACAAAATTCGAACGATTCATTACCGGTGAGGCCAATGCGGAATTGGCTGAGGAACGCAGGCGCGCATTCAAGCATTTCGAGGAGAACGGCTTTCCGACGCCAACGCTTGAGGATTGGAAATATACCAACCCGGCAATCGCGAAAGAGTTCGACACGGTTATCCGACCCGTCGTGCCAGTGAACGGAAATTTTGACCGCGAGGCCTTGGGAATTCTAAAAAGGTTTGACAGCTTCCGCAATGGTTTTACGTCGCTCAACGCCGCGTTCGCTGAGATCAGCGTGATCCGCATCCCGAAAGAGACGGCACTTGCTGAGCCGATCGTTCTGAACTTCACTTCGGATGACGAAGCGGCCGCATTCCCGCATGTCATCGTGATCGCTGAGGCAGGCAGTAAGGCGACGATCGTCGAGCATTACGACTCTGAGCGGCAGAGCTTTACTAACGCCGCCGTGCAGATCGTTATCGAAGACAATGCCGCCGTCCGGCATTACCGCGTGCAGAAGGATTCGCTCGATGCGTTCAACTACGGCGTTACCGAAGTAACAATCGGCCGCGGAGCGAGTTATGATGCGACAAGCATCAATTTGGGCGGTGCGTTATCGCGGCATGATATTGATGTGAAATTTACCGCCGAAGGCGGCGAAGCGTGGGTTGACGGCCTCTTTATGCTCGACGGCGCGCAGCATCACGACACACATTCCATACTCGATCACACCGTGCCGAACTGCACATCGCACCAGACCTATCGCGGTGTTCTGAACGGCGATTCGCGAGGTGTTTTTAACGGCAAGGTCTTCGTTCGCCGCGGTGCTCACGGCACTGATGCCGAGCAGTCGAACAAGAATCTGTTGCTGTCGAACACTGCCCGGGTCGATACAAAGCCGCAGCTTGAGATCTTTAATGAAGATGTAAAATGCAGCCACGGTGCAACGGTCGGCCAGCTCGAGGAAGAGGAGCTTTTCTACCTACTGACCCGCGGCCTGCCCGAGCAGCTCGCACGCAACTTGCTGACCTATGGATTCGCCGAGGAGATCATCAACAAGATCGAGATCGACTCGATCAAGCAGGATCTCGACGCGGCCGTGTTGAATAGACTGAACGCAGAAATATAGGAAATTTAACCACGGAGGACACAGAGAGCACAGAGAAGTTTAGATGGAGTTGAATGAGATCACAGAGGCCATCATAGGGTGCGCTATTCGTGTCCACAAAGCGTTGGGGACAGGCTTGCTGGAGAGCACGTATGCGGTCTGTTTGGTTCACGAGCTTTCCAAATCTGGTTTCAACGTAAGGTCACAGGTTGCCTTGCCGGTTCTTTATGACGGCATAAAGCTGGACGCCGGATACAGGATCGATCTGTTGGTAAATGAGACGGTAATAGTCGAGCTTAAGGCCGTCGAGGCGATACAGCAGATCCACGAAGCTCAGGTTATTTCCTACCTGAAGTTGAGTGGCAAAAAGATCGGCCTGCTAATAAATTTCAATGTGAAGATGCTAACGAACGGTATCAAGCGACGGGTAAATTGAATCTCTGTGGTCTCTGTGGTCTCTGCGGTCTCTGTGGTAAATAGAAATGGAAGCCGTAAAAGAAATGACAAGTTGGGATGTAGAAAAGATAAGAGCGGATTTTCCCGTACTTTCGCGTGAGGTGAATGGCAAGCCGCTCGTTTACCTAGACAACAGCGCGTCGTCGCAGGTTCCGCAGTCGGTGATCGACCGCATCACGAAATACCTTACCGAGGAACACTCGAATATCCATCGCGGCGTGCATTACCTTTCACAGCACGCGACGACGGCCTACGAGGCGACCCGCGAAAAGGTGAAACGCTTCATCAACGCTGGGGAAGCGAAAGAGTGCATCTTCGTTCGCGGGACGACCGAGGGCATCAACCTCGTTGCGTATTCTTATGGCCGTGCTTTCATCAACGAGGGCGACGAGATCATTCTCTCTGCGATGGAGCATCATTCGAACATCGTCCCGTGGCAGATCGTCGCAGAAGACCGCGGTGCGAAGATCCGCGTCATCCCGATGAATGAACGCGGCGAACTCATCATCGAGGAATACGAAAAGCTGCTTAACGAACGCACGAAGATCGTTGCGGTCGCCCATGTATCGAATTCGCTCGGCACCGTGAACCCGATCAAAGAGATGATCGCGACGGCGCATAAATTCGGCGTGCCGGTGCTCGTCGATGCCGCGCAAAGCGTGCCGCATTTTCCGGTGGACGTACAGGATCTCGATGCGGACTTTTTCGTCTTTTCGGGGCACAAAATGTTCGCCCCGACCGCAAGCGGCATCGTTTACGGCAAACGCGAATGGCTCGACAAGCTGCCGCCTTATCAGACCGGCGGCGGGATGATCCGCACCGTTTCGTTCGAGAAGACGACGTACGCTCCCATACCTGAGAAGTTCGAGGCCGGCACGCCCGGCATCGCCGCCGGCATCGGGCTTGGGGCCGCGATCGATTATCTGAACGCTCTCGATTTCGAGGCGGCCGCCGAATACGAACATTCGCTGCTCGAATACGCGACCGCACGTCTCTCCGACATTCCCGAGGTCAAGATCATCGGCACCGCCGCGAATAAGGCCAGCGTACTTTCTTTCACTATCGAAGGCATCCATCCGCACGATATCGGCACCATACTCGATCAACAGGGAATCGCCGTGCGTGCCGGACATCATTGTGCACAGCCCGTGATGCAGTTCTTTGACGTTCCGGCAACCGCAAGGGCATCTTTTGCGTTCTATAACACGAAGGAAGAAGTTGATAAACTTGCGGATGCGATCCAAAAGGTGATCGAGGTGTTTGCATGAAGAAGAAGCGCGAGATGGAAGTTTGGTACGGGAGATTCGAAGATGCTCCGAAGCATCCGGATCTGGCGTACTGGCAGGCGCAACCCGACGAGAAGAAATTCGCGGCGGCTTGGGAGATGGTGATCGAGGCCTACGCCATCAAAGGAGTTGACATAAGTGAATCCAGACTTCAAAGATCTGTTGCAAGCTTTAAACGCTCACGGAGTTAGGTATCTGATCATTGGCGGTTATGCCGTGATCAAATATGCTGAACCCCGCTTTACAAAGGATCTCGACATTTGGGTCTCCCCCGACATTGAGAATGCATCCAAAGTGTACGCGGCGCTTGTTGAGTTCGGGGCACCGCTTTTCGACCTTACTCCGGCTGATTTTGAGGATGAAGGCTTCTTTTACACGATCGGGATGCCGCCCAATCGCATCGATATCCTTTTCGACCTGCACGGAGTTGATACTGAGAGTGCTTGGGAGAATCGCGTCATTGGCGTCTGGGGTGACGTTGAGGTTGGCTTTATCGGACGTTCGGACCTTATAAAGAACAAGTTGGCGGCCGGGCGACTTCAAGACCTCCTAGACATCGAAAAGCTCAGGGAGACGGAAAACAACAATGATGAGAATTAGCTTGATACTTTTCTGCTCCTTTTTGTTGGCGGCTTGCGGTTCGCCGGCGGCGAATACCGCGAAGAATATGGCGTCGTCGAATGCTGCGGCTTCGCCCTCGGTGGTGCCGGAGTTTCAGCCGAAGGCCGAGGCGGTCACATTCGACGCTCCGGACGGCGTGAAACTCGTCGGCAGTTTCTATAAGGCGCAGAAGGTGAATTCGCCGGCCGTGCTCTTAATGCATCAGTGGGAAGCGAACCGCCATACGTTCGATGAGTTTGCCGAACGTATTAACAAGGCCGGTTACGCTGTGCTTTCGCTCGACGGACGAGGCTTCGGTGATTCGACAAAGACGGCGGATGGCAAGAGTGTAAAAGCCGGCCGCACCGACGCGGACGTAAAGGCGATGCTCGGAGATGTGAATTCCGCCGTCGAGTTTCTCGGCAAGCAGGAGAACGTAGATGCGAACAAGATCGGCATTGTCGGAGCTTCGTACGGCAGCAGCCTTGCCATTTTATACGCTGCCGATCATCCGAACATCGCCGCTGTCGTACTCCTATCGCCGGGGCTCAATTATTTCGGCAATATGCCGACCGAGCCGGCGGTCAAGAAATACGGCAGCCGTCCGATCCTGCTCGTCGCGGCCGAGGATGATAAAGAGTCGGCCGACGCCGTGCGTCAACTTAAAGAAGTATCGGCGAACCCGAAGGCTGAAGCTACGGTCTATGCCGATGGTGGCCACGGTACGGCGATATTCGCGTATCGCGATCCCGATGACAGCGCGGCGAGGCCGCTTGCCGACCTGATGCACAAGTTTCTTGCCAAGGCGTTCAAGACGGAGGCTGCGAAATAGTTAAACGATGTCCGAACTCAACGAGCTTTATCAAGAGGTCATCCTCGAACACAACAAGAGTCCGCGAAACTTTCGCGAGATCGAACCGGCCGATCGGATGGCCGACGGGCGTAATCCGCTTTGCGGCGACGCGTTGCGGGTGTATGTTACACTCGACGGCGACACGGTCACGGACGTCGCTTTCAAAGGTTCGGGCTGTGCGATATCAAAGGCCTCGGCCTCAATGATGACGCAGGCGGTCAAGGGCAAGACGATAGCCGAGGCCGAGATTCTGTTCGATGAATTTCATCGTATGGTCACCGGCGAACTTGACCCGAATGATGAGGAAACGCATCTGGGCAGGCTGAAGATATTTTCCGGTGTGCTCGAATTCCCGGCGCGTGTCAAATGTGCGAGCCTGAGCTGGCATACGCTCAATGCCGCACTTCACGGCCGCGAGGATATAACGACCGAATAGTCTTATGCCGACACGGCGGCATTGAGACGGAGTTGACGCAGCAATTCTGATTCGACCTTTTATGATGGCCGAAACCCCTCAGCGACTGCTCGGACGAGGCCCGTTACTTGCCTGTATAACGGTCATCGCCGCCACTGCTCTCTTCCTGAACTTTCAGGGACGTGTCTGGTGGTGCCAAGCCGGCGATCTGTCGCCATGGGCATGGGACATTTGGTCAACTCACAATTCGCAGCACCTTCTCGACCCGTACAGTTTCACGCATATTCTGCACGGTGTTTTCGAATACTGGATGTTGTTGCTGCTATTTCCGAACCTTCCTGCAAAATGGCGGCTTGTGATCGCCGTTGCGATCGAGGCCGCTTGGGAAGCCCTCGAGAACTCGTCTTTCATAATCAATCGCTACCGTACGGCGACGCTCTCGCTCGATTATTTCGGCGACTCGATCATCAATTCGATCTCTGATATCGTCTGCTGCGGCCTCGGGTTCGTGATCGCCTCAAAGCTGCGATTCCGGCGTTCGCTTCTGTTCTTTATCGTAACGGAGATCACGCTTACGCTTACTATCCGCGACAGCCTGATCCTTAACGTGATAATGCTTCTTTATCCGATCGACGCCATAAAGGTGTGGCAGATGGCAGGCCGTTAGCATTCCGATGCGTTATTAAATATCATCATTACCACTATGAAAAAGCTTTGCCTCGTACTCGTTTCGCTTCTCGTACTATCCGGATTTTCTGCTGCTCAGCAGAAGGTGCTCGATCTTGATGCGATATTCGGGCCCGATCCGGCGAAACGCGTTCGGTTCAGCGGCTCGCTCCCGCAGATCCGCTGGTCAGCGGACGGGCGTTACCTCGAAGACTTTTCCTCGGGCAAGATGCAGCGGCTCGATCCGGCGACGGGCCGTGCAGTTTGGCAGTTCGATTCTGCGAAGCTGTCGCTCGCACTCGCACGTATCGGTATTCGCGGCGATGAGGCCGACCGTATCGCAAGCTCGCCGATGCTGCAGTTCAGTTCGGACGGCAAGGGCATCGTACTCGATCAGCAGAACGACCTGTGGTATTACGCCGTAGCCGAAGGAACACTGAAACGGCTCACGAATGACCGCGCCGCCGAGGCGGAAGAGGCGTTCAGCCCGGACGGCCGCTTTGTCTCGTTCATACGCGGCAACAACCTGTTCATAGTCGATGTTGCTAAGGCGGATACAAAGCAGATCACGCGCGACGGCAAAGAAGGCGACAAGCCGATCTACAACGGTTATCTCGATTGGGTTTATGAAGAGGAACTTTACGGCCGAGGCAATAAACGCGGCTATTGGTGGTCGCCTGACTCAAAGAAGATCGCGTTCCTGAGGCTTGACGAGGCGAAGGTGCCGACATTTACCATACCGAATGACATACCGAACGGACAGCTTATCGAGGTCGAGCATTATCCGAAGGCGGGCGACCCGAACCCCGACGTTCGGCTCGGCATCGCGGATATCACAAAGAATACGATCGTGCCGAACGCCGGACGCATACCGAAGATCGGCGAAAAGCTTCCGCCGACGCTTTTGCGTTTCGGCGATGCGGCAAAGTTCGTCGATCTCTCTGGCTACAAGCGCGACGATCTGCTGATAGCGCGTGTAGCGTGGGCCGCCGATGGCAACTCGGTTCTCTTCGAAGCTCTCGACCGTGAGCAGACCAATATGGACCTTAATGCCGCAACGCTCGACGGCAAGGTGCAGAAGCTTATCAATGAGACGACGCCCGCGTGGGTCGAGGTCTATGATGACCCGATCGTGCTCAAGGATTCGCCGCGTTTCATCTGGCAATCGGCACGCAACGGCTGGCGTCACCTATACCTTTATGAGAACGACGGGCGGCTCGTGCGGCAGCTTACGAACGGCAAATGGGAGATCCGCAATGTGTACGGCGTTGACGAAAAGAACGGCTACGTCTATTTTGCGGCAACAAAGGACAGCCACATCGCGGAGAATATCTACCGCGTGTCGCTCGAAGGCGGCGAACCGCAGCGGCTGACCTCAGGCGACGGCACTCACGCGGCGATGTTCAACACCGGCTTTTCCGCCTTTATCGACGTTGCCAGCGATGCGATGACGCCGCCGCAGATGTACCTTAACAGTGCGGACGGAACGCGAGTGCGTACATTGGCAGAGAACCGCGTGGATGTGCTGCGGCAGTACGGCCTGTCGAACGTCGAATTCCTAAAGGTTCCGACACGCGACGGCTTTCAGATGGAAGCGATGATGATCAAGCCGCCTGACTTTGACGCGTCGAAGAAATATCCGGTCTTTGAATACACATATTCAGGGCCGCATGCGCCGTCAGTGGCTAACCGCTGGCAGGGAACGCGGATGATGTGGTTCCAGATGCTCGCGCAAAAGGGCTACATCATTTGGGTCTGCGACAACCGCTCGGCAAGCGGCAAGGGCGAAGAATCGGTCTGGCCGATGTACAAGCGAATGTATGAGCTTGAGCTACGCGACCTAGAGGACGGCGTCAGCTATCTGCGTTCGCTGGCGTATGTTGACGGCGACCGAATAGGCCTTCACGGATGGAGCTACGGCGGTTCGATGACGAGCTATGCGATGACGCACAGCCGCTCTTGGAAGGTCGGCATCGCAGGCGGCACGGTTGCCGATGAACACCTTTACGACTCGATCTACACCGAGCGTTATATGCTGACGCCGCAAAATAATCCCGAAGGCTACGAACGCTCGTCTGTCGTAAAGGCAGCCGCGAACCTCAACGGCAAACTGCTGCTCATACACGGCATGATGGACGACAACGTCCACTTGCAGAATACGACACAGCTCGCTTACGCACTGCAAAAGGCGGGCAAACAGTTCGACTTGATGCTCTACCCGACCCAGCGACACGGCGTTGCCGACCCGCAACAGGCCCGCCATCTCTACGAGCTGATGACGGACTATATCATCAAGAACCTGTGATCGCGGTCACTCGGTGCTTCGGTCGAGTACGACCTCAGGGTATTGTGCGGTGAATTGATCGCTCGGCAGCGTATCGATCTCGCCGCGGAGCGGCCGTGTGCCGACATTGGCCCGGAAGTTCCCGTTGTCGTCATACAGCCGCCGATACTGAGCTGTGTTGCGGATGATGCCCTGAACGTACTGCTTTGTTTCCTTGAACGGAATATTCTCGGCGAATTCATCGATCTCAGCGGGCAGCGAGGCTCGCCACTGCGGCACACGGCCGGGGCCGGCGTTGTAAGCGACGGCCACGTATTCCACGCGGCCGAACTTGTCGAACTGATCCTTCAAATACGCCGTGCCGAGTTCGATGTTCAGTGCGGGGTTGTAAAGATCCTCCGCTGAAGCCGGTGAATCGAGGCCGTATTTGCGCGCCACGGCACGAGCCGTCGGCAAAAGCAGCTGCATCAGTCCGTAGGCGTTCGCGCTCGACTTGGCACGCGGCGAGAAGATGGTCTCCTGCCTGATAAAGCCCGCGACCTGATAGCGGTCGAGACCGCGCGCAACCGCCCACTTTTGAATATCTGCCCAGTTGGTCAGCGGATAGAAAAACGCCCATTCCTCACGCCCCATTTCCTCAGGAAACATTTGAGCATAATCGGGATAGCTCTTTTGCATCGCGATAAGTGCCGAGGTGTTGTCGCCCTTCCAACGATAGTGCCGCGCGAGTGCGAGGTTGATCTTCGGGCTTTTGTCGGCACTGCGTTTTGCTTCTTTCAGCTCGTCTATCGCCCAATCAAAAAGCCCTATGATCGAAAGCTCATCACCCTTTTCCGCACGCTCAAGTTCGCGAGGGCCGGCCGTTTCGGCGGCGACGGTAACGGTCTTGAGGTTTGCGGCGGCGCGTGCGATCGTGTCATTCGCCGGCGTTGTCGTGCGGCATTGCCCCGCGGCTTTCATTGCGGCGAGGCGTCCGGATGCAAGATAGCCGTACCAATTCGCACCATAGCGATAAATGACCGCGTCGTACAAGGCGCATGCCTCGGCCGTCTTGCCGGCACGTTCGCTGTCGCGTGCCGCCCAATAGCCGGCCTTGCCTCGATTTGTCGTGTCCTTATCGGCGTAGCGGGCAAGGTGTTCGATAAGCATCTGCGACGAAGCGGCGAAATTCTTGGCTTCGTGCTGAAGCCACGCCGCTTCGAACTGAGCCTGCGCGACATCGACGGAGTTCGGAAAGGCATTGAGCGCCGTGCTAAGGAAATATGTTTCTTCGGTACGCATTCTTGCATCGCGTGCGGCAAGGCCCGCGTCGATGAAGGTCTTTGCCGTGAGCTTGCCTTGCGGAAATCTTTGCCGCATCTCGTCCGCCGCGGTACGTGCCTGCGGCCACTGCCTCGCTTTGGCGTAGCCGAGCACGAGCTGACGCGATGCTTCTTCACTTTCGAGAGAATTCATCGGCATTGCCGCGAATGCCTTCTGTGCATCCACCATCCGCGCCGCACCCGAGAAGGCCGTAACCTTAGCAAGCCGCACGTCGTTGGCTGTTACGGCACTTTCCGGTATCGATGCGAATGCGTTCGCCGCATCGGCCCAAAGGCTCAGTGAAAAGAGCCGCATCGCAAGATCGAGCGATTCCTGCACGTTCGCGGGTGTCAAAGGCTGGCCGAGCGACGTAAGCTTTGCCGCGGCCTCAGCCGCAGCGGGAGTACGAGCCGCAGCGAAATATGTGCGGCGATAGTAACCGATCGCCTCGGGCATCGAATTTTGAGCTTCGTACGCCTTTGCGGTCAGCAGAAGAGCGTCTGGATCATTTGCCGTGCTCATTTGTACAAGGAACGGCGGCACCTCGACCGCACGCCCGGCGGCGATCGCCGCAGCGGCCCAACTGAGTTTTGAATCACGGACGCGCACCGAATTGGGATATTCGTGCAGCAGTTTGTCGAAAGCCTCGAGGGCACCGGCATTATCGCCCGCGGCCTGCAGGGCTTTTCCGCGAAGCCACAACGCATGATCGGCGGCCTTTGTCTTTTCGTTGAAGATCTTTGAGTTGAGCAGTGCCGCCGCTCCCGCCGGATCGTTCGCATCAAGCTTCATTTTCGCATGCAGAAGCCGCGCGAGTGCACCTGAACGTTTGTTCGCAAAGCGCGTTTCTATATCGGCAATCATCGCTTCGGGCGGCATTTTGCCGGTCGAGGTGATCTCACGAAGTCTTGCGAGTGCCTGCTCCTCGCTCTGCTGGCCGCTGCAGCTGAGCGTTAGGATGATAAGCAAAATGATGGCGAATGTTTGTTTGCGGAGCATATGGGTCAACAAAGTAAAGATGGCCGAGTATAACGCAGGGTTGTTCGGCGTTATACTTTGTACGGTATTATAGCAAACGCCGGCGGCCTGTTGTTCTTGACCGGCCCGGCGTCAAAAGTTATGCGAAAAGCTCTCTTTGGCTTGCCCTTCCTTCTCGCTTTCTCGATCCTGTCGCACGCACAGACGCCGACACCCACGCCTGCAGAAGACGATAATGTCGTAAAGATATCGACCAGCCTCATCCAGCTTGATGCAACATTCGTTGACAGTAAGGGCAACGCGGTGCGCGACATCAGACGCGATGAGGTCGAGGTCTATGAGAATGGGCGAAAGCAGGCTGTCAGCGGCTTCTCCTTCGTCAACGTGCCTTTGGGGCGTGCCGTGCAGACCGCCGCTGTCGATAAGAATGCGCCGCCCGTGCCGCAGGCTCAACTGAGGCCCGAGAACATTCACCGCACCATTGCTCTGGTGGTTGACGACCTGTCGCTGTCATTTACGAGTGTGTATGAGACGCGGCGCAGCCTCAAGAAGTTCGTTGATGAGCAGATGCAGATCGGCGACCTTGTTGCCATCGTTCGTACAGGTGCAGGCGTCGGTGCTCTGCAACAGTTCACATCCGACAAACGCCTGCTTTATGCGGCTATTGAGCGTGTTCGTTGGAATCCGCTGGGCACCGGCGGAATAGGAGCGTTCGCGCCGATAAGTGCAGGCGCGGCTGCCGGTGACGATGATACAGCGGACTCTGATGAGACCGAGATCGCAAGCGGCTCAGGCGAATCGCTCGATGATTATCGCTCGCGCGTGTTCGCGACCGGAACGCTCGGCGCTCTGCGTTTCATTGTTCAAGGAATGGGCCAATTGCCCGGCCGCAAATCAGTGATCCTGTTTTCGGATGGTTTCAGGCTGTTTGAAAAGACACCGACCGGAGCACCGGCGACGGGTATGGTCATGGATTTCGTAAGGCAACTGATCGATCAGGCCAACCGCTCGTCGGTCGTCTTCTACACCGTCGATGGACGCGGGCTGCAAGTTCCGGGATTTACCGCCGAAGACAACCCCGAACGGACGGATCCGGCATCAATGGAGGCTGCTTTGGCAGGCCGCCGCGATCAACTCTTCGAGACGCAGGAGGGGCTGACCTTTCTTGCTGAGGAGACCGGCGGTTTTGCTGTCAGAAATCAAAACGATCTTTCCGGCGGCGTACGAAAGATCCTGAACGATCAAAGTTACTATCTCATCGCCTATGAGCCGGATGACGAGACCTTTGACTCGGCAAAACGCAGATTCAACAAGATCGAGATAAAGGTGCTTCGCAAGGGCGTAACGGCGCGCTATCGCAGCGGCTTTTTCAATGTTGCGGATAAGCCCGCCGATGCTGTCGTGAAAACGCTCTCCCCTGTCGCCCAACTCCAGTCGGCCCTTGTATCGCCGTTCGCCGTGAATGGTATCGACCTGAAGTTCACGGCGTTGTTCGCCAATAATGCACAGACCGGCTCATTTGTCCGCTCACTGCTCCATGTGGACGGCACCGATCTTAAATTCGTCGATGAAAAGGACGGACTGCAGAAGATCTCGTTCGACGTGCTCGTGGTCAGCTTTGGCGACAGCGGCCAACCGGTAGATAGTTTGGCAAAGACCTACACGATGACCGTGAAGCCCGCCGCCGCAAAAAAGATCAAGGATCACGGTTTTAACTATTACCTGACCTTTCCGGTAAAGAAACCCGGAGCTTACCAACTACGCGTGGCCTTACGCGATCCGGTGAGCGGCGCCGTGGGGTCGGCGAGCCAATTCATCGAAGTGCCGAATATCAAGAAAAGCAAGGTTGCGCTGTCAAGCATCATTATCGAGAACCTGACGCCTGCCGAGTGGAAGGACCTCAGCAGTGCGGCTGCCGGTAACTTTCGAGTCGATTCGCTGACCGATACCGCCGTTCGAAGGATCAAGCAGAATTCGGTGCTGCTTTACGCCTATCAGATCTACAATGCGCGAACTGATGCCTCGCGGCTTAATGATATGAAGGTAAAGGTTCGGGTCTTTCGCGACGGCAAACTGATCTTGGACGGCGCCGAAACGGCGCTCGACACGGCAGGGCAAACCGACCTTTCACATATCGACAGCGGAGGCTCGCTGGCGATCGGCCGGGCAATGCAGCCGGGCGATTATATCCTGCAGGTGGTCGTTATGGACAAGAGTTCGGAGAAGAAACCGGTGGCGGCCTCGCAGTATATTCAATTTGAGGTTGTGGGCGATTAGCGGCAGCAAAGCGTTGAGCGTGATGTTAGAACTTCGAACTATCGAACTGATCGAGATAAACCTTCCGCTTGTTCACTTTTTTGAGACGAGCTTCGGCCGTACATACGAGCGGCGCATCATCTTGGTGCGCGTCGAGGATGCAGACGGAGCCGAAGGCTGGGGCGAGGTAACGTGCGGCGAAATGCCGGGCTATTCGGACGAATGGACCGATTCAGCGTGGGTTACTATGGAGAAGATCCTCGCACCGATGGTCGTCGAGCGTGATGCCGAATCAGCCGCGGACGTTTGGTGGCTTATGGCGTGGGCTCGCGGCCACCGAATGGCAAAGGCCGGCATCGAGACCGCATGTTGGGATCTCGAAGCGAAAAAGATCGGCGTCCCGTTATGGAAGCATCTCGGCGGCGTGAACCAAACAATAGACTGCGGTGTTTCGATCGGCATACAGGATTCGATACCGCAACTTTTGGACAAGATCCGCGGCGAACTCGATGCGGGCTACAAACGGATAAAGATCAAGATCAGCCCGCGTTGGGATCACGATGTGCTAAGGGCAGTTCGCGGCGAGTTCGGCGATATTCTGCTGATGGGCGATGCGAATTCGGCGTACACGCTTGACGATACGGAGCGGCTGAAAAGTTTTGATGAATTCGGCCTTATGATGCTTGAACAGCCGCTGTCTTATGATGACATCGTCGATCACGCCAAGCTTCAGGCACAGATCGCGACGCCGATATGCCTTGATGAACCGATAAAGTCGGCCGACGATGCCCGCAAGGCGATCGAACTCGGCTCGGGTAAGATAATTAACCTTAAGAACGGCCGCGTCGGCGGCCATACACAGTCGAAGCTTGTCGAAACGGTTTGCCGCAAGAACGGCATTCCCGTTTGGTGCGGCGGTATGCTTGAGAGCGGCATTGGACGTGCTCACAACATAGCGATCTCAACCCTTGCGGGCTATACGCTGCCGGGCGACGTCTCGGCAAGCAAGCGTTACTGGCACGAGGACATCATCGAGCCTGCGGTCGAGGTCTCAGCATCCGGAACGATAACCGCGCCGGACGCTGCCGGCATCGGGTTCGAGGTCATACGCGGGAGGGTCGAACGCGCATCCGTTCGCCGCACAACGATCGCGAAAACTTGAGCGGCCTTACGACAGCCAAAAGAGACGCAAAAATATCATTGCCACGACAAAAAGCAGAGTGGTGAGCGGCAGGCCGATCTTGAAGTAATCTTTGAAGCAATAGCCGCCGGGACTCATCACAAGGACATTCACCGCGTGACTCAGCGGCGTCATGAATGCCATTGAGGCTCCCATTGCAACGCCCATTATGACACCTCGCGGATCGACGCCGGCCTGCTGCGCTATCTGAATGGCGATCGGGCCGATGATCGTCGCTGCGACCGCGCCGTTGACAAGCTGTGTAAAGATGGCAGAAACGATGAACAGCCCGGCAACGAGTATCATCGGCCCGTGCCCGCCAAATACATCAACGATCGCAACGGCAGTGATCCCGGCGGCATTTGTCTTTGTCAGAGCGATTCCCATCGGTAGCATACCCGCAACAAGAAAGACCGTTTTCCAGCCGATAGATGAGTACGCCTGTTCTATGCTGATGATCCGTGCAACGACCATCGCGAGTGCGCCGCCGAGCATTATCGCCCCCGTGAGGTCGGGCAGGAGCAAGGCGAGCAGCAGTGTTACCGCAAAGATCGCCAGTGCCGCCCACCCTCGGCCGTGCACGGTCATCTCGGCGTCATCCTTGCCCATCAAAAGGATGATATCCGGGTCGTCGCGCAGCACGGCCAGCTTTTCACGCGGCCCCTGCAGCAGAAGTGCATCACCGAATCTCAGCGGAACATCCGCTATACCGATGAAAATTTCCTTATCTCCGTGCCATATCGCAAGTGCCGAGACGCCGTATTTCTCACGAAAGTGTATGCTGCGCAGTGTCCTGCCGATAAGCCGTGAACGCGGTGCGAGCATAGCCTCGAAAACCTCGACGGTCTGTGACTCAAGGTCACTCTCCTTCCAGTCAACATCCGGAAGGTACTCCATGAACGGCTTTACGTCGCGTTCGCGGAAATCATCTTCATCACCTTCGAGTACCAGCGTGTCGCCGCGCCGTATCTTAGTGTCGGGCGAAAGGTCGAGCAGTTTTTTGCCGCCACGTTCGATGGCAACGACATTAACGCCAAAGTCCTCACGAAGAGTGCATTCCGAAAGCTTTTTGCCGGTGAGGAACGAGTTGTCAGGCACACGCGCCCGGAAGAGCTTCTGATCGAGTTTGTATGCCTCGATAAGGTCGGAACGGCGTGTCGCATCGGGGGCGACCGTTCGCTCGATCGGCGAATCGCCCGGCAGCGAACGCCGTCCGACGAGCGCGATATACAAGATACCGAACACCGCGATGGGAAGCCCCACGGGCAGAAAGTCAACGAGGCTGAAGCCGCCGATGTCGTGGTCGCGAAGTATCGAATTCAGAACGATGTTCGAGGTGGTGAAGAGCGTAGCCGCACCGCCTAGTATCGTCGAAAATGCAAGCGGGATAAGGATCTTTGACAGCCGGACGTGAGCCTTCTTAGCGGCCCCGGTAGCGGCGGGCAGCAGCACTGCCGCTGCGGCGATGTTGTTCATAAAGAACGAAAGAAAGGCTCCTGCGACCATTACTGAGATTATCAGCTGCAATTCACTCTTCCCGCCGATGCGCGAAAGTATGCCGCCGACCTGTTCGGTAACGCCCGTACGCTCAAGTGCTTCGGTCAATACAAAGATCGCGATGATCGTTATGACCGCCGAGCGGCTGAATCCTGAGAATGCCTCCTGTGTGGTCAGAACACCGGTCAGTCCGAGAGCTACGACGACGAGTAGTGCTACGAGGTCGGCGGGCAGCCGTCCTGAGAGAAAGAGGGCGAGTGCGCTGCCCAAGATGATAAGTGTTAATAAAAGCTCGTTGGTCAAGGCTCAAGTGTAATTCGACATCGGTTTTCGTTCAATCGATGTACGGGTGCGAGGGTAGCCATTTCCGCGGCGATATTCAAGAATGATAAAGTAATTGATCTAATAGCTTTAGATATGAGCAGCAATGAACCAAACAAGATCATCTTTTCGATGGTCAAAGTATCAAAATTTTACGATAAGAAGCCTGTACTGAAGGATATCTACCTTTCGTTCTTTTACGGGGCAAAGATCGGCGTTCTCGGGCTGAACGGCGCAGGCAAATCATCTTTGCTAAAGATCATCGCGGGTGTCGATAAAGATTTTAACGGCGAGGTCGTTTTTTCAAAGGGCTACAGCGTCGGCTATCTGGAACAGGAGCCAAAGCTTGATGACACCAAGACGGTTCGAGAGATCGTCGAAGAAGCGGTCGGCTCGACGGTCGCTTTGTTGAAGGAATATGAGGAGATCAACGCCAAGTTCGCCGAACCGATGAGCGATGACGAGATGAACGCTTTGATCGAGCGGCAAGGCGAGGTGCAGGAAAAACTTGATGCGGCCGATGCGTGGGACCTCGATGCGCGGCTTGAAATGGCGATGGACGCGCTCCGCTGCCCGCCGCCTGAGACACTTATTAAGAATCTTTCCGGCGGCGAGAAACGCCGTGTCGCACTCTGCCGCCTGTTGCTGCAAAAGCCTGACATTTTGCTACTTGATGAGCCGACGAATCATCTTGACGCCGAGACAGTAGCGTGGCTTGAGCAGCACCTTCAGCGATACGAAGGAACGATCATTGCAGTTACGCACGACCGATATTTCCTCGACAACATAGCGGGCTGGATCCTCGAACTGGACCGCGGCGAGGGCATACCGTATCAAGGCAACTACTCGTCGTGGCTTGAGCAAAAGCATGTGCGGCTCGCTCAGGAGCAGAAGCAGGAGGACAAGCGGCAAAAAACACTCGAACGCGAACTCGAATGGATACGAATGTCGCCAAAAGGCCGCCACGCCAAGTCAAAGGCCCGCATAAATGACTACGAAAAGCTCGTAGCGACCGAAAGTGAGAAACGAAGCGAGGAACTTGAGATATTCATCCCGCCGGGCGAGCGGCTCGGCGACAACGTGATCGAGGCAAAAGGCGTTTCAAAGGCATACGGCGACAAGCTGCTGTTCGAAGGCCTGAACTTCTCGCTTCCGCCGGGCGGCATCGTCGGCGTGATCGGCCCGAACGGTGCCGGCAAAACAACACTTTTCCGGCTCATCACGGGGCAAGATACCGCTGACGGCGGCGAATTCAAGGTCGGCTCGACCGTAAAACTCGGCTACGTCGATCAGTCCCGCGACTCTCTCGATGATAACAAGACCGTTTGGGATGAGATCGCGGACGGGCTTGATGTCGTGCAGCTCGGCAAGCGCGAGGTCAACTCGCGGGCGTATGTATCGCGATTCAATTTTTCAGGGTCGGATCAGCAAAAGCGTGTCGGCCAGCTCTCTGGAGGTGAACGCAATCGCGTTCACCTCGCAAAAATGCTAAAAAGCGGTGCGAACGTGCTGCTGCTCGACGAACCGACGAATGACCTTGACGTGAATACGATGCGGGCGCTGGAAGAAGCTCTTGAAAACTTTGCAGGCTGTGCCGTCGTAATTAGTCATGATCGCTGGTTTCTGGACCGCATCGCAACGCACATACTCGCGTTCGAAGGCGACAGTCACGTTGAGTATTTTGACGGCAATTACAGCGAGTACGAAGATGACCGCAAACGCCGCCTCGGCCACGACGCGGACCAGCCGCATCGTATCAAGTACAGGAGTTTGACCAGAGCATAGATCAGCAGCGATGTTAAAGCGGTTCGGTTCACTGTTATTTGCGGCGTGCCTTATCACAGGATGTTCGCGTGGTGTCGTCGAGATCGCAAGCGTGCCCGAACCCGCCGCTCCCGCATCACCGATAGTTGAACAGGAGCCTTCTGCCGCACCGACGCCGTCGGTGCCGAACCTTCAAAGCGAACTGCTCAGTTCAAAAAATTCTACGACCGATTCGCCGATCGGCAGGTTCGATTTCAAAAATTACACCTACGAACTCCCGAGAGGCTGGCAAAATCCTGACGGAACGTCGGAGATCGAGTTAAAAAATGGGTACGTGCCGCCTGTTGAGACCAATATCGGCGACGAAATGAGCGGTGAACAAAGGATGGTTGCCAAAGCCCGGAGGCGTATCGGGCTTTCGTATGTTACAACGAAGTTCTTCGACGTTACGGGCGACGGGCAGGATGAAGCTGTTGTGATCTTGAAGATCGAGACCGGCGGCTCCGCCTTACCGCAGATCGCGTGCGTGTTCGAATGGAAGGATGATGCTCCGGAGCTATTATGGGAGTTTCGAACCGGTGACAGGGCTGACGGCGGCCTCAAGAATGTCTATTCGGAGGACGGCGAATTGATCGTCGAACTCTTCGGCCAAGACCGTTTTCTTTTGGGCGCGATCGAAACCGGCAAGATCACCGGCGATAGAGAACCGCTCTGTTGCCCGACGTTCTTTACCAGAACTTCCTATAAGTGGAACGGCAAGAATTTCATAATGGACAAGGAACGCCTCACTTTTTCGATCGCCGACCCCTCCGCACCGCCGGTCGATAAGCTGGGCGATATTGTTAACAACATCAAAAAAGCGCGGAAAAGATAAGCGTAAAATAGTAGAATACAGGCGTGCAGCATCACCTCATCCGTGAATATCTCGTTTATTGCCAAGTAGAAAAAGGTCTTTCGCCGCGATCGGTCGCAAGCTACGCTTTTGATATTGGCAAGCTCGCAGAATGGGCTGGAAAGAACGGTATCGACCTGCTTTCGGTTACTCGCTCCGACCTTCGCGAATGGCTCATCGACCTGGCTGCCGAACACTTAGCAGAAAATTCCAAGAGGCGGCTGATCAGTTCGATACGCGGGTTCTACAAGTTCCTTATGTATGACGGCCATGTCAAGGCGAACCCCGCGGAAGACCTCGTTTCACCGCAGAAGGGTGTATATCTGCCGCGTTTTCTCAACAAGAGCGAGATCGAAATGCTGCTTGCAGTACCAGATACTTCGACCGAAACCGGCCTGCGCGACCGGGCGATACTCGAATTGATGTACGCCTCGGGCCTTCGCGTCTCAGAGACTGTCGGCGTCAGAATTCAGGATATGGATCTCGACCTCGGGATCATAACAACAACGGGAAAAGGCAATAAAACCCGGCGCGTGCCGGTAGGGAGCAGTGCGATCGGGTGGCTGCAAAGCTATCTCGCCCTGCGGGCGAAAAAAGAAAATGTGCGGTTCGATAACATCTTCCTGACACCGGGCGGGAAACCGCTCAACAGACAAGAGATCCACAAATTTATCGTTGAATACGCGACGAAATGCGGGCTGAACGGTGTTACGCCGCACACGCTGCGGCACTCATTCGCTACACATCTGATACAAAATGCCGCCGATATACGTTCCGTCCAACAGATGCTCGGACATTCGGACATCTCGACCACGCAGATATATACACACGTAACCGATGAACAGCTTTTGAAGAGCTATCGTAAATTTCACCCGCGGGCAAGATCGGAAAAGGCCGACCGCGCAGCGGCGGAAACAAAGGTTTGCGGTTAAAACCGCATTGTTTTGTTCCGTTTTGTGCTTCGAAAGGGTGCCGGCTTAACTGACAGCGCCGACTTGCGCTTTTGCCGGCTTCTCGGTAATATTGGAAATTTGCTATTTAGCGCCTAAAAACGCTGATGGCAGCTTGAGAAGTAAATAAACGCATGGGTGGTCGAGCGGTCAAAGGCAACGGGCTGTAAACCCGTCGGGTTAATTCCCTACGTAGGTTCGAATCCTACCCCATGCACCATTTTTAATGCGGGAGTAGCTCAGTTGGTAGAGCGTCAGCCTTCCAAGCTGAATGTCGCGAGTTCGAGCCTCGTCTCCCGCTCCAGGTTCTGAGCGTTTGTGCCGTGCCCAAGTAGCTCAGGGGTAGAGCGCTTCCTTGGTAAGGAAGAGGTCACGGGTTCAAATCCCGTCTTGGGCTCCAGTTTTATTGGATTATTTGACTTTTTTGAGAGGAACACAAAAGAGATGAGCAAAGAGAAATTTGATCGGTCAAAGCCGCACGTGAACATCGGGACGATCGGGCACGTTGACCACGGGAAGACGACATTGACGGCAGCGATCACAAAGGTGATGTCGAAGCACAATCCGAAGATGGCGTTTCGGTCGTTCGATTCGATCGACAACGCACCTGAGGAGAAGGCGAGAGGTATCACGATCGCGACATCGCACGTTGAGTATGAGACTGCGAACAGGCATTACGCACACGTTGACTGTCCGGGGCACGCTGACTACGTGAAGAATATGATCACGGGAGCGGCACAGATGGACGGAGCGATCCTTGTGGTGGCGGCGACGGACGGGCCTATGCCGCAGACACGCGAGCACATCCTGCTTGCACGTCAGGTAGGTGTGCCTGCGATGGTCGTATTCATGAACAAGGTGGATATGGTCGATGACGCGGAGCTGCTTGAGCTTGTGGAGATGGAGATCAGAGAGCTTTTGTCGAGCTATGAGTTTCCGGGCGATGACATTCCTGTTGTGCAGGGCAGTGCGTTGAAAGCACTTGAAGGCGATGCAGCATGGGAGCCGAAGATCGACGAGTTGATGCAGGCGGTGGATGATTATATTCCGACCCCGACGCGCGAGACGGACAAGCCGTTCCTTATGCCTGTGGAAGATATCTTTACGATCCAGGGCCGCGGAACCGTGGCGACGGGAAGGATCGAGCGCGGTCAGATCAATGTCAACGAGCCTGTCGAGATCGTAGGTATCAAGGAGACGCGGAACAGCGTTGTTACCGGCGTCGAGATGTTCAAGAAGCTTCTTGATTCGGGAATGGCAGGCGACAACGTAGGGCTTCTTCTGCGCGGTGTTGACCGAAAGGAGATCGAGCGCGGACAGGTTATAGCCAAGCCGGGCACGATCACGCCGCATACGAAGTTCAAGGCCGAGGCGTATGTGCTGACAAAGGAAGAGGGCGGGCGTCACACGCCGTTCTTTACAGGCTATCGTCCGCAGTTCTATTTTCGGACAACGGACGTTACCGGAGTTGCACACTTGCCCGCCGGTGTCGAGATGGTGATGCCCGGCGACAACATCCAGATGGAGATCGAGCTGATCGCCCCGATCGCAATGGAGAAGGGGCTTCGCTTCGCGATCCGCGAAGGCGGCCGCACGGTCGGAGCGGGAACCGTTTCGGAGATCGTCGAGTAGTTGATGGTGATGAGTTGTGAGTGACGCACCAAAAACAGGGCGTCACTCATGACTCGTTACTGAAGAATTGTATTGAGCGAGTAGTTCTATGCCGAGAGATAATATCATTTTGCAGTGTACCGAGTGCAAAGAGCGCAACTACGTCACGACAAAGAACAAAAAGAACACGCCGAATAGGCTCGAGTTCAAAAAGTTCTGCAGACGTTGCCGCTGCCACACGCTGCACCGCGAAAATAAATAGACCGCAGGCAGGAGGCCCGAGACAAGAATCGAAAACGATCTCTCGTCTCAATGCTCGTGTCTGGTTTTTTGAAGGGGTATGGTGTCAATGGTTAGCATGGAGGTCTCCAAAACCTTAGGTCCGGGTTCGAGTCCTGGTACCCCTGCCAGCTAGTTGTAGGAGAAAGAGAAGTGTCAGAAGCAGTCGCGTCTTCAGCCGAGGGCAAGCAAAAGGAAGGGATCGGCGATTTTATACATAAGACAAGGGCCGAACTCGACAAGACAACGTTCCCTTCGTCGAGTGATGTCCAGAGCACGACGATAATCGTTATCATCAGTGTTCTGTTCTTCGGGCTTTATCTCTTTCTCGTCGATCACGTGTGGGCCTATTTGCTTGAGGGCCTGACGTGGCTGATCAACCAGATCGCGGGCATCTAGTCCAAGGGTGTTTGAAATGAAGCAGTGGTTTTTTATCCACACATATTCGGGGCATGAGAACAAGGTGGTCGAGAGCCTTACGGCGAGGATCCGCGATATGGAACTCGGCGAGCAGATCACCGGGATCCTTTTGCCCAAAAAACCCGTCGTCGAGATGCGCTCCGGCAAAGAGCATATTACCGAGCCGCTGATGTATCCCGGTTACGTGCTTGTTGAAATTGATTGCGACGAGAAGGGAAAGATCCCCGACAATGTGTTCCACGCGATCAAATCGACGCCGAAAGTTACGGGCTTCCTTGGCGGCAAACAGCCGACACCGCTCGCTCAGGAAGAGATAGACCAGATCTTGAGGAACATTGAAGAAGCGGTCGAGAAGCCGAAGCCGAAGTTCACGTACACGGTCGGCGAGGTCGTTCGGATCAAATCAGGACCTTTTGCGAGCTTCACCGGCAAGGTCGAAGAGGTCAATGAGGATAAGTCTGTGCTGAAGGTTTCGATAACGATCTTTGGCCGTTCGACGCCTTATGAACTGAGCTTTCTTGAGGTCGAGAAGGTTACGTTCGCAGAAGAAGAATAGATATATGAGGACATTCTCGCACACTTTGCGGGATCGTTAATCGAAAGAAATGGCAAAGAAGATTGAAGGTTACATTAAGCTGCAGATACCGGCCGGTAAGGCCAATCCGGCACCGCCCATCGGGCCGGCGCTCGGTCAGCACGGCGTCAACATCATGGAGTTCTGCAAGGCATTCAATGCCAAAACGCAGAATGACGATCCGGATATGAAAATTCCGGTCGTCATTACGGTCTATGCCGACCGCTCGTTCACGTTTGAGACAAAGACGCCGCCCGCAGGCGACCTGCTTCGCAAGGCCGCAGGCATCGCAAAAGGCTCGGGCAAGCCAAACCGCGAAAAGGTCGGAACGATAAGCAAGGCTCAGATCGAGGAGATCGCAAAGAAGAAAATGCAGGATCTCAATACCACGAATCTCGAAGCCGCGATGCGGACGATCGAGGGCACGGCCAAATCGATGGGCCTGACCGTGGAATAGCAAATTTTGAATCGCGTGCGCTCGATGCGTTCGTTATTCAAAAAATTAGGGAGAATCGCATAGGCGATTCGCTTGTACCTGGAGGTAAAAATGAAAAGAGGCAAGAAATACTTGTCCGCGCTTGAAAAGATCGAGGCGGGCAAAAAGCACACGCTCGACGAAGCGATCGGTAAACTCAAAGAGATCGCCTTCGCAAAATTCGACGAAACAGTGGAACTGACGATGTGGCTCGGCGTTGACCCGCGAAAAGCGGATCAGCTCGTGCGCGGCACCATCGTTCTGCCGCACGGCTTGGGCGGCGCGGCCAAAAAGGTCGTTGTTGTTGCTCAGGGCGATAAGGTCAAAGAGGCGGAAGATGCCGGAGCGGATTTTGTCGGCGGCGATGATATCGTCGAAAAGATCAAAGGCGGCTGGCTTGATTTTGACGCGCTGATCGCAACGCCCGATATGATGGGCAAGGTCGGACAGTTGGGCAAACTCCTCGGTCCTCGAGGGCTGATGCCGAACCCGAAAACAGGAACCGTTACGATGGACGTGAAGACGGCCGTCGAAGAGACAAAGGCAGGTAAGGTCGAATACCGCGTCGATAAGACCGGCGTTATTCACTCGCCGGTGGGCAAGCTTTCGTTCGATGCGGCAAAGCTGCAGGAGAACACGCGTGCCCTTATCGGAGCGGTGATGAAGGCAAAGCCGACAACCGCGAAAGGCCGCTATCTGAAAAAGATCAACTTGGCGGCGACGATGAGCCCGGGCGTCCTGCTCGATGAATTGGCATACGTTTAGTGAGGAGTGTCAGCAGCCCGCACTGCAAGTAAGGGCTCGATCAAGAAAATGAAATCAAGAGAGACAAAAGCAAAAGATCTGGCCGCCCTCACTGAGTCATTGCAGAATTCCAAGTCCGCGATGGTCATCAGCTTTACAGGGCTGACCGTTTCGAAGGATCAGGAGTTCCGCAGCAGCCTGCGTGAAGCAGGGGCGAAGTACCAGGTCGTCAAGAATACGCTTGCCCGCATAGCGGTCAAGGGAACAAAGTTTGAACAAGCAAGCGAGGCCTTTACCGGTGTTACCGCTATTGCATGGACCGAGAACGATCCGGTCGTGCTTTCAAAGGCGATCGCGAAGTTCATGAAGGACAACGCCAACGTTTACACCTTCAAAACAGGTGTTGTTGACGGAAGCCTTGTTGACTTCGAGCAGCTTAAGACCATCGCAAGCCTGCCTTCAAAAGAAGAGCTTATCTCGAAGCTCCTCTACGTGCTCAATGCACAGGCTCAGCGCATCGTTACGGTCATAAACGCCGTTCCGCGCGACCTCGCGGTCGTCATCAAGCAGATCGGCGAAAAGGAAGACCGCGTTGCAGCGGCCCCGCCTTCGGAGGCGGCGCCTGTTGAGGAGGCCCCTTCGGCTGAGGCGGCTCCTGCTGCTGACGAAGCGGCACCGGCCGCGGAGACGGAAGCGCCGGCAGAGCCTGCTGAGGAAACAGCAGAAGCACCGGCTGCGGAAGAGAAGGCAGAGTAATAAGTTTCGTTCCGCAGCACAGTGCTGCGGGGCAAAAGGCCGTGCCAAGGTAAAACGGGCCGATCGATTTGTCAGGTCGATAGGCTTTGGGCAATGAGCGGAAGGAGATGCAACCTGATCCTCGTTGTCCCCGGGTTCTGACGGCAAAACAAAGGCCGCACACGGCGGCCGTTAATGAGAACCCTAAATAGGAGATAGATATAGATCATGGCAGTTACAAAAGATGATGTAGTCGAGTATTTGAAAGCAATGTCGCTTCTTGAGGCGTCGGAGCTTGTCAAGGAACTTGAAGAAGTGTTCGGAGTTTCGGCCGCAGCGGCGGCGGCACCTGTAATGGTGGCCGCAGCAGGTGCGGGTGACGGCGGTGCGGCCGCGGCGGAAGAGAAGGATTCGTTCGACGTGATCCTTGCCGGAGCGGGCAGCAATAAGATCGCTGTTATCAAGGTCGTCCGTGAGGTCGTTGCAGGCCTCGGACTTAAGGAAGCTAAAGACCTTGTTGACGGTGCGCCGAAAGCGATCAAGGAAGGAGCTTCGAAGGCTGAAGCAGAAGACATCAAGGCAAAGCTTACCGAAGCGGGCGCTACGGTCGAGCTTAAATAGCATCAGCGGCGGGAGGGTGTCGTTGCGATGCCTTCCCGCCTTGATTGTTGCTAAAAGCTCTGTTAAACTGACAATTTCGCAATATTGGCACCTTGGACGGGCCTTTGTGGCGAGAATGGAAGTGTCCCGAGTCGAATCCCGGACCTTTCGGCGTTCGATTCTTTTCTAAAGCGGCGGCAGCGCCGCTCACAAGTGGAGAGTTGGTGTCCCGGCTAGGCACGCTCGAACAATTAAAATAACGGCAATCACTGCTGAAAAGCGGTCAGGGCGAACTTTACCCTCGACCGCATTTGCCGTCTTTTCTTGAAAACTTTTTGCGAGCGTTGCTCATGAGAATCGTAGCAACATCGCTTTGAAAAATCAATAGGTTCTTATTTACCCGCTATCTACTCGTATGATCAAAAATCCTCTTCAAAGCAGCCAGAACGGCGCCGGTAAGCGCACAAGCCAGTCGCCTGAGCGTGTGGACTTCTCGAAGATCTACACATCGGCGCAGATCCCCAACCTTATCGAGGTCCAACGCGAGTCGTACAACCGATTCCTTCAAATGGATCTTATTCCCGAGGAGCGAGATCACATAGGCTTGCAGTCGGTCTTCTCGTCGATCTTTCCGGTGTCGGACTTTCGTGAGACGGCGACGCTCGAATATGTCGAGTATCAGATCGGCAACTGGCAATGCAAATGCGGAAACCTCGAAGGCCTGGAATACTTACGTGCGAACTGTAAGAATTGCTCGGCAAAGATAAAGGTCGATCCGTTCAACCCTGCTGAAGTTCTTTGTAAGAACTGCGGCACTTTCAACGCTGTTCGCCCGACGCTGTGCGGCAACTGCGGCGAGCCTGTAGGTTTAAAGCACAAGCATGACCAGCAGGAATGTCAGGAGCGCGGTATGTCGTACAGCGTTCCGCTCAAGGTAAAGATCCGCCTTACTGTTTACGACAAGGACCCGGAAACGGGCGTTTCGAGCGTTCGCGATATCAAGGAAGAGGATGTGTTCTTTGGCGAGATACCGCTGATGACGGAGAACGGCACCTTTGTCATTAACGGTACAGAGCGTGTCATCGTTTCGCAGCTTCACCGCTCGCCGGGCGTTTTCTTCAAGGGCGAGCGCGACGAGTTCCTTTCAAAGATCATTCCGTATCGCGGCTCGTGGGTCGAGTTCGAATACGATCAGAAGGGCCTTTTGCACGCACGCCTCGGCAAACGCAAGATCATTGCCACGGTGTTCCTGCGTGCTCTGGGCTTTTGGCTGAACCCGCAGATCGATATGAAGACCGTCTCTGACAGCATACTTGAAGAGGTGGTCAAAAGTGCGGAATTCACCGATGACAAGATACTTGAGCTTTTCTATACGGTCGATGACGTAAAGGTGGAAAAAGGCTCTTTCGCCGTTTTGGTCAAGCCGGAGGGCGGTACCCATCTCATCGGTATGAACGCCGATGAGAGCATCAAAGACGGTAAGGAAGATGTAACGCGTAAGAACAGCAAGGTGACAAAGTCCGCCTTGAGCGATCTTCGCCGTATGAAGATCAAGCAGGTCAAAGTGACCACGGCAGCGCTTGAAGGAGCGTTCGCCCTTGCGGATATCGTCAATACCGAGACGGGCGAGATCATTGTCGAGGCGAATACCGAGATAACCGCCGCCACGCTGATGCAGCTTACAGACGAGGGTGTGACGGATTTCCGAGTGTTCTTCCCGAGCCGCGACATCATCGGCGAAGTAATTTCAGCGACCTTGAAGAAAGATGCGATCTCAAAACCCGTCGATGCACTGCTCGAGATATATCGCAAGATGCGCCCGGGCGATCCGCCGACCGTTCCGACGGCATACAGGCTGCTTGAGAGCATGTTCTTTGATGCACGGCGGTTCGATCTGTCGCGCGTCGGCCGTTTGAAGTTCAATATCAAAATGGGTAGGCCCGATCACGATCGCCTGACCGATCCGCTGCTTGCGCCAAATGACTTTATCGATGTCATCAATTACCTGCTTCGAATGAAGAAGGACAGTGAGAATTATACGCCTGACGATATCGATCATCTGGGGAATCGCCGTGTCCGTGCGGTCGGTGAGCTGCTCGAAAATCAGTTCCGCATCGGCCTCGAACGTATGGAACGAGCGATCAAGGAGAAGATGTCGATCCAGCAGGATATGCACACAACAATGCCGCGCGACCTTGTGAACGCAAAGCCGGTAACGGCGGCGGTTCGCGAATTCTTCGGCTCGTCGCAGTTGTCGCAGTTCATGGATCAGACGAATCCGCTTAGCGAGATCACGCACAAGCGCCGCCTTTCGGCATTGGGTCCGGGCGGCCTCTCGCGTGAGCGGGCGGGCTTTGAGGTTCGCGACGTTCATCCGACGCACTACGGCCGCATCTGTCCTATCGAAACGCCGGAAGGCCCGAATATCGGCCTCATCTCATCGCTTTCGTGCTTTGCTCGGATCAATGAATTCGGCTTTATCGAGTCGCCCTACCGCAAGGTCGAGGATGGCCGCGTGGTCGAATACGTCAAGGTGCATAACGGCGGCGAAACAAAGTATAAGCCCGGCGATCATGTGCCGCTAGAAGGGGTCGAAGCGGCGAATAAAAAGGTCGCACGCGCGGGCGGCAAACAGGCTGAATTCGAACCGTGGCCGTTCTATCTGACGGCTTGGGAAGAAGATAAATATATCATCGGCCAGGCGAATATCGAGCTTGATGCCAAGGGATATCTCGTCAATGAACGTAACGCCGCACGGCAAAAGGGCGAATTTATTACCGCTGACCGTGCTGACATTCAATATATGGACGTTTCACCGAAGCAGCTTGTTTCGGTGGCAGCGTCGCTGATCCCGTTCCTCGAGAATGACGACGCGAACCGTGCCCTTATGGGTTCGAACATGCAGCGTCAGTCCGTACCGCTGCTTCGTGCCGAGTCGCCCTATGTCGGCACGGGAATGGAGAAGGTGACGGCTCGCGATTCGGGTGCGGTGGTTATCGCAAAACGTAACGGCGTCGTCGATTATGTCGATTCGGAACGCATTATCGTAAAGGCCGATCATCATGTTGACGGCACGATCTCGCGCGAGGTTACGGCGGACATCTATTCGCTGGTAAAATTCAAGCGTTCTAATCAGAACACCTGCATCAATCAGCGTCCTATCGTCGCTGTCGGCGAGCGTGTCCGGAAGGGACAGGTCATCGCGGACGGGCCGTGTACCGACCGCGGTGAACTCGCATTGGGCCGCAACGTGCTCGTTGCGTTCATGCCGTGGCGGGGCTACAACTTTGAGGACGCGATCCTCGTCTCCGAAAAGCTCGTCAAGGATGATTACTACACGTCGATCCATATCGAAGAGCTTGAGATCGAGGCGCGTGATACGAAGCTGGGCCCTGAAGAGATCACGCGTGACATCCCGAATATCGGTGAGAATATGCTCCGCGATCTCGATGAAAGCGGCATCATCCGCATCGGTGCACAGGTCAAGCCCGGCTCGGTTCTCGTCGGTAAGGTAACACCGAAGGGCGAGACACAGCTGACCGCTGAAGAAAAACTCTTGCGGGCGATCTTCGGTGAAAAGGCGGGCGACGTCAAGGACGCTTCGCTGACATGCCCTCCGGGCATTGACGGGACGGTAGTTGACGTACAGATCTTTACGCGTAAGGGCCAGGATAAGGATGAGCGTTCGCTGGCCATCGAGGAGATGGAAGAGCAATCGCACCATCGCGATCTCGATGATGAGATCCGCATCCTCGAAGAGCAGCGTGATGAGCGCATCTATGAACTGTTCGAGGGCCGCAAGCTGACAAAGGATCTGATGAACGGCAAGGAACTCGTCCTCAAGAAAGGGTCGGTCCTTGATCGCGAGACACTAAAGAGCCTCGAGACGAAATTGCTCCGAAAGGCGGACGTGGCTTCCGGTTCGCTCGATCTTGCCGCAGAGGTCAAGGATTACGAGAACCGCACCGAGCGTCAGATCAGCATCCTTCGCGATATCTATGATGAAAAGGTCACCAAGCTCAAGCAGGGTGATGAATTGCCTCCGGGCGTGATCAAGATGGTGAAGGTCTTTGTTGCGATGAAACGTAAGCTTTCGGTCGGCGACAAGATGGCCGGACGCCACGGCAACAAGGGCGTTATCGCACGCATCCTTCCCGAAGAGGATATGCCGTACCTGCCGGACGGAACACCGGTGGAGATCGTGCTCAATCCGCTCGGCGTGCCATCGCGTATGAACGTCGGCCAGATCCTTGAAACACATCTCGGATGGGCCGCACGCGTGCTTGGGCTTCACTTTGCGACGCCGGTCTTCGATGGTGCTACCGAGGCGGAGATCAAGGAGTACATAGGCAAGGCGAACCATCGTTTTGACGAGCTTGACCTGCCGAATTCGGTCGGCCCGTCGGGCAAAACGAGGCTTTACGACGGCCTGACAGGCGAGCAGTTCGAGCAGAAAGTAACCGTTGGTTATATCTATATGCTCAAGCTTTCGCACCTTGTTGATGACAAGATACATGCACGCTCGATCGGCCCGTACTCGCTCATTACGCAGCAGCCGCTCGGCGGTAAGGCACAGTTCGGCGGACAGCGTTTCGGCGAAATGGAGGTTTGGGCACTCGAAGCTTACGGTGCCGCTCACATCCTTCAAGAGCTGCTTACCTGCAAGTCCGACGATGTCGCGGGCCGCTCGAAGATATACGAGACGATCGTTAAGGGCGTGTCGAATTTCGAGCCGGGCATACCCGAATCGTTCAACGTGCTCGTGCGTGAATTGCAGTCACTCTGCCTCGATGTCGAACTTATTCAGGAAGAGGACATCGACCCTGAAGAAGCAGTCGCGGGTGTTGACGCTCTGGTCGGCGTTGATTAGTCCATTGAGTTCATAGAGTTCATAGAGGGCCAGACAAACTCTATGAACTCTTCAAACTCTATATACGCTACGAACTCATAAATTTATGTTTCGATTTAATAACGATAACAAAACACAGTTGACCGCAAATTACGAGGCAATACGCATTTCGCTCGCGTCGCCCGAAAAGATACGTTCGTGGTCGCACGGTGAGGTGACAAAGCCGGAGACGATCAACTACCGCACATTCAAGCCCGAGCGTGACGGTCTGTTCTGTGCACGCATTTTCGGTCCCGTATCGGATTGGGAATGTCTTTGCGGAAAGTACAAGCGGATGAAGCACCGCGGCGTCGTCTGTGATAAATGCGGTGTCGAGGTAACACAATCAAAGGTGCGCCGCGAACGCCTTGGCCATATCGAACTGGCTTCGCCTTGTTCTCACGTATGGTTCTTCAAGGGCCTGCCGTCGCGTATCGGACACCTACTCGACATTACGCTGCGCGACCTCGAGAAGATACTCTACTTTGAGACATACATCGTCGTAGATGAAGGCGATGTGCCTGACCTCAATCAAAAGGATCTGTTGTCGGATGAGCGTTATCGCGAATTGATGCGCGATCATCCGAATCAGTTCGTCGCAAAGATGGGTGCCGAGGCGATAAAGGATCTGCTCCGCATGATCAATATCGAAGAGCTTGTCGATGACCTCCGCCAAAAGATGCGTGAGGAGACCTCGCAGCAGAAGAAGCTCAAGTACAGCAAGCGTTTGAAGGTGGCGAACTCGTTCCTTCGATCGGGCAACAATCCCGAATGGATGATCTTGGATGTCATACCCGTGATCCCGCCCGAGCTTCGCCCGCTCGTGCCGCTCGACGGCGGCCGCTTTGCAACGAGCGACTTGAACGACCTTTACCGCCGTGTCATCAATCGCAACAACCGCTTGAAGAAGCTTATCGAACTGCGTGCTCCTGAGGTCATCGTCCGTAACGAGAAGCGTATGCTGCAGGAAGCCGTGGATGCTTTGTTCGACAATGGCCGACGCGGCCGCGTATTGCGCGGAGCGAATAACCGTCCGCTCAAATCGCTTTCGGGAACGCTTAAAGGAAAGCAGGGCCGCTTCCGCCAGAATCTGCTCGGAAAACGTGTGGATTATTCGGGCCGCTCGGTGATCGTGGTCGGGCCGGAGCTTAAACTGCACCAATGCGGCTTACCTAAGAAGATGGCTCTTGAACTCTTCAAGCCCTTTATTTACAACAAGCTTGAAAAGGACGGCCATGCCGCAACGATCAAGCAGGCACGCGAAATGGTGGAGCGACAGGAGCCTGTCGTTTGGGATATTCTCGAACGCGTCATCAGCGAGCATCCGGTGCTGCTTAACCGCGCGCCGACGCTTCACCGACTCGGTATTCAGGCATTCGAACCGGTTCTGGTCGAGGGTAAAGCGATCAAGATCCATCCGCTGGTCTGTACGGCATTCAACGCTGACTTTGACGGCGATCAAATGGCCGTACACATCCCGTTGTCGCCGGAGGCACAGATCGAAGCCAGTGTTCTTATGCTTGCTTCGAACAACCTTTTATCGCCTGCGAGCGGCCAGCCTATCACTGTTCCGTCGCAGGATATCGTCCTCGGCTGCTATTACCTTACGCTCGGACGCGACAAACTCAGAGGCGAGGGCAAGGTCTTCAGCTCGATCGAGGACATCCTGCTGGCACTCGATGCAGGCGTCATTGAGACCCAGTCGAAGATCAAACTGCGCTGGCGCGGCGAGCTGATCGACCTTGCGACCGAGCACAACAGCCAGGACGTGATGCGTGCAAATGTCCGCGAGAATGTCGATGTCATCATTGAGACGACCGCAGGACGTGCGATATTCAACGAACGCCTTACGCGTGACGGGCTGCCGTTCGTCAACGGCACACTAAAGAAAAAGGGCCTGCAGTCGCTCGTAACGTTCAGCCATTTGCGGCTCGGACACGAGCAGACCGTGTCGCTCCTTGACGACCTAAAGACAATGGGCTTCCTCTACGCGACGCGTTCGGGAATGTCGATCGGCGTTGACGATATGGTAACGCCGCCCAGCAAGAAGGCGATCATTGAGGAGGCTCGCAAGGAGGTCGATAAGCTTCAAAAACAATATGAAGAAGCGACAATGACCAATCTTGAACGCACGAATAAGGTAACGGCGATCTGGTCGGATGTTACCGACCGCGTCGCGAAAGAGATGTTCAAGGCCATGCACGACCGTGAAGCGGAGCGGAACGAACTCAATCCGATCCTTGTCATGGCCGATTCCGGTGCACGAGGTTCTGAGGCTCAGATCAGACAGCTCGCCGGTATGCGCGGCCTTATGGCAAAGCCGTCAGGTGAGATCATTGAGAACCCGATCCTTGCGAATTTCCGTGAAGGCCTCGACGTTCTGCAATACTTCATCTCAACGCACGGTGCTCGAAAAGGCCTCGCGGATACCGCTCTCAAGACTGCCGACTCAGGTTACTTGACGCGGCGCTTGGTTGACGTTGCACAGGACGTGATCGTGTCAGAAGAAGACTGCGGAACCGTCAAAGGCGTATGGAATGAAGCCATTATCCGCAACGGTGAAGAGGTCGAGTCACTGCGTGACCGCATTGTAGGTACGACGTCGCTCGACGATATTTTCGATCCGGTTGACGGAACCATTATCGTCAAGGCAAATCAGGAGATCGATGAGGACCTCGGTGCGGCGATACATCTTTCAGGCCTGCAGAAGGTACGTATCCGATCGGCACTAACCTGTGAATCGCGTCGCGGCGTTTGCGTTAAATGTTACGGGCGTAACCTTGCAACAGGCAATACTGTTGAGATCGGCGAAGCGGTCGGCGTCATCGCTGCACAGTCTATCGGCGAGCCCGGCACACAGCTTACGATGCGTACGTTCCACGTTGGCGGTACCGCACGGCTTGAGCAGGAAACGAAGCACGTCGCATCGACGGACGGCACCGTAAAGTTCCTCGGCGATATGAAGGTCATTAAGAACCGAAAAGGCGAGTTCGTCAGCCTTCGCCGCCAGTCTGAGATCGCACTGCTCGACGACCGCGGACGTGAAACCGCTCGCTATACGATCGTTTACGGTGCGCAGATCCACGTCAAGGACGGCCAAAAGGTCAAGGAAGATGACGTGCTTGTAACGTGGGATCCGTTCACCTTCGCCATCCTTTCCGAGATCTCCGGCACGGTCAAGTATCAGGATCTGAAGGAGGGCAAAACGGTCGAAGAAGAGATCGATAAGGTTACCGGCCAAAAGCGGCTTGTCGTTAAGGACTCGGATGAGAAGAGTCAGCCGCGTCTCGAGATCCGTGTCGGCAACAAGGTGCAGAAGACCTATCAAATGCCGATCCGTGCCAACCTCCATGTCGATGACGGCGCTGAGGTCAAGGCAGGCGACATTATCGCGAAGATCCCGCGTGAGACGACCAAGACCAAGGACATCGTCGGCGGCTTGCCGCGTGTCGTCGAGCTGTTCGAAGCTCGCCGGCCTGCGGAGACGGCGGTTATGTCGGAGATCGACGGCTTTGTCGAGTTCGGCCCGATATCCAAGGGTAAGCGAAAGCTTATCGTTCGCGGCGATGACGGCACCGAGAAGGAATACGACATTCCGCGCGGTACACACATCAACGTGCAGGAAGGCGATCATGTCCGTGCGGGTGAACCGCTGATGGACGGCCCGCTCAATCCGCACGATATTCTTCGCGTACTCGGAACAGGAGCCTTGCAGAACTACATCGTGAACGAGATCCAAGAGGTCTATCGGCTGCAGGGCGTGAACATCGATGATAAGCACATCGAGGTCATCGTCCGCCAGATGCTTCGCTGGGTGAAGATCAAGGATGTCGGCGACACGGACTTCCTTATGGAAGAACAGGTTGACCGATTCCGCTATAAAGATGAGAATCGGCGTGTTGCCGAAGAAGGCGGAAGGACGTCAGTTGGCGAACCGCTCCTGCTCGGTATCACCAAGGCATCGCTCTCGACCGACTCATTCATCTCGGCGGCATCGTTCCAAGAGACGACCCGCGTACTGACCGAGGCTGCCATCTCCGGCCGTATCGATTATCTGCGCGGCCTTAAGGAGAACGTCATAATGGGACGGCTCATTCCTGCCGGCACAGGTATGAAATACTACCGCAACGTGAAGGTGGCGTTCGACCGGACCGAGAATCAGAAGCAGCAGGATGAGTTCGACGAAATGCCCGAGATCCGCGGCGGCCTCGAATTGCCGCCGATGATGGATATCCCGGGTGTCGAACCTGATGATTATGAGGAAGAAATGGATATGGACGATATGGATGTTGATGAAGCTGAATTAGAACTTGATGAGGCCTCAAGACTCGATGTCGGAGATGACGACGAGATCTGATTCGAACCCAGCCTTCAAAAGCGAACTAAAAATGCCGTGCCGGAGAGTCTTCCGGCACGGCATCCTTCTTTTTCGGCAAAGGCAGTTTTACTACCAGATCAGGCACGCATCTTTGCGAACCATTTTCTGCCCTTCTTTACAGCCCCACGCCTTTGCAAATTCAGGCATATTAGACATAGGGCCGTTGACACGCCATTTTGCGGCGGAGTGAGGGTCGCCCAGAACCTGTGAGCGTTCAAACTCAGGCGTGGCCTTTGCCGCCCATACCTGTGCCCAGCCTAAAAAGAAACGTTGTTCATTTGTAAAGCCGTCGATATCGGCGGGTTTCGGCTTGCCTTCGAGTGACTTCTCATACGCGGCGTGTGCGATGGTCAGCCCCGCAAAGTCGCCGATATTCTCGCCGAGAGTAAGCTTTCCGTTAACGAACAGGCCGGGCTGTACTTCGTAGCCGTTGAACTGTTCAACAACGCACGCCGCACGTTCGTCAAAGTTCTTTCGATCCTCCGGCGTCCACCACATCTTGAGATTGCCGTCGCCGTCAAAGCGGCTGCCGGAATCGTCGAACCCGTGCGAGATCTCGTGGCCGATCACGGCGCCGATAGCCCCATAATTGATGGCGTCGTCCGCGTTGAAATTAAAGAACGGCGGCTGAAGGATGCCGGCCGGGAACGTGATATCGTTGTTCGTCGGGTTATACGAAGCGTTGACCGTAGGCGGCGTCATGAACATACGGTTCTTGTCGCGAGGCTTGCCCAGGTCGTCGAAATTTCGTTTGATCTGAAATCGGCTCGATGCACGAAGATTGCCGGCGTAGGACTTTCGCTTGATCTCGAGGCCCGCATAGCCGCGAAGCACATCAGGATAGCCGATCTTTCGCTTGAACGTCGCAAGCTTGGCGAGCGCCTGCGTCTTTGTCTCGCCGCTCATCCACGAAAGGCCGTTTATACGATCCTTCATCGCGGCCAAAAGGTTGTCGATCAGCACATTCATACGAGCTTTTTGCTCAGGCGTGAATTTCAGCTTTGCGTACTCCATCCCGAGGGCTTCGCCGAGCACGCCGTCAGTATTTCGGACGCAGGTTTTCCAGCGCGGCTGCTGCTCCTTCTGGCCGTTGAGATATCGGCTGAAGAAATCGAAACTCGCATCGCGGAAACGCTTCGGCAGCATTGATGCAGACGAGTTCACCGTCATCCAACGCAGGTAGGTCTGCCACTCGGCGACGGGAACATCGGACAGCATAGTGTTCACTTCGGAAAAGAACTTCGTTGGTGCGAGGTTCATTTCTGTAATGGCCGGTGTGCCGCGTTCGGTGAAATAGCGTGTCCAATCAAAATTCGGTGTTACTTTTGAGGCCTCCGCAACGGTGATCTTGTTGTAGCTCTTGTTCGGGTCACGGCGTTCGACCGGCGACAGCGAGGCGGCGGCAAGCCGCGTCTGCAGCTTCAGGACGACATCGGCATTCGCTTTTGCTTCAGCCGCGGTGTCGCCAAGCATCTTGAACATCTGTTCGATATACTCTGCGAATTTGGCACGCACCTCGACGGACTTCGGATCGGTCTTTGTATAGTAGTCAGTATTCGGGAGCGAAAGGCCGCCTTGGCCGGCCGAGGCAAGCACTTGATTGGAATTCTTGAGATCGGTGCCGACGCCAAATCCGAATATCGCAGGGATGCCGTTATTGTGAAGCTCGGCGATGTTCTTCTTAACGTCCTCAGCCGTTTTTATCTTTTCGATGCTCTTAAGGAACGGCTTTATGGGCTTTATGCCTTCTTTTTCGATACGGGCCTCATCTATGCAAGACGAGTAAAAATCGCCTATAAGCTGCATGTTCGAACCTTTTGGGGCATCAGTTGCAGATGCCTTTTCGAGTATCTGCTTAAGAAGGTCCGTATTCTGATCGCCAAGGATATTGAAAACACCCCAGCGGGCTTCCGAGGGCGGCACCTGCGTATTCTTGACCCAAGTACCGTTCGTGAATTGAAAAAAGTCGTCGCAGGCGTCGGCCGTCCTGTCCATATTGTTCAGAGAAAGGCCGGCGCTCTGGGCAAGCGTGGTCGAATAGATCGACGTGACTATAAGCAGTGTAAACACACATCTCGAGAAATTATTACGCATTTTTGCTCCTGATCTGTTTGATTGTCGAAAGTAGAGTGTAAACGAAAGTCCACAGTTCACAAAACGGGCGTAAATATGGAAGTTACGCGGTCATGCAGTTGTTTTGCGAGTTCTTTGCGGTTCGAATTTTCGATAGGCGCATCACCGAATGTTACGACTGCGGTGTACTCCTTTTCTTTCAGAAGCCTCCAAAGATGCGCGAAAAACCCGATATCCTCCCACCAGCAGATGGCTTGATTTGCACTAAGTCGTCCGCCGGGCATAAGGTACGTGATCGCTGCATACGACACGGGAATATGTCTGGCGGCAGCGAATTGAAGGAATGAGGAATTAAATGCTATCACCGCTTCGCCCTTTGTACTTGTCCCTTCGGGAAAGACTATTACGCCTTCGCCTTCGTCGAGGCGTTCGATAATTTCGGATCCGGCACGGGGAATGTCGCGTCGGTTCTGCCGATCAATAAAAACGGTTCCGATCGACGCGACTATCCTGCCGACGAACGGCCACGAGCGTATCTCGGCTTTCGCGACAAAAACGCCTTCCACAGCGATCCGCAAAGCCGCGATATCAACGTAGCCGAGATGGTTGGCGACCAGAAAGAACGGCGGCTCGGGCGGCTTTCCGTTGACGACAAGCTTCATTCCTGTTATGCGGGCGAACGCCTGTGTCCAGCGGGCGAATATCCGTCGGCGAAATCGGAGCCTGTCTCTGACGAAAGGCGATGCCGCCAGCAGGACGCCGTAGTTGCCGAAGGTCGAGAAAAAGAATCGGACAAGCCTGACCGCTGCTCGAAAGTTTCGCATGAAGCTTAAGATCTCTTGAAATTGTAACGAAGCAAAAATCGCATTGGCAACGCCTTGCCGCCGCGCATCGCGGGCCTCCAGTTCATTTCGACGATCGCGGCGCTGACCGCCTCGTCGAGGCCGAATCCGGCCCAGCGTTTTATCCGCACCTTCAGCACGTTGCCGCCGGCGTCGAGATCGACCTCCGCATCCACCGTCGCGGCGATATCGTAAAGATAGGCAAGCTGCGTAGTTTGCGGCTTGATACGCTTGTATGGAGCAGGCGGCGTAAAGCCTTTGCCGGCAAGGCTTCCGACCGCCGGCGGCTCTTCCATTTCGGGAATTTGGCCGTTATTCCGTTCATTTTCGGCGGCTGACCGCGCGGCTGCGATCACCTTTGCCGCAGCCGCAGGTATCCGTGATGTCAATGCTTCCGCCGCGGCGTTTGCCGTCTCGGCGTCCGCGGAGTGGAGCGTGAAATCGATCAATTGTCCGCTTCGGGCACTGACAACATAGACAGCCGCCCACGATTCGAAATACTCACCGCGCTCGAACGAATTTCGGCGTTCTGTTCTCGCCCTTACAAGAACAAGAATATCGCAGCCTATCGCCTTGCCTGCGATCATTCCTTCGGCGGTCGTCATATTGTAGGGTGCGGCGACATTCACGGCTTTGAATGCTGTTTCCGCAAGGCCGCGATCGATCACCTCGGCCTTCGTTTGCAGTTCGTCTGTAAGTCCCGCTGCGAAGCTGTCACCGTCAACCGAAAGAAGTGCGAAAGTCTGCGCGGCGGCCTGCGCGGTGAAAAAAGCTGCTGCCAGGACGCAAGCGGCGGCACTAAGCGTTGTGATATAAGCCTTCGATCTCATCTTTGAGTTCCGCGGGAAAACAAAGCCGATGCAGGGAATAGCCTTCCTGCAGGCCGCGTACCGCACCGCTTACTTCCGAGATCTCTCGAATGCTCGGCCGCGAGAAGCCGTGCTCGACATAGATCAGATCTTTCACGTTCGACGTGTCCCTCGTATAGAAGTGATATTGCGAATGTGCTGCCTGATCTTCGAGCGTGTAATACTCCGGATCGAATCCGCGGGCGGCGGCGGCGTTACGCACGCCTTCAATGAACGAAGTGCGATCATTCTCGGGCATATCAAGGTCGTATGCCTTAAAGAGCCTTCGATCGAGGAAACGCGATGAAAGGTCCGCGAGTATCGTGTCCTTCGAGCCGCGCCATTGTTTTATGTAAAAGAGAATGTCGGTATCATCGAGCGACAGGTGCTCGGCAAGTGATAGCCTCTCGCCCCGCAGTATCTTGACCATTGGCGTTCCGTCGTAAAGCCAAACGTCGCCGCCCTCGCCGTAAAGCATCATCGCGCGTCGCAGGAGAGCCTTTAACATCGACTCGGCCGCACGAAGAGTTCGGTGAAAATACACCTGCCGGAACATATAATAGCGAGCTTGCAGATAGTCTTCGACGGCATAAACGCCCGGTCCGGAAATGTAAAGATGATCATCCCGTTCGTTGATCTCAAGCGATTTGATTATCCATTCGAGATCGAAAATACCGTACTTAGCACCGGTAAGCAGGCTGTCGCGGAGCAGATAATCCATCCGATCGACATCGAGCTGTGAAGAAACAAGCTGGGCGAGAGCGCGCCGCCGGAATCTGCCGCGCAAAATTGAAGCTATGTCTGCCGCAAGCGTCGCCGAATGATCCGCAAGGATCCTGCCGATCTCGGTGTCAGTGCTTTGGACGGTGCTTATTGAGAACTCTTCGTGGTGAAAACCAAGTATCGACTCGATCACGTGCGAGAAGGCGCCGTGCCCGACATCGTGAAGCAGGGCCGCGACCCTTACGGCAATGCGGTCATCGTCACTGATCTCATACTTTAGCCGCAGCCTGTCCAGTGTGCGGGTCGCAAGGTGAAATGCCCCCAGCGAATGTGTAAAACGCGAGTGTTCAGCTGATTGATAAGCAAAGTAAGCAAGGCCGAGCTGCCTTATACGCCGCAAACGCTGAAACTCTGCCGAGTCGATCAGCTCTGCTATCAGTTCACCTTCCGGCGTTCCGGTCTGAACGCGAATGATGTTATGGACAGAATCTCTGTAAATGCGCTCAGACATGGGAAAATTATTACAGACAATATCATCATAAACAAAAAGAGGCCGCCCGAAGGCGGCCCCGAAAAGCATTAAGCCAAGTTTGTTGCAGATCAGAATACGAAGCGGAATCCGAAGCGGAATGAGCGACGGCCCTGATATGCGCTTGGGCGGCCATACAGGATATTCCTATTCGAGCCATCCGCAGTATTTGGATTATTGAAGGTGTCAAGGGCGTCATAAAAAGGCCCCATCGCGCCCGTTGCTATTGCCTTCTCAAACGCGATCGTGTCAGCGAATGTACCAAGGCCCGGATCGTTAGGTCCGTCCTGGATCCAGCGTCGGGGGTTGAGTGCCGTCACCGCGTGCTGATTCCACAGATTGCCGATCGTGAAGTCGCCGGTGATCTTGTACTTGCCGTCACGGCCTAGTTTGTAGGTGTGCGACATGCTGAAATCGGTCTGAGAATACACAGGAGTGCGTCCCATGTCTCCACGTTTGGTAAAGACCAGATACATATTCGAACCGTTCAGGACATCTACTGCGGTCGTCTGCGGGGTTCCGCCCTGGATGACCTGATAGAACGAGAACATGGTCTCATTCGTCTTACTCTTGAACCAATCAAATACATAGGAGCCGTATGCCTTGAATACATGGGTCCTATCGGTTGCAAGAGGTCCGCTGTCGGGGCCGCCGTGGGCGCTGTAACCGGCAACTGACCAGTCATAGAAACGGTTGACGCCCGGATCGGAGCGGCCGGCATAGTCGCCGTTCATATTCGATCCTGAGTCGAAGTAATCCGAATTCGCCAAGCCTGAGTAGTTGCCCCACAACCTGCTCAGTGTGTAGTTAGCACTGAAGAAGTAGTTGTGGCTGAACCGCTTGGTGATATCGACCTGCAATGCGGTATATTTGCGTGTCGGTTTGGCAGCTGGAGGATATCCGAGTTCCTGCAGCTGTTCAGCCGCTAACCCTTCACCCGGGTTGCCGATCGTATAATACGAGTCCTGACCATAGCCGACATCATCGACCGTGTGAAGGATATCGCGGCGATCGAAGTGGACACCCAAAACGTATTCCTTCCAGAGCTCGGTCTCGAAGCCAACGGCAATGCCGCGTTGTTGGAACGGTTTCAGGTTCGGATCTACGCCGATCAATGTGGTTCCGGTCAGGCCGAGGTCCGAACAGGTTCCGGTCGGGTCAATGCCGCTCGAGTCGGCACAACCGCCGATACTCGAGTCGGGACGATAGTTGTGATGCCAAGTCGAAATACCGCCCGCCGTTGACGGATTGCCGTTCTTGAACGGATTCCACGAGCCGTAAAGCAAAGCACGCGTGTAGTATGAGTAGAGCGGATTCGCGGCCAACATCGGGAAGAAATCCTGATAATAGTACGCTCCGCCGAACGAGCCGATCGGCATCTCGAACTTCATTCGATCCGAGAAAATACCGAAGCTTGCATAGATGCGTGTTTTGCCGTTCCCGAACAGGTCGTAGGCTGCACCAAGTCTTGGTACGGTTTTTCTGCCCCACGGGATCTTGATCGGATTTGTGTTCGATGAGAAGGTCGAGAATGACGGCAGGTTCTCGGTCTCGCTGCGGACGCCCAGATTGAGCGTCAAGCGGCCGATCTGCCATTTATCCTGCACGAACAGTGCCTGTGTCCGGTTCGAGCCTTTTGCTCCTTCGCCGTAAATGACCGCCACGCCGTAACCGACGCAGTTGGCTGAGCCGCCCGGACACGGAGCATTTGGCGAAGTACGTCCGTAATACAACGTAATATAGTTGATGGACGATTCGAGGATATCAGCCTTGATCTGAGCGTACTCATAACCTGCCTTCAAGTTATGCCTTCCGAATCCGTGAAAGAAGAAACTTGCATCGAGGTTGAACGTGCTGTGTTTGGACGCATCGCGGACGATGCCGCCGATCGACGATTGACTGCGGTAACCGTAGGTGCAGCCTGCGGCTCCACTCTGGTACGCCGGAGCATTTGTCGAACCTGCACAGCGATATTGAATACCTTCACCGGTCGCGTAGCTGCCGGGTTTGCTGTTCAAGAAATTGTAGCCGTAACGGCCGTTGAGCGCGAACCAGCTCTTCGGTGCCCATGTCATCTGGGTATTGAATACCAGCGACGGGCTGCGGCCGCCTTTGAGGGCGTACAGTTCAGGGCCGGACGGATATCCGGCCTGATAAGGCTCGATCGCGTCAACCGCCTGTGAACCGTACGGGAACAGGCCGTCTTGCTTGAACGGATTCCACAGGTATGACGTGAAGCCGTTCAGGCTGTTGAACAGCGAGTAGTCGAAGCGGCCCATTGCGTACTCGTAGCTTTGCTTCGCCTTGTAGGTCTCGGTCGGTGTGGACGGATAACCGGGCGTTCCGATCTTCGGATCTTGGATCAGTTCGCCGTCGGGCGTGATCGTGTAGTAATGGATCACACGCGTTGCTTTGTAGCGTTGAGGCGAGTAGATCCCAAAGAACCAAAGATGGCGCTTTACGATCGGGCCGCCAACTGCGATCGTCGGGTCAAAGGCAAGATACTTATCCTTTTCCGGCGGCGGGAGCGCAAAGAGTCTTTGGGCGCCGTTGCCGTAATCGTATGTATTCAGCGGCCGGCTGTAATTGCCGCCAAGTTGAAGGCCGGACGGAGTGAACTGCGCACCCACTTCGCCGTGAAACTGGTCGGTGCCTGATTTTGTAACGACCTGAATAACGCCGCCGCTGGCTCCGCCGTGTTCTGCTTCAAAGCCGCCGGTTTTGATCTGAACCTCTTTTATAAGAGCATTCGGGATGTTCCCGCTGTCAACGCCGGTATCATTATCATCAAGCGTTCCGTGCCGGAAGTTCGTGATGTCCTGGCCGTCGATACTGAAAGTGTTTTCCGCCTTGCTCGCACCGGCGACGGTGAAGCCGCCGATCAGCCCTTCGCCTCGGGTTGCAGGGTTAAGTTTAAGAACGGATGAAAAGCTTGTTCCGAGGGGGAGCTTTTCGATAAGGTCAGAGGTGATGTTTGTCTGCACCTTGCTGTCCGTTGCATCGACGACCACGCCGAGCGGGTCGCCGGTAACTTCAACATCAACAGATTTTGTGATGCCCAAGGTGATCTCGACCGCTGTGGTCTTTTCGACAACGACCACTGCATCCGCGGTCGTTTCGGCAAAGCCGCTTATCGGTGCAACTGTAACTGTGTATCGTCCTGCCGGAATACGGTCAACACGATAGAAACCGTTGGAATTAGATACCACGGTTCGGTTAAATCCGACGTCGGCACCCTTTACCGTAACTGATGCGCCGGGAACAACCGCACCGGCCTGATCCTTAATGACACCTTCGATAGAGCCGGTCGTTACTTGGCCAAAAGCGTATGCGACGGCCAGCAGGGACACGAGCATTACCGAAGTGATGAATTTCAGCTTATCTCCCATTTGAATCCTCCTTAATTGAATGTTGAAAGACGGTCGTGAAACGCCCGTAGAGAGTGTGAACTGGCGTTATTGTGTTAGTTTTACGCAAATTTGACGCCAACTATCAGGAAAAATGATGATTACGCCAATTTTTCAATATGACTTAATATTAAAGGCATTTTCGTCTCCGTAGATCGGGTTTCATGGGTACGAATAAATCCGAGTTTTCGGATATTGTTCAAATATTTGTATGGAGTGGCCCCACGGGATCCGGCTTTTGCGAGACATCTTTTTTGGCGATCTGCGGCCAAAAAAGCGCTCGATCGTAAAAAAATATGAATTCTCGTATTTTTGTGCAGAAAATCAATTCCGAGTAAATAGAAAGACAAACCTTACTGTCAGCTAAATTGCTGTGAAATAATGACTTATGCGTTTTTGCAAATTCCGCAGAGTTGTGGCTTTGTAATTGCATTGAATTACCTCGAATAAATGCCTCGATTGGCTTTTAGTCTTCAACGAAAACTACTTTCAAGGAGTAAATAATGAGAAACAAGATCACGCTTATTTTTTCAGTGCTCGTTCTCAGCTTTGCCATGGTCGCTTCGACCTTTGGACAGGCTGTTTACGGTCGCATTGAAGGTGTGATGAAGGACACCAATGGTGCCGTCATTCCCGGTGTTACGATCACCGTTAAGAGTGTTGGTACCACGGCGGGCTACAACCGTACGCTTACAACCGACGGTCAGGGCTACTTCATCATTCCGAACGTGCCGCCGGGCAACTATAGCGTTACTACGACAAAGGACGGTTTCCAGTCGGAAACGGTTGGTGTTACCGTAGCGCTTGACCAGGCTGCCTCTATCAACCTGTCGCTTAAGGCAGGCGGCGGTAACGTTGGTGACGTTACAGTTACGGGCGACACTGATGCCGTGACGATCGACCCCACCGACTCGAAGATCCAGACCAACCTTACGCAGAACCTGTTCAACGCCCTTCCGAAAGGAACGACGTTCACGTCGCTGCTCAAAGCGGCCCCGAACGTACGCGGTGAGGGCCTTGCAGGCGGCTTCCAGATCGACGGTGCGTCGGGTTCGGAGAACGTTTGGGTCATCGACGGACAGGAAGTTACAAACTTCCGTACCGGCGTCCTGAACTCCAACAACAACCTTCCGTTTGAAATGATCCAAGAGGTTCAGATCAAGTCGAATGGTTTTGAGGCCGAATACGGCGGTGCTACCGGCGGTGTTATTACGGTTGCTACCCAGGGCGGAAACAACGAATGGCACGGCAACTTCGGCGTCTCGTGGAGGCCGCAGCGCTTCCAGGGCGGTCTCAACCCGATCCTCAACCGCTGGGGTACCGGCGTTGGCCAGTATGAACTCTTCCGTATGACGAAGGATGGCGGCTTGGCCAGCTATCCGGTCGCAAAGATCAATGGCCCGATCGTCAAGGATCGCCTTTGGTTCTCGACCGTTTATGCGCCTCAGATGTTCAACTACACGACGGATCCGCATTTCTACACAAGTGCAAATCCCAACACGCGTGTTGACACAGGCAGCCAGCGTTTCCGCGCAAAGCAGACCACGCAGGAAGCTTTCTTCCGTATCGACGCTCAGCCGTCGAATAAGGTTCGTGCTTATGCAACGTACCTTTGGAATCCGATCTCGGTAAAGGGCAGGTTCATCGATTCATCATACGGCCTTACGAACCCGACATCCGTTAGCTTACCGAGCGGCATGGTCAGTGCCAATGACTTTATGGCGACGCAGGGCGGCCGTACGAACTCAAGCGGTATCAACGGCCAGATCACATGGACCCCGACCTCGCGCTTCGTCATCAACGCCCATGCGGGGCAGACCTTCTTGAATGAGAAGCTCGGTTCGTATGGCATTCCGAATCAGACACGTTATATTTGTCACTCGGCAAGTATCTTTGCACCTTCCACAGGTACGGCACCGGGCGGTACGCTTATCACGACTGCAATGGCCGGCTGCGGATTGAACTTCAGCAATATGCCTTCGAACTTCCAGATCGCATATGACGTTTCACGGCGTACGCTGGTTGATGCGGATGCTTCGTATGTCGGTGTTGACCTTGGCGGCCGCCACAATTTCAAGTGGGGCTGGCAGTATAACCATATCTCGAACAAGACCGATCAGGGTTACCGGGATACCGGTGTAATGGTCCTTTATTACGGCCGCGACTGTGCTGACCTTGGCTACACGATCAGCCTTCCCGATGCGGTCGGCTGCGGTTACCTCCAGCGCTTTGCCACACGCGGCAAGGCAAGCAGCGCGAGCAATGCTCTCTTCGTTCAGGATTCTTGGACGATCGCAAAACGCCTGACGCTCAACCTCGGCGTCCGCTTTGATGCAGAGAACGTTCCCAGCTTCAATCCGTCGAATCCCGGTATCAAATTCGGCTGGGGTGATAAGATCGCTCCGCGTCTCGGTGTCGCTTTCGACGTCTTCGGCAACGGTAAGACCAAGATCTTTGCGAACTACGGTTGGTTCTATGACCGCTTTAAGTATGAACTGCCGCGCGGTTCATTCGGCGGCGACTTCTATCGCAGAGACTTCTTTGACATCACGATGGCTCGCGGAACGCTTTACACTGCGTACACTTTCGCGAACGTCCTCGGCAGTCACCCTGATCCGATCGCCGGCAACTGCCCCGGAGACGGTATTCCCATTTATCCGCCGGGATACTCAAGCTGTAACGTTGACTTCCGCGTACCGTCGAACGGAGGCCTCGGCCTGTTCGCCGGTGGTGCGGTCGATCCTAACCTGAAGGCCGCTCGTCAGAGCGAATACACCTTCGGTGCACAGCATGAGTTCTTCCGTAACTGGATCGTCAGCGGCCGCTTTACGCACAAGCAGGTCGATCATGCGGTCGAGGATACAGGTCTCTTGACTGCAACAGGCAGCGAAGCTTACATTATCGCAAACCCGGGCGAAGGCCTCGCATGCGACACTGCTAAGGGCTTCGGCTTCCCGTGCACCAAGGCGGTCCGCCGCTATGATGCGCTCGAGATCCGTGCCGACAAGCGTTTCGAGAACCACTGGTTCTTTAACGCCAGCTACACCTGGAGCCGCCTGTTCGGTAACTACTCCGGACTTGCAAGCTCTGATGAAGGTGGCCGTACCAGCCCGAACGTTGACCGTAACTTTGACCTGCCTTACATTGAATATACACTGTCAGGTAAGTCGAACGCCGGCCGTCTTCCGACCGATCGTCCGCATGTCTTCAAGGCATACGGCGGTTATGAATTCGAATGGAGCAAGACCAACACTACGGCGGCCTCGTTCTACACGACAGCTCAGTCGGGTGCTCCGCTTTCGACTCAGGCGAACTTCATCTTCAGCACCACTCCGATCTACATCTACGGACGTGGTGACCTGGGCCGCAGCGCACCCATCTACTCGACCGACCTCAATATCGATCACCGGTATAAGTTCGGCCGTGACAACCGCGTAACGGTTCAGCCGTACATCAACATCATCAACCTGTTTGACCGCAGGTCGATGACGTCGAAGGTAGGTACGATCACTTCTTCCACGATCAGTGGCAGCGTACTTACTTCCGGCGGATGCCCTGTAGGCCGTTGTACCGACTTCGATACAATTCAGCAGGTGCTCTTCAGCGGCAGCGGCGAACTCACCGGTTACTTCAACAACTGGCTTAACGCCAATCCGACCGCTCGTACGTACAATACGTACAAGATCGCTAATGGCTGGACCGCACCTCGTGAGGTTCGCTTCGGTATTCGCCTCTTCTTCTAAAGATATTCTTTAGAGGTTACTTTGCCCGTCCGCTTAACGCGGACGGGCTTTTTTATTCTTCGGGTCCGGGCGAAAAGCCGTGGAAAACCCGTGCGGGCAAATGAATATGTTCCGATAGCTGACTGTCCGGCGAACCGTTCGAAAGGCAAAATGAAAGGCCGCCATTTTCAGGCGGCCGATCCTATTTTACTGAGCTGATGCGTCAATTCGTCTTAGGCAGTGAACGCCAATGTTTGATCTGCTCCTTCATTTTGGCACGATCTGCATCGGCGAAATTGCCGACCTTTATCATCTGTTCAAGGCTGTCGGCCGCCTTCTCGAACTGCTTTGTTTCGCTGTACAAAGCCGTAAGCTCGCGAAAGACCTCAACGTTATTCCCTTTGGTCAGTTTTTTGGCCTCGAGCAAGTTGGTCTCTGCATTCTTATAATCACGCTGCATACGTTGCGCAGACCCGAGATACAGATAAACCACGCCCGATGCCGGGGCAAGAACTGCCGCCTGCTTGAGAGCAATGATCGCCGCCGGATAATAATGCAAATTCGTGAGCGACACGCCGAGCATATAGAGCGTCTTGCCGCTCTTCTCGTATGCTTGGACAGCCCGCATCAGAAGTGGTGCCGCATGCTCATAATCCTTCTTGTCGTAATAGATCGTTGCAAGTCCGTTATTGGCGAGAAAGTACTCGGGAAATACAGCAAGAGCCTTTTCAAACTCCGGTATGGCTTCGTTGAACTTGCCCTTTTTGACAAGTCCGGTCGCGGCTTCATACGATTTCTTCGCCGCCGGCGGTATCTCTTGCGCGACTATCACTTCGGCCTCGGCCTCAGCAAGCGTACCTTTGCGCGGGCTTAGCGTAAAGTCGAGCATTTGATAGGTGTATCCCGGCCTGTTTGCATTCTGCGAAATGGTGGTTATGGTCACCATCTGCGTTTCTTCGTCAAAGTCGTAGCGGAAAGGGAGCACGCGTACATAATAGTCTCCGTCGCCGAGTCCTTCGAATTGATATCGCCCGACCCCGTCGGTCATGGTGTGTCCGATCATCGAATGGTATGAGTTCATAAGCTCGACATCGACCATGGCGAGGCCGTTACGATGCATATCATAGACCGTACCGGCAATGGTGCTGCCCATTGCGAACGAAGCACCGGCGACGACCAGCACCGAGACACCGATGAGGCGCAGCATCTTAAAACTGAACATATTTTCCTCCTGTCGGCCTCTATTTCAGGCCTTGAAACTCTAGTAAATGGCCCATTTTCTCTTTCTTTACGCGAAGATAATGAGCCGCGGGCTGTTCGGCGGGAACCTCGATCGGCACACGCTCGACTATACGAAGCCCTGCGGATTCGAGGGCCTTCAATTTATCGGGGTTATTGGAGATCACCTTCACCTTGCATAGCCCGAGGTCGAAAAGTATCTCTGCACACTGCAAATATTCACGCTCATCGACACCGAGGCCGAGCCGTTCGTTCGCCTCGACCGTGTCGGCGCCCTCATCCTGCAGGGCGTACGCCTTGATCTTGTTCAAGATACCGATCCCGCGGCCTTCCTGCTGCTGATAGACCACCGCACCACGCCCTTCTGCATTGATCATTTCAAGCGTCCTTTGAAGCTGCGGCCCGCAGTCGCACTTGATCGAGCCGAAGACATCGCCCGTCAGGCATTGCGAGTGAATGCGCACCAGCGTAGGCGTTTCGGCGTCCATTTCACCCTTGTATAGGACGACAAACTCTTCTGTGCTGTTGAGCGAGCGATAACCGGCGATAAAAAATTCGCCGAACTTCGTCGGCAGTTTCGCGGTCGCTACGCGTTCGACAGAGAGGGCCTTTCTTGACCAAGGACAATCCTGCCTGTCCGTTCTTATGACTTCGTCCTGCATATTCATCGAAAATTATAATTCGAAATTCGCATTATTGCTATTAGAATTTGATGTCCGAAGGGGATCGACGCAATACGGCAAAAAGCCGGCGGAACCCGGCCGCCGGCTTTCGTCGCTGATATCAATTTCCGCTCTACCGATCGTTTTCTTTATCGTTGTCGGCCTTTTCTTCGTCCTTGTCGTCCGGATCGTGCTCCTGATGAGCAAAGACCGCGGCATCGGTTCCGCCCAAAAGCCGTGAGAAAAGGCGGCTGATCGCCTCCGAAATTCGGGCAGGTGCGGCCTCAGGAACCGTTGCAGGCTCGGCCGATGTTTCGGCAAATGCGAGGTCGAGGCGTATCAGTTCGACTGAGATGTTCCTGCAAAATCCGCAATCCGCAAGATGCGCGACGACAGGCTCGGCCTCGCGGAGCGTCAATCCGCCTTCGACAAAAGCCGCGAGGGTGTCTTGATCGAGATGCTCGTCAGCGGCAAAACGGTCGGACGAATTTGCAAGCAGAAAGACTTCCAGCAATCGCTGAAACCTTCGATCCGTCGCTGCTATTTTTTCTTCGTTAGCCATTTTGTGCTACCGGCCTCCCGAATGAGAGACGCCTTCCGCCGCAACTTTTTGCATAATAATTTCCTGCGGCTGCTCAACCTTCATACTGCAAGCTGCGTTGATATATCACCGCCGGCAAGGTCATCACCCGCCAGGCCGACGCAAATATCGATCTCCTCCTCAGAAAGCTCATGTGCGCCTTTCAATTCCGCTCGAAACTGCGAAAGGACGCGTGCATAACTCTTTTCGAGCCAACGCATTACTGTCGATTCGTGAATACGTGCGGCAGGGGCTGTCTGTCGCGTTTGCGAGCGGCGTTGGAACCACTCGCGCAGCGGCGATGAAGGTTCTGCCGCCAACCGTGCGATCTCACGAAGCTTGAGGCCGTCAACGTGATAGTAGGCGAGCAGCAGCTTTTCGTGAGCATCAAGTGATGAAAAGGCCTTGGCGAGCGAAGCAACCGTCACTGCACGGTAGCGCTCTTTTACAAGGTCATCGAAAGCCGCACTCTCGCCGCTGCTTTCGAGTGCGAATGCCGAATGGGCAGCACCTTCGCCGACACTTTCGACCATTTCATCAAGTGAGACCTCATCATGCCCGGCTCTGTGCAGATCGACGATCGAGTGCCAGATCACGGTCCGCAGCCAGCCGCGCAGCGTGCCGCGACCGCTGTACGTGGCGAATTTTGACATCCGCTGGCCGTCAACGACGCGTGTGCCGTACAGCTCAACATAAACAGAATCAACAACTTCGGTTGCGTCGAGATCTGAGCTTGCCAGATGCCTTGCCACGCGTTCCATATACGCCCGGTGCTGCTGGTCGAACTCCCACCACGCGCGCTCATTGCCGGCCGAGCAACCGAGAGCGAGAAAAAGGTCGCCATTCTGGAGATTTGCAAAGAACTCATCGATATCCGCAATTGTGAGCGGGCCTTCTGATGATCTGACGAGATATTTTGCGATCGTTTGCCTAATGCTTGCAGCAAACTGCCCGCGCGTAACGCCGAAGTTCGGAGCCTCCGCATGACACACCTCGAATGCAGTGCCGGTCAAGGCATCAATGTGCTGCTGGATGTCCGGTGTCAATTCCACGATCACGCGTATTATAGCCGTTATGAGAAGATTGCGCCTAATTCTTAGGCAGGGTTAGGTGCCGCCGAAATGTGGAGCTTTTCGTCGGAGTACTGTAATTGATAAAGCCGCCAATAGAGGCCCCGTGCCGCCAGCAGCTCGTTATGCGTTCCCGATTCGCGAAGTTCACCGTGGTGCATCACCATTATCCGATCGCAGGTTTGCACTGTCGAGAGGCGATGTGCCACGACGATGGACGTTCTGCCGGTCATAACACGCTCGACGGCTTGTTGGATGAGCTGCTCTGTCTCGGTGTCGATCGAACTCGTTGCCTCATCCAAAATGAGTATCGTCGGGTCAAAGGCAAGCGCACGCGCGAACGAGATCAGCTGCTTTTGCCCTACCGAAAGTCCGGCGCCGCGTTCGCGCACCTGATCGCCGTAGCCGCCCGGCAGTTGTTTTATAAAGTCGTCGGCATGAACTTCGCGTGCCGCCCACTCTACTCGTTCGGTGCTGATCGACGAGTTGCTGAGGCGAATATTATTCTCGATCGTGCCGCTGAAAAGAAAAACATCCTGAAGGACGACCGCGAAATTCGACCGCAGACTTGCAAGATCCCATTCACGCACATCAATGCCGTCCACGAGGATGCGGCCTTTTTGGATATCATAGAACCGCATCACAAGATTTGTGATCGTCGTCTTTCCCGAACCGGTGTGCCCCACCAAAGCGACGCTCTCGCCTACGCTCACCTTGAAAGAGACATCGCGGAGCACCCAATCCTCGCCCTTGTAGGCGAACCATACATTCTCAAATTCGATCTCGCCAGCAGCCTTGCCGCTTTTTTCGGGCCTCTCGGGCGATGTTATCTCGATATCGCGGTCAAGCAGGATAAAGATCCTGTGCGAGGCGACGATCGCCGCCTGCAGGACGTTGAATTTATCCGAAAGGTCGCGTATCGGCTGAAAAAGCTGGAGCGAGTATTGAATGAACGATGCAAGCACGCCGACCGTCAGCCCGGCACCTGCCGCGGACCAGCCGCTGAGCGTCTCGGCACCGAAGGCAAAGATCACCATGGCGATGCCGACGGCGCCGATAAGATCGACCATCGGATAAAAGATGGCGTAGTAAAAAATGGTCTCGATATTGGCGTTGCGGTACTCGTCGTTGATATCACGAAATCGGGAAAGGGCCTTCTTCTCCGCATTGAAAAGCTGTACGGTCTGCGCTCCGGAGATGTATTCCTGCAGAAAGGCGTTGAGCTTTGCATTGCGTGTCCGTACGAGATCGAAGCCGTGCCGCGCGCGTTTACGGAACCAATTCGTCGCCGTAAACAGCAGCGGCACTGTGATCAGCGACACTACCGCGAGCTTCCAGTCGAGCGCGAACATTATCGCGATGATCGCAAAGATCACGACAATATCGCCGAGCACATCGATCACGCCTGATGTGAACAGCTCATTCAATGCGTCAACATCGCTCGTAAGCCGCGTCATCGTGCGGCCGACGGGATATTGGTCATAATACGCGACCTCCTGCCGCTGTAGCTTTGAGAATATCTCGCTCCGCAGGTCGTACATCACACGCTGCCCGACGTTGTTAAGCAGGATCTCTTGTGCGTAGGATGAGATAAAGCGGAATAGAAAAACCCCGAAAAATGCGGTCGCGAACCACCAGATGCCGTCGGTTCGGCGCGGCGTGATGAAATCATCGACAGCCATCTTTGTAAAATACGGCTGAAGGCTGATGAGTATGTTCGTCAGCAGCGTGCAGAGAAGCGCCGCCACCGCATAGCCCCAGTAAGGCTTCAAGTACTTTAGCAGGCGGCGTGTGATCTTTAGATCATACGTCTTGCCGATCGCATCTTCCTCGTGATATTTCCGGATGGCTTCCGACACTACGAGTGTAGATTTTAGAGACTGCCGCCTTGTTTCGCAATCAGCTTAACAAAACGCCGCCAACGCGATAACAAGACGATGGGAACGCAATGCCAGACGCGGATCAATTTTTGTGAATATGTGATTACCGGATCGCCAGAAGATCTGCGCGCCGACTGACTCACTTGCCGCTGGCGGGCATTACGAAGCACTTCTTGGCAAGCACGAATGTACAATGCAATCACAACCAGTCCATTGATCACACTGGCCGTCCGCTATTGTTAAGCCCTGTTGACGGCTTTCGTTCCGCTCAATCCGTGTAAACAACCTTGCCATTATCTTTTGCCCAGTTCTCTGAGAAGCCTACATGAGAAATTGAATTACTACTCCTGTCCAACTGTCTTTCAGTTTCTGCAACTAACACTTTCGGCTCAATTTCGTAAATGACTTTTATCTTCAAAGGGTTGTCCTTGTAGAAAACTGCGAAATAAATTTTTTGATTTCTCCAGATACGGTAAAGAGATTTTTCTCTTTCTTCCTTCGGCTCTTTAAACATCCGGTCAAGTTGTCCTGAGCCGCCCACATAACAAGAAAGATATTCATATTTAATGCTTGGGTCATTGGGGTCACACGCATCCGCATCACGTTTGGAATGAATTAACTCATGCCCCAAAGTTTCAGCGATAATCATTTCTTTAACAAGTCCGGGTTGCAATATATTTGGGATGCCAATTTTCAAAGCAAGTTCTTGTGCTTGAATTACCAACTTAATTATTCTTCGAATGATTTCTTCTTTCATTTGAACAAATTGTATTCTTTCTCTAATTCAATTTGATGAACTCGTTCTTTGGTGATAGCAATGTAGTTGGGGTTCAACTCAAAGCCGATAAAATTTCTATTAAGTTTCTTACACACGGCAAAGGTTGTCCCAACTCCTGAAAATGGATCAAACACGACATCACCTTCGTTTGAGCTGGCTTTTACAATTCGTTCAATTAGCTTTTCTGGTTTTTGTATTGTGTTTAGAAGTTCCCTACTGATAAGCTCTCTTGATTTATAGGTAAGTTGCTTAATGTCGCCCCAAACATCACCCGGATTCTTTCCGTCATCGTTGAATTTAGTTTTTCCGTATTGTCCGTTTGTAACAGAAGGGACTTTCTCACAGCGTAAACGATGTTCGAGTTCTACTAATTGAGCAACACGAATATCGTCAAGATTGTATGTCTTTGCTTTGCCCTTTGTGAAGTAAGCAATCAAGTCGTAGTTGTTGGTATAATTCAATCGTCCTTGTGCAAGTCGGCTTGGTTGATACCAAATGATTTTTCTGTTCAATGTCAGGTAAGGGCGGTAGTCAATAAAATCTATGCAGTTGTCTTTACCAAACAGATACAATGCACCACCGGGTTTAAGAACTCTTGAAAAAATCTTGATCAGATCAAGGTTGAATGTTTGAATGTCAGTTACCTTATCCCACTCATTTGTAGTTACTCCGTAGGGGCCGTCACATACGATCAGATCAACACTATCGTCGTGAAGTTTATGAATAAGATCACGAGTGTCTCCTTGGTAAATTTTGTTTAGTTCCATACGACAATTTTAAGGGAGTTCTTACCTGGTCAGTCGAAAACCAGGAGAACTTTTCACATTTGGTCGATGGTAGCACAAATTGATAAGCGGTGTTTCACGATTGCCACCAACGGTTCAGGCGTTGCCAACGGTGGGGTTTTTAGCCCGAAACTTCGATCGAGGGCGAACTTTCAACTTACCGAAAACACTCGATCAACACCGTTCGACCCGCCTGACGCAAAACTGGCCGTTATGGGCCGCCTGCCTATTCTGATCGTTGTTCTGCATAGTCATATTCTGTTTTGAACAGTTCAACTTCTTCTTTTGCTATTACAGTATCTATTTCAGCAATTTCTTTCTCGTCAATAATAGCAGTATTCTCAATCAGGGTTTTCAACCCATCTTCAAGCCAATCTGAATTCCAAATTGGTAATTCCTGATTATTCACCTTTTCGCAAAGCCTTTCTGAATACTGTTTCTGTCTATCTAGTTTTATTGTAAGCCTTTGAAGCCAAATTTTTAGGTGGCCGGTATTGGGGATTTTTTCAAATCGTTGGGAAACAACATCTAGTATTTCATTTTTCTTGTCTGTCTCCGGTATTAAGGATAAAAGCTTACTAAGAATGGCAGAAGCAATCGGGTAGGTTTGAGGACTTTTATACATAATGTCAACCAAGATACTTACCAAGACGACGATATTTTGATTGGTCTCTTTTATGGCCTTAATTCTGTTGTAAAATTTGGATAACGCTTTTGACAGGCTGCCTGAATTAGGATGTAGTTCGGATAAGTTGTGAATGGTCAAAAGATGTTCTTGAATTCCTTTTGCTCCTTTTTTTGCCGAGATCCAATAGAGCTTATCAGACTTTATTGAATTTTTAATAATGTTACTTGAAATAATGGTTTTCTGTGCGTTCAATCGCATTCCCGGAACACTCAAAATCTCAGTCAGTAATTTGGTGATATGTTCGGCTGTTTGTGGATTACTTGAGAAAATTCTGTAGTCATCTCTGTATCTGAGTATTTCATAGTCTTGAATGTTGTCTTCCTGTATCCTTTCCGAAAGCTTCAAGTCAACACAGCCAAGAACCATTTCAGCGACGAAATCCATTAAAACACTTCCCTGTGGTATTCCATTGGTTTGACCGAAAGCCATACCCTGCAAATGTTTGTCAATCGAGTTTCCAACAAGGCTTAGGTCATGTCGATTCGCTCTTGCAACGGGTTTTGTATGAATTGCCCAAGGAACGGAGTGTGTATATATTGAGCCGTAACAGTCTGAAATGTCCGTATGTAGAACATATTCATATTTCAAAGCTAATTCTAGGGACTGTTGTTCAATTGCTTGCCACCATTGGCTAATTGAAGTTGCTTTGTCTGACTGTTGGTCGTCCGAGCGTAATGGAATGCTGTAACATCTTATTTTTGGATTAGATTGAAATTGAGCGAACCTTGCCACAATTACATTCCAATTTGCTTGTTCTGTGATTTTATTGACAAGTGAAACATAAAGTGCAGGGTGTATTAACTGAAATGGTCGCCAAGCAAATTTTCCGTCTTTATTATTTAAAAATTTGTAATTTACATCTTCAAATTCCACCGGACGATGTTTTTTCTCCCGCCCTGATCCATCGGTATCAGTAGAATAAAACGTTTTAAGGTCTTGTTCACCAATATAATTCGAAATAGCATTCAGTAAATTTTCAAACACGAAATATTTCGGAAGATCAAAGTTGAAATAGCTTTCCTCTTTGAGAAAAAATTGTCTTGCGTCTGTATGATTAAGGTCTAAAATTCTAGTCATTTGCCATTGTTAAATTTTATCGGCTGTCGCCTTTTGTTCTTGCAGGGGGCGTCTGACCAGCTTGCCGCAGTGGCGGATCTTTACCGATAATCTTCGATCTAAGAACGAATGTTAAATCTTGCGCCAACGTCCGATGGGGTCATTTAACTCTGCCTTGCGAGGATCATACCTTCTTAACGGGTTCTCAATTAACGGTAACGGCCGGAGTATAGCACCAAACTTTTGATCGCAGAAGTTTTACTGCGGCGGAGCCTTGCGTCCGGTCAGAGTGAAATGTGTTTCGCTCCTGATATTGAGACGCCGAAGGCGTTACGGGCCGCGAGCCGCATTGCGGACGTATCGCCCGATGTGTAAAAGGTGTCGCTGCCATCGGAAAGCTTCCAGCGTGCGGCGATCTTTACGACCTCTGCCGCCGGATCGATAAATGCCGTTGAAGGCGAAACCAACGAACGCAGAACAGGCAGCGCCGCGGGATAATGTGTGCAGGCGAGAAGGATGTGCGTCGAGTTCCGCAGCGGCGAAAGGATCTTGGCGGCCGCCTCACGGAGCCGATCTGACGAAGTATCGCCGCTCTCGATAAGTGCGGAAAGCGGCTGTGCGATCCGCTGCCGTACCGCGATGCCGCGTTCCGCGAATGCCCGTCTGTAAACGCCTGAGACGACCGTTCGCCTTCCGCCGATAAGGCCGAGCCGTTCGGGTTTGAAGCGTGCGGCAAAGGCGACCGCAGGCTCTATCACTCCGACGACCGTTATGCCGTGATCGACGAGGTCGCCGATCGCGGTGCTTGCCGCATTGCACCCTATGATGATGTGCGTAACTCCTTTTTCCTTTAGGAATTCGATGACACGGTCGAGGCGTGCGCCAAGCTCGCGGCGCGACATCTTGCCGTACGGCGTTGCACCCGTGTCCGAAAAGTACGTGACGCCGACGCCGCCGAGCCGCTCCTTTACGAGCTTATAGATGCTGACGCCGCCGATGCCCCAATCAATGATGCCGAGCCTTTTCATTTACGGATAGGTGAGCTTTGCCTCGACGCCGCGCTCGACCGGGCCGCTGTCGAAGGCAATTATCCTCGAGTGCCACGCGATGTTCAGGATCTCGACCTTTCGGCCGGGAAAGCGGCTTTCGAGGTACCATTTCATCTCGTGTTCGGAGCGGATCGGGTTGTACTCGACCATCTTTTTCCAGTCCGGATGCGAGACGAGGCGGGCGAGCGCCGCATTGAACTCGGGCGACGCACGGCGGCCGCGTATCTCTTTTACTTTGTCGGCAAGCAGCCGCGGATACTCGCCCAATTTCGGCGGCACCGTTACCATATCGATCACAAGGAACTTGCCGCCGGGCCGCACTACGCGTTTGATCTCGGCGAGCAGCGGGTCCCAGTCAAGATAGCGGAACGACATCAGCGAGGTTACGATGTCGAACGAATCATCGGGAAAGGGAAGCAGCGGCCCGTTGATCTTCTCGAATGCGATGTGCGGCTGATCCGCGTTCTTGATCCTCGCGCGTTCGATGATCGCAGCTGATTCATCAACGCCGCGGCCCGACGAGATGCGGCCGCGCAAAGCGTAAAGCAGAGCACCGTTGCCGCAGCCGATGTCCAGCATATCAAACGGTTCTGCCGGCAGGTGCTCATTCAGCCATTTCCATTCATCTCGGCGCACCCGTATATCAACGAAGGCCGCATCGTAAAGCTCGGCGACGTGATCGTATGACGTGTCGCCGTCCGGCGGCCGCGGCTCAAAGCGCTTCATCTCCTCGGCCGGCATAAAACCCGCCCGCTTTTGCAGTGCTCCTGCGATGCCGTGCGATTTTCTGCCCTTGCAGCCGATCGTGTACATCGGCTTTGAGGTGCCGTCGCCGGCCGAAATGTATTTCTCCTTGCTTTTTGAGAATGTCGTGTACCAAAAAAAACCGTTCGCGGGCACGTTGAAGGTGCGTGCGAAGAACGGGGCGAACCAACGTGCCGAACGGCAGCAGTAGAACGATGCGGAGCCATCCTCACTGAACGGAATATCCATCTGTTCCCACTCGAACGGCGAGAACTGTTCGGGGAACGCCACTGTTCCATACATCGGGCCGTACATTCCCGAATGGCCGACAAAGATGAACTCCTTTATCTTGTCGCCGGCATCGCGTACCTCGGCGACAGCTTTCAGCACATCACGTTTGGATTCTACGGCGCAGGTTTTTACTTCGCCGTCAAAGCGCTGCCGCTTTTCGTCGGCTAGCGTCTCCGCAACAACGGGGAACTGGTGGCCGCCAAGGCGGTATTTTGTCGTGTAAATGATAAGGATGACTCGTCTTTCGGGCATCGGCATTAGCAGGGGAAACGCCACATTATACATCAAAATACACGAAAATAGCCGAGGCCGAAGCAACCAAACCGGAGGCTTGCGGCTCAAAGCATTGTAATGATGCCAAGAAAATGTCCCCACAGATGGGTGCTCGCTCTTATCGGAGTTCTTTTCGCAGCCGCAGCCGCATTCGGCCAGTCCGGCGGCGGTGCAGCTGCTGATGAGGTTGACGGCGTCTTTCTTGCAAAAGGCGACGGGCATGGGCACGCAGGCGAGATCGTCTCGCGTTTCCGGACGGATGATGTGCCGATCTACTGCGTAGTACAGCTTCGTGAAAGTTCAAAGGCGACCGTCAAGATGCAGTTGAGTGCCGTCAAAGTGCCCGGCGTCGCGGCGGAAAAGCCTATAATTACAAGCTCTTACACACTTAAGGAAGGCGAAGATCGTGTTACGTTCAACGGGCGTCCGCAGGGTGATTGGCTTGCGGGTGAATATCGTATCGAGATATTTGTGAACGAAAAGAGCAGACGCAAGGTGGATTTTGAGATATATGCCGTTGAAAGAACGCCGCCGGAGAAGAATGACTCCGTTTCTGCGGCACCGGTAAAGCGATCCGCACGTCAAAGAACAAAAGGCTCGAAGCAATGACCTCGAGCCCTCTGCAATAAAGCACTTTATCAGCTTACCAACGCGGTTCGCGCTGGCCGCCGTAGCCGCCGCCTCCGCCGTAATTGCCGCCGCGGTTGCCGCCGAATGAGCGGCCGCCGCGATCTTCGCGGGGCTTGGCCTCGTTCACCTTGATCTCGCGTCCGCCGAAGTCCTTGCCGTTAAACTCGGCAATGGCCTTTTCGCCTTCTTCCTGCGACGACATTTCAACAAAGCCGAAACCGCGCGAACGTCCGGTCTCACGATCTTCAACAACAGTTGCCGATTCAACTGTGCCGGCGGCTGCAAAGAGTTCTTCGAGATCACCGCTCGAGGTCTGGAATGGGAGGTTTCCCACATAAAGTTTCATAGACATACAAATAAAGTTCCCGTCCGAACGGAGTGCAAAAGCACTTTCCGTTCGACTGAAAGAAGTACGAAATCGGAGCTTAAATCGAAAAAGGCATCCAATGACGGCATGCTCGCAGGGCAAGCTACTTCGACTACCAAAGAACAACCAACCCTCAAACTTCGAACGCCGTCGAACAGAACCTTTCGGTGCGGGCGTGTCACCTTTGACACACCGAGAGCAGGACTAACAGGTGTAATAATGCACGAGAGTACGCAAAATGTGCAAGTCCTTATTTCAACAATTTTATTCGCATGGCCAATGTGGAACTTGTCAGCGGCGGCGTGCGTACTAAAAGTGTAAAATAGGACACCGGGAACCGAGCGTTCCGTAAGTTTTGATCAATATGTTCTGTCCGAATTGCGGCATCGACGAAAAGCATGCGAATCAATTCTGCCGCGGCTGCGGTACCAATCTTCGTTCGGTTCGGGATGCCATTGCAACGCCCGATACTGTTACTGCTTCGGCCGCGTCAGCACGCGATGAGATCGGCCGTGCGGTCGCGGCAAAGATACGCGAGACGCAGGACGCCTATCAACTGAAAAAAGTGGTCGAGGATGTGCTGCCGGAGATCGAGAAGTTCCTTGAATCTCCCGAGGAACGCAAGCTTCGGCGCATCCGTGTCGGTACTATCATCGCACTGATCGGTTTTGGCGTCGCTCTGGCCTTCTCGGCCGTAAGTATTTTCTTCAAGGAAGATCTTCTTGTGCCTGCTGCATTGGGCGCCGTAGCCTTTTTTATCGGAATGGCGTTCATCATCAACGGCCGGTTCCTGACCGTGCCGGAAAGGCGCGTCGCTGCTTTCGAGGCCGGAGCGTATCTGCCGCCGGAAGGTGCACCGAGCGAAATGCTTACTGCGGGCGAATCGCTGCCCTACACATCCGTGACCGAGAATACTACCCTTGATCTTTCGGAAAAGGTGCCGATCGAAAAGCGTCATTGAACGGCTCTGCGGAGCGCATCGAGCGATGCTTCGGCGGCGGCCTCGCCAAGCGAGATGAATTCGTCTATCTTGCCGATCTGATCGGGCCGCAGATGTGCTATCTGCGGAGTGATAACGACGTCAGCAGCCAACTTATCCTCGCGGCCTGATATTTGGATCATCTTCATGGCCGAACGGACCAATACACTCAGCACAGTATGTATTTTGGGCCTGAATACCGACCCTGAGCCCAGCAGATCTACGCCGATGATGACGTCAGCACCGGCCTCGCGGAGTGTGCGCGACGGCATTACGGATGTTACGCCGCCATCTACAAGCAAATGTCCGAGTTCGTCCCTGATCGGTTTGAAGACACCCGGCACGGCACAGCTTGCGCGTATCGCTGTGATGAGGTCGCCGCTCTCCGAGAAAACCCTTTGCTTGCCCGCAGTAATGTCATAAGCGACGACATACAGCGGCGTCGGCAAGGCCTCGAACCGATCTGCGGGCAGCGTACGATGAAGGAAACGGCCCATAGCCGCGTTCGAGAGCAGGCCGAAGCGGCTTATCGTCGGCCTGAACATATTAAAGTAGCCCGTGCGTCGCGCCATCTCTTCGATCTGCGATGCCGCCATACCGCCGGCAAGGGCACCGCCGACGATCGAACCTGCAGAAGTGCCCGCGATAAGATCGAACTTAAAGCCTTCGCGCTCGAGCACCTTTAGCACACCGACGTGTGCAAAGCCGCGGGCGCCGCCGCCTGAAAGGGCTAGTCCTATTCGCTTTCTCGGCATACAGACGATATTGATTTTAACCGCGTGTTGTGAAAAACTCGAATTCCGACGATGACCCTTCACGATTCGACATTGCCGCCGCGTCAGGGCACGATCGCCGATATTGCAGCCGGTGAAAGTGCATGTGCCGTTTGTTCGCGGTGCGACGGCGATTCGCTGCCGCTGTCAGCGCTGGATCCGGAGGTCGCGGGCCTTATACGGGCCAATGCGCTTAATTCGGGCGAAGTTGACGGCGTGTGTGCCCGCTGCGTGCGTATATTCGACCGCGCAAAGGATCAGATAATGCGTGACGCCGCAATGCAAAAGGACGGCTCACACGTGCTTTCCATCCCGCTGCGGCTTGATGCTGACGACCGTTTCAAGGGCAAGGGTGTAACGATCGCATTTCTGGACTCGGGCTTTTATCCGCACGTCGATCTTACGACACCGGATAATCGGATCGTTGCATATCGCAACTTGCCCGACCCTGACGGCGACCTTTCGACACTCTTTGAGCCGGATGTTGCAAGCTGGCACGGGATGATGACGTCCGTCGTAGCGGCAGGCAACGGCTCACTGTCGAACGGGTTTTATCGCGGCATCGCGTCAGAAGCCAAGGTCGTTCTCGTTAAGCTTGCCCGCACCGGGCGCATAACGGATCAGAATATCGAGGACGGCTTGGAGTGGGTGCTCGCAAACCGCGAACGCTACAACATCCGCATCGTAAACATCTCAGCGGGCGGCGATGAAGAGAAAAGTTATTTGAACGATCCATTGTCGCAAGCGGTCGAGGCGTGTTCGGCTGCGGGGATCACGGTCGTCTGCGCCGTCGGCAATGCCGGACATCTGCCCACGCATCCGGTGATGCCGCCCGCCAGCGCACCTTCGTGCATTGCCGTTGGCGGCCTTGACGATCACAACTCGATCAATCGTGCGAAGCGCGGTATGTACCGGTCATCATACGGCCCGACCGTGGACGGCCTGCAAAAGCCGGAGGTCATCGCATCATCAATATGGGTGCCGGCACCGATACTGCCTAATACGCCGACGGCACAGCAGGCCGAGCTTCTTTCTTTGCTGGACAAGGCCTCGGATGACGACCTTCACACGATGATCGAGCAGCATCCGGGCGTGGACGGCGAGCTTGATGCCGCAATTGACAGGCCTGTTCACGTCATCAGGCAGCTTGTTCTGCTCAAGATACGGCAGGAGAACGTCATTACGCGTAATTACAAGTACGTTGACGGAACGTCGTTCGCCGCACCGATCGTTTCATCTGTTGCCGCACAAATGATCGAGGCCGACCCGAGCCTGACACCGTCCGAGGTCAAACGGATACTTATCTCGACCGCCGAAAGGCTTCCGCATTATGAAGTTGATCGTCAAGGCTGGGGCGTGATCGACGCTCGAAAAGCCGTAGAAGCTGTGAGCGGCCACTGAAAAAGCCCGTCCGGCCAAAAAGGCAGAACGGGCTTCAATATCGCTTACGCAGCACTCAGCCTTCGACGAAATCGATCTCTACCTTGTGCGGAATTATGCCCGCCTTAAAACCTTCGTCAAGCAGCGTTCTTACTGCCTCGCGGCCTCGCTCGCCGTAATCAAGTGTCAGGTCATTTACCCACATTGCGACAAAGCGGTCAGCGAGTTCGGGCTGCATATCGCGTGCGAACTGCATCGCGTAGGCAAGAGCGTCCTCGCGGTTTTCCATCGAATAAACGATGCTTGCGTGCAGATATTTTGAAACCTGCCGCATAAGATCGTCGCCGAGTTCACGTTTTATTACGTTGCCGCCCATCGGCAGCGGCAGGCCGGTCTTGTCGTGCCACCATTCGCCAAGGTCGAGTACCTTGTGCAGGCCGAGATGCTGATAGAAAAGCTGTCCTTCATGGATCAAAAGGCCCGCATCAACCGTGCCGGCCTTGACGGTGTCGATTATTTGGTCGAAAGGCACGACGATATAGTCGATATCGCGGCAAAAGATCTTGAGTGCAAGGAATGCACTCGTCATCTCGCCGGGAATTGCGATCTTCAGCGATGACATCTCGCTCGCATCGTGCGGGTCTTTTGAGACAACGATCGGGCCGTACTTATCGCCGATGCTTGCACCGTGCGGAAGCAGCGAATATTTATCTGAGATATAAGCAAAGGCGTGGAACGAAACTGCCGTTACGTCATAGGTTCCTTTGCGTGCCTCCTCATTCAGCGTCTGAATATCTTTTAGCGTGTGTTCGAATTTCAGGCCGTCGGTTGAAAGTTTTCCGGTCGCCAGGCCATAGAACATAAAGGCATCATCCGAGTCGGGCGAGTGAGCGACGGTGATGGTGCGGGTTTCGGGAGCGTTGACTGACGTGACTGCCATAAAAAGCTAAGCAAGGACTTGATAAAGAATAATTCTATCCAGAATTGCTATTCTACCGTTTCATTCAGTTTTAGCAAGGGTAGATGTACTGTCGCTGTCGCGCGGAACCGCTTTGGAGCCAATCATTCGGCGATCTCGTCGCCTGTCCATGCGGCACTCTTGCCGTGCGGTATGTCAAATTGATCGAGGATCCGAAAGCACAAATGATCTACAAGCTCATCGATACTCGAGGGTTTGTGATAAAAGCCCGGACTTGCCGGTAAAATGACCGCACCGGCGTTTGTCAGCCGAAGCATGTTCTCCAAATGTATCGCGTTATACGGAGCTTCACGCGGCACGAGAACGAGTTTGCGCCGCTCCTTTAGGCAAACATCGGCCGCACGATGTATCAAGTTCGTGCCGGCGCCCGAGGCTATCGAGCCAAGAGTCCCCATAGAACACGGGACGACGATCATACCGGCTTGCCCGGTCGAACCCGAAGACGGCTTTGCCGCAAAGTTATCGAGACGCCATAGGCGCATGAGCTTCGAAGAGGCGTCAATGCCGATCCATTTATTTATTGCCGCGGCGTTCGCATTTCGCAGGTTCGTGTTCGTCTCTACCTGTGCAACTATCTCAGCCGTACCCGAAACAATAAGGTGTACGGTCTCGACGACACCGCTATCAGCGATCAGCTTCAGCGTGCGTTGTGCGTAGATCGAGCCGGACGCTCCGGTGACGGCGACGGTAAGTTCCATATTCAGGGGTTGATCAGCACATACAGCCTGTCGGCCCAATCACTGCGCGATGAACGCAGGAATTCGTACTGCATTTGGGCGAGTTCGCGGTCGCCGCGTTTAAGGTATGCGCGGCCGAGGTCGTATCGCGCTTTATCGAGTTCCTGATCGTAGCCGAGGGCGGTGCTGAGAGCCGCGATCGCATCGTCGGTTCTTCCGGCTTCCAAAAGGCTCTCGCCGAGATAGCCGTATGTGGCCGCGTCGGGCTTGTATGCCCGCAGCACCTCAAAGATCGAGGCGGCATCGGCAAAACGCTTGGCCTTGTACAACGCAATGCCGAGCTTTTCCATTGCAGGGACGTGGTCCGGCTTTAGCGAAATGGCCCTTTTGTAGGCAAGTATCTCCTCATCGCCGCGGCCGAGTTTGCCGAGGGCCAAGCCGAGCGAATATTGCAGATCGGCATTGTCGTCGCCGAGCTTTAACGCGGTTCGGTAGGCATCGACGGCGTCCTTAAAGGAACCCAATGCGTAACTTGCGACGCCAATATTCACATACGTCGCTGCCCAATCAGGCCGCAGCTTCGCCGCCTGACGCGACGCACGCAATGCCTCTGTAAAGCGGCCGAGCGCACCATAGCAATAGCCTGCCTGATACCAAGCTTCGGCGTAATTCGGGTCTGACTCGACCGCCTGCTCGAAGTATGGTGCCGCACGGGAATAATCATCACGCGAAAGTTGTGCAAGCCCCTGTGAATAAAGCCTTTCTGCTGCAGAACGCTTATTCCGCAGGGCCTCACTGTTGAGCGCGTTGAAGGTTCGCAGGTCCGTCATCCTTAACTGTGCGATGCGCTCTGACGGCACGGCAAAGTTCAGGTTCTGGCCCTCGGCGGCCTGCAATGTAGCGACGCCGATCACCTGTCCGGCCATATTCACGACGGGCGAGCCGCTCGAACCCGGCGAGATCGAGGCCGTGATCTGTATGATCTTGCCGTAGCCCGGAATTTCACGCACGGCAGACACGATGCCGTTCGATACAGAACCTTCAAGCCCGAAGGGATTGCCGATCACGACGATCGACTCACCTTCCTGCGGCACGGTTCGGACGATAGGCAGCGGCACGGGAGCGGTGTTCGGCACATCGACCTGTATCAATGCGAGGTCGCCCTCGCCGTCAACCGCGAGGACGCCTCGTGCGTTGAATTTGCGGCCGTCCAGCAGATGCACTTCAACCCGCGATGCCCTTTCGATAACATGCCTGTTGGTTATTACGCGACCCGATGCTATAAAAAAGCCGCTTCCGCGCGAGATGCTCGCGCCTTTATTGTCAAAGGTTTCGATCGCCACGGCGGAGGGCTTGATACGCTTTACAAGCTCAGGCAGAAAGTCCTGCCCTGCGGCCGTTACGCCGAAAGTGAGCAAGGCGGCCAAATATGCGAGCGGCCAAAATCGAAAAGTGCGAAGGTACATTTGCAGACCGCTTTGATTATAGGTTCTTTAATGCTCTCGGACAATGATAATTTGGGCGTTGTGTCGTTCGCATATGGTTCCTCTTTTGCCGTGAACGCAGTAAAATCGAGTTATGAAAGTAGCGATAGGTGCGGATCACGCGGGCTTCCATGAAAAGGAAGCGGTAAAGGCAACATTGGACGAAATGGGCATTGAATATGTCGATATGGGTACGGACTCTGCCGAGTCGGTCGATTATCCCGATTTTGCGCTCAAGGTAGGCGAAGCTGTTGCGAAAGGTTACGTTCAGCAGGGCATTCTGTTCTGCGGATCGGGAACCGGCATGGCGATCGCGGCAAATAAGATAAGGGGCATTCGAGCGGCGGTCGCGTGGAGCGAAGATATCGCACGCCTTGCACGGCAGCATAATAACGCCAACATATTGGCTCTGCCGGCCCGTTTTATCAGCCAAGATGAAGTGAACAAACTGATAAAAGCTTGGTTCGCGGCGGATTTTGAAGGCGGACGGCACGAACGCCGTATCGAGAAGATAACCGCTATCGAGAATGCGCATCTCTAATCCCGTTCGAATGCCGAACGCAGGAACTTCACCAGCGGAAATGCCGTTTTGATATCAGCCGCCGCCGACCTGTAAAAGGCCGCGGCCGATACCTCTGCATCGCTGTAAATGCGATGAACCATAAAGCTCTTTAGTTTCAGATATTCGATCACCGGCGAATCGGCGGCGAAACCCTTTGGCGGCCTGATGAGCGAATCGCCTGCAAGGGTCCCGAAGCGCTTCAAGAAAGCCCTTGTCTCAACGATGCTCTTGAATCTTTCCGCGTTTTGCTCGATAGCATTGCGGATCCTCAACAGCTCTTGACGGTCGGGCATATATTTGCCCGCCGCTGCGAAACACGCGTTCGGCTCGATGTGAAGGTAATATCCTGCCGCGAGGGACTTTCTGCCGCCTGCGGCAACGTACGCGCCGAAGTGCGTCTTATACGGGCTTTTGTCTTTTGAGAATCGGATATCGCGATAAATGCGAAAGATGCAGGATCGAGGCTCCAGATCGGTGATCGTAGTATCGAACCGGCCGATCTCGCCGATCATTTGTCCGACAAATGCGGTCATATTATCTTGTGCCCTGTCGAACGCAGCACGGTTCGCGTGAAACCATTCGCGGTTGTTGTTTTCCGCAAGTTCCTTCAGCAATTGCAGCGTTTCATTTGTGATCATTTTTGTATGATAGCATCGGCTCCTGATCATTCCTGCCGCCGTAAAGAGAGGAGGCCGCGCGTCTAACGGCACGGTTTCTGGTACACTACCAGCCGAGGCTGAAAGACGAACTGCCCGAAAAGGATGATAATTGCCATCGACGGGCCGAGCGGCGCGGGAAAATCAACGCTCGGCAAAATGCTCGCAAAACGACTTGACCTTTTGTATCTGGACACGGGTGCGATGTATCGCGCGGTGGCGTTGGCCGTGATGCGCGCTAATGTACCGATCCGCGATATCGACCGGATCACGTATATCGCCGAGACTGCCGACATCGACCTTGTGGGCGAACCTGATGCGATGAAAGTGATGTTAGACGGCGAGGATGTCTCGGTCGAGATACGTACGCTTGAGGTCGCACGTTCGGCTTCTGAAGTATCGACCATTCCCGCCGTCCGCCGCGTAATGGTCGAACATCAGCGTTCTATCGGTGAGGCGGCTCCGAAGGGCTGCGTTCTCGAGGGCCGCGATATAGGCAGCGTCGTGTTCCCGAATGCCGATATTAAATTCTTTCTTACCGCAAAACCTGAGGCACGAGCGCGGCGCCGTTATACCGAAGATCAAATGAAGGGCCGCATCTCGACCTACGAGCAAACCCTTGCCGAGATCAACGAGCGTGACGAGCGCGATGTCTCACGCGAGGACTCGCCGCTGACCATCGCCGAGAACGCCATTGTGATAGACACGAGCGAACTGGATCTTGCAGAGGCGTTTGAGGCGATGCTTGCAAAGATCCGCGAAACCGGCGTCGGCGTTTCGGGCTGACCTTTCGTGCCGCAAAAAGTTGACTTGCGGCGGCGGCGCACATAACATAGTGAATTGCTCTTACGTGCTCCCGTAGCTCAGCCGGATAGAGCAACAGCCTTCTAAGCTGTGGGTCGCAGGTTCGAGTCCTGCCGGGGGCGAGGATCAAAGGTCCGAGATCGATAATGTGGCGGCTATAGTTCAGCGGTTAGAGCGCTTGATTGTGGTTCAAGATGTCGTGGGTTCGAATCCCACTAGCCGCCCCACCATTACCCTTCCGAAACGACCGAAAACCATTGTCAACACGGGCCGGCAGCAATATAATTGATGGGTTCTCATTGTTAGGACATTAGCCCGTTCAAGGTTTTCGTTATGCTGAGATACGCCATTCTGACCGTTATCTGTTCCCTTAGTATTTTTATTGCCGTTGCAGGTCAAAACTCGAATCAGGAGCAGTATGTCCGCGGCGAACTGTTGGTCAAATTCCGTCCGAACCCGGACTCAACGGCCGCACGTTCGGTCAATAGGGCTATGGGTGCGAACGCGATAGAGACCCTCGGCGACACCCAATGGCAGCTTGTCCGAATTCCGGACAGCCTGACCGTTGAGGCGGCGATAATTGACTATAAGAAGTTCGGTGCCGTGGTCGATGCCCAGCCGAACTTCTACTATCACCTTTTGACCACCCCGAACGATCCGCAGTTCACAAGCTCGGGAATGTGGGGCCTCACAAAGATATCAGCGCCGCAGGCGTGGGATCTGACGACCGGCAGTTCGTCGATCGTCGTCGCGGATATAGACACGGGCCTTCGCTATACGCATCAAGACCTCGCGGCAAATGCTTGGGTAAATACGGGCGAGCTTCCCGGCAACAACATCGATGATGACGGGAACGGCTATATTGATGATGTCTATGGCTGGGATTTCTTTTATGACGACAGCAACCCGATCGACGACGCAGGCGGCCATGGTACGCATACCGCAGGCACGATCGGAGCGGTTGGTAATAATGCATTGAATGTCGTCGGCGTTAATTGGAACGTCAAGATCATGGCCATCAAGATCTACAGCCCGAACGGAGATGATTCGACCTCTGCAATGCTCGTAAAAGCTTACAGCTATGTTCGTATGATGAAGCTTCGCGGCGTTAACATCCGTGTAACCAATAATTCGTACGGCGGCTGCGGCGAGGCCTGCGGCTACGATCAGGCGACAAAAGACGGAATTGATGCGATGGGCGAAGCAGGCATTCTCAACGTTTTTGCCGCCGGTAATGACAATATAAATAACGACACGTCGCCCTCTTATCCCGTAAGCTATACAAGCCCTAGCATCCTCGGCGTCGCATCCTCGACATCGAGTGACGGCAAATCGGGGTTTTCCAGCTACGGCCCGACCAGCGTCGATATCGCGGCTCCGGGGTCGGGTATCCTAAGCACATATAATTCGTCGAATACAGCGACGACGACGATGAGCGGAACATCCATGGCAACGCCGCATGCCGCGGGTGCGGCCGCACTGCTTGCGGCTTACAATCCGAGCCTTTCGGTAGCATCGCTCAAAGCGACGCTGATGAATACGGTCGATCCCGTAAGCGCATTCAGCGGAATTATAAAGACGGGCGGGCGTCTGAACGTGAGCAAGGCATTGAATCAGCAGACAGTTTGTGCGTTCCCGGCCGGGATGTCGGTCGGTACAAAGGGCGGTGTCTTTACCGTGAATGTAACGCCCGGCACTAACTGCGATTATTTTGTGAAAAGCTCGGTCAAATGGATAAAGGTTCTCGGGGCCGATCAGTTCAGCGGCAACGGCTCGTTCACGTTCCGTGTTTCGGTCAACCCGACGATCTCGCGAACGGGAGTGATAACCATCGGCGGGCAGCCGTTCACGGTAACACAAAAGCGGAATTGATCAGAAGATCTGCGGCGCGGCTCCAACGTTTTCGGCGTGCGGCGCGTCTAAATGCTGTTAGTTAGCGGATTTTGCAAAATATCGTTGAGATCGCGGGACGAAAGAACTTGCTTTTTCTTGCTATCCTGCATCGGAAAAAGGTAAAATTACTGGCTTACATAAAGCGTTGCCGACGGCGTCGCTCCTGTAGGTTATCTGGAAGGAATAATGAAGATGAAGAATTTGGCTTCTGCCATTGCAAAGTATGTTTTTGTCCTGTCGATCGCTGTCCTGGTCGCCTCTGATGCGGCCGCTCAGGCTAAACTGCGTAAGGCGATGGATTTTGACAATGACGGTAAGGCGGACTTTACCGTATTTCGCCCGAGCAACAACGTTTGGTACATAAACAAGAGCAGCGGCGGATTCGTCTTCCAGCAGTTCGGGCTTGTAAATTCGGATTACCCTGCACCGGGCGACTTTGATGGCGACGGCAAAGCGGACATCTCGGTCTGGCGCGACACCGACGGCATTTGGTATCGGCTCAACAGCTCGACCGGAACCTTCGCGGCACAGGCATTCGGCACGTCAGGCGACGAGCCTATCGCCCGTGATTATGACGGCGACGGAATGACCGATTGTGCGGTTGTCAGGCGTACCGGCGGCAATATGATCTGGTACATACTTCGCACCAGTGACGGCGGCTTCAGCGCACAGCAGTTCGGCCTTTCGACCGATTATACAGCGCCGGGCGACTACGACGGCGACGGCAAATTCGACATCGCAGTGCAGCGTCCGGGGGCGACCGCTTCGAGCCAATCAACATTCTATGTTCAGCAAAGCGGCGACGGCAATTACTTCATTACCAACTGGGGGCTGAGCAACGACCTTGTCGTTCCCGGCGATTATGACGGCGACGGCAAAACGGATATTGCGGTCGTTCGCGAAGGTTCGACGCCGACCTCGCCGCTCGTTTGGTATATTCGCAAGAGTTCTGACGGGAGCTTGTTCGCGACGACATTCGGCATCACGGGTACCGACCTCAACTGTCAAAATGACTACGACGGCGACGGCAAGGCGGATCCGGCCGTTTGGCGTGACCCGACGGGCACGTTCTATGCTTTGATGAGTACGACCGGCTTTACGCAAACGCTTGTCCAGCAATGGGGCAGCACCGGCGATTATCCTGTCGGCAGCTACGATACGCACTGATAGCGTTTGACGGCACTCTCTTAGGATGGTTGGGCTGACTGCGTGTCGCTCAACCATTTTTCGATCTACAGGTATTTTTTCTGTTAAAGTGTATTGATGTCTGACGGTTCGATCATCAGTAAATTGAGCGGAAAACGCGTCGTTGTCATCGGCGATGTGGTCGCGGATCAATACCTGAACGGCACGATCTCGCGCGTTTCGCGTGAGGCGCCGGTCTTTATACTTCGGCATGACGAGACGATAACGTTTCCGGGGGCGGCGGCGAACGCGGCGGCAAATATCGCATCACTCGGCGGCATACCCACACTCATCGGCGTACTCGGCGGCGACGTCAACGCCACGCTTCTTCGCCAAGCATTAGAAAAAGCCGGTGTCGGCACAGCATCCATTGCGGTTGACGGTTCTGCGGCAACCACAACCAAGCAGCGCGTGCTGGCAAGCCACACTCATGCGGTTCGGCAGCAGGTGATACGGATCGATTTTGAGACGAGTGTCGTATCCGATGAAGCGAACAGTTTCCTGCGGCGGCAGATCGATGAACACCTTCCGACGGCGGATGCGGTGATTGTTTCGGATTACGGCTACGGCGTTGTTAACTTTGAACTGTTCGCTGCGATTAGGGATGCGGCAAAGCGGCACCGGCTGCCGCTCGTTGTTGATTCAAGGTCGCGGTTGGGCGTTCTTGTAGGCGCGACCGCAGCCACGCCGAATCAGGATGAGGTTGAGCAGTTGCTGCAGCAAAGTATCGAGGGTTCTGATCGTGAAGAGCTGCGAGAGCGGCTTGGCGTGGATGCGTTGTTGATAACAAAAGGTAATAAGGGAATGGAGCTGATAGAGCACGGCAAGCCGATCAACTCTTTGCACGCTGTCGGTTCGCTTGAGCCTGTAGATGTTACCGGCGCCGGCGACACTGTTATTGCCGCTTTTACACTCGCGCTTGCTGCGGGCATCTCGTACGCCGATTCAGCGCGCATCGCCAACCACGCGGGCGGGATCGTCGTAATGAAAAGAGGTACCGCGACCGCTTCCGCCGCCGAACTGGCAGAGTCTCTGAGCAGCTCCGGCCTGACGGCCGCTGAAAAGAATGCTTGAACTCGATCCGGCACCGATATTAGAGCGCACCGCGCTCATCAGCGCGGTCGCCGAGCGTCGGCGCGCCGGCAAATCGATCATACTTGCGAACGGCTGTTTCGATCTTTTTCATGTCGGGCATCTGCGTTATTTGCAGGGTGCAAAGGCACTTGGCGGTACGCTTGTCGCAGCGGTCAATTCCGACCGGCAGGCACGCGCGATGAAAGGCGAGGGCCGCCCTTTCGTTCCACAGAATGAGCGGGCCGAGATCATCGCCGCTCTGCGCTGTGTCGATCTTGTAACGATATTTGACGAGCCGACGGTCGAGCATATCATCTACGCGATCCGCCCCGATATTCACACGAAAGGGACAGACTATACGGCCGAGACCGTTCCCGAACGCGATATTATGCGTGAGATCGGCGGAAAGGTAATCATAGTCGGCGACCCGAAGGAACACTCTTCGACCGAGATCATACGCTCCATCGGCGATCACAAGATCTGACCTGAAAATGTGGATATCCCGTACAAAAGATGATCTGATCATCGAGGTCTGGGAGAAACTCGACTGCGATAGCGTCGGACGTCCCGAGATCGAGGCCGTTGAGGCGGCGATCGAAGGCCGATTCGGTAAGGCGGCGGTCGAATCGCCGATGAACATTGCTCGGCTGCTTGCCGACGAGGGCGCTGTGCTTCGGCATTCTGAGATCATGGATCTCTATCTCGAACGCAACAAGCCCGATCCGTTCGATGATGCCCTTCGCGAGACGGCTCGACCGCGGAGCCTGTCGGCGGCGATGCAAACCCTAAAAAAACTCGAAGTCCTGCGTCAAACGCTGACCTCCGAGCATGATGACGTCCGTCTGCGGCGCCTTCACGAGTTCGTGCTTCATCTTCGGAGCGAAAATAAGAAAGCTGCGGAGCGGCTTGGTCACGACGATCCGAGATACAGGGAGTTTGCCGAGATCGACGAGTGGCTCGCTCATTGGATGCGAACTCCGGAGCTGTTCTTTGCATGGATCGAACTGCGGCGGCGTTCATCGGAGTTTCGGGAAAAGTTTGGTTCAATAGAAGAATGACCGTAAGACGTTTTTTCTCAGAGAATATCGATTCCGCGGCATCGGCGGCGGTGCTTGATGCTGACGAAGCTCATCACGCCCGCGATGTGCTTCGGCTGAAGCCCGGCGACAGCATACATATCTTTGACGGCAAAGGCCGTGAATACGCAGGCATTCTCACACATCTCGCAAAGAATAAGGCCGAGGTCAGCGGGCTGACGGAGGCGGCTCCGCCGGCTCCCGAATCGGGCATTGCTCTCACGCTGGGTTCGGTCGTTATTCCCGGCGATAAGTACGATCTGATCGTTCAAAAAGCGGTTGAACTTGGCGTGCGAACCATTGTGCCTTTGTCCTCTGTACGTTGTGAGTTGAAACGCAAGGACATTGAAAAGAAGCTTGTTCGCTGGCGTCGAATTGCTCTCGATGCGGCAAAACAATGCGGCCGTGCACGCTTGATGCAGGTTGGGGAACCGCTTGATGTTAAAGGCTTTATTGACCTGTATGCAGGAAAGGCAGATGCCTCGATATTTTTTTCCGAACGTGATGGCGGCAAGTTAGCTGTCGATCGCAGCCCGCACAGTATAACAGCAGTTGTCGGGCCGAAGGGCGGTTGGGATGATTCGGAGATCGAAGCGGCGCGAGCGGCAGACTTTGAGGCGGTAACATTCGGCGGGCGGATAATGCGGGCGGAAACGGCGGTGATCGCACTATCCGCAATACTTCAGCACCGATTCGGCGACATCAATTAGGCCCGCCCGCGCGGTAGAATGCATCGCCGCGTTGCTTAAGGCCCGCCTTCGCGCCAAGTGTCGCGATCACTGAATCGAGAAGATCCTTCGACCCGAGCTTGAAGCTCAGCGCGGAACGCATCCGCGTTTCGTTATCATTGATATCGAGTATCAGATAGCGGCGTTTTTCACGTATAAAGCCTGCGAAACCAGCACCCGGCAATGGTATCGCGCTTATGACAGAACCTGCCGTCGTTCGTACCGACTGTGATTGCGGATAAACTGTCAAAAGTGAAGCGTACGGGACCGAGAACTGTTGGCCATTGTCGGATCTGAAAACAAGCTGCTCGTTCGCATCATCAAAACGCAGCGTGCCGTCGGTTTTATCGCTGTAACCGAATAGCCCTCCCTCGTACTTTGCGGCAAAGCTTTCCGGTGCAGGCTTCACTGCCTTTGCATCGGCCGGGAGAGGACGCGGCTGAGCCGCGGTCAGTAAGGCCGCAGCCAACACCATTGACAATAACACGAGTATCTTCTTCATTTCCGAAACCGGCCGACAATTCGTTTTGACGCTGCGGCGGCTTACTTGGTTGCTGTCCGGCGCGCGTGTGTGCCGAAGAGATACGGCTTGAGCCGCTCTGACGCCAGCTTTATGTACTCGCCGGATATCTCCGATCCGAACCATTGGCGGTTCAAAAGGTGTGCCGCCTTTGCTGTCGTACCGCTTCCCATAAAGCAGTCATATACTATATCGCCTTCGTTCGTCCACGTTCCTATCTGATCAAGAGCAAGCCGTTCGGGAAAGATGGCCGGATGCCCGAAGGCGACCTTGTCCTTTGATGAAGAAGTGCCGACATTGTAAAAAAAGATATTATTCACCTTTCGCTGCTTTGGCGCGACGTGATCGTGAGCAAGATCATTGCGGCCGACCTTTGTAATACGGAACGATTTGAATTTCTTCTCCTGCTGCAGCGGCTGCATTATCGGATTGAATGTTGAGGGCCGCCCCTTGCTGAAGCAGAACATATATTCGAATGCCTGTCTGTAACGCAGTCCGCAGTCGCTAGGTATCGGGTTATTCTTTGCATAGATCATCGTATCGTGTACACGAAAGCCCGCATCCTTAAAAGCGAAAGCATGCTTGAAACTCGTAAGCGTCTCGTCTCCGTTGACCGTACGGTCACCGACGACCCAGATGACCACGCCGCCGGGCTTTGTCTTTGCGAACAGCAGGTTGGCGATCTCATACACAGGGAAATGATACCCGTTGTAATCGCGCAGATCGTCATAAGGCGGGCTTGTGATCGTCATATCGATAGTGTCGTAGGGAAGACGTTCGAGCGTTTCGGTGCAGTTCTCGTGATATATGCGTCCAAATTCCATACTTATTGCGGCCACTTGTCTAAAAATTCCCTTACGAATGCCTTTTCCGGCTTTTGAGTTTCCGCTTCGAGGAAGAAGCGGAACTGCTCGGTCTCCTCGAAATATTTTTCTTCACTCAGCTTTCCCGCGAAGTAAACCATCCGAAGCCATACGAGATATGTGTTCAGCGTATCAATTTGGTTGTACTCAACTATCTTCGTGATGTCGCCGGCAAGCCATAGGTCGGTAACTTGATCGCCTTTTACGTCGATCTTGCCCGGATAGCCGCAGAGCTTTGCAAACTCATCGAGCCGCGGCGTCATTGCACCGCCGGAAAAACGTTTGAGAAGGTCGAGGTGGGCTTCGCTGTTTCGCGCGTCGAAGTAATCCGCCCCTTCCCAAGGCTTTGGCGGCCGTTTGCTGAATTCGGGCGCCGAGACCTCTTTGATCATCCCGCGTTGGATCAAGACCTGCAGATCGGATTCGGCAGAATTGAAACCGACGAGCTGCGGATGGCGTTCGCCGACGAAATAGAGAAACCTGCTTATGATCTCGGCCTCGTCCACATCGACGTCGGTTATAGGCAGGCGAGGCAGCGAATTGAGACCGAATTCAATGGCCGTTTCGCCGTCGCGAAATACGACCCTTCTCGAAAGAAAGGCGATCGAAACGACTCGCGAGAACATATATTTGAGAAAAGGCCTCGGGTTCTTTTCGCAATCGTATTGCGGACTTTTCAGCCAAAGGCTCTCCATAGCCTCAAGTTCGGTCACCTCGTCCGGCAGGTCAAAGAGCCTGCGTGCGCCGTCGGCATCCGGCACCCATTCGAGGTCGAAGAACAGACAGAGTTCAGGAATGTTCGACTTTAGCATCGGAGTGATGAGGCCTTAACTACAAAGTTTCCTTGCACTTATACGATCCGAAAAACAGAAGCTTACCACAGTGCGCGCGCCGGTACAAACATTTTGCGCGCGACATCTTGCTTTCGGACGTTGAAAAGTGCAGATCAATGTGTATAATCCTGTCGGTTTTGTGTACAATTGACCGCTTTTACAAAGCGGTTGGATACGATCTGGGTTACAATGCGAGCACCCTTCGCTGACAGTGAGGTGTCGATATTGAAAATTTAGGGGAAAGGAGAACTGTATGAGGAACTGGACTGGAGTCTTAGCAGTGGTTGTTTTGTTTACGGCGGCGTTTGCGTGCTCAATGGATGAAACAAGCAAGGCAAACGACCTTGTAAAAGAGGCGAACACATTTATTACGGCGGGCAATGACATTGCGACCAAGGCTGAGGACCTTGGCGGCAAGCTCGACGGCAAACTCGACAATGTCAAAGATAAATCGGATCTTGAAGATGCACGTTCGATGGCAAAGGATCTTGGCAAGATGTATGACGACCTCGGCGATAATTTCAAAAAGGCCGGCGACAAATTCACTGAAGCAAGCAAGCTGAAGATCAATGACAAGTTCAAGGAGTATCTTGAGACGAAAGCGAAGGAATTCAGCACCAGACACGATTACAGTGTAGAGCTGAAAAAGATCCCGCAAAAGCTCATCGATAGTGACAGCGAAACTGAGTATCGAAGCCTTTATAAGGACCAAATGGAAAAGGTACAGTCGATGCTTAAGGATGCGAAAGATCTTTCAGACAAGGCCGATAAGATCGTCAAGGACAACCCAGACGTGATGAAAGGCTCGTAGGGCCGATCGTTCGCAGGGCAATGGACAGGGCACTCGGTGTCCTGTCCATGAAATTTCCCGGTAGGCCTCACGAGCTAAGCTCTTACGCAAACTCTCCGAACGACGGCATTTGCCGCCCGCCTCGCAGCGCACTCATTCGTCATACGATATTGTCGGATCGACGCCCGAAATAGTATCACCGCGCACCTGTTTAGCAAATGCACACCTGTGTAAATGATGTGAACACTGCAGATAGCGTCAATGGCACGCGTGTTGCTCCTATGAGGTCACACGGCCGCCGAAGGCCGCATCCTCCGGGAGGGAAAGCATTATGAAAAAAATGATCTCAACATTAATGGTCGCCGGGCTGCTGGCAATTTCGATCTCGGTGCTTGGCACGACCGTCGGTGCACAGACGCGAAGTTATGATCGGCGTCCGACACAAACCTACACCTACAAGAAGCCGAGCTTTTATCGTCGTCATCGCAATCTTATCAATATAGCGATCGGCACGGGCGGCGGAGCAGTGCTTGGCGGCATCATCGGCGGTAAGAAAGGGGCACTTATCGGAGCGGCCGCCGGCGCGGGCGGTTCAGCGCTTTACACCTACAAGATCAATCCGAAAAAGCGGCGCTTCTAAAGAGAGAAGGGAATCCGGGGCTTTGAGGATCAAATAGCGAGAGGCTGTGTCCGATCAACGGGTACAGCCTCTTTTTCACAAGCGATCCTGTTGGTCAGAAAGGATATGTGTTCGCGGCGATCAGAGCGTCCGCGATACGCTGACGTGCCGCGATAGTGTTGATAGGCGAATTATTCTTCGTGAACCGTTTCAATGCGATCAGCAGCGTTCGTCCTTCGTCGCCTTCTGCAACAGCGGCGATCGTATTCTTTGCCTTTGCTTCAATACGCTGGATCGCGTCATTGCAGAAAACGCCTGTGATATCGAAGAATCGCGCGGCCGCGACTTCGCCATTGCGGGCGGCATATTTCTTTGCACGCAGGATGGCAGATTCCATTTGGTATGCTTCCATAATGATGTCGGCACAGTTGATGAGGACCTCCTGTTGATCTGCAAGTGCGAGCATATATTTCTGAACCGCAGTGCCGAGTACCATTAGGGCGATCTTTTTTGCGTTGCCGGCAAGCCGTGTCTCGGCGGCGAGCGATCCGCTGTCTTCGTCAAACGACATCTGCGGCTCGAGTATCTCCTCCTGCAGCGCCTTTGCCGCCTGAAGAAGGCCGAGCCGCCCTTTCATCGCACGCTTTACCAGTTGGCCCGGAATGAGCATCCGGTTGATCTCGTTCGTGCCCTCAAAGATGCGGTTGATGCGCGAGTCGCGATATGCCTTTTCGGCCGGATAGTCGGCTGAATATCCGTAGCCGCCATAGATCTGCACCATCTCATCAACGACGAAGTCGAGGGCTTCGCTGCAGGCGACCTTATTGATCGACGATTCTACGGCGTACTCCTCGATCGATTGCAGCTTTTTGGCATTATCGGCACCATCGCCGATAAGGGCGTCGATCATTCCGACCGTGCGGTAGGTGATCGACTCCGATACCCAAGTGCGGACAGCCATTTCGGCGAGCTTGTGCTTCATGGCACCGAATGACGAGATCTTTTTGTGGAACTGTTCGCGTTCGTTCGCGTACCTGACAGACTGATGTATGGCAAGTTTGGCACCGCCGGTTACGGACGCACCGAGCTTGAATCGGCCGACATTCAGAATGTTGAAGGCGATCTTTGCACCGTCGCCGACATTGCCAAGGAGGTTCGCCGCAGGCACGCTGCAATCGCTCAAGATAAGCGGTGTCGTCGAAGACGATCTGATGCCCATTTTGTGCTCCTCGGCGCCGGGGCGGCAGGTTTCGCTGCGTTCGACTATGAACGCAGAGAATTTCTCCTTTTCGCCGTCCACCTTTGCAAAGACAATGAACATATCGGCAAAGCTGCCGTTCGAGATGAACATTTTCTCGCCGTTGAGGACGTAGTGCGAGCCGTCATCGGTAAGTTTCGCCGTCGTTTTTGCCCCAAGAGCGTCGGAGCCGGAGCCTGCCTCGGTCAAGCAATATGCGGCGACCGTCTCGCCCGAAACGATCCGAGGTATCCATTGTTTTTTTAGCTCTTCGGAGCCGAAGTAAAGGATAGGAAGCAGCCCGATGGAGGTTTGCGCGCCGAACGTGGTGCCGAAGCCGCCGCCGCGGCCCATCATCTCGGCGATCACGACGCCCGTTGTCTGATCAAGTCCGAGGCCGCCGTATTCTTCGGGTATCGTCGCACCGAGAAGGCCCAGCTCGCCGGCCTTTTTTACAAGGCCGCGGGCGATCGCCCAGTCATGGTTCTCCATTGCGGGCAGCTGCGGATGCACCTCATTATCGACAAATTCCTTTGAGGTCTCGCCGATCATTCGCTGTTCATCGGTCAGGTCCTCGGGCGTAAAGACGTCTTCTGCCGCTTGCTCGGCGATAAGGAATTCGCCGCCTTTCAAATACTCTTTCTCAGTTCGTGCTTCCATAAAATTTCTCCTAAGATCGTGGTATGAATGAACATTCATTCAATAAGAGGCCGCTTCTGATGCCTCCTTGGGTATGACGCCAAGCCCGCAAATCAGTTTGCGGCTGCCGCAGTTATTCAGATACGAGCCGTCAGTTGCCGGCTCTCATGTCGTCGAGCTCTTTTGCGAACTTTTTGGGCAGCGTCATATCATCTTTTTCCGCCCAAACGTTCTCTTTTCCTACTACCGGTCCGAAATGATAGACGTTAATATTATCCGCGCCGGGCTCGACAAAGATGTAGTATTTATTGCCGCCGCAATTATGTGTTTCGCAGCCGGTCATCATATATACGCCGCTATCCTCTTCGATCGGAGTTTCGACGTTCCAGAACTTTTTCATCTTCTGAAAGTCTGTTCCCATGATCTTAGAAAGGCGAGCGGTGAGGTCTTTATTCGCCCAGAGCTTTGCCTCGGTCGCCGTCTTGCCAATGTCCTTTTTCAGCACAGTTAAGCTGGATCCCGTCGGTGTCAAAGCAGAGGATGACACGGGTGCCTGCGGCGAAACCGCCGCGGCCGGCGCACCTGTATGAGCATTGGCGGCATTTCCCGCATTTCCGCCGTTGGCCGTATGGTTCGCAGGAGTGCCGCCGCATGCAGCGGCGAATGCGGCAATGATCGATATTAGCAGGGTCTTTTTCATAAACGCTCCAATTTGCTGTAACGATTTGATCTATTTACGATACATCTAGTCGGCGATCCTCTCAAATATTCCTGCCGCTCCCATTCCGCCGCCGACACACATCGTAACCATTCCGTAACGTGCATTCCGCCGTTCAAGCTCACGAAGCACGGTCGCCGTCAGCTTTGCTCCAGTGCAGCCGAGCGGGTGGCCGAGCGCAACCGCGCCGCCGTTCACATTCGTTTTTGCCGGATCCATTTCAAGCACTTTCATAACAGCGAGGCTCTGCGCCGCGAAGGCCTCGTTAAGTTCGATCACGTCGATCTGATCAAGTGTTAGGCCTGCGAGTTTGAGTGCCTTCGGTATCGCATAGACCGGGCCGATGCCCATTTCTTCGGGCAGGCAGCCGGCCGTCGCGAACGAAACGAAACGTGCCATTGCCTTGAGGCCAAGCTCCGAAGCTTTATCCGCGGACATCACGACCGCTGCCGCCGCACCATCCGACATTTGCGATGAATTTCCCGCTGTAACAGTGCCGCTTGCGTGAAACACAGGTTTGAGCTTTGCCAAGCCTTCGAGCGAAGTGTCGGCACGCGGGCCTTCATCCTGCGCGAACGACGCCTCCTTGCGGCGGACACGCCCCTTCTCGTCGATCTCATCGATGAACACGTTCACGGGCACGATCTCGTCGGTGAATTTGCCTTCGCGGATGGCAGCCAGTGCCTTCATATGCGAGTTGTACGAGAACTCATCGGCCTGCTCACGCGTGATCTCATACTTGCGTGCGAGGTTTTCAGCGGTCAGGCCCATATTCAGATAGTAGTCCGGATACGTATCGGCAAGACGCGGATTCGGCCGGAACGCATTCCCGCCCATCGGGATCATCGACATTGTTTCAAGGCCGCCGGCAATGATCGCGTCAGCACCGCCGGTCATTATCCGTTCTGCCGCCAATGCTATGGTCTGCAAACCCGACGAGCAATATCGGTTAACCGTCATCGCCGAGGCCGCGACAGGCAAGCCTGCTGCGATCGATGCCGTGCGGGCGACATTCATACCTTGCTCAGCTTCGGGGAACGCACAGCCCATGATCACATCATCGATCAGCGACACATCGACGCCCGCCCTCGCAACCGCGTCCGTGATCGCCGCCGCCGCCAGATCATCCGGCCGCGTATTGCGCAGCGTTCCCTTCGGAGCCTTGCCAACTGCCGTCCGCACGGCCGAGACTATCACTGCTTCTTTCATAATTCTCCTGTTTTCACAATAATGAGTGAACGTTCATTCATTTTTACATTTCTTTTGATTTTTCGCAAGAACTCTTTTAGCGTTCCGAACGGTCATATGGCATCCGGATGACGTGAAAGACGGGATATGGACGAGGTTCCTTACAGCCGGCTCGGTAGTTGTGGGATCGATGCTCTTATTGCCAAAGCCTCGTGATTCAGTCGCCTTCGAGTTCGTCAACTATCTTTTGGACACGATCGACCTCGGCCGTACGGGCGGCCTCCTCTTCGCCGGTCGGTGCTCTCATTGCATACATTTGCAGATAGACCAATGCTTCTTGGTATTTGGCGTTCTTCTGGTATCCGTCGAGGTGCTCGGCCCAATTTTCGTAAAATCCGGCACGAGTCGCGCAATCAGGTGCCAATCCGCCGCCGCCGTCGGTCGCAATCAGCATCGGACGTTCGGCGTCACTAAAGTTTCCTTGTTCAACGAGTTCTTCCCAGCTTGTCATATTGCAGCCTCGATCAGATGTACTTCTAAAGCAGATCGTAGCGAGCTCGGGTCCATCTCGGCCAGAAAGCCGCGCTTGCCGCCGTTGATATAGATACGATCAAGGTCGAAGATCGACCGTTCGGCATAGATCGGCAATTTCGTCGCGGTGCCGAACGGCGACGTCCCGCCGAACACATAGCCCGTGAGCTTTGTTGCCCGTTCAGCCGTCACCGGCTGGACCGACCTTACGCCGAGATGCCGCGCCAACGTCTTTGTCGAGACCTTGCGGTCACCGTGCATAAGGACGAGCAGCGGCCGCTTTTCGCTTGTTTCGAAAACCAGCGTTTTGACGATAGCGTGCTCATCCAACCCGAGCTGCCGCGACGATTCGCTTGTGCCGCCGTGCTCGACATATTGATAGAGATGCGGGGTGAATTCGACCCCGTGCTCTGCCAAATATCGTGTTGCCGGTGTTACCGGATGACTGGCCGACATCGCTTTACTGCCAGCGGCGAACTTGGCGCGGCCGCCGCACCGTGAACGCATCATCGTTACGGGAACGTCATCCGCAGTTCGTTATGACTTTCGGCCCTGACATTCCTCATATCTAAAACAGGATACCAAATGATCGTTCACCATTCCCGTTGCCTGCATATGAGCATAGATTATGGTCGAGCCGACAAACTTGAATCCTCGGTTCTTGAGATCTTTGCTGATGATATCGGACAACGCACTTGTTGCCGGAACATCTGCTGCGTTCTTCCAGGAATTGACGATAGGCTTGCGACCGACGAATTCCCAAATATACCGATCGAAAGAGTCGAACTTGTCTTGAATCGCCAAGAAAGCCTTTGCGTTCGTAACGGCGGCATTGATCTTTAAGCGATTGCGGATAATGCCTTTGTTTTGAAGGAGCCGCCCGATCCTCGTTTCGGTATAACGGGCGACCTTTACCGGATCGAAATTATCGAAGGCACTGCGGTATGCTTCGCGTTTTCGCAGGATGGTGTCCCAGCTCAGCCCTGCCTGCGCACCTTCGAGCACGATGAACTCGAACAAAGCTCGGTCGTCGTGGAGCGGCACGCCCCATTCGGTATCGTGATAGGGAATGTTGATCTCGTTCTTAGCCCAATGGCATCGTTCAACTTGCATCTGATAAAAAGTACTTACGACAGGCCGGCGATCTAGCGGAACAAAAGCTTTACAAAGCCGCGTACCATGTCAGTAAGCGGCTCGCCGGCATCGTAGTTTCCCTGTGCGAAGCGAGCGTCCTGACGCGCGATCCTGTTCTGCATTTCGATCAGGTCGCGTTTCTGTTCATTCAGTGCGATCTTCTCATTCTCACGAGCACGGTCCAAGCCGCCCTGCCTTACAAAGGTTATTATCGCAGGCAGCTCTTCAGCGTCGAACCACACACCGTGTTCTTTGCAAATATCAAGAATGACCCCTGAGCTGCGTGCGAAGTTGTTTCGGTTCATCAACTGCCCGCAAACAGGGCACGGAACGTATTTGACAGGAACGTCGGATTTCGGAAATGAGCGTTCCTGTATCGATCGCAGCACGCTCGCCCGGCGCTCCTTTTCGGCACAGATATCCTCAAAGGTGTCCGCACTAGACCAGAAACCGCCGCATCGCTGACACTCGGACAATAAAGTGTTCTCTATCGCAAGAGGCGTCAACGCCGAGCGGCATCGCGGACACTTGCCGACGGGAATATTCGCACCGGCTTCGATATCAACGACAGCATTGCCGCAATGCGAGCAATACTTGCTGCCGACGAACATCAGCGAAAGGCAGGACGTACACGCGGTCGTCTTGAGGCGCGAACCGCAAAAATCACAGCGGGTCGCATCGCTAAGTGCTCCGGCACCACAATTCGGACAGTTTAGGGCAACTACGGTCACGCTGAAACACGCGGCATCCGGATGATCGGTCCAATGCCGTCATTGTCCATTCTAGCGGATATGTCCCATTGACTGCCACCAAATGTTCCGCACCTAGCGAATCCGCGTCAGTTGCGGAGTGCTTTTCCGGTCTTTAGCATCGCGGCGATGCGTTCCTGTGTCTTGCGCTCGCCGCAGAGCGAGAGGAAAGCCTCGCGTTCCAGATCGAGAAGGTAACGCTCCGAGACCTGTGCTTTGTGGTTGATCGTTCCGCCCGACATAACGTGTGCGAGTTTTGTGCCGATGAGCCTGTCATGGTCGGAGATAAATCCGCCCTGTCTCATCATGTGCAAGGCAAGCTTCATCGCCGCTTCGGCCGCCTCGCCAAATACCGTGACATCAGTGCGTTCGATAGGTGCGACAAAACCCGCGGCGTCCATATTGAGGACTTCCTGCTTGGCATCTTGAATGAGGCGGTCGCCGTTCATCGAGATGGCATCACTGTCGCGAAGAAATCCGAGTTCGCGTGCCTCTTGCGCCGATGTTGCGACCTTGCCCATGCCGATAGTTTCAAAGGTCCTTTTGAGGAATGCGACAGGGTCAGCATCGGGAACCTTTGCCCACGCATCGGAGGCGCGCATCGTCATCTCCTTTGTGCCGCCGCCCGCGGGAATTACGCCGACGCCGACCTCGACGAGGCCGATATATGTTTCAGCGGCCGCACGAACCTTATTTCCGTGCAGCGTTATCTCACAGCCGCCGCCGAATGTCATTCCGAACGGAGCTGTCACGACCGGCCTTGAGGAATACCGCAGCCGCATTACCGCATTCTGCAGCGCACGCACCATCATATTGATGTCGTCCCACTCCTCTTCCTGGGCCGCTAAGAGAAGCATCATCAAGTTCGCACCGACCGAGAAAGTGCCGCCTTGGTTGCCGACGACGAGGCCTTTGAAGTTGCGTTCGACCTCATCGATCGCAAAATTCATCATCGCGACGGTGTCGGTGCCGAGCGAGTTCATCTTCGAGTGAAATTCGAGGCACGCCACTCCGTCACCAAGATCGATCAGCGAAGCTCCGGGGTTCGTCTTTATAACGCCGTTGCGCTCCTTAACATCTTTTAGAATGAGAACGCCCGGTCTCGGCGGAACCGGCCGGTATTCGCCTGCAACAAGGTCGTAAAAGAAATGCTCCCCATTCTCGTCCTTGTAGAATGATCTCGCTCCGGAGGCCAGCATTTGCTCGATATTTGCCGGTACGGCTTGGCCTTCATGCCGCATTCTTTCGACCGATCGTTCCAAGCCGATGGCATCCCAAGCCTCGAAAACGCCGATCGTCCAGCCAAAGCCCCACTTGATGGCATTGTCGATCTCGACAACCGTATCGGCGATCTCAGGGATGCGGTTCGCCGCATATCGTGAGATCCGCGAGGTAGTTTTCCAAAGGAATTCGCCGACGCGATCTTCACCCCAAACGAGCTGTTTTACACGCTTTGCCTGATCGTCGATCTGTTTTGCAGCATCGAGCGACGCGAACTGTGCCTTCGCCTGCGGCTTGTATTCAAAGGTTTGAAGGTCGAGTTCCAGGATGACGCGGTTGCCTTCCGCGTCCTTAGACTTTTTGAAGAAGCCGCCGCCGGTCTTGTCGCCGAGGATATTCTTATCGAGCAGCGTTCGGATGATCTCGGGCAGACGAAAAACATCGCGATCCTCATCATCAGGCACCGCAGGATACAGATTATCGGTAACGTGTGCGGTAACATCCAGCCCGACGAGGTCGCTTGTGCGGAATGTTGCTGAGGACGCATGGCCGATAGCTTTTCCTGTCATTTGATCGACCTCGGTCGGTGTAAAGCCCATCGCGATCATTTCGTGAATGGTCGCCATCATTCCGAAAACGCCGATCCGATTAGCGATAAAATTCGGCCTGTCCTTTGCCGCCACAACGCCCTTGCCAAGGCGCTTATCAAGGAAGTCAGAGACCTTATCGGCGACATCCGCCCGCGTGTGTGAGCCGCGAATGACCTCAACAAGCTTCATATAACGCGGCGGATTGAAGAAATGGACGCCGATGAAGTGCTCCTTGAACTCATCGGAGAACGGTTCTGCGATCGAGTCTATCGGCAGCCCGCTGGTGTTCGATGCGACAACGGCGTTCGGACCGCGATACTTCTCGACCTCGGCGAAGAGTTTGTGCTTTATATCAAGATCCTCTACTACAGCCTCGATCACAAGGTCGCAGTCCTTGATCTTTTCAAGATCATCGGTGAAATTGCCGAGCGTGATCAGCTTTGCGTTGCCTGCAAGCATAAACGGCGCCGGTTTCAGCTTCTTCGCCGCCTCGAAAAGCGACTTGACGATCAGATCGTTGTCGCCCGCGGCGTCGCCCTTCGGAGCGATGTCGAGAAGCAAGGCCGGCACGCCTGCGTTCGTCAGGTGCGCGGCGATCGCCGCACCCATCGTGCCCGCTCCAAGCACTGCCGCCTTGCGGATCGGCATTGTGGTTGAGTGTTGATCTTTGATTGCTGCTGCGTTTGCCATACTGTAATGAACCTTTCCTAAGCTCTGATGAAATAGCTGTTGAAGGAAGTATAACTGAATGAACATTCATTCAGCAAGCCTCAGCCGACAGTGTTTTTGAACGAAGAATCTTGACACGAGGTAAAAATCGGCCGATTATGTTTCACTAACAGGCTTGAATACGCGGCGTCGGAAGAAAGGGGTACTTCGTACCGCCGAAGCGCCGTTATCTGATACTTAGGTCTGCGGAGGATTCATTATGTACAAGAGAGCGATATTGACCATTTCGGTTTTTGCATTGATGGCCGCCGGAGCTTTTGCCCAAGGCGGTTCAAAGACGACTGACAGCACTTCGGCGGATAAACCTGCAAAAGCTCCGGTCTTTCGGCCGACGAAAGAGCAGATACGCGAGGGCCAGCAAATACTCATCAAAGAAAAGTTTTACACAGGCGAGGCGACAGGTGTTTACGGTGAATCGCGGCCTGCTGTAAAGGCTTATCAGAAGGCTCACGGCCTCGATGTTAACGGCAAATTCGATAAGGCGACGCTCGAAAAGATGGGCATCGCATTGACGGACAGCCAGAAAGGTATTTCTTCAACCGGAACGGCGGGCACAAGTAGTAAGGCAAAGACATCGACCGCCGACGCAGCAACTTCAAAAGACGGACCGAAGCGTCCTGCTCCTTTCACCGCAACAAAGGATCAGATCGTCGATCTGCAGAAAGTGCTGATAGGCGCGAAACTTTTCAGCGGTGAGGCTACCGGCGAGCGGAGCGATGCTTTGAAACAGGCCGTTATGAAGTATCAGGAATCGAACAAACTCAAGGCGACCGGCGGCATCAATGCCGAAACGCTGCAAAAGGCCGGAATCGCGTTGACCGAAAAGCAGAAGGAGCAGGTCGCAGCACAAGCTGCATTCGATGCTGCGAAGAAGAAGGATTGATCTGCAGCGGCAGTTCTATCTCTGAAACGAGGGCCGCCCAAACGTGGCGGCTCTCGGTCTTTCAAGTCATACACCCGACGTCCTTATGAAATATATTATTCCCGTAACAGTATTATTTCTGCTAATAACAACGACGGCGTTCTCGCAGTCGGATCGGTCGGCTGCCGCGATCCGCAAGGTGATGAACGATCAAGCCGCGGCATGGAACCGCGGTGATCTCGACGGCTTCATGTCGATCGGCTATTGGCGATCCGACAAGCTCACGTTCGTTTCGGGCGACCGTGTAACACGCGGCTGGCAGCAAACGCTCGACAACTACAAGAAAGGCTATCCGACACGCGAAAAGATGGGCGTGCTGACGTTCTCGGATATTGAGGTAACCATGCTCGGCAAGGATTTTGCGGTCGTGCTGGGGTCGTGGGCACTAAAACGCGAAAAGGATGAGCCGCACGGAAAATTCACATTGACCTTTCGCAAACTGAAAGAAGGCTGGCGCATCATTATAGACCATACAAGTTAGCACCGGATCTCATCAAGAGGCGTTCATTTAGCAGCCGATATTGTTATGAAGCGTTGAATGTCGTGCATCTATTCGGGCAGCAAAAGCGTCTCTATACAACGCTGATGTATAATGTGCTTATCAACGATGAAGAGAAAATTTTTGACCAAGTCCTTTTGCGTTGCTCTTATCCTGCTTCTGAGTGCTTCCGTATTTGCGCAAAGAACGGGCAGAACCACCGCGCCTTCGCGAGTTTATAAGCCCGGGCCGTACACGATCGAGCAATATCTGACGATCAAGGCAGCTTCGGCTCCGTCCTTCTCGCCCGACGGACGCCGGATCGCGTATCTGTCGAACGAATCAGGGATATCTGAGGTGTGGGTAGTCGATCTTGCAACGGCAGCGACACATCGGCTGACCGATTCTGATGATAATTTGAGCTTTGTCCGCTGGCTGGGCGACGGCTCGGGCATCATTTTCGGTAAAGCAAAGGGCGGCGATGAGAATACGCAGTTCTATTGGATGCGGCCCGACGGCGCAGGCATAAGGGCATTGACGAATGATCCGGCGGTGCGGCACAACTTCGAATTTGTTTCACCTGACGGCAAATGGATCGCATACAGCTCCAACAAACGCAACCGGCAATATTTCGACAGCTATAAAATGGACATTGCATCTGGCAAGGAGACGCTGATAAGCCAATTCGACGGAAATCAGAATATCGAAGCGGCCAACGCAGCCGGAACAAAATTCATTATCTCGCGCGATGGCACGGAGTTGAGCCTCGACAATAATTTATATCTTGTCGCTGACGGCCATGAGACGCTGCTGACGCCGCATAAAGGCGCTGCGGAGTTTTACAATGTCGAGTTCTTGCCTGACGGCACTTCGCTCCTGATGTCGCAGAATGACCGACGCGAGTTCGCCGCTTTGACGCAGGTTCGCCTCGGCGTTGCGGCCCCCGCGATGGAGCCTATTGAAGATGCTCGGTGGGATGTAAGCAATATTGCGGTCTCACCCTCCGGCTCGTTGGTCGTCTATACCGTGAACGCCGACGGTTTTTCACGAGTTTTTACAAGGAATGTAGCGACGAGCGGCAAACCTGCGCTCTCTCGGTTCGTCGGGGAGGCTCGTGATGTGAAACTGCCGGGCGACGGCGTTGTTTCCGGTGTTACTTTCAACCGCGATCAGACAAAGCTGGCATTTGCCTTCAACTCGGCGACACGCAACTCCGATATTTGGACATACGATCTGAAGACCGAGCAACTGAAGCGGGTTACGCGTAGCGACACGGCAGGCGTCAACCCGAATACGTTCATCGCACCGCAGCTGGTCAGATATCAAACATTCGACGGCCGCGAGATACCTGCGTGGTATTACTCGCCGAAGCCCAAGGCTGTTGATGCTCCAGTGGCTTCGGGCTGGAAGCAAGCAACGGATGAGGATCTTTTTCGGCCGGCGACCGAGGAGATCGCATCAACGCCAAAGGGCGGCGGCAAACGGCCGCCGCTCGCACCGCGTCCGGATGGTACGGTCGGCCCGCCGATCCCTGCGGCCCGAGGACACGCGGTCATCGTTTCGGTTCACGGCGGCCCCGAGGGCCAAGAGCGGCCGGGCTTTAACCCGCTCTATCAATACTATTTATCGAAAGGATATGCGATACTCGCCCCGAATGTCCGCGGTTCGACCGGCTACGGCAAACGCTTCACGCATTTGGATGACGTTGAAAAACGTGAGGATTCCGTAAAAGATCTCTCATTCGCGGTTCAGTGGCTGACCTTTATGGGCAATGCCGATAAGGATCGGATCGCCGTTATGGGCGGAAGCTACGGCGGCTATATGACGCTTGCCGCTATCACGCTTTACCCTGAACTTTGGGCGGCAGCTGTAGATACCGTCGGTATCGCGAATTGGGAGACCTTTCTAAAGAATACAAGCGGCTACCGGCGCCGTCAGCGTGAGGTAGAGTACGGGCGGCTCGATCGTGACCTCGAATTCCTGCGTTCGATCTCGCCGATCGGAAGGGTCGATAAAATAAAGTGTCCGCTTTTTGTGATCCAAGGCAAGAATGATCCGCGTGTGCCTTACACAGAGGCCGAGCAGATCGTTACGGCGGTACGCGAACGCGGCGGCATTGTCGAATATAAGCTCTACACCGACGAAGGACACGGTATTACAAAACTAAAGAATCGGCTGGAGCTTTATCCGCTCGTCGCCGATTTCCTTGATAAGTATTTGAAATAGGGTGTCAGTCGGTTCTGAGGCCGAGTTCGCGCGTTCGTTTCCCGCGTCGGTCGCCCTTTCGTAAGAAGTGGTCGTAGGCGGCATTACTGTCGCTGTCGAGCCGCGTGATGCTGGCACCGATAAGGTACTGCTCAGTGGTCAGATGGATACCGACCTTTTCGTAGCGCCGGGCAACTATCTGCATCGCAACCTTTCCGGTCGGCAGGTCGATCTCGCAGTTGAGTTTTCGGTCCTGCCCGACAAGGTAATTCTCATTCACGCGGATCACGTTGACCATAAAGGCGATGCCGGTGCGGCTGAGATCCACGGTCTCGCCTTTGATCGCCCTGCTGCGTGCAAGGTCGTGTTCACGCGGCGTATTAAGCGTAGGTTCGAACCATATCCGCATCGGAGCGTTGAACTTCCGCCTCGATGCAACTAAACGTTCGGAAACATTTCTGCGGAAATTTGAAATAAGCCTTCGCAACATCGTCTTTGAGCTTTTAGTCTTTCAACGGTTTGCCGCCGTTGTCTTTACCGCTTACATGAGGGAGCCCTTTGTTGTCAATGTCGAGCAGGAATGATGCCCTGCCGCTTTTTCCATATTCTGCGGGAGTCGCTGTCGCATAGTAACGGCGTTTGTCGTCGGACAGCTTAACCGAGTAATTATACCCCGTTGAATCGCTCGTCAAAACGTCGGACGGCAGAAGGCCTCCGTCAATGAGCGTTTTCAGCTCGGCACAGAGGCCGCCGTTCTGCAGCGAATATGCGACCTGCGCCTTCGCTATACGTTCCAGCATTTTCCGTGCCTCATCCTCGTGCGTCTCTATGCGGAGGTTGTAGAAATAGTCTTTGCCGTCCTTTTTGATGCGTTCTTCGGTGGCGTCATCAACGGTGAGGATGATCCAAGCACCATTCTGCCGGCGAAGCTTGATCTGTTGTGTTTCGAGCTTGCCGGAGTCATCTGAAGGCAGATCGACAGTAACCGCAGCACTGTCTCCGGTAATTATCTCGCCGTTGATCTTGATGTCAGCGGGGATATCACCTGCGATCGCGGCAAGATCCACTGAGAAATCTGCAAGTTCGGCATCTGTCAAACTCTCGATCGCAGGCCGCAAATTGGTCAGAAATATCGCCTCGCGAAATTTTCGCTCACGAAGCTTTGCGTAGAACGTACGGACCGTATCGGCAGGGCCTTGCGGGTCGATCGAGATCGTTGCACCGGTCGATGTTGAGTTCGAGGCGGCTGCGTTCGCTGCATTTGCTGCGGTGCCGTTCGATGGTCCGGCCGAAGCTCCGCTGCACGCAACGGCGAAAATGAGCAGGCCGAAGAGCAGGATTCCGGAAGATAGCTGCGTAAAGTGACGCATAGTTTTGTTGTCGAAAAAAGCAACGCTGTGAGGGCTTGCATCGACCGTCAGCGCGGCAAAGCGCGGAACGTATATTGGTGATTATACGTTCCGCGCCTAAAAAGACACAACACCTTTTTGCGCCTTATATCACGCGGATCGGCCTTTCAGCCATATCTCGCGGCCGACAAGGTACAGAATGACCGCAAGCCCGACGAGCGGAATAAAGCCGAGGAAGTCGCCGGCGAGGAACGGATTGTTCTGTTCGGACCAGTGGGCGGCCTTATCCTGAATATTCTTTAGCGTTGGAAGTACGGCGAAAAGTGCTATCAGGATACCCGCGATCGCTCCGCCCGCGATGTAGCCGGACGCGAGCAAAACGCCGTTCGACTTGTCGGTTTCGGCTGCGATCTCATCCTCGGTCATATTTGTTGTGGACAACTTTCGTTTGAGATACAGATCGACGAGATAGCGAACGATGCCGCCGATAAATATCGGCGACGAGGTTGATATAGGCAGATAAAGGCCGACCGCGAATGCAAGGGACGGAACACTTGCAAGCTCCAGCACAACTGCGATCATCGCTCCGAGGATAACGAGGCCCCACGGCAAATTTTGGCCGAGCACACCTTTGATGATATATGACATCAGGGTTGCTTTCGGGGCGTCGTATCGTGTGAGCGGTTTTCCGTCCTCGTCTTTCGAGATGATGCCGTTGATGCCCGGATCGACAAAATATATCGGTTTTCCTGCTTCATCGATCAGGTATTTGCCGACTTGGCCTTCCTCCGGCTTGGTGTTTTGCCAGACTCGGTAAGTATTAGTATCGACGCCTCGGTATTTGCCGCTGCTGACGATCTCGGTCTGAAGTTTGCCGTCTTGAGTAAAGAGCTTATTTTCCGGAATGGTGAGCGAGGCGACGGGATTCGACGGCTCGATCTTCTGGAAGTACGTCTCATTGTTATTGAGCATAATGAGCAAAGCACCCAGCACCAGCGCCGAGGCGAGTGCTCCGACAAGGATAGCTATCTGCTGCCGCCACGGCGTGCCTCCTACCCAGAAGCCGGTCTTGAGATCTTGCGATGTCGTGCCGCCGTTCGAGGCTGCGATGCAGACGATGCCGCCGATCGAAAGTGCCGTTACAAAATACGGGTCTGCGGCCGTCCAGCCCATGCCGAGGAATGCAAGGCATGTGATGAGCAGTGTTGCGACCGTCATACCTGAGATCGGGTTGGATGAAGAGCCGATCTCACCCGTCAGCCTTGACGATACCGTAACGAAAAGGAAGCCCAATATGATGATGAGCAACGCACCGAAGAATGCTACGAAGGGATGTTGGAAAACGCTCAAGTTGAGCTGCGGAGCCAGCATGATGCCAAGCATCAGGATGATAAGTCCAATGATGACCCATTTGAGCGAAAGATCTTGATCAGTTCGCGGTGTTGCTGATTTTGAGCGTTCGGATCCGCCCCGCAGGTCGGCAAGGCCGCCCTTAAGCCCGTGCCATATCGTCGGCAGGCTGCGAACGAGCGAGATGATGCCCGCCATTGCGACCGCACCGGCACCGATGTAGAGGACATACGCGCTCCTTACATCACTGATGGACATCTCCGAGATCGTTTTACTTATTTCAGGTGCGATCGGCTCGGTTACCGCGGCGCCAAAGAACTTGATCATCGGGATCATTACGAGATACGAAAGGACGCCGCCGCCCATCATCAAACCCGCGACCTTCGGCCCGATTATGTATCCGACACCGAGAAGCGTCGGGTCGTTATCCGAGTTGATCGAAGCACCGTTAAAGCCGTTCTTCGTGAAATCGTAGCCGGGCTGTTCCTTCCAAAAGAAAAGAACCTTCATCAACACGTTGAAAAGAAAGCCGAAGATGAAACCGACCGTGATGATCTTGCCGCCGTGCAGAGCGGCGTTGTCATCACCGTGAGTGTCGCCGAGGTGCGAGGCCTCACGCGATTCCTTTGAGGCGCCTGCCTTTAAGACCTCAGCACAGGCTGTGCCCTCAGGATATTTCAAAAGGCCGTGCTGATCTTTGATCAGGGCTCGCCTAAGCGGGATCATCATAAGGATGCCGAGCAGGCCGCCCATAACCGCGACGATCATCACGCGCGACAGTTCCAGGTCAAAGCCGAGGATCATGATCGCCGGCATCGTAACGCCGATGCCGAATGCGATCGATTCGCCCGCCGATCCTGCGGTCTGCATAATGTTCGCTTCGAGGATAGTTGCGTCACGCATGCCGATCTTTGAGAGAAGGCGAAACAGCGTGATCGCTACCACGGCGACCGGTATCGACGCCGAAACGGTCAAACCGACCTTCAGTACCAAGTAAAGCGATGATGCTCCGAAAATAATGCCGAGCACCGTGCCTACGATCAGCGGGATCGGTGTCAGCTCACGCAGGGTTGCCGAGTCAGGGATATACGGCTTAAAGTTCTCGAGAAACGGATTTTTCATCCAACGGGTTCTCCTTTAATTACGGAATAAATTGGGGACAGACCTGCTAGGAATTTACATTGCATTCCGCGAAAAAGCAACATCCTGCAAGGCTTGGGGCGATGATCGACGCCGATCAGCGTTCAAGCAGAGCACAGAGATCATCGAAAGCAACAGGGTCTGTCGCGGCCTCAAATGAGTTCAGAAGGCCGGAGTAAAGTTCAAAATGGTAATGAAAACTAGGGTGCCAGACGGATTCCGGACTCCTTGTCTTATCGATCGTGCGAAAGTGCCATTCGCCGCCTCCGCCCGTACCCATTTCACCGAGTTTTGAACGGCCGTCCGATCCTTTCGGGCGGCGTTTCACGTTTACTGCGTGAAGGATGAACAGCGTTTGTCGAAGTTCGCTGAATTGGACGATCGAATACGCATCGCCGCTTTCAAGCCTGCCTACATAGATCGAGTCGCCTTTGTCGCGCCGTGCGACGGGCACAAGCTTGCCGCCTCTCGGAATATAGACCGCCGAACGGGCTTCCGGGTCGGTCGAACTCGCGTAAAGATGATTGTCGCCCGCAAAAAGATCGCCTGCGTCGGCGTTGCCGAGGCTGCTGAAGCCGACCGTCAGGTCGATCGGCTCGCCGTCGTGCGGGTTCGAGAAATATGCACCTGCATCACCGAATGCTCTCGCTATCGTTTGTTCGCACGGCGTCATACGCTGCGCGAACGCCGTGAAAGGAGCGGCTCCCGCGCAGATCAAGGCGAAGATCAGGCCGCAAATACATTTCGGCAGCACGCGCATAGGGCACGTCTAGCATACAGCTTTTCTTAATGATCGTTTAACGCGGAGCCGGCGTTGTAAAAACTGGTTCGGAACCGCACGCGGATCCTATTCGGCCATTATGGAGTGGCCCGGCTGTGGTTTCTTGATTTTTTTGAATAAGAGCACGGCCGGTACGCAGACGGCACAAAGAACGGCCATAAGGGCAAAGTCATCAATATAAGCGAGTACTGCGGCTTGGCGAGCTAACATCCCATACATTATCTGATACGCCTGCTGCGAAGCGGTGTAAGGGTCGGCCGCTGCCCCCAATCCCGCCTTTATCTGCTGAAGGAGATGCTGATATGCGGGTGAATACTCATTGAAGTGCTCGCTTAGGTAGCTTTGGTGCATCTGCTGCCGACGCTGAAGCAGCGTCATCATTATCGCGATACCGACGCTGCCGCCGGTATTTCGCATAAGATTATAAACGCCGCTGGCATTGCCGATCTCACGCTGCGGAAGCGTTGCCACAGACATTGTGGTAAGCGGAGGGAAAAGAAAGCCCATTGCAAAGCCGCTTATGACCATCGGTATCGCAATGCTCCAGAAGCCGATATAGAGGCTTATGTCCGTGAACATATACGTCGAAATGCCAAGCGTTGCGAACCCGAACAATATCAGGTAACGCGAATCGATACGGCCGATAAGCCGCCCGACAATGACCATTGAGATTATCGAGCCGACTCCGCGCGGGCTTACCGCCATACCGCTCTGGAGAGCAGGATAGCCAAGGATCGTTTGCAGAAACAGTGGCAGAAGCGCGGTGGAGCCATAGAGGACGACGCCGAGCGAGGCGATCATCGCACAGCTTACAGCAAAATTCCGGTTCAAAAATACGCGGAGATTGACGATCGGTTCAGGCGTGACCAGTTCCCAAATGACAAAACCAAGCAGCGAGATGCCTGATGTCGCAGCCGTGAAAATGATCACAGACGACTCGAACCAATCCTTTTGCTGGCCAAGATCGAGTGTCAGCTCAAGGGCGCCAAGACCGAGAGCCATAAGGCCGAATCCGAAATAGTCGATCCTTCCCGGCTTCTGATCGCGAAGATACGGCGGATCCTCAACAAAGGAATTTGCCATAAAAGCCGCAAGCGCGCCGACGGGCAGATTAACGTAAAAGATCCAACGCCAGGAATAGTTGTCGGTTATCCAGCCGCCAAGCGTCGGGCCGATGATCGGCGCAAGCACAATGCCCATTCCGTAAAGAGCCATTGCCGCACCGCGCTTCTCTATGGGGAAGCTCTCAAGCAGTACGGCCTGTGCGATCGGCTGCAGTGCTCCGCCGCCCATGCCTTGCAGCACGCGGGCGGCGATCAAGAAACCAAGGCTCGGAGCCGCACCGCACAGCGCCGAAGCCAGCGTGAATGTCGTTATACAAATTATCAGGAAGCGTTTGCGGCCTATGTATTTAGTGATCCAGCTTGTTGCCGGCAGAATGATCGCGTTCGAGATGAGATAGCTTGTGAGAACCCAAGTTGCTTCCTCGCTCGTGGCCGAGAGGTTGCCGGCAATGTGCGGAAGCGCGACATTCGCGACAGAGGTGTCGAGGACCTCCATAACCGTCGCGAGCATTACCGAGATCGCGATGATCCAAGGGTTAAAACTCGGAACCCATACGTCATGCTGTGCGGCATCAGCGGCCATCAGCGGACCTTGACCACCGGTACGACCGACATTCCTGGTACCAGCAGATGAATGTCGTCAGGCGGCTGATCAAAAACGATCTTTACGGGAAGCCGCTGTACGACCTTCACATAGTTTCCCGACGCATTCTCCGGCGGCAGCACGGAGAACCTCGATCCTGTTCCGGCCTGAAAACTGTCAACTTTTCCTTTGAATTTCTGCCCGGGATACGCGTCAACCTCGATATCGACTCCTTGGCCGACCCGCATATTTTCAAGTTGAGTTTCCTTGAAATTTGCGATGACCCAAACATTGCTCGACATCGAGATGGCCATCAGCGGCATTCCGATCTGGACGAGCTGGCCTTCTTCAACCGCCTTCTTTGTAACGTGGCCTTCTTCCGGAGCGTAGATCTTTGCGTATGAAAGGTCGAGTTCTGCCTGATGTACCGCCGCCTCGGCCGCCGCCTGTGCAGCCGCCGCCGTTTCTATCTGCGAACGGCTAACGGCGATCTGCTCCGGGGCCGTGTCGGCTTGGGCGAGACGGCCCATCGACTCATCAGCCTGCGAGCGGCTGACGTTGACCTGCGCGAGCGATTGCCGATAGTTCTCGGTGGCGGTAAGGACCGCGGCCTTCGATTCATCAACACGCGAACGGGCCGAATCGACCTGACGGTGAGCCGCGTCGAGACGCGATCTTGCGTTCTGTAATTGATTGAGGGCTTGATCGACCGATTGCTGCGAAATGTCGCCTTTGTTGAATAAAGCGAGGCGGCGATCGTATTCGAGTTGGGCAAGACGTACGTCGGACTCAGGTTGAGCGACCTGTGCCTGTGCTTGTGCGAGGTTCGCCGTCGCCGTCCTTACTGCGGCCTCGGCTTGCGTAACTTGTGCCCTGCGGCTGTTTGCCGCGAGGCGGTTCTGTTCGATATTGCCCGTTGTCGTTGATACGTTTGAACGTGCCTGCAGCTTTGCAGCGTGTGTTGTACTCGCCGTCAGGTCGGTGCTCGCAACAGCGTGCTGATATTGACTGTTGGCATTTGCGAGCTCGGCTTTTGCCTGTTCAAGCTTTACTTCGAGGTCTTCGGTGCTAAGCTCAACAAGCAGATCGCCTTTGTGGACAAGCTGATTGTCCGATACATAGATCTTTTTTACATGGGCCGAGACGCGCGGGCTGATCTGCACGATGTCGCCTTCGATAAAGGCATCATCGGTCGATTCGAATTGGCGCGCGTAAAGCCAATAACCGAAACCTACGATGCACAAAAGCAACGCACCTGTTCCCGCAAAAATGAATATCCGCCGCCGCTTGCCGTTCTTTGGCTGAGCAGAGCTTTCCGAAGGATCATCTTCGGATGCCGCAGGGGTTGTAGCGGCCGGTTCGCTCACTGTCTCATTATCGTCTTCGTCGCTCATCGATCAACTAACAATTGTTAGTAAGTAATCACTAACTTTGGCAAAACCACCTTCTGTTGTCAATACCGGACTGCGTACATTTTCGGCATCTGCTATTATCTGAAGACGGCCGGACCAACTGCTCGATGAGCGCTCTTTTTCTGCCGTGATCTAAATGAAAGATTCGATAAATGAAACACGGCTCGACAGCGGTGCGGTCGTCCTTTCGGACAGAATGGAAGGCGCGCGCAGTGCTACGCTCGGTTTCTTTTTTCGCGTGGGCGCACGCGACGAGCCGGAAGGGCTCAACGGCATTTCGCATTTCATCGAACACACGGTCTTCAAAGGTACATCACGGCGAACGGCGCTCGATATCGCCATCGAACAAGATCGGCTTGGCGGCAACCTCGATGCCTTTACGACGCATGAAGAGACCGGCTTTGCGATAAAGGTGATAGACGACCGTTTGCCGCGTGCCTTCGATCTGATCGCGGATATGCTACTGGAACCGCGATTTGCCGAACCCGACCTAAAAAGTGAGCAAAAGGTGATAATCGAGGAGCTGAAGATGGTCGAGGACTCGCCCGAGGATCATCTCGGTGAGGTCTTTGCCGAAGCGTATTTTGCCGGTCATCCGTTGGGCAAGAACATCGCCGGAACGGCCGCGAGTGTGAACAGCTTTGATCACGACATCACTGAACGGTATCACAAAGCGAGGTTCACAGCCGCAGAACTTGTCATTGCGGCCGCGGGTAATATCGACCACGACGCTCTTGTCGAGATGGCGATCCGTTACGGATTTGCAACCCCGAACGGGAGCGAGGCGCCGAGACAAATTGTGAAAAATGAGCCGCAGCCTGCCGCCCCTTTTATCGTCAAAGCGAACGAGACTCTGGAGCAGGCACACTTCATATTGGCCGCACCGCTTGTCGGAGCCGGCGATCCGCGTCGCTATGCGGCCGACATACTTGCAAATTTGATCGGCGGCGGCACATCGAGCCGGCTTTGGCAGCAGATACGCGAGCAGCGGGGCCTTGCTTACTCGGTCGGTGCGGCGGCGACATTATTCCGAGATTGCGGGATATTTTCGGTATCTGCCGCAACGGCTCCCGAGCACCTCGAAGAGGCCGTCAAGATCTCTGTCGCGGAAATGAGTGCCGTCGCAAAGGACGGCGTTACGGATGACGAACTTGAACTTGCAAAGGAGCAGGCTCGTACATCACTGTTGTTATCGCTCGAAGATTCCGCATCGCGGACCGCTTCGCTTGCACAATCGGAAATGACACACGGGCGGCAGATAACGATCGAAGAGGTGATGGACCAAATTGACAGCGTTTCTGCCGATGACTGCGGGGCACTTGCCGCAGAGTTCTTCTCGACCGACAAGCTTGCATTTGCTGCACTGGGCGATATTGACGAGTTGTCGCTCGATCATTCGATATTGACCGTCTGAGCCATGAAACGAATATTTCTCTACTCATTGATCGCATCGGTTACGGTCAGCGCTGTTCTTGGGATAGTTGTCATTCTTCTCGGCGATTATGGCGATACGGAAGTGCGCATATTGCTGACGACGCTCACGATCACGGTCATGAGCATACTCGGCCTTGCATGCGGCGCATATTACGAGACGGAGCGGGCCGCGTTATTGCCGATCGCCGGCGTGATCAGCACGGTGATCGCAGGCGTGATGACGCTTGTGACGATCTGGAGATCGGCCGAGGGCACGATCTTCGTAAAGACCGAACTTACGGCGCTGATCGCAGCGGTCGCATTCGCACACATCTCGTTATTGTCATTGGCACGGCTCGATCATCGCTTTTCGTGGTCGCGCACCGCGGCACTCATACTGGACGGCAGCCTTGTCGGCATCCTGCTGTTCCTGCTGTGGTTCGAGCCCGACGGCAACGGCGATATTATCTTTAGGATCATCGGCGTTCTCGCCATTCTCATAGGCGCGGTAACGGTAATGACGCCGGTATTTCATAAGCTCAGCCGCGGGCCTGATGCGGCCGGGATCGAGGCCGAGATAGAAGAGCTTAAAGCGAGAATTCGGATCCTCGAAGAGAAAAAGCTGGAGCTGCGGTCCGCCGACGACAGTGCTGAAGAGCAAAGTTAGTCCGCGTACTCGATAGGATCTGCAACGCCGGCTTGTGCAAAGCCGCGCAGCCGCAGCGCACACGAATCGCACGTTCCGCATGCCGCCGGCCCGTTCGAGCGGTAACAAGACCACGTAAGATGCAGCGGAGCATCGAGTTCAAGCCCTCGCTTAACGATCTCGGCCTTTGAGAGGTGAATGATCGGTGTACGTATCTCGATATGCGTGTCGGGTTTGGTGCCTTCGTTCATCGTCTGCTGAAATGCATCATAGAATTGCGGGCGGCAGTCAGGATAACCGCTCGAATCCTCAAAGACCGCGCCGATAAAGATCGAATCTGCACCGATGACCTCGGCCCAGCTCGTCGCTATCGCGAGCATATTCGCGTTGCGGAACGGAACGTAGCTCGTCGGCACGGTTTTTGACTCAAGATCGGCGTCAGAGACCGCGATCGCTTCATCCGTCAGCGACGAACCTCCGATCTTTGCAAGATACTCGATCGAGACATCGAGGCGATCCTTGACGCCGAAATGATCGGCAATGTCGTTAAATGCTCTCCGCTCTCTTTCTTCCGTACGCTGTCCGTAGGAAATATGAAGGAATACAAGGTTGCAGTTTGCCGCCGCAGCGATCGCGGCCGTTACGCAACTGTCCATTCCGCCTGAAACAAGGACGATAGATATCGATCTCATAGAAAAAATGGCAGATCGCGTATATCACCGCGAATACCGGAAACGGGCCGTTCTACTGTCAAGATCGCATACAAAACTCTCTTGACCGGCAGATTTCAAACGCCGTGAACATCGGCTCCCCAAACGTATTTATGCACTTGCAGATTGAATCGGATCGGCAGGCCGCTTTTTGCGACTGCTTGTGCGAGCGGCCGCATATCGATGCCGAAGACGGGCGAGATCAGCAGCTCTTTTGTATGCCTTTCAAGGCCGTACCGCTCGGTTATATCAAGAGCGAACTGCCAATCGTTCATATCCGCGATAACGAATTTCACCTCGTCCTTTTCGGGCCGCAGCCGCTCGAGGTTCGGCCAGTGATTGCGTTCAGACTCGCCTGACGCGGGGCACTTTACATCGAGGATGATCGTTGCCCGCGGATCGACAAGTTCGGTCGAAACGAAGCCGCCTGTTTCGATCAGCACCTCGTAACCGCGGTCGCAAAGTTCGGTGATAAAAGGGAACACATTCTTTTGCGCAAGCGGCTCGCCGCCCGTAACTTCGACAAGGCCGCAGCCGAACTCGTCGAGTTTTTCAAAGATCGCATCGAACGGCATTCGCTCACCGCCCGTAAATGTATATTCGCTGTCGCACCAAGTGCAGCGCATTGGGCAGCCGGTCAGCCGTACAAAGGAGCAAGGCCGTCCGGCGTGCGAAGATTCGCCCTGTATCGACAGGAAGATCTCTGTGATGCGAAGGTCCATTCTGTATTACCCCTCGATCTTAAATGAACGTGCGATCCGCGTTACCATCGCGTCGTAAAGCTTTTTATCTTTTGCCGGATACTCGATCAAGAAGGTGTAGAAGACATTATCGCTGAACAGTGTTTTCTGATAAGTGATGATGCCTTTCTTTTGCCCCGAAACGACAAAGCCGTTCCTCTGAAGCAGCTTGTATGAAGGCTTGACGCCGAGATCCTTTATCGCACTGTTATATTCCTGTTTCAGGCTGCGCAGCAATGCGTTGTTCGAGCCCCAAACACGCATCTCGATAAGCCCGTTCGGGGACAAGAATGTGCGGCCGTCGTTGTTCGCCGGCGGATCCTGCATTATGAGAAGGTCGCTCGGATAATCTATCGAGAACGAAAATCGATCGTTGAAATACGTCTCGTAGGCCTTTTGTGCGAATGCCGAGGCCGAGATCAGTCCGGTAAGAAAGGCGGCTAAAAGCAATTTTTTCATACAGTTCAAAACACTCCGAACCAATTATAGCTGTTCAAGACCTCACCCGCGCCGAACGAGGCGAGATTTGCAAGGATGATCGCCGCGTAACTGCGTATCCAATCTGATGTGCTCAGATCGTCACGCGAACGGAACGCAAGCCGGAACAACAGGCACTCGGCGACCGGAGCGAACGTTTCCGCGATCAGCAGGTAAAGTGCACGCGACGAGCCGTAGAAGAGTGCCGGCAGTACAAGTATCACGATCGGATATGTACAGGCTGTGAGCCAGATGCCGCAGAATAGCTTCTGTTTGAGCGTTACCTTTGAAGGCAGGCCGACAAGCAGGACGGCTGTTTCGATGATAATGGTTAGCAGATATCCTATCGGCAGGAACGTCCAAAGCTCGCTCATCGGCAGGCTCTGAACGGTTCTGACAGGTTCTTCTGCAAGGTCAAATAGGAACATACGCCGATCAGAGCATCTTTATCAGGAACGGAAATTCAGCCATAACATGGCCTATGGCAAACGCGAAATAGATATCGCGTGTGGTTGAATAATCGACCGCAAAGCCAAGCCACAACACCAGTATCACAACAACGCCGATCGCCAATGCGGCGGCAACCAGCTTCGGAAAGCCGTCCTTTCCTGAGAATAACGGTATTCCGCTCAGCCGCCACGGCACGGCACGTTTGTCGATCAAAGGGATAAGCAGTATCCAAACAAAGTAATGGATCGACTCGAGAAATACGTGCGCAGCGACAAGGAAATGACTCGAAATGCCCGGCAGGATCTCGCTGCCGGCATGCTGCGATATTCGCCAGAAAAGCCGTGTATCCTGCGGCAGGTTCGGTGCATTCGCGAAGTACAGCCACAGAGCGCCGACAAATATCGGTATCATCGCTAGACAATAGTGATACGCCCTAAGCCATTCGGGCTTGGTTCGGCGTATCTGGCGTTCGAGGAACCACATCGCGATGAAAGGATGCAGGTAAACGAGAGCGAGGCTCCAATATTGCGGCACTGCCCATGCAAGGGCTGCGAGAAGGAGTGCGGCCGGAAACGCCCACGACCAATCGCTTCGCGGCCGCTGGCGGCCTCGCATATAGAACAATGTGCCTACCCACAATATGAAAGCGGTGTTCCACGAAGCCGTGGCTGCGAACCACGTCGAAGGGCTCCAAAGCCAACTGTCCGACGAGAAGTAAATTGTGATATAGAGAGCGGCGAGCAGGACCACGCCGGCCATGGCGAACAGATAATAGCTTCGTGAATGCCCCCAACGCCGCGGCATTCGGGTGACGAAGTATCGGAACTCCATCACGTTATGTGCGCCGGCGAAGAGGAAGATCGTTGCGAGCGAAGCGGTCAACGGAGATGCTCCGATCGCTATCGCGGCGACGGCGCACGACGCGGCAAAAGCGGCCACAAGGTATTGTGCGCTCGTAAAGCCGTATCTTGCCTGCCGGATCTCCTGCACCTCGTTCTGTCTATTTTCCTGCGGGAGCGTCGGTATCAGGAACGAGCAGTTCTATCTCGCGGCCGGTTGACTGCTCGATGCGAATGTTGCTGTCGGTTACCGAACTTCGCGGGCCAAGCTCGCTCGTATTGAATATCCTGTTCGTAATGGCTCGCGCCTCCGGCAGTGCCAGATCGGCGTAGGCGAATGAAGCAGCAGCAGCGACGATGGCCGCTGCGGCCATTATCGCGAAAGCCTTGTCGGCACCTGACGCATTTCGACCCTTGCGAAACACCCAAACACCGCCGAACACAATGGCGAAGCTTAAGAGCATTCCGGTCATCAGCGTTTGCAGCCGTGATGATGAAGTACCCGCAGATGCAGTATTCAGCTCAGTTTCGGCGGTATCATTCTCAGCGCGGAGTTTGCTCAGAACGCTCGCCGGCAGGCGGAGCGTGGGCTGTTTGACATTCGGATCGATCCGAATGGTCATTGTACCGGACGTGCTCGGAACCGGTTTTACAACGCGGTTCGGCGAACGGTCAGGACGAGCGATGTCGGCAAAGGCGGCCAGCGAGAGGGCCGCGACGGTAAAGGCGATACAGATCAGTTTCTTCATAATTTTTTCCAAATAAATACTGTTACTCCTTAGGCCCTTCTTCTTTCGCGGGAGGATCCGGTACGACGAGCCGTGGTATCGAGTAGTCGGTTTCAACGGCGAGCTTGATCTTGCCGACGGCCCGACCGTACTGCCGCACCGCATCGTTAAAAAGGGCGGCGGAGATCCTTCTTGCTACGAGCGGCGGACCGACATTCGCGTAAACAAACGTAGCAGTTGATGCGAGGCCTGCAGCCGCCAATGCAATGACCGCTGTCTTGACGCCGCTCGGCACAGCCGCCTTTTTTCTAAAGAACCAAACACCGCCAAAGACGATCGCGAGGCTAAGAAGCAGGCCGGTCGCAAATGTTTGTGTGCGTGTGAATATGCCGGGCACGCTGCCGTCGGTTGTTACAGCAGCGGTCGAGTCGCCGCTGTCGATCTGTTCGAGTTCCGCACGGAGTTGTTTGATCTGATCTCGCGGAATATAAAGCGTCGCATCCTTCGCTCTGGTATCCAATTCTATGATCAGATCGGTATCGACGGTTCGCGACTTGTTGGGTTTCGGTGTCGGCGGCGGAGTATTCGCAAGGCCGGCTAAAGCCAACGACGCGACCACCGCAAATAAGAAAAATGTCTGTTTCATAACTTTGAACCTCTGCAATTGTCTGAGGCAGTATAGCAGAATTCAGATTATGAACGATTTAAGATAAACTCATTTGCAGTATGCGAGCAGAATTAAAACGATTTTTCGATCAGATGGAGCCGGGTTCGGTGGCTATCATCCCGGCGGCACACGAGCAGACGCGAAGTTACGATACGGAATTTAAGTTCCGTCAGGATTCGGACTTTTGGTACCTGACCGGTTTTCCTGAGCCTGATGCCATTGCCGTTATCACAAAGGACAGCAAAACGCCGTTCGCGCTTTATGTGCGGCCGCGCGACCCGCTGATGGAGACATGGTTCGGCCGCCGGCAGGGCGTTGACGGCGCCGTGAAGAACTTTGCCGCCGATAAGGCCTTTTCGATCGAGCGGTTCGGTGCCGACCTTGGCAAACTGTTGAACGGCCACGAAAAGCTCTACTACCGTTTTGCTGTCGATCGGGAACTTGATCGGATGATACTCGGTTATTTGACAGAGCAGCGTGTGCGTCGGTTAAAGGCCGCATATCCGCCGCATACGATCATAGATCCGACACCGATCATCGGCGAGATGCGCCTTCACAAATCTGCCAAAGAGGTCGAGCTGATGCAGACGGCGGCCACTATCGCCGCAGAGGCACACATCTTGGCGATGAAAAAGGTCAGGCCCGGAATGAACGAGGCGCAGGTCGAGGCCCTTATGGAGGCTTATATGCGCGACAAGGGTGCGAGCGGAGTTTCGTACAACTCGATAATCGGCGGCGGCGACAACGCGACGATCCTGCATTATATCGAGAATAATATGCCGCTAAAGGACGGCGACCTTGTGCTGATCGATGCGGGAGCGGAATATCAAGGGTATGCATCAGACATCACGCGGACCTTTCCGGTTAACGGCAAATTTACGCAGGCGCAGCGTGAGGTTTACGATGTCGTGCTTGACGTGCAGCTAAATTGTATCGACTATACCGTGGCCGGCAACACCGTAAAAGCGAGGCAGGACCACTCGATCGAACTCTTGACCGAAGGTATGAAAAAGCTCGGCCTTTTGAAAGGCAAGACGTCTGACCTGATCAAGAAAAAGGCGTATATGAAATATTATATGCACGGCGTTGGGCATTATTTAGGCCTCGATGTCCACGATGCAGGCCGCTACTTTACCGACCAGCAGGCTCGCCGCTCCAAGCCGTTCGCTCCGGGAATGGTACTTACGGTCGAGCCGGGGCTTTACATTCCGCCTGATGATAGAACGGCTCCCGCAAAGTATCGCGGCATTGGCATCCGCATCGAGGACGATGTGCTTGTAACGAAGGACGGTAACCGTAACATGACGGCAAAGGTTACAAAGGATCCTGACGAGATCGAGGCTATTATGCGAGGCTCGAAGCGGTAACGAAAGGCGATGAAATATACGGACATCATAAGGGAATTGCCGCTGCTTTTTGCCGCGATGTTCACGGCGATCCTTTTTCTTCAATCGGGCCTTGACAAGGTCTTTGACCGGAAAGGGAACCTTGAGTGGCTGACCGGCCATTTTTCTAAGACGTTCGTTGCGGGTATGGTGCCTGTGATGCTCGCTCAAATAACGGTTCTCGAACTGCTTACGGGCATTGCCGCTGCCGCAGGGACCATTTATTTCTTCGCCGCCGGTTCAACGATCGTTATTTTTATTGCGTCTATCCTTGGTGCGTTGACCTTGAGTGCGCTGTTCGTCGGGCAAAGGATCGCAAAGGATTATCCGGGAGCCGCAGTCCTGGTGCCGTACTTTATACTCGAACTCATCGCAATGTATCTTTCGATGCCGAAGGGCATCTGAAAGTACTGCCTCGGAGAATAAGAAAGCCGGCGCCGTTTTTGGACGGCACCGGCTTTAAGTTCGTTCAGCCGCGGCTATTTACATTTTGAGTAACCGCAATCACGACATGAATCGCAGCCCGATGCGTGCTCAAGCTGGCCGCCGCACTCCGGGCATTTGCCGACCATATTCGCCATAGCACGATCAGTTTTGATACCTTCAGCGTGGCCTGTTGAACGCTGCGATTCCGGCATATTTTTTAGCCGACGATCAACAAGCGAGAGGCACTCGGCGACCGCTTGCTCGGGCGACGTGAGGAGCCGTTCGTTGAACCAAACCGCGTGTGTAGCCGTTACTTTATCGAGGCTTCGGGCAACATCGCGAACGTCAAAGCCGCCGCGGAGCATCTTTGAAGCAAGCAGGCCGACACCGGCGCTTATCGGGCCGACAACGAATACCTCGAGAATACGGCGTCCGTCATGATTTACGGTAACATAAAGGTTCTGGCCCTCGAAAGGAATGCGCCATGTCGAACCCTGAAGCTCACGCGGGCGCTCGACACGCACCGACGTGTCAACATCCGATGCCTGTGAGTATGAAGTGCTATCGGCGGCCTCCTCTGCAGCTTCCTCTTGTTTTGTTTCCGCCTCCGAGGTCTTCATAGCGTTGAGCACTTGGCCCTCGCGGCTGCCGTCGCGATAGTAGCTGACCGCCTTACAGCCGAGGCTGCGTGCCAGATGATAGAGTTCATCAACGGATTCGACGGTATCATCCTTTGCACCATTACAGGTTTTTGAGATGGCGTTGTCAACGTGCTTTTGGGCTGCCGCAAGCACTTTGACGTGCTCGACCGAGCTGATCTCCATTGCCGAAATGAAATGCTTCGGCAAATTGGCCTCGTGATCGACGACAAATTCAGCAGCGTTCGTTATCGATTCCTCGTTGGTCTGATCGACCGTCATCCCGAGCGCCTCGGCGGCTGCGGTATGAACGTATGTGCGCGTGCCGAGCGTATCGTGGCGAACGTATGCCCATGAGAAGTTCGGTTCGATGCCTGACGATGTTTCGGCAACAAGCGAGATCGTTCCTGTAGGAGCGATGGTCGTAACCTCGTAATTTCGCGGCGTAAGAGGAACCTCGCGCGAGATGCCGATGTCCTCGTAAATGAACTTGGAATAAGCCTCACGATTCGCTTCGAACTCAGGGAACGTACCTTTCTCACGGCCGAGGTTCAGGCTCGCCATCCATGATTCGCGGCGTACAAAGCCCATCAGGCGCTCGATCAGCTGAAGTGACTCATCACTGCCGTAAGTAATGCCAAGCTTGAGGCAAAGGTCGGCAAAGCCCATAATACCGAGACCGACCGGGCGTGTGCGCTTTACTACCTCGTCGATCTCAGGCAGCGGGAAATAACCGGCATCTACGACGTTATCGAGAAAGCGGGTGCAAATATGCGTAACGCTTGCGAGGCGTTCCCAATCAATATAGCCGCCGTCCTCGGCAGTGCTTGAATAGAATTTCGCAACATCTATCGAGCCGAGATTGCAGGAGTTATTGAAGTGAAGCTGCTGCTCGCCGCAAGGATTGCATGCGTAGATCGGCCCCATCGATGCCATCAAATGGTTGTGGCGGTTCACTTCGTCAATGAAAATGATGCCCGGCTCAGCGTATTTGTGTGCCGACGCGATGATCCTGTTCCAGATGTCCGGAGCGTAGATCATGCCGTCCATCGGCGGCTCTTCGATAACGCAGTCGGTCAGGTCGGCGGTCTCGAATGCGAGTTTATCGGCAAACGTTACCGTTGAGCCGTCGGGCTTGCGGTAAACGACATACGGGCTGCCGGTCGCCGCGTCAAAGATAGGGCTTGTCCACGGTTCACCGTCAAATTCCGTCTGATACCACGTGCCGTTATCGACGGCATCCATGAAAAGATCGGTAACGGTTACTGAGATGTTGAAGTTCGTAAGACTCGTCTGGTCGTTCTTCGCATGTATAAAGCGAAGCATGTCCGGGTGCGAAACGCTCAGGATGCCCATATTAGCGCCGCGCCGAACGCCGCCCTGCTTTACGACCTCGGTCGTCTGGTTAACGATGTTCATGAATGAGACAGGCCCCGAAGCCACGCCTCGCGTCGATTGGACCATAGCACCGGCAGGCCGAAGGAATTCGTAGGTCATGCCCGTTCCGCCGCCAGTCTGGTGGATGATCGCGACATTTTTTGCGTGCTCCATTATTCCGTCGATCGAATCGGGCACATTCAGGACAAAACACGCGGCAAGCTGACCCTTGGGTTTGCCCGCATTTACGAGACACGGCGTGTTCGGTATGAACTCGCGGGCGAACATTACCGGAGCCATTTCGTTATAAAATTGATTTTGCCTGATCGGGTCAGGCTCGGCCTTTGAAATATGACCGACGACGCGGCGGACGATGTCCTGCCACGTTTCGAGCGGCTCGCCGTCAAGACCTTTTGTAGCGTACCGTTTTGCGACCACTCTTTGAGCATTTAGGCCTAAAGGTGCAAACTCTCGGCCGGCGGCGGTTCCGGTGCCGTTTGCGTGTTCGACTGTCGTCGTTCCGGTAAAATTAGGGTCAAAAATGCTCGTCATAAGATACTTCTCCTCATTACGGCTTATAATAGCCGTACAGTCTCACGAGGCCGCTGCCTCTAGGCTAAATTTCTACGTTTTGGAAGTGGTTTGATCACCGATGTAGGGCAGTCTAGCCGAGTAAAATCGGAAAGTCAATTGCATTTTTTGATATTATTGGCCGAGTAAGCGCAATGATTACAACACCTACGAGTGTAAGTTAATGTTATTGTTAAAGTTACGCGATTTACGGCCATTTTGCATAAATTTTAAGCACTTTTTATGGACACACTTGTTAATGCAATAGCCGCCGACGGCACAGTCCGCGTACTGTCAGCGATAACAACAGATACGGTCGCGGAGACGATCCGCAGGCACCGGACATCGCCGACCGCGACGGTTGCTTTGGGGCGTGTTCTGACCGGCACAGCACTTTTTGCGGCAAGCCTGAAGGACTTTGACCGCGTTACCGTAAAGTTTGACGGCGGCGGGCCGTTGGGCCGCGTGATAGCCGAGGCGGACGCTCAGGGCGCGGTTCGCGGCTACGTTTACGATCCGACGGTCGAACTTCCGCCTAACGCGGCGGGCAAGTTCGACATTGCGACAGCAATCGGGCGCGGTACATTATACGTCATCCGCGAATCCGGTTTTGAACTTGGCATGGGCCGTGAACCGTATATCGGTTCGGTGCCGATCGTTTCTGGCGAGGTGGCCGAGGATCTGGCGTTCTATCTGGCTCGTTCGGAGCAGATACCGTCGGCTGTTATGCTTGGTGTTCTGGTCGGCAATCGTGAGCCGTACGTGACAGCGGCCGGCGGCGTGCTGATCCAGATGCTTCCGACGGCGCATGATCATGTAATAACCATGATCGAGGATACCGCAGGCCGTGCGCCGCAGGTAACGGCTATGGTAAAGGACGGGGCGACGCCGGTTGACCTTATCAGAACAGTTCTCGGCGAGATCGATTTTGAGGTCTTGGGCGAAAAAAAGGTCGAGTTCAGGTGTTCGTGCTCGAGGGAAAGGGCCGTCGCAATGGTTTCAGCATTAGGTAAAGATGAAGTGACAAAGATGCTGGAGGAAGACGGCGGCGCAAAAATGAATTGCGGCTTTTGCGGCAACGACCATAATCTTGACGCCGCCGACCTCGAAGCGATACTTGCTGACAGCAATGAATGACCTTGAAACATTCCTCAAACACGTCATTGAGGCCACTGATGACGCCTTGGGCAGGCTTTTGCCCGGCGAGACGGTCGAGCCTGTAAGGCTTCACAAAGCGATCCGCTGGAGCGTATTTGCCGGTGGAAAGAGATTTCGGCCGGTGATGACGTTCGCGGTCGGTGCGGCGTTCGGCGCCGATGAAAAGCACCTTGTACGAACCGCGGCCGCTGTTGAGATGATCCATACCTTTTCGCTCATACACGACGACCTGCCGTCGATGGATGACGACGATCTGAGGCGAGGGAAACCTACCTGCCACAAGAAATTCGACGAGGCGACAGCGATACTTGCAGGCGATGCCTTGCAGTCGATGGCATTCGGCGTCATCGCGGACGATGAGTATCTTGAGCCTGAAATGAAGCTTCGGCTCATAGCGAACCTCGCGGCGGCATCAAGTTCGCCCCGCGGCATGGTTGCGGGCCAGCAACTCGACCTCGATGCCGAAGGGGTCGATCCGCGAACAGTCGATATCGAGCATATCCACCGCTTAAAAACCGGAGCGCTGATCGAGTTTGCGGGTGACGCGGGAGCGATCATAGGCAGGGCCAGCGCGGGCGAATCTGCTGCCATACACGAATATTCTTCGCAGATCGGTCTGCTGTTTCAGATAACGGATGATCTTCTCGATATACGGCAGTCGAGCGAGGTACTCGGCAAGACCGCCGGCAAGGACGTTACTGCAAAGAAAGCCACATTTCCGGGCCACTACGGCATCAAAGAGGCTGATCGGCTCGCAAGTGAGGTTCACGACAGGGCGATCGCGGCGCTTGATCATCTCGGAAGCGGCCGAGGACTGCTGACCGCACTTTGCGACCACGTTTTCCGGCGGATAAATTGACCCGAAAGGGAAATTCGCCGCTATTGGCACTTTCAATACCGTTCGGCGTGATGGCACCAGTGAGCAAACTCAATTCAAATTGGTACACAGGGCCGCTTATCGCCCTTGTCCTCTTCACTTTGTTGGGTCTGCCGGTGCTTGTAAAGCTCGCAAGTGACCTTTGGAACGACGAGAATTACTCACACGGACTGCTCATTCCGTTCGTCGCAGCGTTCATTCTGTGGCGCGAACGCGGCCGTTTGCTATCGGCTGCCGGCGAGCCGGAACGAGCGGTTGGCATTGGTGTTGTGGCCGCAGGTTTACTCCTTCTGCTCGGCGGCACGGTCGGAGCGGAGCTTTTTACGCAGCGGATCGCACTTATCATTACGATCGCCGGGCTGGTCATATACTTCTTCGGCCGCCGGATATTGCTCCCGCTGACGCTGCCCTTTGCGCTGCTTCTGCTTGCGATCCCGATCCCGCAGATAATATTTAACCGGATCTCATTCCCTCTCCAACTGCTTGCATCACGCATCGCGGTTTGGCTTATACGCTCGGCGGAAGTGCCGACCTTGCGTAAAGGGAACATCATCGACATTCTGCCGCGCGGTTCGACACAGACGATCTCGCTCGAGGTTGTCGAGGCGTGCAGCGGAATTCGTTCATTGATGACGCTTGTTACGCTTGCTCTGGTGCTTGGATACCTTACCCGAAGGCGTGAGAAAGGGCATCTCGAATTCGGGATGTTTTCGGGAGCGGACCTTCTCAGAACGCTTGTACTTATGGCCGCGGCGGTGCCGGTCGCGGTAATTACGAACGCCGTTCGTGTCGCTGCAACAGGCATCGGAGCGTATTTCTACGGGATCGCGGCGACCGAAGGCACGATCCACGAGGTGTCGGGCGTAGCGGTCTTTGTAGCGGCTCTCGGGCTGATCGTCGGGTTGAATTGGATATTGAAACGCTTTATTTCATTCGGAGCAAAGCCGGAGGCAGCCGACAGCGCGTCTCGTTCGCGGCCACTCTCACCTGTTCCTGTGCTTACGATCGCCGTTGTTCTGCTGACAGGCACGGCCATTGTTAACTGGTTCTCTTTCAGGGCTGAACTGACACCGCCGAGAGCTCCTTTGGCACAAATGCCGGCAGCTTTAGGCGATTGGCGTCAACGCGGTGATGATTTCAAGTTCGATGCCGGCGTTGAATCAATACTTAGAACCACCGACTACGTAATGCGCGAATACAGCCTGCCGGACGGCCGCATCGCAAATATCTATGTCGGCTATTACGCTACCCAGCGTACGGGTGCTACCTACCACAGCCCGCAGAATTGTCTGCCCGGTGCAGGCTGGGTTCTCAGCAGCCCGGAACCTGTCGAAATTGTGACGCCGGCCGGCCGGCGCTTTACAGCGAACCGCTACATCGTCGAGAATGGTATTTACCGCGAGGTTATGATCTACTGGTATCAAGGACGAGGACGAACGGCCGCGAGTGAGTATGTTGACAAGCTCAACACGGTACTCGACAGCGTTACGCGCCGCCGCAGTGACGGAGCGATCGTCCGCGTGATGACCGATGTCGGCAGCGATGAAGCCGCTTCACTCGCGGCCGCGTCCGACCTTGCGGCACGGCTGGCGGATGAACTTCCTCCGTTTGTGCCGAATTAGCTTTTGAGTATGACTGCCCGGTTTTCCGAAAAAGATCCCAAAAATCTGAAATCACAGTTCGATTAGTTCTTTTTCTCAAATGCCGATAGGAAAAGGCAGTACTTAGGGAATCCTATCGCATTGAGAAACAAAAGGTATATGCAGCCGGATGAATTTGCCTTCTCCGCTGCAGAAGCCCGAACCTGACCGCCGGCCGCGTGCCCCGCGGATGGCGATGTCAGAAGGATTTTTCACAAGATCTATGTGCCGATCAGAGTGCCCGATCACAGGAACACGTTTCCTGACCCTAATTGTTGTCGTTGCGTGCATTGCTTTTGCAGCGTGCGGCTACTCGACAGCAAAGCTCCTCGCAAAGGGTGAAGACTATCTCGCAAAGCGCAAATTCCACGATGCACTGATGCAATTCAAGGCCGCCGTCGAATCGGACGGCAATTCTGCGGCTGCTCATTGGGGTATGGCACGCAGCCTTGAGAACCTCGGACAGTTCAACGACGCACTGGATGAACTTCGCAAGACGGTCGATCTTGACGGCAGCAACCTTCAGGCAAAAGCAAAGCTCGGCAACTATTATCTTCTTGTCAAACCGCCGCTGATTTCCGAGGCCGAACAGCTTCAGAAAGAGATAGTTGCAGCGGATCCGAATTTCGTCGAGGGCCATATTTTGGAGGCTTCGATATTAGCCGTACAGGACCGTCCCGAGAATGAGGTCGTAGCGAAGATCAACGAGGCGATAGCAATAGATCCGACGCGTACTGAGACCTACATTAGCCTTTCGCGCTATTACATTTCAAAGAATAAGACCGCCGAGGCCGAAGAAGCGCTAAAGCGCGGCATAGCGGCAGCACCGAGCCGTGCTGTGGGTCTGATCGAATACGGGCGCTTCCTAACCTACGCGGATCGTCTTAATGAGGCTGAGGCGCAGTTCACGCGTGCCATAGAGGTTGAACCGAATGATATCGAGGCGCACGAGGCGATAGCTGAGCATTTTGTTGCTACAAAGCAGTATGACCGAGCCGAGGCCGAGTATCGCACGCTCATAACGATCCAGGACAACAGCCCTGAGAGCCGCCTTGATCTTGCTGAGTTCTTTGTCCGTGTAAAGCGTACGGATGAGGCGATAGATGTACTTAATGACGTTATCGCTAACGCTCCGGAATATGCACGGGCACGCTACCGCCTTGCTCAGATATATCTCGACCGGAAGGATCCGGCAAAGGTTACCGAGCAGTTGACCGAGCTTTTCAAGATAAACAACAACGACACTGAGGCGTTCTTGATCCGGGCACGGCTGAATTTGCAGGAAAGTAAGCCGGACGCCGCAATAGGCGACCTCGAATCGATCTTGAAGAAGCTGCCGAGCCACCGTGACGCCCTTTATTATATGGCTCAGGCAAAGACCGCTATCGGCCAATATGATCAGGCGCGAGCGTTCATTGCCGATATTGAGCGTTATCATCCGAACTATTTGCGTTCCGGCATCTTAAAGATCCAAGTCGAGCTTTCGTCAGGTAATCCCACCGGTGCTCTCAAGATGGCAAATGAGCTGCTAGCGAAGGTCGATGCTGCCACGCCGAACGCAGATACCGGAGCCGGTGTTCTGGCCGACCTGCAGGTCAAGGCATTGACGGCACGCGGCCTTGCCGAGATCGATCTGAAAAAGCTTGATGAGGCTCAGGCCGACCTCGAACGAGTGCTGGTGCTTACGCCTGATTCGTCCAATGCGATGGTCAATCTCGGCAGGCTTTTTGCCGCAAAGAGAGAGTACGCAAAAGCCCTCGACCAATATTCAAAGGCGTTGACCGCAGATGCGAGCAATTTTGACGCTATATCTGGCTTCGTTGCCGCATCGGTCAAGCTCAAGCAGCCGCAGCAGGCACATTCAAAGATCGCCGCACAGCTCGATGCCAATATGGGCCGAGCCGATGTACTGGCTGCTTTGCATTACTTGAATGCGACCGTTTTCGCGGCCGAAGGCAATACGGCACAGCAGGAAGCCGAGCTTTTACAGTCGATGTCGCTTGACGCGAATTATCTGCCGGCATATTCGGCCTATGCCTCGATATTGGCCGCAAAAGGCAGCATTCCTGAGGCGATCGCACAATACGAGGCGATCATAGTCAAGACACCGTCCGCTCCGGTTTATACGCTGCTTGGCATACTTGAAGATTCGCGGGGCAACACCGCAGCGGCGGAAGGCAACTATAGGAAGGCCCTTGATCTCGACCCGCAGTCGCCGATAGCAATGAACAACTTGGCGTGGCTGCTTACTGAGAATCAAGGCAACCTTGATGAGGCGTTGCAGCTTGCTTCAGGTTCGGTCGCAAAAAGCCCCGAGACCGCGGGCTTCTACGACACGCTCGGTTGGGTGTATTACAAGAAAGGCCTTTATTCGCCGGCAGTTGAGCAGCTTAAAAAGGCTGTTGCCTTCGACGAAAGGTCGGGCCAGACGGCAAATCCCGCATACCGCGTACGCCTTGCCTCAGCCTTGGCCGCAAGCGGCGACAAAGCATCCGCACGTCGTGAAGCCGAGGCATCGCTTCATTACGAAGCAAAGCTGACCGAGCAGGAGGTCAGCGACGCAAAGAGGGTTTTGGCCTCGTTGTAGGCTATTGATGTATGACAGTGATCTTGCAGACAGTGTTTCCGGATATGGCGGCGATAGGGCCGCTGCTTGCGGGCATACCCGAAGCCGTCGGGCTTCTTGCTGCCGGGATCGGCTTGGCAGCGGTTGCGGTGATACTGCGTTGGGTACTTACAAAGGCCGAACGCGAACACAAGGACAACACACTTACAGGTAAGTGATATGAACGGTGAATTCAGACAAAGGACGGCAGGCGAACTGCTCGGGATGATAAAGCGGCAGAAGTGGTTGATCATACTTCCGATCATTACCTTCACGGCTGCTGTCGGGTATGTGGTTTACCGCTTGCCGAGTATTTACGAATCAACCTCGCTTTTGACGGTCAAGCCGCCGACGATCTCGTCAAACCTCGTGCAGTCGCTGACGAATGAAGACCTTTCGCAGCGTCTTCAGACCATCAATCAGGAAGTGCTGAGCCGCTCGTCGCTCGAACCGATGGTTACAAAGTACGACCTTTACAAGGCGGAAAGGGCTTCGGGAATGCCTATGGAACTTGTCGTCGAGAAGATGTACAAGAGCATTAAGGTCGAGCTTGATGAATCCGGCAGCGAAAAAGTGGCGGCATTCCGCATACGCTATCGCGACCGCGATCCGCAGGCGGCACGCAATGTAACTGCCGAACTTGCAAGCAAATACGTGAACGCACAGGTGCAGACGCAGACCGAGATCGCCGAATCGACGAAAGATCTGTTCGAAAAGCAGCTTGCCGAAAAGAAGGCCGCAATGGACGACCTCGAAAAGCAGCGGCTAGATATTATGACGCAGAACGTCGCGACGCTGCCCGAATCCGAACAAGGCCTTGTCGCGCAGCTTAGCGGACTTCGCGACCGCGAAGCGAACATCATGAAGGAAAAAGAGTCCTTGATGAACCAGAAAGGGCGTTTAAGCGATTCAATCGGCGCGAATAACCGCCAAATGAGCCTTATTGAGGATTTCGGCCAGCGTGAAACGGTTGATACTGCACGCGCGGCAGCCGACCCTGAAAATTCGGTCGCGTGGGGCGAATTGATCAAGAAGCGTGCCGACATCAATGCACAGCTCGATAACCTGCTAAAGGTCTATAAGGATAAGCATCCGCTCGTGGTCGCAAAACAGAGCGAACTGAAGCGAGTGAATGAGGAGTTCGAGAATTTGCGCAAGAGTGCGGATAAGCGTGTCGCAAGCGCGACAAGCTCGACAAAGGTCAAGACCGATATGCAGAAGAAGGCTCTTGAGCTTGAGAATCAGCGTATCCAGGCCGAGATCGGCCAGATCGAAACTCAACTCTCGCAAAAGGATGTCGAGCTTCGGCAGAATGCGGCACAGGTCGCTGCACTCGAGTCGCGGATCAATGCGGTTCCCGGCGTAAAGGTTGCCCTTGAAGGCATCACCGCCCAGTATCAGTCGGCAAAGGATACATACAACGAGATCCTTAAGAAAAAGAACGAAGCCGAGACGGTCGTGGGCGTTGAGACGAATGCACAGGGCGAGACCATTCGTGTGCAGGACCCTGCGAACGTGCCGCAGTCACCGGTCGCTCCGAAACGCTTTATGCTGACGCTTGTAGGGGCGGGGCTTGGGCTATTTATCGGGCTGCTGCTTACGGCAGTGTTCGAAGTGCCGCGTTTCTTCAAGATCCAGAACATCGAGGATGCACGCCATTACACAGGCTTGCCGGTACTTGCTTCTGTGCCGCCGCTTCTGTCGAACGCGGAAAAGACGTGGATACGGCGTTCTTATTGGTTCAAGCTCGCCGCAGGTGTCGCGGCGGCCATCGGTGTGATACCGGTGATAATACTTTTCTTACAGACAACGAAACTTTTCGACAAGCTCGTTTCATAAGGGGTTGATATGTACAAAGAATTCTTCGGACTTGATGATTTCCCGTTCACGCTGACACCTGATCCGCGGTTCATGGTGTTCACGCCGAACTATAACGAAGGCCTTGCGACGCTCTATTACGGCCTCGAGAACGCCAAAGGGCTGATCGTCCTTACGGGCGAGGTCGGTACGGGCAAGACGACCGCCATGCGATGGATCCTCCGCCGCCTCGATGCGAGTGTTCTGGCGGCGTATGTTTTCAATCCGAGGCTCTCGATCGATGAGTTCTACCATCACATCACACAGCTACTCGGGATCAAAGATTGGAGCAATAAATCAGAGCTTCTGACACTGATGGGCCGCGTTCTCGAAGAACGCCACCGCCGGGGGCTTCGTACGGTGATCATTATCGACGAAGCGCACGAGATGTCCGACTACGTACTCGAAGAGATACGCTTGCTGATGAACTTTGAGTCGGATACGGCAAAGCACCTTCAGATCATCCTGACCGGGCAGCAGGAGCTTCGCGACAAACTGAACCAGACCAATCTGCGGCAGCTCAAGCAGCGTGTCGCATTACGGTTCGAGATGAAGCCGCTTCCGAATACCGAAGAGGTCGATCGCTATATCCGTGAGCGCCTTCACATCGCGGGGTCAAAACAACCTGCGATCTTCTCGCGTGAGGCTGTCGAACTGATCTTTCAGTGCAGCGAGGGCATTCCGCGAAATATCAACAACATCTGCGACAACTCGATGATCGAGGCGTACGGTGCCGGCGAGCGCCGCATCGGCCGCGAGATCGTTGAGAAGGTTGCCGACAACCTCGATATGCTTCCGGATTCAGCAAAACGGACACCGGTTTTTGACGGGCCCGCGATCGGAAAGGGCAACGTGATGCGGGCTGAGACCGAACAAGAACTGTGGAACAACACCCATCGACCGACGCTCTACAACAACGCAGCAGCAAGCCCTAACAACAACGGCGGCGCGTTCGATGACCTTGAAGATGACATCAGCCTTGAAATAGGCGAGCTTGGCGGGCCGTATTGATCCGCAGTGTATGACCTACTGAGACCTTTTGTGCAGGTATCGTTATGAGTATTTTAAGAGCACTCGAAAAGAAAAAGAAAGAATCGCCTGATCCGGGATCGGCGGCCGCATCGGTCGTCGTGCCGTTCGACGGAGCAAATGGCCGCGCCAATGTGCCGACCGAGCTTATGAAGAACGACCTGAAGATCGGCGATCCGACATCGGCGTTCAATGGGCAGCCGGGATCTATGATCGGGACGGCACTCCCTGATTTGGATACGGACTCAACTGCCGGGGCAAAATTGAATGCCGACAACTCAACGCGTTCGGTTCGCCCGTCCTTGCCTGACTTTGTCAGTTGGACGGTCGATCCCGAGCGCGTTGAGCCTCGACTCGTTGCGATCACAAGCCCCAACTCAGCCTACTGCGAAGAGTATCGCAGCCTCAGAACTCACGTTCTGCATAAAGGGCAACGCAATCAGCTCAAGTCAATTGTGGTAGCAAGCGTCAATCCGGGCGAGGGCAAGTCGGTAACCGCCATCAACCTCGCTTGGCTGCTTGCACAGACGGACGGCGTGCGTGCGTTGATCATCGACAGCGATCTAAGAATGCCGAGCCTCGCGGATTATCTCGGCATCGAGACGGATCGAGGCCTTTCGGATGTGCTTTCAGGCACGTCGAGCCTCAAGGATGCGATCGTCCGGCTCGATCCGTCAGGGCTGCACCTTTTGCCGGGCGGCGAAGCCCGCAAGGATGTTGCCGAGCTTATTTCAGGCCCGAAATTCAAGGACATTCTCGCGGAGGCACGCGAGATGTTCGATTACGTAATTATCGACGCTCCGCCGCTCGGCATCTTTACCGATGCGACCGTGCTGATCAATCATGCCGACGGTGCGTTGCTTGTGATCCGTGCTAACCGCACGAAATACAGTGTTCTCGACCGTGTACTCGAACCGCTGCCGAAAGAGAGGATGCTTGGCGTAGTTCTCAACCAAAGCGATGACGTTATGGATGAATCGCACTACACCTACGGCTACTACAATTATCGGCGGCTTAACGAGAACGTCGTCGGATAAGGATGCCTGTGGTCAAGTCGCGTTTCAGTTCCAGAAAATTTTGGCTGATCCTAGCCGATGCCGCGATCATTTACGGCGGCATTATCCTGGCACTGTACATACGACTCGGCGTTGACGGTTCGATCAACGAACTGGACTCCCGCAATGGCTGGCTGAAGATACTGCTTGCAACGTCATTCTGCCTGCTTACGCTCTATTTCTACGATCTTTACGATTATATCGTGATGACGAACCGCCGCGAACTGCTTCTGCGGCTTGTCCAGGCACTCGGTATTGCATGGGCCGTTCTGGCTCTTATTTTCTATTTCGCCCCGCCGCTGATGATCGGCCGCGGCGTTTCGATGATCTCGGTGCCGCTGGTGCTCGTTCTGCTGCTCGGCTGGCGCGTGATGATACATCTTCTGACCGGACATCCGGACATTGGCGAGAAAATTCTCGTCGTGGGAACGGGCAAGACCGCCCTCGAAACGGCAGAGGCTGTTTGGAAGCGGCGAGATGCAGGCTATCGGATCGTCGGCTTTATTTCCGAGAACGGTGCAAAACCCCGCGAAAAGCTCGGGCGAAGCGAGATACTCGGCAAGGCGCCCGACCTTGAGGATGTTATCCACAATGAGAAGATCGATCGCGTCGTCATTGCTGTGCGTGAACGGCGCGGTGCTTTTCCGACCGAGGCACTGCTGAGAATGAGCCTTGCCGGCGATGTTTCGATCGAGGAATGTACATCATTCTATGAGCGAATAACGGGCAAGGTCCACGTCGATATGCTGCGGCCGTCGTGGTTGATATTTGCCGGCCGGCCGCGTGAATCAAAACTCCGATCGGTCTTTCGCGAAGCAATCCACAGGATGCTTGCTTTGATCGGGCTGATCGTCTCGCTGCCGATCGCACTTGTTACGGCAGCTTTGATAAAGATCGAGTCTCGCGGCCCGGTGTTTTATCGACAGGAACGTGTCGGTAAGAATGGCCGCGTGTTCAAGGTGCTTAAGTTCCGTTCGATGCGTGCGGATGCTGAGGCCGACGGAATGCCGGTTTGGGCTGCCGATAATGACGACCGTACAACGCGCGTGGGCCGCGTGATACGAAAGATCCGCGTGGACGAGGTGCCGCAGTTCTGGAATATCTTAAAGGGCGAGATGAATTTCGTCGGCCCGAGGCCTGAACGCCCGCATTTCGTCAAACAGCTCGCGACCGAGATATCGTTCTACGAGCACAGGCACTTGGTAGCTCCGGGACTGACGGGCTGGGCACAAATAAAATATCCGTACGGAGCATCTGTTGCGGATGCGATACAGAAATTGCAGTACGACCTGTACTACATAAAGAACCAGAGCCTTGTGCTCGATATGGTGATAGTTTTTGAAACGATAAAGACCGTGCTCTTAAGCAGGGGCGGCCGTTGACCCAAAGGATCGCGAAATGGCGACAAAGGCAACGATATAGGCCTTTTTTCGCGTCGGAGTTTTAATTATGAAGATGATGCATTCATTAAGAGCTGAATTTGCGGTGCTGGCCGCAGTGTTGTGCCTTGCTGCGGCAACGCACGCACAGGATACGGCCGTTACGTCGAAAGATGGAACGAAACTTTCCGATCCTGTGGTTATTGCGGCTTCTACGCCTGAGGCAACGCCGGAGCGGACACCGGCCGGTGCTGCGACGGTAATGAACGATCCGAAAGCCGACGCCGAAACCGACCCGGAAGAGGTTAAAGAGGTCTATGCCTATTACAACAACTATTTGAAGGAATACAGGCTCGGCCCGAACGATGTGATATCGGTCGAGGTCTTCGGCCAGTGCCCGGACTATTGCAAGCTGAATGTTACCGTGCCGCCGACGGCCAGGATCTCGTATCCGCTTATCCGCGACGGTGTTTTCGTTGCCGGCAAGACGGTCGAAGAGGTTGCTGCCGAGATCACGAAAAAGCTTGATGAGTACATAATCGACCCCAAGGTCTCGGTAACGCTCGACAAAGCGATGTCGATCCGATACAGCGTAATGGGCAAGGTCGTGTCGCCGGGTGTGCGCGTCATGGATCACAAGATCAGCGTATATGAAGCCATCATCGATGCCGGCGGTGTCGCAAAGGGCGGCGACAAGTCAAAGATCGTCCTGGTCAGCTACAACGCTCAAGGCCGATTGGAACGGCGGACGCTCAATCTGGGTGATATTGAGAGCGGCAAACAGGAAATGGTGTTTCTAAGCCCCGGCGATCAGGTCTTTGTACCGGGCAAGGGATTCAGCATCGAAAAGGTCTTCGATTATTTGGGCAGAGCAAGTGCCGTCCGCCTCCTTTTCGGAAGCCCGTTCTAATTTAGAAATGCGCAGACCCGGCTTCATCTTATCTGTACTCGCGGTGATCGTTGCGGCGTCGGCAACGCTCCATGCGGAGTGGGTGAGGTATAAGTCCGCAAGCTTTGCGTGGCTTCGCGATATTGCGTTCGTGAGCGAGACGAAGGGCTTTATCGTCGGTACCGACGGCGTGATGCTGACTACAGGCGACGGCGGCGAAACTTGGACCCAAGTGCCGAAGTTCACGACCGATACCTTTCGACAGATACATTTTACCGATGCAAAGACCGGATGGCTCTTGTGCGAGCGCAACACATATTCACGCGGCCAGAATGCGACCTCGTATCTGCGGAAGACGGTTGACGGTGGCGCGACGTGGGACCGTATCGAATTTGAAGGCGCGGGCCGCGAACGCGTAACAAAGCTGATATTCAATAAGTACGGCTGGGGAACCGCGTTTGGCGAAGGCGGCTACTTTTACAAGCTGCAGGAAGACGGAAGGACGTGGAAGCAAAGTAAGACGGCGATACATTTTCTCCTGATGTCGGGAGCATACGGCGAGGGCCGGAACGGGCTGATCGTCGGGGCCGGAGGTACGATCCTCTTTTCCGAGGACAGCGGCTTGATGTGGGACAAGGCAACTCTGCTCGGGGACTTGAACGCAAAATATAACGCCGTTTACTGCGTCGGTGAACGCAACGGTTGGGCTGTCGGCACGGGCGGCGCAATAGTGGCGGCCACCGGCGGCGGGCGCCTTTGGCGTGTGCAGCGATCAGGTGTTACGGCAGATCTGAATGACGTGATCTTTCTCGACCGTCGCCGCGGCTGGGCTGTCGGTGATGATGGTACGATCATTGCGACACAGGACGGCGGCAAGACGTGGACGGAAGAGAATTCGCGTGTCAAATATCGCCTCGAAAAGATCGCCTTTCGCGGCGGCCGCGGCTGGATCGTCGGCTTTGGCGGCACCATTCTCTCGACAGAAGGCCCGGCAGCCGGCGAGCGCCCTGCCATCACACGCCAGCCGTAAGCCTGATACGAGAGCGGGACAGCCAAAGGCCGCAGCTTGACTAGCCGCCAGATTTTTCGTAATGTAATCGTTCGCCTGCTGCGGGGCAAGGCGGGAATTTTGACAATAAGATCGGGCACAAATGCCGTAAAAAGTATCGCGGGCATGTACGTCAATTGGTAGACAGCCTCCCTTACAAGGAGGAAGTTAGGGGTTCGAGTCCCTTCGTGCCCACCATTCTTGCGGGGTCGTAGTTCAGTTGGTTAGAATGCCAGCCTGTCACGTTGGAGATCGCGGGTTCGAGTCCCGTCGGCCCCGCCACTTGATACAAATGTCAAAAAGCACATTGAAGCAATAAGCTTCGATGTGCTTTTTGTATATGGAATGCCGGCGAAGGGGCGTTATGCCTTTCGCAATTCGGTCAGCACCTGCTTTGCGACGGCCTTCAGCGTATCGAAAACACCTGTTCCGTCGGTTGCGACCGCTTCAAATATCGGCTCGTCCTTTCGCTGGAGTTCCTGCGAAAGCTCATCGCTCGGTATTACGTTCGGCAGATCACGTTTATTCAACTGAAGAACATACGGAATGCTGTCCAGATCGTATCCTTGTACCTGCAGGTTCTCCTCAAGATTGTAGAGCGACTCGATATTTGCGTCCATTCGCTCTTCTTGGCTGTCGGCGACAAAAACGACACCGTCAACACCCTTCAAGATCAGCTTACGCGAGGCGTCGTAATACACCTGGCCCGGCACCGTGTATAGGTGAAACCGCGTTTTGAACCCGCGAACAGTCCCGAGCTCCAGCGGCATGAAATCGAAAAACAGCGTGCGATCCGTCTCCGTGGCCAGGCTTATGAGTTTGCCTTTGGCCTGCGGGGCGGTCGAATCGTAGATGTATTGCAGGTTCGTCGTCTTTCCGCAAAGTCCGGGGCCGTAGTAAACGATCTTGCAGTTTATCTCGCGTGATGCGTAATTGATAAAGGTCATAGTGATTAGTGTTCGGTGGTCAGTGCTCTGTGGTCATCAAAAGGACAGGCACTCTGTCCACTGACCACTGGCCACTGCGCACTAGCTAAACAGGCTGTCAATATCTTCGTCCGTTATCTCGGCAAAGAACGAGTTCGGACTGACATGCATAGTTGCCGATTCGGCCACTGCTTCTTCAAGCAGCGCCGCAAGCTCATGGCTCGCGCGTTTTGAGCGTATCTTGACGAGTCCGACCGTGGACCGTCCATCAAATACTACCACAAGCAGGCTTCGCCCGATCACACCGATGTAGATGCTTTCGCGTTCACCTTCGTGAACCACGGCGGGAAAGGCCGCTTCACCGATCAGCTGAGCCATGCTGCTGGTCGCGGCAACGTTGCCCGCAGCAAGCGAGGCGAAGCTCGTCGTGTCCATATCGCCGATGTCGCCGTGAAAGGCGATCGGCTGGCCGTCGCGATCGACAAGAAAGACCGCTCGGGCCGCACATTCGACACAAAGGCGGGCGAGGATCATCTTTATCCTCGAAAACTGATGTTCTTGAAGTATGAAGGGCGTGTCTGCCATTTAACTCGTGGCCGGGTCGGGCGAATTTAGAAATTGAGTGCCGATTTCGACAAAAGCGGATGGGCGGCACAATCTCTGCCGCAAAATCAAAGTTATCACACTCGCCAAGCCGCACACAAGCATTTTTTTCCTGATCCAACCTGCTGAGCAGTAATCCGGACACCTTTCACTCGTCTGGGCGTGCCGATAAAATTCTAACAGCAATGCTTACACCCCTTATTAAAATGATTGATGATAATGGTGCAAGGTGATAAAATCAGTGATCGCGGGATGGCGCGCCCCGCACCTCTTTAACATTGTAAGCAGCAATTTTACCCACGGCCAGGTGTGCTTCGATGAAACATCACATTTTTTCCAACAGATCAAAAGGCCTCAGAATTGTTGCCATCGGCGGCGGCAATGGCCTTTCAATGCTGCTTTCGGGGCTGAAACGCTTTGTACGGGCCGGAGAGAGCGAACCTGTCTGGATAGAAGATCTCTCTGCGATTGTCGCGGTCTCAGATGATGGCGGCAGTTCGGGCAGGCTTCGTGATGAGCTTCAGATATTGCCGCCCGGTGATATACGCAACTGCATGGTAGCCCTGAGCGAGGACTCGCAGACGCTGTCACGGCTGTTCCGCCATCGATTCAGCGGCGACGGCGACCTCGGCGGCCACAGCGTCGGGAATATCTTTCTCGCAGCTCTTGCCGAGATCACGGGCGACTTTGCCGAAGCCGTAAAGGTCTCATCCGAGATCCTTGCGAGCAAAGGCCATATCTATCCCGCGACGGTAGCAGATGTGCGGCTTGCGGCAAGGTTATCTGACGGTCGTACCGTTCACGGCGAAACGAAGATCGGGCACGTCGGCAATTTGATCGAGCGCCTCTTTCTTGAGCCCTCGAACTGCGAGCCGCTGCCGGAGGCGATCGATGCGATCCGCAAGGCCGATGCGATAACCATAGGGCCGGGATCTCTATACACAAGTTTGATCCCGCCTGTGCTCGTCAGCGGCGTTGCCGACGCTATCGCCGAGAGCAAGGGAGTAAAGTTGTTCATTTGCAATCTTATGACACAGCCGGGCGAGACCGACGGCATGACAGCACGCCACCATATCGAAAAGTTCAAGCAGTATGCTCCGCAGATCGATTTCGATTTTGTCGTTGTCAACGATCATCCGATCAGCCACGAACAAATGGAAAAATATGCGGAGGAAGGGGCCGAGCAGATCGGCGTTCACGGCTCGGTCACGCCGAAAACCATTGAAGGTGCGGAGATAATCTACGGTAATCTGCTGTCCGAAGGTGAAATGGTCCGCCACGATCCCGAACGTCTGGCTCAGGTCACGCTGCTTTGTGCGATCAACAGAAAAGAGCTTGTCGAGAACGAAGCATTTCCGGCCTAGAGACTTCACGCACTCTGCCGTATCATCAACCTGTGAGTAGCGAACTAGACATTTTAATATTGGCGGCAGGGCTTGGCACTAGGATGCGCTCGGGCCTCGCCAAGGTCCTGCACCGACTCGACGGGCGGCCGTTGATCAACCACGTGTGCGAAACCGCATTGTCGCTGAAGCCCAAGAGTTTGAATATCGTGATCGGCCACCAGGGCGACGATGTGAAACGTGCCGTTGCCGCCGAGTTTGGCGAAGGCAAAGCAGAATTTGCCATGCAGAAACAGCAGCTCGGCACGGGTGATGCGGTCAACTCTGCTAAAAGCAAACTCCGCGGGCGCGATTCGATCTTGCTCGTATTATCCGGCGACGTACCTCTGATCAGCTCGGCAACGCTGCGCGCACTCGTTCAGAAGCACAAGCGCTCAAAAGCCGCGTGTACGATCTTAACGGTCGAGCTTGGCGACCCGACCGGCTACGGACGCATTGTCCGCGATGATGCGGGCAAATTCAGCCGCATCGTCGAGCAGAAGGACGCAAGCGAGACCGAGCGGTCCTGCCGTGAGATCAATTCCGGAATATATTGTTTTGACACGAAAAAGCTGTTTCGTGCACTCGGCAAGATCGGTAACGATAACGCTCAAGGCGAGTATTATTTGACCGATGTGCCGACCATCCTTAACGCGGCGGGCGACGTCGTAGCTTTGTTCCTTCACAATGACCCGAACGAGATCGAAGGCGTGAATGACCGTTCACAGCTCGCTGCGATGGAGGCTGAGATACGGCGGCGTACCGTAAGGCGCCTGATGTTGGAAAGCGGCGTGAGTTTTATCGATCCTTCTGCAGCGTATGTCTCGTCGAAGGCGAAGGTTGGCCGCGACACTGTCATCTGTCAGAACGTAACTATCGAGGGTAAAAGCATTATCGGCGAGAACTGTGTGTTGAGGCCGGGCGTAAGGATAGTAAATGCGGAGATCGGCAACCATACCGAGATCAAGGACAATTCCTTTATTACTGATTCCGTGATCGGCGACGGCTGCGCGGTCGGGCCGATGGCACACCTTCGCGGCCGCGCCGTGGTGTCGGACGGCGCAAAGATCGGGAATTTTGTCGAACTTAAAAAGACAAAGCTCGGGCGCGGCTCAAAAGCGAGCCACTTGACGTACCTTGGCGATGCCACCATCGGTGAGGATACGAATATCGGTGCCGGCACCATCACTTGCAATTATGACGGCAAGAACAAGCACGAAACGCATATCGGAAAAAATGTGAAGATCGGCTCGGATACGATGCTCGTGGCCCCGGTAAAGGTCGGAGACGGCGCTGTTACCGGTGCCGGTACAGTTGTAACAAAAGATATAATGCCGAATAAGCTAGTCGTCGGAGCACCGGCGCGGACGATCAAGGATCTCGACGGTAAATAGGCCGCCGCTTTTTGAACTCTTATGTGTGGAATTGTCGGATACGTTGGAAATAAGCAGGTCGTGCCGTTGATAATCGAGGGCCTGCGTAAGCTCGAATATCGCGGATATGATTCAGCCGGCATTGCCGTCGTTGATACCGATCATAACCTCAGTTTGCGGCGTGCAGAGGGTAAACTCCGCAATCTTGAGGAAGCCATCAGGCTGAAACCGCTTGACGGGAATTATGGGATCGGGCATACGCGCTGGGCGACGCACGGACGGCCGACCGAGGAGAATGCCCATCCGCACCGTGACCAGTCGGGAAAGGTCGTCGTTGTCCATAACGGCATTATCGAGAACTATTTCTCGCTGAAAGAGAGGCTTCAGGCACTCGGCCACGAGTTCCATACCGAGACCGATACCGAGGTTGTCGCACACCTTATAGGCCACTATATCGATACAGAAGGGCTGTCGCTCGAACTTGCCGTTCGCAAGACGGTAAAGGAACTGCGCGGCATCTACGCACTTGCGATCATCTCAAAGGACGAGCCCGACACGATAATTGCGGTTCGCGAAGGGCCGCCCGTCGTTATCGGGCTTGGCGACGGCGAGTTCTTTGTGGCCAGCGACGTTCCGCCGATCCTTCAGCATACACGCGACGTGTTCTTTCTCGGCGACCGCGAGATAGCCGTTCTTACAAAAGATTCGGTCAGGGTTACGGATTACGACGGCAATGTTGTCGAGCCTCAGAAACAGCGGATCACATGGGATCCGATAATGGCGGAGAAGGGCGGCTTTAAGCACTTTATGCTAAAGGAGATCTACGAGCAGCCGCGTGCCGTCCGCGATACCGTCCAAGGGCGTGTCTCGCTTGATAGCGGAAAGCTCTATCTCGACAAGATGAACATCACCGAGGAGGAATTCCGCGAACTTTCTTCCATAAAGATCGCGGCTTGCGGAACCTCCTGGCATGCGGGCCTTGCGGGCAAATATATGCTCGAACAGCTTGCACGCATCTCCGTCGATGTCGATTATGCTTCGGAATTCCGCTACCGCGATCCCGTGCTCTCCGAAAATGACCTTCTTATCGTTATATCGCAGTCGGGCGAGACAGCAGATACGATCGCAGCGATGCGTGAAGCTAAGGCCGCCGGCTGCAAGGTGCTTGCGATATGCAACGTGCAGGGCTCGATGATCACACGCGAGGCCGACGGCACGATCTTGACGCACGCGGGCCCCGAGATCGGCGTCGCATCGACAAAGGCCTTTACGGCGCAGATGATCGCGCTCTATCTGTTCGCAACTTATCTGGGCGAACTGCGCGGCCATATCGATACCGAAAAGGCAAAGAAACTCGCACAGGACCTTGCCGAGCTTCCGCTGAAGATCGAGCAGCTTCTTAACGATGCTGATTCGATCGAAGAGCTGTCAAAGGAATTCTTCCGCGTACAGGATTTTCTTTATCTTGGCCGCGGAATAAATTTTCCGGTAGCGCTCGAAGGAGCACTTAAGCTGAAGGAGATCAGCTACATTCACGCCGAAGGCTATCCCGCGGGCGAAATGAAGCACGGCCCGAACGCTCTTATTGATGAGAAATTGCCCGTCGTTATCGTAAATACAAAAGAGAACGGCAACACGGCAAGTGAGCTGCGTTACGAAAAGACTCATTCAAATATTGTCGAGGTCAAAGCACGCGACGGGATCATTGTGTCCGTTCTGACCGAGGGCGATACGATGAGCAGCCAAGCGTCGGATCACGTGATCGAGGTGCCTGAGACATCGGACCTGCTTTCACCGATCCTTTCGATCGTGCCGCTGCAGCTTCTTTCGTATCATATCGCCGTACGCCGCGGATGCGACGTCGATCAGCCAAGAAACCTTGCAAAATCCGTTACTGTGGAGTAACAACGGAATGCGGACAGGAGTGTCCGCGTTCCGTTGCTGCCGTGCGGCGAACCGGTATCGGTTATGCGAAGAATGGGCAAGCATTACGATCACACCGCATTTGAGTCGCGTCCTCGAAAGACCGATAAAGTGCCAATATTCAAGTGCTAACATAAAAAAGGTCTTATGAAAGCTGTCTTGATCAATGAGTTCGGGCCGCCTGAAGTGATGAAGATCGCCGTGGTCGATACACCGGTGCCGGGCGAGAGACAGGTGCTCGTAAAGGTGTTTGCCGCAGGTGTGAATCCGGTCGATACGTATTTGCGTGCCGGCGTTTATCCGAAACTCCCGCCTCTGCCGTACACGCCGGGAAAGGATGCCGCAGGCATCGTTGAAGCAGTCGGCGGCGGTGTGGCAGGCGTCAAGATCGGCGACCGTGTCTATACGACGGGTTCGCTTACAGGCACTTACGCTGAATACTGCCTGTGTGATGAAAACGACGTTGCCGCCCTTCCCGCGAATGTCAGTTTTGAGCAAGGTGCCGGCATTTGGACGCCGTACGCGACCGCGTATCGGGCTTTGTTTCAAAAAGCAAAGGCAGCCGCAGGCGAGACTGTGCTTATTCACGGAGCATCGGGCGGCGTCGGCATCGCAGCCGTCCAATGGGCAAAGAATGCCGGCCTGCGTGTGATCGGTACGGCCGGTTCGGCGGCCGGATGCGAGCTGATCCAACGAGTTGGTGCGGCAGCGTTCGATCATTCGCAGGATGGCCATCTTGAGCAGATCTTGAGTTTTACGAACGGCCGAGGTGTTGATGTGATCATCGAGATGCTCGCAAATGTGAATCTCGAACGGGATTTCAGCGCGCTTGCTATGTTCGGACGCATCGTCATAGTCGGCAACCGCGGGAGTTTGGAATTTACACCCCGGCTTGCTATGGGAAAGGACGCGACGATCTACGGAATGTCGCTGTACAATTATTCTGCGGCTGAGCGGAACGAGATATACGAAGCGATCTATAAGGGTTTGTCGGAAGGTTATCTCGATCTGATCGTGAACAAGGCATTTCCTCTTGCGGAGGCGCCAACCGCACACAAGACGGTCATCGAGTCGAAAGCAGCCGGAAAGATCGTGCTGCTATGTGCTGAATAAGCACGATCGATATCGAGCCTACTGCGGAAGTACGTCGAAAACCTGAAGGGCGTAGTTCACGTTGCCGAACGGCGCCGACACCTGAACGCCTTGTATCAGGTCACGCACTTCGAGCAGCGACTCGCGGGCTATGTTTATACCCTCAATGCGGCCCTCGTCCTTTCCTTTATCCGAAGCGGCACGCATACGTTCGAGGATCTCGGGCGTTACGTTCACGCCGGGCACTTCGTTGTGCATGAACTCGGCATTTCGGTATGAGATCAGCGGCCAAATGCCTGCAACGATCGGAATGCGTACGTGCGATATGCGATCAAGAAAACGCCGAAGCTGATCGCTGTCGAAGACGGGCTGAGTGATCGCGTATTCCGCACCTGCCTCAACCTTCCATTCAAATCGACGTATCTCTTCATCCAAATTAAGTGCGCCGGGATTGACACCGACCCCTATCGAGAATGAAGCAGGCTTGCCGATCGGATTATTGCCGAGGTCGAGGCCGTGGTTCAGCTTGTTCGCCATATTGGTAAGCCCGATCGAGTCGATATCGAAGACGGCCGTTGCATCGGGGTAAGGCCCCATCTTTGGCGGGTCGCCCGTGATGAGCAGCAAATTATGAACCTCGAGCGCAGCCGCACCGAGCAGGTCGGACATCATTCCCAGCAAATTTCGGTCGCGGCAGCAGTAGTGAAGCACGGCTTCGATACCAACCTCACGCTGTACTAGTACGGCGGTCGCCATGGCGGACATTCGCGTCTGAGCACGCGGGCCGTCAGGTATATTGACGGCATCGACACCCGATTCGCTCAGCAGTCTGATGCTGTCAATCGTCTTTTGCACATCGCAGCCTTTTGGCGGCAGCACTTCGACAGATGTCACGAACTCGCCGCGAGCGAGCTTTGCCGACCAGCGGCTTCGCTCTTCCTTCGGTATGACGGTAACGCCGCTCGGCTTAAGGTCGATAACATTCGCGCTCTGCTTGCGTGCCTCGCTGACAGCTTGCCGCGGGCTGACGGAGCGAACCGCTTCGGCCATCATCTTGATGTGAGCCGGTGTCGTGCCGCAGCAGCCTCCTATGAATTTTGCCCCTGCCTGTACAAAACGGCGCGCGAACTCGGCCAGATACTCCGGCGAACCCATATAGAATTGCCGCCCCTGAACATCACGCGGCAATCCGGCGTTAGGCTGTGCCGAGAGCTTCTTGTTCGTAACTGCACGCATTTTCTCAAGGGCGCTTAAGATATGGCTCGGCCCCATGCCGCAGTTGACGCCGATGATCTCAACGCCCAGCTCGTCGAGCCGCTCGGTAAACGCTTCGGGCGTGGCACCGAACGCCGTTTTCCCGTCCATTTGGATCGTCATCTGTGCAATGATCGGCAGGTCCGAAAGCTCACGGACCGCATAGATTGCCTGCTCAATGACCGGAAGCTCGGAAAAGGTTTCGAGGACGAAGGCATCAACACCGCCTTCGAGCAGGGCTTCTACCTGCTCCTTATACATATTCTTTGCCTCTTCGAATGAGGTCGGGCCAAATGGCTCGATACGCAGGCCTAGCGGCCCGACGGAGCCGGCGACAAAGGCCGAGTCGCCCGCGGCTTCGCGTGCGAGCTTTACGGCAGCAACATTCAACTCGCGAAGCCTGGATTCGAGGCCGTACGGGTGCAGCTTGCTGCGGGTCGCCCCGAACGTATTTGTTTGGATGATGTCGGAGCCCGCCTCGACATATTCCTGATGAACCTCGCGTACAAGGTCGGGCGAAGTAACATTCAGCTCGTCGTAACTCCGGTTTATGTAAACGCCTTTGTCGTAAAGCCGTGTGCCGATCGCGCCGTCAAAGACATATACACTCTCGGAATCCAACAGGTCTCGGAAGTTTTTCATCTTGTTAAGTCACCCGTGCGAACTGGTGTTGATCTTCCGTCAAACTGAGCCGCATAAGCGTAAAAAAGATCCTCGCCAAACCAGCGAGGATCAAACCTTTATTCAGATTTTTGTTCGCTATTTAGCCGCTTATTTAACGTGGTCGCAAGTTGCCCTAACTCACCACAAGTCAACAATTCGATGATGTTCTTTTTTGGCGGCAGTGTCAATGCCGTCGTCAAACCTGCGTGTAATCGGTCAATTGGGTCTTATCACCCAGCACAGCACCCTCGGTGACGAGCGCGTTGCGCCCGATATGGCAACTGCGGCCGACGATCGAATCGCGAACGATCGCGTTCGCAGCGATACGCGTGTGGCCCCAAATAACGCTGTTCTCGATCAAAGCCTTTTCCTCGACATTGACGCCGGGACCGAGTACGGAATTAGATATGCGAGCATTCGGCTTGATCACGCAATCGGCGCCGATCACGGAAACCGCATCGACAGCGGCGGCCGTTGCCTTTTCGTATTGCGGCCTGTCTTCGTCTTCAGCGGTTCTGAATCTTCCGGCCAGGATGTCGAGGTGAGCCTCGCGATAGCTCGCCGGCGTGCCGATGTCGCGCCAATATTCGCCCTGCATCACATAGCCGCAGAATACGCTTTTGCGCCGCAGCAGTTCGGGAAAAACGTCGTACTCGAACGAACGGTTCTCACCATACGGTATCAGGTCAAGTACGGATGGTTCGAGTACGTAAATACCTGCGTTTATGGTATTTGTCTTGGTTCTCTCGATATCCTCGGCAGAAGGCTTTTCCAAAAAACGCAGAATGCTGCCTTTGTTGTCCGTCTCAACGAGGCCGTAACGCTGTGGATCTTCGACAGGAGTAAGGACGATCGTTGCCTCCGCCTTACGCTCTGCGTGAAAGGCGAGCAACCGTGTCAGATCGATGTCGGTCAGGACATCGCCGTTAAGCACGATCGTCGTTTCGCGGATCTCATTGGCAGCAAAGCGATATGCCCCGCCTGTGCCGAGAGGGTTAGGTTCTGTAATATACGTGAGCGAAACGCCGTGCTCGGCGCCGGAACCAAGCAGCATCTCGATCTTATCAGGCTGATAGCTCAGCGAAAGCGTGATGTCGGTAACGCCTGCATTGCGAAGAATATCGATCTGATAAAGCAAGAACGGCCGGTTCAGAACCGGTACGATCGGTTTCGGGGTATAAACGGTCAGCGGCCTCAGCCTTGTGCCTTTGCCGCCTGCGAGTATTATCGCCTGCATAAGGTTCTGTACCTTAGACTAACCAACCTTACCACGAAAAATCAAAATCGCAGTAAAATACTACAAATATGTTAAACAACAGTAAAAAACCTTGACATCACGGGTACTTAGCGATAATCTTGAAATGCACAGGCTCACCTGTGGCAACGCCCACAACGCGTCCGGAGATTTCGTAAGGAAGCGATCATAAGTTCGATCATCAACCGATCCGGTTAATAAACGATGAATTTCGACAGGTCAAAGGCGATGCGTAACGCTGAGCGTTACGTTGCGCAGGGAAAATTGAAATCTGCGATCTCGGAATACCGAGCGATCGTTGATGCCGATCCGCGTGATGTGACCACGCTCAATATGCTTGGCGATCTCTATGTAAAGAACGCCAACAAACGTGAGGCCGTGGATTGTTATTTGCGTGTCGCCGAGCATTACAGCACACAGGGTTTTGCCCAGAAGGCTATCGCTGTTTACAACAAGGTCTCGCGGCTCCAGCCTGACTCGATCGAGGTTACGACGAAGCTCGCGGAGCTTTATACCATCAAGGGGTCACTGAACGAAGCACGCTCGCACTATACGACGCTTGCCGAGCACTACGAAAAGGCCGGCCACAGGATCGAGGCTCTTGCGATGTGGAAGCAGATCTCGCTTCTCGATCCGAACAATACAGAGGTTTGCGTGAGCCTCGCAGAATCTTACCTGCGGGAGGGCCAGCACGAGGCCGCTGCCGAGGCATACGCGGAGGCAGGCGCCAGGCTTGCCCGCAAAGGCAAGCACGAGGAGGCCATAAAGGCTTTTTCAAAAGGCCTTGACATCAGGCCGAGCGATCTTCGGCTGCTGACAGGTTTTGTTGAGGCGCACGCGGCGATAGGCCGTGCGGGACGTGCCGTCTCGGTACTCGAAGAGATCATCGAGGAGGAACCGTACAACCGCGACGTTCTTTTGCTTCTGATAGACTGCCACATCTCGGCCAATAACATACCTGCGGCCGAGAGGTCGGTGATCAAACTCGTGGAGATCGAGCCGGCGAACTACCCGAAGTTGCTCGATATCCTGCGCATTTATCTCAACGCGAACGACCTCGACGGCGCCGGACGGATATTGTCGATGTCCGCCGAGTATTTTCTTGCGGCGGGTCAAGGCGACGAGTGCAGGCGCTGGATCAACGAGATACTCGAACGCGACCCCGAGCATATACAGGGCCTGCGGCTTTTGGTGAGCTACGCCGCGTGGCTCAAGGAGGAGCGCACTTATATCGTTGCTCTCGACCGCCTTGCAAACGCGGCATCGAAACAAGGGAACCTTGAGGACGAACGATATGCACTTGCGCACCTCACGATCCTTAAACCGCACGAGACTCTGCTTCGTATTCGGCTCGACGAGATCAACGAACAGCTGGGCGGCGACATTCAGGTCGTTGAGAATGAATTTATCAAACCGAAGGCTGCCGACCGTCATTTGCCTGACGATGAGGAAGCCGAACCTGAAGCGGTCAGCGTCGTTGAGGAAGAAAATTCCGTTGACGAAGAAGCGAAGCCGGCGATCTCGATCGTCTCCGAGCCGTATGCCGGAGAAGGATCGGCGGACGGCGAGACCCTGAGCGAGTCGGCGGCACGCGACCTCGACAAAGAGGTCGAGAGTATAACTTTCTATATTGAGAACGGCTATTTCGACCTTGCAGAGAAGACGATCCAAGAGCTTGCCGAGAGATTCGGCGAGACGGACGAGGTCTCGCGGCTGCGCGACAAGCTTGCAGCTGAACAAGGCTCTGAACCGGCCGCAGAAATGAGGCCGATCGGCATTGATGAGATTCGTTCGGAATTCGGCTTGGATGAAAATGACGTCGAGGCCGGCTCGGACGGCGATTTTGATACTCATTTCCAGACGGGGGTCGCATATCAGGAAATGGGTCTGTACGAACAAGCCATCGGCGAATTTCAGGATGCGATCAAGTGTCTGAGAACAAGCGATAACACGCGGCGCTTCTTTAGCTGTGCCAACCTGCTGGGGCATTGTTTCATCAGCCACGATAAACCGAATCATGCGGTTACCTGGTTCCTGCGTGCACTTGAGACCGAAGGATTAGGCCCCGAAGAGAAACAAGGCCTTTGGTATGAGCTTGCCGCCGCTTATGAAGCGTCAGGTGACATTGAAAATGCAGCCCGCTACTTCGACGCGATCTATGCCGAGAATGTGGAGTTCCGCGACGTGGCCGAGCGGGTCCGCACCTTCGTTCCTACCATGTGAGGCCTCTGCGAATTTCCGCATAAGCGCTGTAAAGATTATAATTTGACGGTATGGTCGAGCGCCTCACCGTCATTTTTTTTATTCTCCTGTGCTTCCTGTTAGGGTTCTACCTGATCCTTGCACCTTGGGATATGCTGTTCGGTCAATGGTCGGAGAATTATCTTCTCGCATTCGTAGCTGATAGATCGGGCCTGCCGTCTATCCAGAGGGCGGTTTCCTCGACGTGGTTTCGCGGAGCGGTAACGGGACTTGGCGTAATGAATATTCTCATCGCAGGTTGGGAGGCGGCGAATTTCGGCCGCAGCGTCAAGCTTTTAGAATCCGGGGCCGACAACGAATGAACTCTCCGATCACATATCTCATTACGGACGGCAGGGCAACGGACGAAACCCTTGAGGCGTCAATGGTGCGGCTGGAAAAGCTTTTCGACGCTGCGCTCAAGAATGGCGTAACGCACTTTCAGATCCGGGAGAAGCAGCTTTCCGGGGAGGGGCTTTTCTCGCTCACGCAGCGGCTTACCGTGCGGAAGAGCGGCGCCGAAATGAAACTGCTCGTGAACGATCGCGCCGACATTGCCGCTGCTGCCGGTGCTGACGGCGTACATCTGACATCAAATTCGCTGGGAGCCGATGTCGTCCGCCGGAGATTCGGTTCTCTTTTGGTTTTTGTTTCGACACACAATGAAAGCAGCGTCGCCCGTGCGGAAGACAAAGGCGCCGACGCTGTCGTTTTCGGCCCTGTATTCTCAACTCCCGGTAAGGGGCCTGCACTTGGTGTCGAGGTTCTGCACGCGGTCTGCATCTTGCATCGGAACCTGCCTATCATGGCCCTCGGCGGCGTCGATGCCGAGACCGGGCCGGAGGCATTGCGGCACGGGGCTTCAGGCATCGCCGGAATACGAGCGTTCGGCAGTGCGAAAAAGATAGCCGAGACCATGAATGCACTGAGGAACGGCAAGTGAACCGGCGGCGAAAGATCTGCCTCACGATTGCAGGCGTCGATCCTTCGGGCGGTGCGGGCGTACTTGCTGATATCAAGACATTTACGGCATTCGGATGTTTCGGAATGGCGGCAGTTACCTCACTTACTTTCCAAAACACGATGGGTGTATTCGGCGCGGTTCATTCAACCGGAAGCTCGATGCGGGCACAGCTTGACGCGGTCTTTGACGATGCCGATATTGATGCCGTAAAGACAGGAATGCTGCCTTCGGCAGAGGTGATCGATGAGGTCGCCGAAGTGCTGTCAAGCAAAATGGCCGCGAACTTGATCGTCGATCCTGTGGTACGTTCGACATCGGGGTATGACCTTATAGACAGCGCGGCCCTTTCGGCGCTCGTTGAAAGACTTTTTCCGCTTGCCTTGCTTGTAACGCCGAACATTCCCGAGGCCGAACGGATCTCAGGCGTCGCGATCGAGTCTTTCGATGACATCGCCGCCGCCGCCGAGATGATCCGCTCAAAAGGTGCAAAGAATGTGCTTATAAAAGGCGGACATTTTGACGGAACAGCGGGTGAAGGCACAGCACGCGACCACCTGTTCAATGATGCCGGCTATTTTGCATTTGATGCTCCGATGATAGACTCCGTCTCGACGCACGGCACGGGCTGCACGTTATCTGCCGCGATCGCCTCGTGCACGGCGCTCGGCCTTTCGCTTTCCGACGCGGTCTCGACGGCAAAAGCTTTTGTCAGCGAAGCGATACGAAGCGCGCCGGGAATAGGCCGAGGCAGCGGGCCGTTGGATCATTTTGTAAAGCCTATTTTGCCGGTTTGAAGATCGGCGGCGAGAGGTAGGTAACGCCGAACGTAACGCCTGTACGCGGGCTGTTGCGGGTGAGGCCGAAGACCGCTGCGGTGTCAAAGCGAAGCCCCGACGCCCGGATCTGTGTTCCGATACGAAATTGACCGATACTTTCCGTTCCGACGGGGGCACCGTGAGCACGCGTATTCTGCCTTCCGTTCACTTCGCCGACGATATTTATCCGCCGGTTCACACGATATGTTCCCGAAAGGCCGTACAGCAAAAGGTCATTCTGCGAAAAACGTTCGAGCGGATCGGTCATTATCGTCATACCGAGATTGCCGACGAGGTTGAAGCGGCTGACACGGTCAAGCACACTGCCAAATCCCTTTTGCACGATAACCTTGCCGAAGACGTTAAGCTGATTTGTGCCGACACCTTTTGCCTGGTCGGTATTCGGAAGCTGAAACCCGAATTTTAGACCGAACGCAGGCATGTGTTTGGTCTCATTAACAAGTTTTATCTTGGTCGAAAGGGTGATGTCGCCGAAATCGCTTGTTGAGTTGCCGTTAATATTGAGCGGTATAGGCGATGTCGAGCGTGAATTGATGGCGACAAATTCGTACAGTGAGCCTTCGACCTGTATCTCGACATTTGCAGCAAGACCGGTACGTAAGCGAAGTACGCCGACTCTTGTCTGATCGCCTTTAATGCCGGAGAGCGGGAACTTTGCGTTCTGCAGAAAATCGACGCCCGCCGAGACCTCAAAAGCACCGCTTGGCGTTATATCGATGTCATCGGTCATCAAAGGCCGTTGCTGGCCGGCGCAAATGCCCGCGGCGATAGTGAGAAAAACGATGATTGTTAAGGAACGCAACACTCGTCGGCTATTGTGCCACGCATCTTTCAGATTGTAAATTTCAGTTATGGCTCCAACTTTGGACATTGAGGGTAAAAATTGCCACAATCCAACTGTAATTTGATGGAGAATATTACGGAAAAACGAGATCCGGCCGATAGCGGCCTCAGACTTGTACCGGGATCTTCGGACCTGCCGGACACGGAGGCACCGCGACCGCAATTCGTCAACTTCATCTTTTTCCGCATTTCGCCGGAATGGCGCAGGCTTTCGGCGAGCGAGAAGGCGGCATTCAAGAGCGAATTCTGCGAGGTTTATGAGAGCTTTCGCGAGCATCTTCTGCTTTTCAGCTATTCGCTGGTCGGTTTCGACTCGAAGGCCGATCTGATGTTGTGGCGTATCGGTGAATCACTCGACACTGTACAGGAGATGACCGCGGCGCTTTATCGCACCGGCTTGGGCAGGTTTTTGGAAACAGCTTACAGCTACCTCTCGACCACGAAGACCCGCGTTTTTGTTGACAGCGGGGCCGATGACCGCCTTCATGTCGTTGCGGGTTCGACAAAATATCATTTTGTGTACCCGTGTTCAAAGATAAGGGACTGGGCAGACCTTCCTGCCGAACGCCGAGATGCGATAATTAAAGAGAATTTCATGGTGGGGCAGCGGTTCCCGAATATACGGATCCATATGACGCACACTTTCGGCTTCAGCGAGACGGAATATCTGATCTCATTTGAGACGGATGAACCGCGGGCATTCCTCGCACTTGCTGAAGAGCTTCGCGAGACGGAGGCAAGCCGATTCGCTGTTCGAGGCACACCGATCTACATATGCCGCCGGCGTCCGCTTGGGGAATGTCTCGACGCACTCGGATGATAGTTGCACGGCACTTATTCATCAGCGGCCGCGTTCAAGGTGTCGGGTATCGGTACTTTGCGCAAAGAAGTGCCGCGCGGCATCAGGTATTGGGTTTCGTTCGCAACCTTGACGACGGGCGTGTGGAAGCATGGGTCGAAGGCAGCGTTGAAAGTGTGGATGCGTTTCGCGATGACATGGCCGCCGGCCCTGTGTATTCCGCCATTGAAAGTGTCGAAGAGCTGGTGGTCGATCCCGTCGGCTTGTACTCAACATTCAGGATCGAAAGATAAACTATTGTTTTATGAACGATTTACAACAACTTATCCGAGAAGTGCCGGACTTTCCGAAGCCGGGCATCAATTTCTACGACATCACGACGCTGCTGCTTGATCCGCGAGGCCTTCACATGGCGATCGATGCGCTTGCCGATGCGGCAGGCGGCAAGCAGGCCGATACGGTGATCGGCGTCGAATCGCGCGGCTTCATCTTCGGTGCGCCGGTCGCATACAAGTTGGGTGCGGGCTTTGTTCCCGTAAGGAAGCCAAAGAAGCTGCCTGCCGAGAAGGTTTCGATCTCATACGAGCTTGAGTATGGCTCCGATACGCTTGAGATGCACAAGGACGCTGTCGGCGAAGGCCATCGAGTATTGATCGTTGACGATCTGCTCGCAACGGGCGGCACGGCGCGCGCCGTCGTCGATCTTGTCGAAAGTGTCGGCGGTGTCGTGGCGGGACTGCTTTTTGTCTGCGAGCTTAATTTCCTGAACGGCCGTGAGAAATTCAACGGATACGATATAACATCGCTCGTGCGTTACGATTCGTAAGGCTTGCCTTTTGGCATACGACAGACTAGACTTTTGCATTTTCGTGGTCCCGTAGCTCAGCCGGATAGAGCGTTCGCCTCCTAAGTGAAAGGCCGCTGGTTCGAATCCAGCCGGGATCACCATTTTTTTGGAAACCCGTTGCAAATAGCCGTTTCTATTTAATGAACGGAAGAAAGCGTGTCGAGCACAGTGGCAAACATACTTCGGCCGCAGCTGAGTGCTAACGTGTTTCTTGGTTGTTCATGATTTTTCATAACTCCTTGCTTATCGGGCGTAGAGAGGCGGCGTAAATGCGTCGCCTCTCTTCCGTTTGGACGTGCCGCAGCCCGCTTACTGAAAAGTCGCCCTTAATGATCTATAGTTACGATTATGCAAAAGGTGCTGACCGCAGAGCAGATGCGTACCGTCGATCGTCTTACGACGGAACGTTTCAATATCCCATCGCTTCTGCTGATGGAGAATGCGGCCCACGCTCTTGCACATGCCATTAGTGAGCGTCTGGGCGGTTCGGTTCGAGGCCGGAATGTCCTCATCCTCTGCGGCAAAGGCAACAACGGCGGCGACGCTGCGGCGTTGGCGCGTCTATTGCGGATGCAGGGGGCGGCGGCAGATGTCTGCCTTTTCGGAAAGGTCGAGCAGACGGCGGGCGATGCAAGAGTGAATTTTCAAGCCGCCGAATGTCTGAGCGGCACATCATTTTCATTTTCAGAGGTCAGCACCATCGAAGACTTTCGGCACGGCCGCGATCTGTTCAGGCAAGAACATGGCCGCTTTGATGCTGTTGTCGATGGGTTATTCGGCTTTGGCCTTGACCGGCCGATTGCGGGTTTTTTTGCGCGATTGGCAGATGAAATAAATACTATGTTCAGGGGAGATCGAGTGCCGCTGCGTGTTGCGATCGACCTGCCGTCGGGAGCAATGGCGGATTCCGCTTCTGTTGAAGGCCCTGTCGTTAAGGCTGATCTTACCGTTACTTTTACCGCGCCGAAGCTTGCGAATGTCGCAATACCTATCGCAGCGTACGGAGGCGAATTGATCGTGGCCGATATCGGCTCGCCCAAAGAACTGATCGACGAACAGGCCTCAAAGACCTTCGTCTCTGAGACCGCTGATGCGGCCGAATGGCTTGAACGCACGAGTTTTTCTGACGATTCTTTTAAGAACAAACGCGGTCATACGCTTGTGATCGCAGGCTCGCGAGAATATTCCGGTGCGGCCGTGCTTGCTGCGAACGCTTCGATGCGTTCCGGGGCAGGCCTTGTAACTCTTGCAGTGCCGAAGGGCTGTCAACGCTTGGCGGCGCCGCGTCTTCTACCTGAAGTGATCTTACGCGGTGTCGCTGAAACGGATGGCGGAACGATCGCCGAGGCGGCTTTTGATGAGCTTGTGAAGGTTCTCGCAACGGCAGATTCGGTTCTTATCGGCTGCGGCCTTGCGAAAGACGAAAGCACGGCGGCGTTTATCCGCAAGGCCGTTGAGCACCGTAAGCAGCCGTTGGTACTCGATGCCGACGGCTTGAATCAAATAGCTCCGATCGAGTTCAAGAATTCGCCTGAGGCTCCGGCGTTGATCCTTACCCCGCACGAGGGCGAATTTCTGCGGCTTCTCGGCACTTCGGACAAAGCGGCCGTTGCTGATCGCATTTCGGCGGTGCGCGATATGGCAGTGAAACGCGGCGTGATCGTTGTGCTGAAGGGCGAGCGAGTGCTGATCGGCTCTCCGGACGGGCGCGTTGTCATAAATCCGACCGGTAATTCCGGGGTTGGCAAGGCAGGCAATGGCGACACTCTCTCGGGCATCATCGCAGGAATTACGGCGCAAGGGGCCAGATTCGGTATGGAGCCATTTGAGACGGTGGTCTCCGCTGTATTCATCGCCGGCATGGCGGCTGACGTTGCTGAAGAATGGTACGGCAAGCGTGTGATGACCGCGTCCGACGTTCGTGAATGCCTTACCGCTTCCTTCGATCGGTTGGAGCGAAACAGATAATGGAGGCGGCATACACAGGCAGCATATATGGAGGCTACGAACTGCCAACGCCCAAGGATACCTTTGCCCTTGGTGAGAAGTTCGCCGCCGCAATTCTTGCGGGCGACGTCGTCCTGCTTTTAGGCGAACTCGGCGCAGGAAAGACATTGTTCGTTAAGGGTGTTCTGAGCGGTCTCGGCTTTGATGTGGATGAGGTTACAAGCCCGACATTTGCCCTCGTAAACCTTTATCGAACCGAACGCTTGGATGTATATCACGTTGATCTTTGGCGACTGAAAAAAGGCAGGCACGCGGCCGAGGCAGCGGGTCTTGATGACCTATTGGGTGACGGGCGAGCGGTCGTGCTGATCGAGTGGGCAGACCGTCTTGATGATGTAAGATTCGGCACACGTACATTCAAGGTAACTATCAAGGGTGACGGCGACGATGTTCGCCGTATCGCGATAGAGGCGATGCCGCGCAGATAATTTTCTTCCTTAGGGCCCGCAAATTCGATTATAATTCTAGATGCTATGGCTCTTGACAGCGCCGTAAAACACAAAGCATCACAAACAGCGAACGGAACGGCGACAGAACAGCCGGCTGATCGAAGGCTGTATTTCAATCGCGAGCTAAGCTGGCTTGAGTTCAATGCACGCGTGCTCGAAGAGGCGATGGATGAGAGTTTGCCTCTGCTTGAGCGCCTCAAGTTCCTTGCGATCTTTTCGACAAATCTCGACGAATTCTTCATGATCCGCGTTGCCGGTATTTTGGAGCAGATCGCTGAGGGCGTTTGCGAGCTTTCGCCTGACGGGATGACGCCGCAGGAACAGATCACGGAGATATTTCGGCGTGTCCGGCCTATGCTTGATAAGCAGGCACGATGCCTCGCAGGAAATTTATTGCCTGCATTAAGAAAAGCCGGCATCTCGATCGTTCCGTATGCGTCGCTGGCGGCGAAAGAAAAGAAGAAGATCGACAAGTATTTTCACGACGATGTTTTCCCGATCCTTACGCCGCAGTCTGTCGATTCGAGCCATCCGTTCCCGTACATATCCAACCTGAGCCTCAACCTCGGGACAATGGTGGCACCGGACCGCATAGCCTTGCCGCCGCCGCTGAGGCATCTTTTCAAACAAAAGCGATTTGGCCGGATCAAATTGCCGCCCGCAGTGCCGCGCCTCATTGCGGTCGATCACAAGGAGGAGCGCTATGTGCTGCTCGAAGAGATAGTTGCGGCAAACCTCGGAGAACTTTTCCCGAACATGAGGACGAGCGACGCATTTCTTTTCAGAGTGAGCCGCGATGCCGATATCGAGTTGCGCGAAGATGAGGCCGGCGATCTGATGCGTTCGCTCGAGCGCGAACTGCAGCGGCGCCGCGACCGTTTTCCTGTGAGGCTTGAGCTTTCGAGTGCGATGCCCGTTAAGATGCATAAGATGCTCGTCGCGGGAGTCGGCGTTCGCGAGGAGTGCGTGGAGCCGATCGACGGCTTTATGAATATCCCCGATCTGATGCAGCTCTACGGCCTCGATCGGCCTGCGCTGAAAGAGAAGCCGATCTCGCCCATATCGCTTCGGACCATGGATGAGAAACGGTCGATGTTCGATCTGATCCGGCGCGGCGACATCCTGCTGCATCATCCGTATCATTCATTCAACATTGTCATTGATCTGCTTACGGAAGCCGTCGAGGATCCGAATGTAAAGGCGATCAAGATATGCCTTTATCGCACCGGTAAAGATTCACCGATCATCGGTTCGCTCATACGTGCGGCTCAGATGGGTAAGCAGGTAACGGCGCTTGTCGAGCTTAAGGCACGCTTTGATGAGGAAAATAATATCGAGTGGGCGAAACGCCTTGAAAAAGAAGGCGTACATGTCATCTACGGCATCTCGACGCTCAAGACGCATTCGAAAGTGATGCTGATCGTCCGCCGTGAAAAGCAAAAGCTCGTGCGTTACGTCCACATCGCAACGGGCAATTATAATTTGACGACCGCGCGCACCTATACCGATCTTGGGCTGTTGACGGCGGATGAGGTCATAGGCGCCGATGTTACGGATCTTTTCAATTTCCTGACGGGCTACTCGCAGCAGGATAAGTATCGCCGCCTTTTTGTGTCGCCGTTCCATGTGCGCGACCGCTTGATAACGATGATCCGGCGCGAAAAGAAGAATAAACTCGCAGGCCGTAAAGCGTCGATCGTGCTGAAGGCGAACAGCCTTACGGATGATGAACTTATCAACGAACTGTACGAGGCGTCAAAAGCGGGTGTCGATATCGATCTGATAATTCGAGGCACCTGTACGCTGCGGCCCGGAGTCAAAGGATTGTCGGAGAATATCCGCGTGCGTTCGATCGTCGGCAGGTTCCTTGAACACAGCCGCGTGTATTGGTTCGCGAATGACGGCGTGCCCGACGTTCTGATCGGCAGCGCCGATCTGATGCACCGCAATATGGATCGCCGCGTCGAAGTGCTCACGCCGATACGCGATGAGTCACTGAAGACATATCTGCGGGATGTTTTACTTGAGAATTATCTGAAAGATCAAGTCAACGCACGCCTGCTGAAGTCTGACGGAACATATAAACGTGTCGCTTCGCGGGCTTCGGGCGGATTCGATGCTCAAATGGCGTTTGTCGGCAAACTGATCGGCTCATAACCTTATTTCTTGCGGTCGAACCTTGCCTCAACAACACCGTCCCGAAGTATGCCGAACTTCAAGGTCAGGCTCGGATAGCTTTTCAGCTCCACTTCAAGATGCTCGATGCCGAGGGTCTTTTCGGCATCACGAATACCATCGGGAGGCCCTTCGATCTCCATATAGCGGCCGAACGGAAGCTCGTCGAGCACGATCTCGACACCGCCCCAGTTCCAGGCCTTTCGGTGTTTTTCGTAAACAGCAGCAAGCGAAAAACCGAGCCGTTCGATGATCTCCTCCATTGCGGCGGCATCGCCGATCTCGGTCTCGAATTCGATCTGTTTCTTGAATTCGCTCGAAGGGTCGATCCTTTCCTTATAGGTGAGTGTCGCGGTGTCGTCCGTTTTGCGCACGCGAAGCACGATCGAACGGGCGTCCACCGTGCCGCCGCGATGCAGATAATTTTCCTCCGATCGCTCATATGCGAACTCGGCCCCGATAGACACGAGCTTTTCGGCAAGCCGAGCGGCAATGTCTGCGTCGATCTTATATTTCTTTTCGATCTCGATCGCCATAGGTCTTACAGGTTCGATGGTATGGCAACGCGGCCGATGCAGCAAATCGGGCACCCGCAGGCCGGTGGGTCTTGACTACATCAGGCCAATCGTCAATACTTGAAACAATAGGTCAGAACATCGCTTTTACGCGATCGACACTGATTTTTGTGAGGAAATTATGCCGTATCCGGAAGCAATGATCCATGGAATGCGCCAAGAGCTTTCTGCTCTCGGCATCGAAGAAACCAAGACACCTGATGCCGTTGAGGCGGCGATCCGCGAGACAGAAGGAACGGTGATGATCGTTGTAAATTCTGTCTGCGGCTGTGCGGCCGGCGGCGTTCGTCCCGGCATCGCGATGGCAATGCAGCATGCCGAAAATAAGCCCGACCGCTCGATCACAGTTTTCGCCGGTGCCGATATCGATGCTACCGAGGCGGCTCGCGGGCACTTTGAAGGCTATATGCCGTCGTCGCCGTCGATAGGGATCTTGAAGGACGGGCAACTTGTACAAATGTTCGAACGCCGCGACCTCGAAGGCCGACACCCCGCGATGATCGCTCAAACCTTGATGGAAGCGTTCGACAAATATTGCGTTCACTCGGATGCGGCGGCCAACTGAGCCCGCGTCGTACGGGATATTAGCAGTACAATATTTCGGCCCCGGCAAGGGGCCTTTTTCGTGTCCGAGAGATTTCTATTGCCATTGGGGTTGATTGCGGCTAAAATCGAACTCGTCAGAGCATCTTGACGCGTCAAACCACAGATGTCGATACCGCAACGCCAGTACATTCGCTTTTCGCTCGACCTGCGGGTGCGGATCTACGACAATTACGGGCAGCGGCGTGAAGCGGGCCTTACGCAAGTGAGTATCGGCGGATGTTTCATTGACTGGGACGACGAAATTCTCGTCGGCGACGAATTTCGAATGGAGATGCCGCTTCCGGACGGCAATTTCCTGCCGCTCGCCTGTAAGGCGATATATCGGTTCGAGGATATGGGCATCGGCATAAAGTTCCTCGATATCTCGCAGTTCGAACAGCAGTTCATTTCAAAGATCATCGAAAAGCGCCTCGAGGATGAAGGCGTGCCGCTGCAGATCGATCCTTTTAACGTACCGCCGCGATTTATAAATGAAGAACCGTCGCCGCGCGTCATCGACATCAGACAAAAACGCGATCTGATCTTGGAACGGATAATGAGCTCCGACGGTTCCTAGAAAAGCTCGTCCATTTCACGGCATTTAAGCGTACTCTTTCGACATTGTCCACGCTTCGTGATGACAAGCCAACTGACCATGCAACTCTTGTCTTCACGGGGCGTCAGGAAGCAGTTTTTCTATGAGGCATCGCTCAAGACGCCGTCGGTTCTGAAGCCGTTCCTTTTATCGATCTGACGGAAAATGAGTGAGTTAGAGTTTGCAGCATCGCTATTGATCGCAAAAGTCTAACCGCGACATTTACGTCGAAAGCGAGATCATTAGGGGAACAACTTGTAGATATCTTTTCGGTCTACAAAACGTGCGAGAATAATTGTTTCGTTTTCAAAGTAAAATCCCAGGCGATGATCTCCGACGCGAGTTCGATAAGCCGTTTTATGGCCCTTGAGTTTCTTTGTGTTTGGTATGTTCGAGAGAGTTTCGGCTGATTCTATCAATTCGATCAATCTTTTTAACGATGCTTTGACCGACTTCAAGTGTATCTTATCGATATCTTTTGAAAAGCTTTGCAGAAATTGGACCTTCATCAAGTTGATAATTTCTTCATTATCGAGTGGCGGCTCACTTTCTTTGATCTGTCCGCCTTGCCTAGCAATTTCAGCATTCCGATATCTTCAAGTTCTGAACGTGTCAGCGTTGAACTGCCCACGCCGAGTTTCTTAAGCAGGTCGGCGATGAATTTGAATTCGCTTTCGCTTTTCGGCGTAACTACGATGGCTTTCATTCGTTAAATATACTTAAATCCATTCAATAAATAAAACGTTGGTTCAGCTAGAATAGCTCGTCCATCGCTTGTTCGAGATCGCGAACGCCGACAACACGCAGGCCGAGGAGCTTTTCGAGGCCTTTTTTGTTCGAGTGCGGCAATATCAGCTTCTTGAAGCCGAGTGCTTGAGCCTCGCGGGCGCGTGCTTGGGCTTGGAGGACGCCGCGCACTTCGCCCGTCAGGCCGACCTCGCCGAATACGGCGGTATCATGCGGGATCGGCAGCCCCCGATAACTGGAAGCGATAGCCGCGATCACACCAAGATCCGCAGCCGGTTCGTCCACTTCTACGCCGCCAGCAACGTTGACAAAGATGTCGTCGCCGGCAAGCTGAAATCCCAGACGCTTCTCAAGGACGGCGATCAAAAGGCTTGCGCGATTGTGGTCGAAACCCTGCGTCATTCGGCGGCCGGTGCCGAACTTCGCACCGCTAACAAGTGCTTGTATTTCGAGGAGCATCGGCCGGGTGCCTTCAATGCTGACCGTTACTGCCGAGCCGGTTGCGTTGTCGGGCCTTTCGCCGAGGAACATTTCCGAAGGATTACCGACCGGAATGAGGCCCGCGTTGGTCATTTCAAAAACGCCGATCTCATTGGCCGCGCCAAAGCGGTTCTTTGCCGCCCGGATGATGCGGTGATTGTGATGGCGGTCGCCTTCGAAGTAGAGAACCGTGTCAACGATGTGTTCGAGTGTTCGCGGGCCTGCGATAGAGCCGTCCTTTGTAACGTGGCCGGTAACGAAGACCGGCGTGCCCGTGTGCTTTGCCAGCATCATCAGCTCGCTTGCGACCTCGCGAACCTGCGATACGCTTCCGGGGGCTGACTCGATGCGGTCTGTGAAGATCGTCTGGATCGAATCGATAACGATCAGATCCGGCCGCAGCCTCGCCGCCTCGTCAAGGATCGTCCGCAGGCTCGTCTCGGCAAGTATGAAAAGATTTTCGGCATTTAGTCCGAGACGTTCGCCGCGCATCTTTATCTGCCGCTCCGATTCTTCACCCGAAACATACAGAACGCTGTGGCCGCCCGAGCTTAGACGGTCGGCGATCTGGATAACGATGGTCGATTTGCCGATGCCGGGAGCGCCGCCGATAAGCACGAGCGAACCGGCGACAATGCCGCCGCCGAGCACTCTGTCGAACTCATCGATCCCCGACGCGCTTCGCTTGTCATCCTGCGATTCGATACTCAAAAAAGGCACGGGCGAAGCGGCGTTGCCAAGCTTTTGTGAGGTTGAAACGCGCGACGGCCTGAACTTCTCTTCGGCGAACGTGTTCCACTCGCCGCAGTCGGGACATTGCCCAAGCCACTTGCGTGCTTGACCGCCGCAGTTCTGGCAAACAAAGATCGTTGCTGGCTGTTTCGCCATATTCGGAAGTGAAATGATAACAGAGTTCGGCCGCGGTTGGCGTATTTGTCGAGAAACTCTGGAGAAATTCTTAACTTAGCAGTTTCATTTATGGTAAGATTTCAGGGAATGAAGGTCGATGTCCTTATCCTACGGGTGGCGTTCATGGGTTTACTCATCTTGCTTGGGTACGTCCTTAATCCTTTTGAGCGAACTCACCGATTCGGGCTTGAAGGCGTTGCGAATGAGAATACGCGGCGCATGATCAGTGCCGGCCTCGGTATGCTCATCGGCTTTGTTATCATCGGCTTTGAGATGCGCGTGCGTCGCGCAAGCCTCAAGACACTTATCGGCGCGGCCGTCGGCGCGATCTTGGGCATCATCGGGGCATTTCTTATCGGAATGCTCATATCGATCCAAAAAGAAGCTGCTGTGTCGGCTGAAATGCAGACATTCCTGACCATTTCGCTGATGTTCTTAATGGGATATGTGGGGCTGATGGTGGGGGCCGCTAAAGGCGATTACATCGATCTCTCGGCACTCGGCGGCATCTTCAGCGACAAGAATGCGGTCCGCGATTACAAGATACTCGATACGTCCGTGATCATTGACGGCCGCATCGCCGACGTCGCCGAAACAGGATTTTTGAACGGTACGTTCATTGTCCCGCATTTTATTTTGACCGAGCTTCAGCAGGTTGCCGATTCTGCCGATTCATCAAAGCGGCAGCGCGGACGCCGCGGCCTCGATATGCTCCAGCGGCTCCGCAACAATACAAAGCTCGATGTTCAGATCGTTGAGACCGATTTTCCGAATGTAAAAGAGGTCGATCTCAAGCTTATCGAACTCGGCACGCAGCTTGACGCGGTGATCGTTACCAACGATTTCAACCTCAATAAGGTCTCGCAGCTCCGCGGCGTCTCCGTGCTGAACATAAATGAGCTTGCCAATGCACTCAAGCCGGTCGTTTTGCCGGGCGAAGCGATGCGGGTTTTTGTACTCAAGGAGGGCAAGGAGTACAACCAAGGTGTTGCTTACCTCGACGACGGCACAATGGTCGTCATTGATAACGCTCGCCGTTTGATCGGCAAGACCGCTGATATCGCGGTTACGAGCGTGCTCCAAACGACAGCAGGAAAGATGATCTTCGGCCGCCTGTGGGAAGAAGGTCAGGACAACGGCGACAATAACAATTTCAATATCCACGATTCGCGCTCGGTCGGGTTTCGCAAGGCGACACGCGAGCTTCGTCAAACCACCATCATCGAAGAGATAGAATAGCCTGCGGCTGATCGGCGGCTTTCATCGGGCATTTGCCATTATGACGACCGTTATCATCGTAGCTGCGGGCACCGGCGAGCGGTTCGGTGCGGAAACTCCAAAACAATTCGTCAATATCCACGGCGTACCTGTTCTCCGCCGTACGATCGAGCGGTTCGAGGCCGCCGAAACGATCGACCGCATCGTCCTAGTGTTATCGGATGACGGCCGCCGCCGTTTTGAGGCAATGGATCTCGGATGCGGCATAACAAAATTGCAGAGCGTGGTCATCGGCGGCAGCTCTCGGGCTGAGTCTGTACGGAACGGCTTGGCGGCGGTCGAAGCCGCGGAGGTTGTCGCCGTGCACGACGGCGCCCGGCCGCTTGTATCGGTTGCGGAGATCGATGAGGTCATTCGCAAGGCATCCGAGACGGGCGCGGCGTGCCTCGTTGCCGAGGTCAGCGACACGATAAAACACGTCGAGAACGGCGAGATCGTCCGTACGGTCGATCGCACACGGCTTCGCCGAGCGCTCACGCCGCAAGCATTTCGGATGGAGGTCCTGACGCGTGCCTTTGCCGATGCAGGAGTGTCGGCCGCCGCTGCTACGGATGAAGCGTACCTTGTTGAGGCGATCGGCGTTCCGATACACTGTGTAGAAGGCAGCACCCGCAATATCAAGATCACGCGGCCGGAGGATATCGCTGTCGCGGAAGCTCTTCTTGCAGAGATCGAGGCTGAACACAAGTTATGATGCTCATAGGGATCGGCACTGATATTCATCGCCTCGTGGCCGGGCGGCCGTTAATGATCGGCGGCACCCGCATCGAGTCTGACCTCGGTGCGCAAGGACACTCGGACGCCGATGTACTTCTGCACGCGGCAACCGACGCGATACTCGGTGCGTTGGGGCTTGGCGACATCGGTACACATTTTCCGGACAATGATGCTAAATGGCGCGATGCCGCTAGCATACAGTTCCTCCGATATGCGGCCGGCCTCGCCCGCGAAATGGGCTATTCTGTCGAAAACCTTGACTCGACCATCGATCTCGAACGCCCGAAACTCAGGCCTTACATTGATGAGATGCGCTCCGTGATCGCTGATGCCGTCGGCGTCTCGGCTGAACGTGTTTCCGTAAAGGCAAAGACCGGCGAAATGGTCGATGCGGTCGGCCACGGCCTCGCCATCCGAGCGACCGCGATCGTACTTCTTATACGAGAAGCGGCTTAGAACTTCACTCGCTCTTCGATCTCGTGAAATCGGTTGTCGGCGCGAATGCCGTCAATACCCGGAGCGACCTTGAACCAAACCAATCCGGAGTAATGATCGTCGAGACTCTGTCGCACGAGTCGAAAGGCATTATCATTCTGCCCGAGTTTTGCATATCCAACTATCAGGAGATAAGGGTCAAGCAGATCGTAGGTGCCGCCCTTGACAAAGGCGCGCCAGAAGCCGCCGGAATTGGCAACGGCTCTTAGATCTGCAAAGAATCGTTCATTTTTGAGGTAATTATCCCGCGACCTTGTGCCGTTCTTATGCTGCAGAGTAACATATTTATCAAAGGCGTCAATTGCTTTGCTAAAATTGCCTTTTTCCAAATGAACCATTCCGAGAAATAAGTATGTGCGGGCATATTCGGGGTTAAGATCCTTTGCTTTTTCAAGCAAAGCGGCGGCCTTGTCGAGATCTCGCGCGTAATAATAGCTCAACGCCATATCTGTCCTGATCGGCATTGAGAGTGGGTCGAGCGCCAAGGCTCGTTCATATTCGGCCGCACTTTCATCAAATCTGCCTTCCATAGTGAGAAACTCGGCGTACCAATGCCGCGCCGTTGCATAATTCGGAGCGAGTTCGATAGCGCGCCGATAATCAGCGCCGGCACCCGCGAAGTCCCAGTCGTAGTAGCATTTGTTGATAGCACGGTCTGCATAAGCCTCGCCCAACGTATCATCAATATCAAGAGCCTTTTGCAGATATCCGCGAACAAGCGAGTTCTTCTCCTCTATGCTCATGCCCATCTCGCCGAAGCTGCCAAGCGTGTAAGCGTCGGCAAGGCCGACGAAGGCCTTGGCAAACGTGGGGTCCCGTTCTGTCGCAGCCCTGAAAAATTCGGCACCTTTGACGATCTCGGACTCGTCACGCTTGTTCCAAAAGTACCGTCCTTTCAAATAAAGGTCGTAGGCGATAGGGTCATTTGTCTGCCGCTTCGCAAGCTTGGCCAGCTGCGGATCATTGGGCTGAAGCTGCAGCCGTTCGATCATCGCCTGCGAGGTCTCCTGCTGTAATGCGAGCATCTCCAGGGTCTGCCGGCGTACCTGCTGATGCCAAACAACGGTATTCGCGGCTGCATCGAACAGATCTGTCGTCACGATCATTACGTCGCCATTCTGCTCGAGATGTCCTGTCAATACAGCTGCAACGTTCAGTTCCTTCGCCGCAACCGCCAGGTCCGGAGCGTTCCCGAACTTTTCGGCCGAATTGCGATCAATTATCTTGAACCCCGACAGCTTCGAGAGGTCGCTTGTAATGCCGTCGGCAAATCCATCTGCCAGATATCGGCTTTGTTCGCTCTCACTTTGGAACGGCAAGATCGCGAGGGAATCAAACTTCAGTGTTGGGCCGCGGCTTTCGAGAAACGATGAATCGCGGCCCCTGAAACCGGCAATGATGATCAGCAAGAGTACGATCATCGCCGATGTGCCAAAGAATATCCAACGACGAGAACTTTTCGGCGATGCGGCTGCGGCAGATCCTGCATTCGCGGCAGATTTGCTCCCATCATCCGTAATTGATTCGACCTCAGCGACGAAACGATAACCCTTTCGCGGCAAATTCTCAATAAAACGAGCGTGCCGGGCGTCATCATCAAGTACTTTTCTTAGGGCCGCAATTGCGACGGTAAGGTTGTTATCCTCGACAAACGAACCGGTCCAAACGGTTTCAAAGAACTCTTTCTTTGAAACGATCTCGCCGCGTCGTTCGACAAGTAGGCGAAGCACCTGGATCGTCCGCCGAGGCAGCGCGATCTTTGCTCCGTTGCGGCGCAGGGTCTCGTCGAGCAGATCGAGCTCGAATTCGCCGAACCTGAACGCTCTCGGCGGATCCGTAAGAGAACTGGATACGATCTCATCCATTGCCTTTCCGTCTCGGATGATTCTATGCCTATTTTGTGAAATTAGCCAAGAATTAGCCGAATTTTAATTACTTTGGCGGCTGTTCCTATGTATATCTGTTCGTTGGTCAGTTTTCTCGGAGGGAGACTGATCGATCAAATTCAACATCTGGAGCAACAGAAATGAGACATCAATTGTTTAGAGTAGCATTGATCCTTGTGATCATTATCGCGTATTACGGGAACGCAAAGGCCCAAACACTGAAGGCTGACTACCAATTCCAGGGAAATTTAGCAAGTTCCGTCGCAGGGGTACCGGAATTAGCGAATCTCACCGGTACGGGGAATGGGCCGAATACATTTGGTACTGAACAAGTTGACGGATTTTCGCGTCAGGTGCTCAACTTCCCGTTGAATAACGGAGTGGCGATCAACGCTCTGGGGCCGATAGTGCCGAACACGGAAAGCATGTCCTTGGTAATCTTGTTCAAGTTTGCAGCGGTAACAGGCAAAAGGCGGGTTCTGGATGCGTCCGGCGGAACTGCTCCTGACGAAGGCGGTTGGCTTATCGACGGACGGATCGGTGAAAGCGAAGGCGGGTCACACCCGCCGACCGACGCAAACTCCTATTTTCAGATCACTATGGTTCGTTCCAACAATGTACTGACAATATATCGCGACAATATTTTTGCCGTTAGCGACGTTTCTGACGGAGGGCCGATCACAAGTCTAAGATTTTTTCAGGATTGGGCCGGAGCGAATCCGATCCAGGCTTCCGCTGGCTCCATTGCCAGGCTTCGCATTTACGATGGGCCTCTGTCCCTTGACCAGATCCACCAACTTGACAGAGTGCCGGAGGCGCCTTCGGGCAACAGGCCGATACTTTTTTATTCGTCGCGTAACGGGACGACCGAACTGTTTCGTATGAATACCGACGGAGCATCTCAGGTGCGCACAACGAATAATGAGGTGGCGGAAATTCTCGCAAAGTTTTCGCCGAATGGCCAGAAGATCGCTTATCAGCGTCGTGAGACACCGACCAGCCCATGGCAAATATGGACCGCAAATGCCGACGGAACCAACCCTGTTCGATTAACGAATACTGCTACGGTCGATAAATATCCTACATGGCGGCCCGACGGTCAGAAGATACTTTTCTCACGCTGCAGCAGCGGAAGCTGTGACCTATATACGATGAACCCGGACGGTTCGAGTCAAAGTGCGGTCGCTGTAACCGTTCCGGACGAGGATCTTGCCACCTATACTCCGGACGGCACTAAGCTGGTGTTCAGTTGTAGCGATCAGAAGCAAACGAATTATCAGATTTGCGTTTCAAATGCGGACGGAAGCGAACGCACCGCGATCACCGGTACGTCAGCGCCCGTTCTTAACGTATATGCCAATGTCTCGCCGGATGGTACAAAGATAGCGTACATCAGGGATTCCGGCACGGGCGATGTCCGTGTTGTTGTAATGAACATCAATGGTACGAACCCTCTGACATGGCCTCAGACAAATAATCCTCAAATACCTGTCTGGTCGCCCGACGGCACAAAAATATTGTACTCCGGCCAAGCAGGAAATTTGCCGGAAGTCTTTGTTGCAAATTCTGACGGGACTTCACCGGTTCGGCTGACCACAAATTCGGCGATCGATATTGCTACCGATTGGTACAGGCCGCAGACCTCAACAACGCGTGTTCCCTTTGACTTTGACGGTGACGGGAAGACGGATATCGGGATCTATCGGCCGAATGGAGTGAACGGCTCGGAGTGGTGGATATCGAAGAGTTCGAATGACGGTGTGTTCGCCACACAGTTCGGTGCGGCGACAGACAGTGTCGTTGCGGCTGATTACACGGGCGACGGCAAGGCTGATGTGGCGTTTTGGAGGCCTTCGACAGGCTATTGGTACGTTCTCCGCAGTGAGGATATGACGTACTATGCAACGCCGTTCGGAGCAAGCGGCGATGTGCCAGTGCCTGCGGATTACGATGCCGACGGCAAGGCCGACACAGCAGTGTTCCGTCCGTCGAACTCCACTTGGTACATAAACAACACAACGGGCGGCACTACGATCACAGGCTTCGGAGCGGCAGGCGACAAACCCGTCGCAGCGGACTATGACGGCGACGGTAAGGCTGACATTGCCGTATTCCGTCCGAACGGTGCTAACGGTGCCGAATGGTGGATACGCAAGAGTTCGGATAACAGCGTGTTCGCAACACAGTTCGGCTCTTCGACGGACAAGGCAGTGCCTGCCGACTACACGGGAGACGGCAAGGCTGACATTGCATTCTGGACATCAGGGGGAACGTGGTACATCCTTCGGAGCGAAGACCTGACATATTACGCGGATCAGTTCGGGACGACAGGCGATGTGCCTTCGCCGGGCGACTATGACGGCGACGGCAAGGCAGACGCAGCCGTGTTCCGTCCGACGGGCAGCACTTGGTATGTGAAACGCTCGACCGCCGGCCTTCTGATAAAACAGTTCGGCTCAACGGGCGACATCCCTGTCCCAAGCATCTTCGTCCGCTGATACGAACAAAACAAACACTCACACAACCACAAAGAGGCCGTCTGATACGCATTTCAGCCGGCCTCTCTCGATTCGGAAGATGATCTGCGGTCAGCGGATAAGGCGGACGATCTCGAACTTTGCGGTGTAGTTTTTCGGGTCGATAGTTTCGCCGCTCTTCGGTACGGGTGAGAGCGAGACCATTGTTACCGCCCAGCCGTCGATCGTATCGCCGCGGGCCCCCAAGTTGGTGTTGAATTCAAAGGTCTTTGTTTCCTTGGCACCGACGATCTTGACCTTTACCTTTGCGTTGCCTTCCCAGATGCAGTTCGCCCCGTCAGGGCAGCGTGAGTCCTCCATAACTTCGACGAGTTTGATCTTCAGTTTGCTCGTTTTAGCTTTTTTTTGGCAGCCGTTCTTGACGGTAAGCGTTTCGGTCTTTTGGGCCATCACATTTCCGGCGAGGCCGAGCGCGATGATCACCGCTACGATAAAAATCCTCATTACAATTCTCCCGGCGGCCGTTCCGCCTCACTGTTAGAACGCGATTTCGCTTACGGCGTTGCAGCCAATGATAGCTTTGCTAACGCAAAAATGGAAGAAACCATAGTATAGTTTAGGCGTATTACCAGCGAAGCGGCGAGGGCCGCAAGCGGCCTTGTGAGGAATTATGAGAGAGAGAGCCTTTAAGCGTGCGGTTGCCGCAATACTATTGGCGGCGTTCATTTCAGCCCTTCCGGGCAGTGTTCTCGCGGTAAATGTCGATCTGGCGGGAATGGACAGAAGCGTCGCTCCCGGCGATGATTTCTTCCTCTACACGAACGGCACTTGGTACAAGGATGCCGTCATACCGCCGGACCGCTCATCGCTGGGTACATTCCAGACGATCGCTGCCGAGGTCGCGCGGCGGAATGCGTCGCTGATCGCAGACGCCGAAAAGGAAAAGACGCCCGAGGCGCAAATGGTGGCCGACTATTACGCTGCTTATATTGACGAGAAAGCGATCGAGGCGAAAGGCCTCAAGCCGATCGCGGATGAGCTTGCTCAGATCGCTGCGATAAAGGACAAGACCGGCCTTGCCCGCGTGTTGGGTTCGCAAATGCGTGCGGATGTAGATCCGCTCAACATGACGAACTTCTACACGAACAGGCTCTTAGGCTTGTGGGTCTCAGCGGACCTCAACGATCCGAAGAGGAATGTGCCGTATTTACTTCAAGGCGGACTTGGCCTGCCGGATCGTGATTACTATTTTGATGAGTCAAAAGACGGAGTGGCGTTAAAAGAGAAATACCGCGAGCATCTCGGCAACGTGCTTCGGCTTGCAAAGGTTGCCGACCCGGAGGCAAAGGCCCGCCGAATCTATGATCTCGAAAATAAGATAGCCGCGACGCACGCCAGCCGCGAAGAATCGGCCGATGTTTCAAAGGCAAATAATCCATGGAAGACCGCCGATCTCTCGAAACAAGCTCCGGGGCTTGATTGGAAGGAATATTTCCGGGCCGCGGGGCTCGGTACGGTGCCGAAGATCATCGTTTGGCATCCGAATGCGGTCAAGGGCATTTCAGCGCTTACGGCCAGCGAACCGCTTGACACATGGAAGGAGTATCTTACGCTTCGGGTCATCGACCGATATGCGAACCTGCTGCCGAAGGCTTTCGCGGACGAGAATTTCGCGTTCTACGGAAAGGAGCTCGGCGGCGTATCGGTTCAAGGTTCGCGCCGCGGACGCGGCATCAATGCAACGAGTGACGCACTCGGCGATGTTGTCGCAAAGATGTATGTCGAAAAGTATTTCAGCCCGCAGGCCAAGGCTGCGATCCAGCAGCTTGTCGAAAATATTCGCAAGGCGTTCCGGCTTCGCATCGACAAGCTTGACTGGATGACACCCGAGACGCGCGAGAAGGCAAAGGCAAAGGTCGATACGCTGTATGTCGGCGTCGGCTATCCCGACAAATGGCGCAGCTATAACGGCCTGAAGATCGACAGGTTCGATGCTGTCGGCAATGACCGACGGGTGAGCCTTTTTGATTACAAGTACGCGCTAAGCAAGCTGAATCATCCGGTCGATCAAAGCGAATGGTGGATCACCGCACAGACGGTCAACGCACTTAACCTGCCGCTGCAGAACGCACTTAATTTTCCGGCAGCGATCCTGCTGCCGCCTTTCTTCGACCCCGAGGCTGATCCTGTGGTGAACTACGGTGCGATCGGCACGATCATCGGCCATGAGATAAGCCACAGTTTTGACGCGACAGGCTCGCTCTTTGACGCATACGGCCGACTCTCGAACTGGTGGACGCCCGCCGATCTGGCACATTTTCAGGATGCCGGAAAGCGGCTTGCGGCTCAGTATGATTCCTATGAGGCATTGCCGGGGCTCTTTCTGAAAGGACGGCAGCTTTTGGACGAGAATATCGCCGATCTTGCGGGCCTTTCGGCAGCATACGACGGTTATCGGGCGGCATACGGCGGCAAAGAGGCTCCTACCGTGAGTGATCTGACCGGCGATCAGCAGTTCTTTGTCGCGTTCGGCCAAGCATTTCGCGGTAAGATGCGCGAACAACTCTTGCGAATGCTTATTACGACCGACAGCCACTCGCCCGATCGCTGGCGAACCTATACGGTGCGGAACGTTGATGCATGGTATCGCGCCTTTGACGTGAAGCCGGGCCAGAAGCTCTATCTTGACCCGAAGGATCGCGTAAAGGTTTGGTGAACTGAGGCGATATCGCTACGCATTAGCGGCGTTGCCCGCCTTTATCTTGTCCTCGATGGCGCGTGCGAATTCATTCGTTCTCGCGGTGCCGCCAAGGTCGCGTGTGATGGCCCTGCCGTCGGCGAATACCGCAAGAATGGCGTCGTGCATTCGCGTTGCCGCGTCGCGCTCGCCAATGTGATTGAGCATTTGCACGGCTGACAGCATCAGCGCGGTCGGGTTCGCTATGCCTTGTCCCGCAATGTCAGGCGCCGAGCCGTGAACCGCCTCGAAGACCGCACCAAACTCGCCGATATTCGCTCCCGGAGCAAGGCCGAGACCGCCGATAAGGCCTGCGCAAAGGTCGCTGACGATGTCGCCGTAAAGATTTTCCAACACCATTACGTCGAACTGCTCAGGCCGCATCACGAGCTGCATACAGCAGTTGTCGATGATCTTATCATCGGCCTCAATGTCCGGAAAATCCTTAGCGACATTATAGAAACACTCGAGGAACAGCCCGTCGGACAACTTCATTATATTCGCCTTATGAACCGCCGTTACCTTCTTACGGCCGTTTGCGCGTGAGTATTCAAAGGCATAGCGAGCGATGCGTGTCGAAGCCTTTTCAGTGATGATCTTAAGGCTTTCGACCACGCCGGGCACGACGATATGTTCGAGGCCCGCATATAGATCCTCAGTATTCTCGCGGACAATGACGAGATCGAGTTCGGGGTATCGGCACGGCACATTCGGCAATGCCTTGACAGGGCGAACATTTGCGTAAAGGTCGAGCGCCTTGCGCAGCCCGACATTTACAGACGTAAAACCCTTGCCGACGGGCGTCATTTGCGGGCCTTTGAGGGCAACTTTGTTGCGCCGGATCGACTCAATGGTTCGTTCCGGCAGCGTTGTGCCGAACTTCTCTTGAGCCTGTGCACCGAGTATCTGCGTTTCCCATTCGATATCGGCACCGGCGGCCTCGATCACGCGAACCGTTGCTGCTACGATCTCGGGCCCGATGCCGTCGCCGGGAATGAGCGTAATGGTGTGTTTCATAAGCAATATCCTATAATAATAGAACTTTAACTGCGTTGCGGAGCTTTAACAAACTTCGGCGAAAAGATGAGTGCGAACACGATAATAATAGGCGGCGGCGTCATCGGCCTCAGCATCGCACGCGCTCTTCGACGCCGCGGCGAGCAGCATGTCGCAGTATTTGAAAAAGGCGTCTGCGGCCGAGAGGCGTCATGGGCAGCCGGCGGAATGTTGACGGCTCAAGCCCATACGTATCAGCAAGATACGTTTTACAGGCTGTCTGCGTCGTCACGCGATCTTTATCCGGCTCTTGCTGAAGAGCTGCTCTCGGAAACGGGTATTGACATCGAGCTTGACCGTACGGGAACGCTGATGCTCGCCTTCACCGATGATGAAGCAGATGATCTCGCTGACAGGCTTGCAAAGCAGTCCGCGGCCGGCCTTCACGCCGAGATCCTCGACAGGCCGGACGTGTTGGCGGCCGAGCCGGGCATTTCGCCCGTTGTTGCGGCGGCACTTCGCTTTGAGAATGACTGGCAGGTCGAGAATCGCCGGCTTGTCGAGGCACTTCGCCGATATGCGGCGTTGAACGGCATCGAATTAAGAGAGCATAGCGAGGTCGAGCGCGTCATCATCGAGAACGGCCGTGTTGCAGGCGTTTCGGCGAACGGCGACACTGTCGGGTGCGATCATGTCATTATTGCGGGCGGGGCTTGGTCCTCGGCGATCGGTGTCGGTAACGCACCGTTGCCCTTTGCGGTGTCGCCCGTGCGCGGACAGATCGTTGAATATACGACGCGAGAAAGGGCTGTCCGGCATGTTATCTATTGCAGCGGAGGCTATTTGGTTCCTCGGCGCGGCGGGCGGATCCTTGTCGGTTCTACGCTGGAACACGCCGGGTTTGAAAAGACGACCACCGAAAAGGCGATGGCCGGCCTGCGCGACGTTGGCGAAAAGATACTGCCTCAGCTCGCCGATCAAGCGTTATCCGGCAGTTGGTCGGGTTTGCGGCCGTTCGCTCCTGATGAGATGCCGATACTGGGGCCGTTCGGCGGCATCGAAGGCCTTTTTGCTGCAACCGCGCATTACCTCAATGGCATCCTCCTGGCACCGATCACGGCGGAGATCATTGCCGACGCGGTCATTTACGGCGGGCGATCAGAATATTTTTCGGAGTTCGGGCCTGAAAGGGCAGCCGTAGCAGCGCCGTAAGCCCGTATTCTATTAAGAAAGATGAAGTTTTTTCGAACATTGCTTGTGATCTCCTTTTGCGCGGCGGCATTTCTTGCACAATCGCATCGTGTGCAACCCAACGCGCCCTCAGATCCGGCGGAGGCGAAGCCGCAAGAGCCTATCCCTGTCAAGAGGCTCTATGATGAGGTGCAGGGCTATGTCAGGGCAAAGGCGGCTGAATTCGAGCAGAAAAAGATCGCCTTCAGTGAGGAAAAGCTCGATCAGATAAAGCTCGAACAACGGCAGCTCGCGGCAAAGTACGCGGCACAGGCCGAGACGAAAAAGGAGATAACGCAAGAGGATCAGTACTATATCGGGATGCTGCATTGGATAGCCGGCAACATAGAAAAGGTCGCCGAGCAGATGCAGTTTTATGCTGCAATGCCCGACGCGGCCCCCGACCGGGCACAAACGGCTCGGTCACTCGTTGTGGTCTCACTTGCACAGCTCGGGCGCCTCCCGAACGCTGAAGCGGTTCTGGGCGAGTATTTGAAAAACGAACGGAAAAAACCGACCGAAATAGCCCGGATGCAGGGAGAACTCGCCAAGGCTTACCAAAAGGCAAAGCAGTTTGACAAGATGGCGCCGCATGCGTCGGCGGCCTACCAGGCGGCAAAGGTTCTGCTGAAAACGGCGTCATCACGTGCGCGAGGCCTCGACGAGATACTTGACGCAGGGCTGCTTGCATTCGAGGCGTATCGCGACCTTGGCGAGCAGCAAAACGCCGACCGTATCCTCGACGATATGCGTGCATCAGCACTTGAGACGCAGACGTCCAGCTTTTACTATTACGCCGCTGACGCAAAGATCCGCTATATGATCGATACGGGCCGCAAACCGCAGGCTCTTGCACTCTATCGGGCATCGCTCGAAGAGGCAAAACAGGGCCTCCGCACACGCCCGCTGCAGGATGATGCCGTGCGGCGTCTTAAGGCTCGGGAGCGGCAATATCAGATCCTCGGCGAACCTGCGGCAGAACTCGCCTCCGTCGATCAGTGGATCGGTTCGGATGCCCGAACGATCGCGTCGCTGAAAGGACGCGTCGTGCTGCTCGATTTCTGGGCAACGTGGTGCGGCCCTTGCTTCGATGCCTTTCCTCACCTCAAGGAGTGGTACCAAGATCATAAGGACGGCGGGCTGACGATAATAGGTGTTACGCGCTATTATGGCTTCGTCAAGGGCGTGCCGGCCGACCCGGCGAGCGAACTCAACTATTTGAAGGAGTTCAAGGCCGAATACGCGCTTCCTTACGAATTTGCGGTTGCAAAGGGCCAAGCCGTTCAGCTTGAATATGGAGCTACCGCATTGCCGACCGCCGTTCTTATCGATCGCAAAGGTGTCGTTCGATATGTGGCGACCGGTACAAGTTCGTCCCGGCTCGATGAGATCGGGCAAATGATCCAAAAACTTATCGCGGAAAAATAGATGCCACGAGGCACGGCTACGGGTAAAACAAAAGCTCAGGGATTTTACGATCGGATCGCCGACGTTCAAAATCTCACGATGAAGATCAACGGCTATCGCCGTGCGGTGGCGCGTTATCTTCGTTTGTTGGATCTTAAGATCGGGCCGGATTCGCTCGTGCTTGACGCGGGTTCGGGGACTGGCATCGTTACGCTGGCCTTTCACGATGCGGGCTTTCGGCCGCGGCGCGTGTTCGACCTCGATCTGTCGTTCAAGTCGCTGAAAGTGGCCCGTGCCGAGTTTTCCGAGCGGCGGCGTTATGAGAAGCGAACCTCGGTCGTACAGGGCAACGTGCTGAGGCTGCCGTTTGCCGACGGAACATTTGACCTGCTGCTGACGTGCGGTGTGCTCGAGTACACGCCGCTCGATGTCGGCCTTGCCGAGGCGGCAAGGGTGCTGAAGAAAGGGGCACCGCTGGTGCTGATACCGATCAAACCGTCGGTCGTCGGTTCGGTTTTGAAGCTTTTTTACAACTTCAAGATACACTCGCTATCGGAGGTTCGACGCGCGGCCCAGCCTCACTTCAATATCGTCGGCAACTTCAAATTCCCGATCACTGAGCCGATCGGATGGTCAAAAACTCTATTTCTTCTTGAAAAGAAATGACACATCCGCTCATCGTCGCCCATCGTGGAGCGAGCGCCCGAGCGCCCGAGAATACGATCGCGGCGTTCCGCCGGGCGATAGCTGACGGCGCTGACGGTGTCGAATTCGATGTACGGCTTGCGGCGGACGGCGTTCCTGTAGTGATCCACGATGCCGACCTGCGGCGTGTCGCTTCGCAAAATGTACTTGTCGCCGATCTGACGGCCGAACAGCTTCGTTCGATCGACGTCGGGTCGCGGTTCATGCCAAAAGCCCGGCAACACGATCGTGAGACGGCGGAATTCGAGTGCGTACCGATGCTTAGCGAGGTGCTCCGGCTTTTATCCGGAATGCAAGGCCCTGTCTATATCGAACTGAAATGCGCCGATACGGGGTATAGGCCCCTGGCGGCTGCCGTCTGCCGCGTGCTGAGCGATCTTGAGCTGCCGCCGCGCGTCATTGTAAAGAGCTTTTCCCTCGCAGCAATTCGAGAGGTGAAGGCCATTCTCCCATACATTCGAACGGCGGCACTGTTCGAGCCGTCGCTCGGCGTTTACATTCGCGGAGCCAAGCAGATGATCGAGGACGCGAAGAGTGCCGGTGCAGATGAGGTCTCCGTTCATTATTCGCTCGCGACAAAAAAGTTCTGCCGGCTTGCCGCCGCTGCCGAGCTAAGCGTAGCTGTTTGGACGGTCGATGATGCCAAGTGGCTTGAGCGCTGCCGAAAGCGCGGCATCGGGACATTGATAACGAACGATCCGCGGAGGTTCAAGGCTGCATAGCCGCGGCAATCTTGCCCAAAATCAGGTTTGGGCATACACTCGTTACTGAAAATACCTTTTTTGCGTTAGAAAATGAGATATTACAACAACGTACTCGAATTGATCGGCCGGACACCATTGGTCAAGATCAATCACATAACAAAAGAACACAAGATCAAGGCTCCTATTTATGCAAAGATGGAGAGTCTCAATCCCGGCTATTCGGTAAAAGACCGGATCGGCGTGTCTATGGTGGATTGGGCCGAACGCGAAGGCGTGCTGAAGAAGGGCGGCACGATCATCGAGGCGACAAGCGGCAATACAGGAATAGGGCTCGCGTTGACCGCAGCGGTACGCGGCTATAAGTGCATATTTGTGCTCACAGATAAGGTCTCGATCGAGAAGAACCGATATCTGAAAGCTCTCGGCGCCGATGTAGTCGTCTGCCCGTCGGCCGCAAAATCCGGCTCGCCGGATCATTATGTCGAGACCGCAAAACGAATTGCGAGTGAGACGCCGAACTCATTTTATCCCGATCAATACAATCATCCAGCAAATCCGGAGGCTCATTACCGAACCACCGGGCCTGAGATTTGGGAGGATACCGAAGGCAAGATCACTCATTTCGTGGCAAGCATCGGCACCGGCGGAACCATCAGCGGCACCGCTCGCTACCTCAAGGAAAAGAACCCGGACATCAAGGTGATCGGTGCTGACCCGTACGGCTCGATCTTCAAGACCTATAAGGAATCAGGGCATGTGCCGGAGGCGACACCCTATCTTGTCGAAGGCATCGGGCAGGCATTGCCGACCGGCAACGCCGATCTCAACATAATCGACGAGATCATCAACATCACCGACCGCGAGTCATTTGATCTGTCGCGGCAGCTTTCACGGAAGGAAGGTATTTTCTGCGGCGGTTCTACCGGTACGATATTCGCCGGCGCTCTAAGGGTCGCGAAAGAGCTGGATGAGAATTCGCTCGTCGTATTCATCGTTTGCGATACGGGCGAGCACTATTTGACAAAGTTTCACTCCGACGAATGGATGAAGGAAAAGCTCCTTCTCGAACCGGTGCGAATTACAGCGAGCTTGATCGCGGATACAAAAAATCGTGTCGCGCCAGCAGAGTTGATCTTTGTTTCGCCGACCGATACGGTCGCCGACGCTCTGACCAAGATGAATGATGCGGGCGTTACGCAAATGCCTGTGCTTGAGAACGGCACGCCGGTCGGGTCGCTGCACGAAAGCGGCATTCTCGGAAAGCTTTTGGGTGACAGGGAACTGCTTTCGGCAAACGTTTCTCAGATCATGGATCCGAGTTTCCCTATTCTCGGGCCGGATGCTAACTATAATGAAATAAAGGCGAAACTGCAGAAACGCCGCGCGGTTTTGATCGAAGATTTCAAGCGGATCACTGCCATCATCACGCGCAGCGACCTGCTTGATCTGCCGAAGTAGTCGGCGGAAATGAGGCACTATGAGCAGCGATAAGTGGGAGCTTCCAAAACCTGTTTTTCGCACGACCAGCGGCTCGCTACCGCCGGATTTTCCCGCATCGGTGCGTTCAAGTGCTGCCGCTGCATCGAAGCCGGAGGCGTCGGCGGAGGCCGATCAGATATTGAGTTCGTTGTATGCTCCGCCGGTCGAGGCTGCTGAGGCCGCTACCGAGGCTGTCGCTGACGCGCAGCCTTCCGCGGAGGCCGTTATGCCGCAGCCGTATATTTCGGAGGAATTTACGGTCGAGGCGATCAAGGCTGCTCCGCCGGAGGCGAAGCGTAAAAGGAGCGGCAGGCTCGGCCTTCTGATCGGGCTCGTGATAACTCTGCTCCTTATAGCTCTTTTATGTATCGCGGCGTATCTGATCTTCTTCCGGCCGGTGTCCGATAATTTGTTCTAGCCGCAAAATGCGACGCAGAGCGCCGTCTTTCCGAAAGAAATGTTTGTCGCACGCTTAAAACTCGGGTCCCAAGAAACCGAGCTGGCCAAGAGTGTAACAACCATCGGCCGCACGTCCGATAACGACATCGCCATTGATGACAGCAATGTTTCCCGTGTCCACGCTGAGATCGAGCGCCGCGGTGAAGACTATATTCTCATCGACCTGAACAGCAGCAACGGTACTGCGGTCAATGAGAATGCTCTTACTGATGAGATCGTTCTGAATGACGGCGACACGATACTTTTCGGCGGTTCTGCCGAAGCGACGTTCCTCTACCGCGAACCTGAACCGGCAGAAGGCGCCGAGCGAGATCCGTCCGCCGGCACGCCCGGGACGGGTACTCCGCCGCACGCATCGTCAGGGTCAGGCGATCAGGCAGAACGTGCCGTTTTTGATGCGGAATATGCGGCTCTTCAAGGCTTGAGAATGTCTGTCGCGCCGTCAGGCGGCGGAGCTGCAAGTGCCGCGGCATCAACTGCAGCATCATCTTCGGGGGCATCGGCAGCGGTTTCAGGCTCGGACTCGATAAAGATAATTGCCGCTGTCGCTTGCGGTATCGCTCTGCTTGTCGCCGTCGGCGTCGGCGTGTTCTATCTGACACGCGGATCTTCGTGCAATGCGAAGGCATCGCTGGTAAGCCCGGAATCAGGCGACACGATCAGCCAGGCAACGGCGCTGACGTTGAACGTCTCGAACGGAGAGTGTGTCGCTAAAGCTGTGATCTCCATCGACGGTGAAGCGGTCGCGACGGCCGCGCCGCCCGAATTCAGCGCATCCGTCGATCCGGCCGATCATCCTGATCTGGCTGACGGTGCGGATCACAGCTTGACCGTTACGCTGACCGATGCTTCCGGAAATGTGGTTTTCACAACGCCCGGCACGATGTTGGCGTTCGAAACGCGCAAGGTCGCACCGCCTGCAACGCCGGCAGTCGCCAACTCGAATACCGAGCCTGCTTCAAAGCCAATTGCCGCCACCCAGCTTTCGCTCGTGCAGATACAGCAGATGTGCCAGGCTTTTGTTAAGCAATTTTCAGGCGGATTTTCGTACAATATATCGAACAAGCAGTTTCTGCAGGACGTGCAGAAACGGACGGCGGATTACGCGGTCGAGGGCTATTCGCAGCGTGCGGCAGTTTATCGCGACACGATAAATCTGGCTTTCGTCAGCGGGCAGAACCTCGATCCGGCATTGGGCTTCGTGCTTGCGATGAGCCGCAGCAAGTTCGTGCCGGCAAAGCAGGGCGATTTGGAAGGTTTGTGGCAGATGTCGAACACATTCGTTACTGACAACAAATACAACGGCCAGTGCGGCACCGAAACACTTTCCGATAAGTCTCAGAACTGCGCGGCCCGTGCGGCTGCAATGTATATGAAGACGCTGGTGTTTGACGTTTTCAAGGGCGATGTGGTCTATAGCGTCGCGGCGTTCGGTAAGACCGCACAGGATGCCGCGGCGTGGAGCGCCGCGCTTCCGGCGAACCGCAGTGATATCGGAAGCGTGGTAAAAACGCAGACAGAACGCGAGCAGGTGATCAGATTCTTTGCTGCGGGCATCGTTGCCGAGAATCCTCAGCGTTTTGGTTTATCAAAAGATACGCCGCTACCTTCGCTCTACCCGCATTAACTAATGAAAGATCTGATACTCGAATGTGCGACCGCAGATGAGACCTACGACATTACCGCCGTGGGCGATGTCATCAGTATCGGCCGCGGCTCCGATGCCTCGATACGGATCAACGACGAAGGCTTATCCCGCCTGAATTCAACTATTTACAGGGACGGAAAGCGTATCTGGATAGTTGACGGATCGTCCACGAACGGTACATATGTCAACGGCGAGCCGGCCGCTGCTGTCGGCACACCTCTTAATGACGGCGATGTAATTCGGATCGGAACGGCGACAAAGCTGACAGTAAGGCTTCGCGAAGAGGCAAAAAGCGAAGCCTCGCCCGTGGAGGCAGAGCCGGCGGCGGGATCATCGGCGGCACCTGCAAAAAAGCCTTCGATGGTGCCGGTTATTCTGTTGGCAACTGCTCTGATGGTGATAAGTGCATCGGTCGTGTTCGGGATATTTGCCGTGTTCGGCAGTAAGACGCAGGATGTAGCAAATATTCCGAGGCACGATGACGACATTGACGGGCAGGACGTCCCTTCTAAACCAAAAATGACATCAACGCCGACACAGACAGCAACGCCGTCCGCATCGAACGATAATACGGATGCTTCGTTGACGAACTCCAACGCAGACTCGAGCGGGGCAGCCGTGCCGGGCGCTCCGACAAAGAAATACCAGGATATGAGTGACGCCGAGCGGCGTAAATACATTGAAACAAAGGCGATGTTCATCGCACAAGTGATCGGAAATAACTCGAGCGAAGCGATACCGGCCGCTGCCGTCGATAAGATAAAGGCCTTTGTTGATGCTTATGTTTCGCGAACAAAGGTCAAGCCGCTCAGCGGCTGCCGATTCGGCGACAATCTGCAGGCAACATACGAACGCGCGAGCAAGAATGCACCGTTCATTGTGCGTGCTTTCAACGAAAAAGGCATCGATCCGCGGATCGGCTTGTACCTTGCAATGATCGAATCGGAGCATTGCGTGTGTCTCCAAAGCCCGACCGGGCCTCTGGGTATGTTCCAATTTACAAAGGCGACCGCTGCTCTGCACGGCTTGAAGGTGTTTGCTGGTGCTTCGCCGTCAAATCCCGACGAACGCTGTGAACCCGCACCGGCCGCCGCCGCCGCTGCATCGTATATGAAAGCGCTAACTGGACGTTACGGCACCGGCCCTGCGAGCGTTCCGCTTGCCATCGGCAGTTATAATAGTGGTGAGGGCGGACTTAGCGCGAATCTTCAAAAGGCTCTGGAGTCGAACGCGGGCCTGCCGCGCGATTTTTGGACGCTGATCGCCAACGGCGATAAGCTCTCGAAACAGTTTCAGGCCGAGAATTTCAAGTATGTGCCGAAATTCTTTGCCGCGGCGATCATCGGCGAGAATCCGCAGGACTTCGGCCTCAACCTCCAGCCGATATCGACCTATACGAAGTGATGCCGACACTTACGCTTAGATTTACCGATACTTCCGGCGAAAAAGTGACCGCGGAGGTGGAAAGGACGCCGTTCCTGATCGGCCGTCATTCGTCGTGCGACCTGACGATCACCGACAGCCGCCTTTCACGGGAGCACTTGGTGATCGACCGCGAGGGCGATGAATACTTTGCCGTTGATCGAGGTTCGAGCAACGGTACACGATTGAACGGTGATGAGATCTTTGACCAAGTAAAACTAAGCAACGGTGATGAACTCGACCTCGGCGGGCTGGAGATGCAAGTTGAGATCAGCACTACGCAAAAGGATGAGGCCTCGGCTGCGGCTGCGTCGCCCGAAAGCGCGAACCTTCCGCCAAAAGCCGCACTTGCAGCAACGCCGCCGGCACCCGCCGGTATTTCAAAGACGTTCTTCATTATTGCGCCGCTGATGGCTCTCGCCGTATTGGTATTACTCGGTGTGATGCTTCTGACATCAACCGGCGGCCGGACGAGCACGAACAACGATGTTGCAGCGGGAACCGAGCCTTTTGATACGCCGACGACTCGCAATACGGCGGTAAAAAATGACGCCGCACCGACGCCGGACATCGGACAAACGCCCGTCAATTCCGGCAGCGATGTGAATTCCGGGCCTACGCCAAAGGCGTCGGACGAGAATTCGAAGATCGAACAGGCGGCATCGGCATTTCTGCGCAGTGCGGCGGCCAACGATCCGCGTGCATTCATTACGGGTGCCCAGGCCCAGATCCTTGCACCAAAGGTGAGATCGGTCGCATCGGCATCGGCAACAGTCGACAACATCGCTTCTGCAAAGAAGAACGCGGCGGCGCTGAAGGCATTGGCTCAGGAGAAAAATCTTAAGCCGCAGTTCCTCGCCGTGGCAGCGATCGCAAAGCTGGGCAATGATCGAGGTGACGTGCTCGCCACGGCACGCGCGATGGCACCGGCCCTTGATCAGTTCTCGATACAGATCGGCAATGAGCGGGGCGACGATTGCCTTCTGATGATAGCCGCGCTGGATCAGGGCGATCCTGTAAAGATGCGGAATATGCTGCAGGACCTCGCAACAAAGTCGAACGAATCATCTCGGACGATACGCACGATCTGGTTCTTGCAAAAGAACGGGAAAATAACCGATGCCGAGTATAATACTGCGTTGAACTTCCTCGCGGTCGGGACCGTTGTACAAGACCCGCGGTCATTTGGCTTAACGGCCGAGCCGCTGGCACTATAAGGCAATGAAAGATGAAGAATGGGTAACGGGCGAGGTAAAGCTTCGCATTAACGGCCAGCCTGTCGAGATGCAATTGACCGTGCCGGCATTCCCCGTCAAAGCACAGCGGATGCTGCCTATCTTTCAGAAGATGTCGTCGGCAGTGGTCGATGTGAGTGCGAATTTCGCGGTCGAATCGGGAAAGACGATCTCCTGTAAGGCGGGCTGCGGCGCCTGCTGCCGGCAAGCTGTGCCGATCTCGGAGGTCGAGGCTTATCATGTCGCAGATCTCGTTGAGGCTATGTCCGAGCCGCGACGTACCGAGGTGCGGCAGAGATTTGCCGATGCCTTGGCTCATTTTCGCGAGGTCAAATGGTTCGATCAGTACGAGGAACTAAAACGGACGGCGAGTATAAGCGAGCCCGACCTGTCGGCAAAGGAATTCGAACGTGTTGTTCTCGACTATTTCCGCGACGGCATCGCCTGCCCGTTCCTCGAGAACGAATCGTGCTCGATCCACATCGACCGGCCGCTGGTTTGCCGCGAATATCTCGTTACCTCGCCGGCTGAGAATTGCCGCGATCCCAAGCCTACGAATATCGATCGCGTGCCGATATTTCTGCAGCCGTCAAAGGCCATGCCGCACGTCGGCCGGACGGCAAATATGGGAAACGGCGTTACGATGATGCTGATCGAGGCGTTGGAATTCGTAGAAAAACATCCGGTAAGCGCACCGGAGCGGACGGGACGCGAGTGGGCGTCAGACTTTATGAATAGGCTGACCGGCTCCGCGCAAAAGCCGGCTAATACACAGCCGAAACGTACATTGCGCCGCAAAAAGCGTCATAAATGATCGCGGCCGTGACCGGGCCATATTTACTATTTACCGCTCACGGTTTACTATTTACACCGAGTTTATCCTATGAGCAGATATCGCAAGATCGTATGGAACGAGGGGATGCTTCTCACGCCCCATCACTTTCAGCAGTGGGATAACTACCACGAGCAGCTGCTTCAGTCGCGTATTCGCTCTGTCGCACCTTTCGCTTATGGTGTCCTTGACCTGCAGATAAACCACGAAGCGATCGCCAATGCGAATTTTCAGATCGTTAACTGCCGAGCGGTGATGCCGGACGGACTTTTTGTAAATGTTCCCGATGCAGAAGCCGTGCCCGATATGCGACCCGTCGGCGATCATTTTAGGGCCGAAGCCGAAAGGCTCGGCGTCCATTTGGCGATACCGGCCATGAAAACCGGCGAGGCGAATTACCAGGCAAGCGGTGCGAAGGCCGGACAGAATATCCGCTACTTGCAGGAAGGCGCAATGGTAAAGGATGAGACGAGCGGAACGAACGAACAGCCGCTCGCATACGCAAAGAGCAATTTGCGTATCATCTTTGATGATGAACTCCGCGACGGATTTACCGCGATAAAGATAGCCGAGCTTATACGCACTCCGACGGGCCAGCTGAAGATAGCCGAAGATCATATTCCGCCGGTGCTGCATGCGCCTGCATCGTCGTGGCTTGCCAATATGCTGCAGCAATTCGTCGAGATATTGATAACAAAGAGCGGCAGCCTCGGTGAGCAGCGGCGCCAGCGCAGGGCAGGCCTGGCGGATTTTACGACATCGGACGCCGGGATCTTTTGGCTGCTCCATACGATCAACTCGTCTATCCCTGCGATGTCGCATTTCTTCCGTTCGCCGCTTCTGCATCCTGAGCGGCTTTACCTGGAAATGGCGGGGCTTGCGGGTCGATTGATGACGTTCTCGACCGATATGTCGCCAAAGGATATCGTGAAATACGATCACGACGACCTTTACCTGACATTCAGCAGCCTGAACGCACAGCTTCGCGAATTGCTCGAGACCGTCATCCCGAGCCGCTGTGTCCCGATACCGCTCGAAAAGACACGCGATACGCTTTATGTCGGCCGTGTCGAGGACGAACGATTGCTGAAAGATGCCGCGTTCTATCTTGCTGTCCGCTCACAAATGCCCGAGGCAAAGCTTATCGAAGGTGTGCCGCGTGTCATCAAGATCGCCTCGCGTGATGTAGTTGATACGGTGATCGGTTCGGCACTGCCGGGCGTTGTACTCACGCACCAAAGCCCTCCGCCCGCACCGATACCGGCTAGGATCGGCTTCAAGTATTTCCATCTCGATCCGAACGGCCCCTATTGGGAAGGTATCAAGGGATCGAAGGTCATTGCGGTCTATGTCCCGGACGATATTGTAAGCCCCAACCTCGAAATGTACGCGGTAAAACCGTAGGTATTCGGGCCGCGGGCCTGCGAGGCGGGTCAACGAAATCCCGACTTACGGCATCTAGTAGAGAGATGATGATAAAAGCGTTCATTTCATTCCTGTTGCTTGCCGTGCTGTCGGCTGTCGCGGCGGCTCAAGCCACCAAAACTGTAAAACGCAACCTCACGCCGACGGAGATCGACGGCATCATTAAGAAATTCACCGACAATGAACGGGCGTTCCGCAACGCACTAAGCGGCTACGTGTTCAACCGCAATGCTCGTGTTGACATTATAGGGCTTGGCGGTCAGGTCGCCGGTACTTTCGTTCGTAATTCATTTATGATGCTCAAGCCTGACGGCGAGCGTTTCGAGAAGGTGCTTTATTCGCCGATGCCCACGACACCGCCGGGCTTTGTTACGCCCGAAGACCTCGAAGACCTCGGCGGCGTCAATCCGTTCGCCCTCGAACCTGAGGCGATACCGAACTACAATTTCTCATACGTCGGTGTTGAGCATATCGATGATTTTGACCTGTATGTCTTTGATGTTACGCCGAAGTTCATCCCGAACCCGAAAAAGTCGAAGCTGCGGCTCTTCACAGGCCGTGTTTGGGTCGATACGGATTCGTTCATGATCCTCAAAACAAAAGGAAAGGCCGTGCCGGAGACGGACGACAATAAGTTTCCTGTAGTTGAGACCACGCGTGACCAGATCGACGGCAAGTATTGGTTCCCGATAGACTCCCGCTCGGACGATGAGCTTGTTTATAAGAACGGCAGTGTTACAAAGATCAAGATGCGTGTAACATTCAGCGACTATCGAATGGGTGAGACCGACGTCAAGATCCTCGATGACGACGAGCCGGTCGAGCAGCCTTCGCCTACGCCGAAGAAAGACCGGTGAGTTGTTGGTTATTCCGGTTCGCCGGCTTCGGCAAGAGCATCGGCGATCGCTTCGCGGGTCTTTAGAAGCACAGGCATAAGGTCAGTGTCGGCGTTGAGGCCTGTCGTAGGGATCGGCGGGAGTATCACCATTTCAATACAGCCGGGAAAGGCAATGCCCGTATGTTTGCCGGCCAGATGATCGGTATTCTTGATCGCCACCGGCGCGATCGGCGCACCTGTTTGAAATGCCAGATGAAACGCTCCTTTTTTGAATGGCAGCAGCTCGCCCGGCAATGCACGCGTGCCCTCTACAAAGACGCCGAACGAGTAGCCTGCATCCATAACTTCGCGTGCCTTTTCCATCGAGCGGCGGGCACGTTCGGGATTCGAGCGGTCGATTGCGATGATATTCACAAAGCCCATGCCCTGGCCGAGGATCGGGGCTTTCAGCAGTTCTTTTTTTGCGACAAGCCCGATACGGCGGCCTGCGTAACGAAAAAGTGCTGCGGTGTCGAGATATGAACGATGATTCGCGGCGAAGACGTACGAAACGCCCGGCTCAAGATTTTCTGTTCCGGTAACTTTGACGCGAACTCCGCACAGCCGCAGCCACGTTTTTGCTCCCCAGAGCGCGATCGGGTACAGCCACAGACGACGGTTTATCGCCCAGAGGAACAAGAGCACCGGAATGCCGAGTACGACAAGCAGCACGCCGGCGACGAACCAGCACCACCAATAACGAAGTTTTCCTATAAGGCGGCTTTTGTTAGACTCTTGAACAGGAAAATGAAGAAGCTTGTTATCAAAAAGGTGCAGCGTCTCCTGCGGCCCAGGAGCATCAGCCGTGCGATCCGGTCGTTGGTCGGCAGTATTCATTCAGATCCGGTCCGACGTACGGCAGTGGTGCGCGCCGGCCTTAATATATGGTCTCTTTTATTTATTGCACTTTTTTCTGCCGCGATCGCCGCACAAGTGCCAAGCCCGCGGTCGGTGCTTGGGTTCGAGCCGGCCGATGACCGAACTATCGCCGATTGGAAGCAGATAACAGATTATTTTGCCAAGCTCGATAGTGCAAGCAGGAACGTGCTTGTTAAGGAGATCGGCCGCTCCGTGAACGGCAAGCCGCTGATCGCTGCATTCATTTCGTCCGAGAAGAACATCAAGGAACTCGACCGGATCCGAGCCGTTTCTGCACGCCTTGCCGACCCGCGTACCGTAAGGTCCGACGAGGAACTTGAGCGGCTGATTCGCGACGGCAAGACGATCGTCGCGATATCATGCTCGATACATTCGACCGAGATCGTAGCGTCGCAGATGTCGATGACGCTTGCGTACGAACTCGCCACTGCGACTGACGCAGCAACGAAAGAGATACTCGACAACACGGTACTGCTGCTTATTCCTTCGCCAAACCCCGACGGCATTGACATTGTCGCGGATTGGTACCGGAAAACGCTCGGGACAAAGAGTGAAGGAACTGCGCCTCCCGAGCTTTATCATCATTATGCGGGCCACGATGACAACCGCGATTGGTTTATGCTCGATCTGCCCGAAACGCAGGCGGTAACACGGTTTTTCTGGCAGGAATGGTTCCCGCAGATCGTTTATGACGTCCATCAGCAGGGACGCAATGCATCGCGCTTTATTATTCCGCCGTTCTTCGATCCGGTGAATCCGCGGGTCTCGCCGTCGATCCTGCGCGAGGTCGGATCGATCGGCTACAAGGTGGCTGCCGACCTTCAGGCACAGGGCATTGCAGGTGTTGCGACGAATTCTACCTACGACACATGGTGGCACGGCGGCTTTCGCTCGGCGCCGTATTATCACAACTCGATCGGCATCCTGTCCGAGGCAGCCAGTGCAGATCTGATGTCGCCTGTTACGGTTACGGCTGACGACCTGAAACACGCGAGGCCGGTACGCGGGCTTCCGAATTTGCTTGAAAGCTCGACCAACTATCCTGATCCGTGGAAGGGCGGCGTCTGGCGGCCCGCTGATATTGCGAAGATCGAGATGATCGCTTCAAGAAGCATCCTGCAAATGGCGGCGAAGTTCCGCTCGCGCTATCTGCGGCAGTTCTACGACCGCGGACGTGAGAATTTGCAGCCCAAGGACGGTGTGCCGCAGGCTTTCGTCATAATGCCGGACCGCTCGAATGCCGAGACCGTTTCACGCCTGATCGAGATATTGATGACGCAGGGTATCGAGATATTCGAGGTTCCGGGATCGGTTGCGTCGCCTATATTACCGGCAGGAAGTTTTATGATCTTTACCGATCAGCCGCAGCGAAACAACATCCTGAGCCTGTTCGAGCGGCAGGCCTATCCGCACCGCATTTTGCCCAATGGCGAAGCGGAAGTGCCTTATGATGTCGCAGGCTGGACCCTGCCGCTGCAAATGGGCGTTCGGTACGCTGCGGTAACTGAGATCGCGGATATTGCGAACGTCCGCAAGCGAGTCAAACGCGTAGATGAGATCAATGACGCTCGCAAGGCTCTCGACCTAAAGCGCGTCAGCGGGCCTTTCGCAAAGAAGCCGAACCCGTTAAAGACAAATCCGCGGATCGGGCTTTACAAGGGCTACGCGGCATCCATGGATGAGGGCTGGACACGCTTCGTGCTTGATACATTTCAAATACCGTACCGCTCACTGTCAGATGCGGATATGCGCGAAGGCAGGCTCGATGCCGACGTCATCATACTTCCGTCCGACAGCGAGCGGACCATCATCAGCGGCCTAAGTGCCGAGCGTTATCCGGCGGAGTTCGCAGGCGGCATCGGCGAAGCGGGCGTCGAGGATCTGAAAAGATTCGTCAGCCGCGGCGGCCGGCTTGTCTGCTTTGACGCATCATGCAAGCTTGTGATCGAGCGTTTTATCCTGCCGGTCAGGAATGTCTTGGCGACACTGAAACGAAGCGAATTCTACGATCCGGGATCGATAGTTCAGATCGACATCGATCAGCGGCAACATCTTGCAAAGGGTATCGCCGGTACGCTGCCGGCATATTTTACCAACAGCTCGGCTTTCGAGGTCGCAGCCGACGGGCGTGCGAGTGTTGTGGCACGCTATGCTGAAAATAATGCGCTGTTGTCAGGCTGGATGCTCGGCGAGAGGTATTTGAACGGTAAAGCTGCCCTTGTAGAGGTTCCGTATGGTAAAGGTTCGGTCGTGCTTTTTGCTTTTCGTCCGCAGCATCGCGGTCAAAGCTGGGCGACCTTTCCGCTGTTATTCAACACGCTCGAAAAGCCGTAGTAGGCAGGCGTTATAGGTGATTGTTGTATCATAAGAGAATGATGCTGCGCGTAGTTCTTTTGTTCGTTCTCTTCGCACTGATGTCGGCGGTGAACGTTTTCGGCGGTGCCGGTGAATACAAGCTCGCGTACGAACCGCTGATACGCATCGGCCTTGCGACCAACGCAAGCTCTGTAACGATAACCTCGGGCGACTCGGCACTTACGGCCGCAAGCCCCGATGAGGCGTTGCGAACGCTGACAACCGCTCGCGTTACGGTGTCGGCGCGGGCATACCGGCCGCCTGTTGTCGAGAATTATCATATCGAGTTTCAGGGCATTCCGATGCAGGCAGATGCCGAAGCACTTGCAAAGGACATCCGCGAAGCGACCGGCGAACCTGCGAGCGTCGGCCCGGACGCAGGCGCAAATACCTGGAAGGTGCGAGCGGGCAAGGACAGGCCTACCATCGATGAGGCCGAGGAATTTCGGGCGGCATTGGCCGACAAAGGCTTTGAAGATGCCGTTACGGTGGCGGAGAAGGTAACGGTCATTTCTCCCGAGGCAGTCGCACTTTCGCGGCAGGTCAAAAGTGCTGGTGCAAGCGAGGTGCGGAGCCTTGTAAAGCCGACAGGCTCGGCAAATCCGACCGCTGACGGCCCGATCGACCCGAATCTGCGTGAAGTGATAGTGAACGCTGCATCGCTCGAATCCAGCTTCCGTTCGCTCAAGGCGGTCGCGTTCGGCTCGCTCAACGATCGGATGAATCCTGTCAGGCTGAACGGAAAGGCTTACCGCGGCAGACTCGAGGTATTCGTGAATTCCCGAGGCACATTGACCGTCGTGAACGTTGTGCCGCTTGAGGATTATCTGCTCGGCGTCGTCCCGAGTGAGCTTGGCCTGCCGCAGCTTGAAGCCCAAAAGGCACAGGCGGTAGCCGCACGCACATACGCGATCGCTAACATAGGCGGCTACGGCAACCAAGGCTTTGATATGGTGCCGACCGTTTGGTCGCAGGTCTATAAAGGCGTTTCTATAGAGACGCGGATGGGGACCGAAGCCGTCAGGCAGACGCGCGGCATCATCGCCACATATCAGGGCAAGCCGATAAATGCCCTTTACACATCGACTTGCGGCGGCCGTACCGAAGACAGCGAGAATATTTTCGAGTTCGCCGAGCCGTATCTTCGGGGCGTCGAATGTTCGCTCGAAGGCCGCCGCCATTTCGATCCGTTCATCATAAAGACGACCCGCGCGGCGGTTCACCTGCGTGATGAAGCGAACCTTGAGTTGGTTCGTTTCGTGTCGCTGATGGCCGCGAACGGCTTTTATCTTTCGACGCAGCAGTTGTCAGATGATTGGTTCGATTCGGAGCCGAGCCAAAATGAGATGTCGAATTGGCTCAATAATCTCGCTTCGCGCTTCGGTAAGCCCGCGCCGGCCGTTGCACGCGACACCGCAAAGCCGGCGGAACTCGCTCATGTGCTCGCGGGTTTCATCTATTCACCGGGGTATGCGGACACGATGCTCACCGAGTCGGACATAAATTACAACCTGATGTTCGATGATGCCGCCGAAGTGCCGCGTGACCGCCGAGCCGAAATGGCGTTGCTTCTTCGCGACGGCTATTTTGCGATCAATCCTGACCTAACATTGCAGCCGAATCGAGCGTTCACGAGGGCAAAGATGCTGCGGCTCATCAGGCAGATATATCAGAAGAAAAAGTGGATGCCCGAAGTGCTTACGGGTGAGGCAAAGGCAAGTGTTGACGGCAAGCTTGTGATAAAGAACGGACGCTCCGAAAAGACGCTTGCCGTGAGGCCCGACGTTTTTCTTTTTCGTCAGTTCGGCACATCTTTCTACGCGGTTCGAGAGGCGGCCCTTGTCGGCGGCGAACAGGTAAGCTATCAGGTCGATGCCCTCGGTGCGGTCAAGTATCTCGAGGTGCAGCCGACCGATCAGCCTGCGACAGCGGAGAATATGTCGCCGTGGGTCAATTGGACGAAGACCGCATCGGCATCATCGGTTCAGTCGCGGCTTTCGCGTTACGTTCGCGGCATCGGCACGCTGTACGACATCAACGTGAAGAAGGTCGGCTATTCACGACGCCCGATCGAGCTTGAGATCGTAGGTTCGAACGGGATAAAGACGCTGAAAGGCGGCAAGATACGCTCGGCACTGCGCCTTCCCGAACAGCTTTTTGTGATGAACAAGCGGTACGGCGGCTCATCGGTAACAAGCTACACTTTTACGGGACGCGGCTGGGGGCACGGCGTCGGTATGTGCCAATACGGAGCGTTCGGAATGGCAAAAATGGGCGTGAAATATCAGGACATCATCAAACACTATTACACAGGCGTCGATCTGACGCAGGCGTATTAACATTCATCGGAAATGAAGTATTCCATGCGCAGTGCAAGACCGCAGGTTAGATGTGCCGCATTACTTGTCGGCATCGTCCTCGCGCTGTTCGCACCGCTGCACGCTCAAGGCACCGCCCCCGCAAAGATAAAGCTTGGCTCTGAAACGGCCAAGAACGGTTTTAAGAATGAGGATGAGATCCGCGATAAGTTCAATGATTGGCGTAATGACCACGATGCCCGCGAGTGGCTGATCGCGATGAATTTTGATCCGTCGAAGATCGAGAGCGTCGTTGCCGCCAAGCCGCATGGTGAAAAGGCAGATGTTGAGATCACGGTAACAACGGCGGACGGCGTTCGTAAGGAGGGCATTTCAATAAAGCTCGTGTCGAGCGCGAACGGCTTTAATCAAGTAGATAAACGCTGGCTTGCGACCTACGCCCGTATGTGGAAAATGCCGGATGATGTTCATAATTCGCTGAAATTCTTTGTCGGCGAGGTCCCGCCCGCGGCAAAAAGCCGTGACCCCAAGCGGATGTATCTGAACGAGCTGAGTGATGACGAACGTCAAGCCGTTCTCGACTTCTTTACCGCGAATAAGGACAAGATCGCTGCCGATCTGATCGCGGGCAGCGGCGTTCACGCCGCGCGATGGGTAATGGTCGCGTATAAGGCAACTGATGATACACGCTGGGTCATACGCTCAGCGTCGGACGCGATCAAGTATTTCAGCGAAGGTGATGTTGAGCTGACGCGAACGGGCAATTTGAAGATCGGCCGCATCACAATGCAGCGCAAGGGCGGCGACGGCGGCCGCGAAACCGCTAAGATGCTTCAGTTCAAGATAAATCCGGTACAGCTATTTCCCGCACAATAGTCTATCCGCAGCGTCCATTGCGCCATAGTGCCTTGTAACAAGCCCACGAAAACACAAGCCCGGCATCTGCCTGAGCCTTTCGCTTCCGATCGTATTCGCGACGGTCCCAGAACGATCCGCCGCCCACGAATGAATAAACTGTGATCGAGAGTTCGATATTCGGCTCCATGCATGGATTGTTTGGCGGCGCCCAACACTCATATGATTCAAGCTTTTGTATGCGCTCGATCTTTTTTGTCTTGAACTGTGCCGGAAGGTCGTACGGATTCCACACTTGACCTGACGTATTGCTATCTACGGCGATCGGAAGCGGTTCAAGATGGACAACATAGAGCCTTGATCCTCCGCCGTCGCGAACAAGATCGGACGGAACATCACTCCATTTATCAGTAAATCCCCTGGCCTTAACTCGTATGCGCACTTCGGTGTGAATCCCTGCCCTTTCGGGCATCGTTACGTTCATAGGCTGTGTTCTGCCCTGCGCGTTGGTGGTTCCCCTCGCGTATGCCAGGTCGCCAAGGCCGGCTGTGCCGGTTAAGTTTAGTTCAACGCTCGCTCCGGGTATCGCTTTTCCGGTTTTCGAGTTGACGGCCTCAACTACCAACCTGAAATCCTCAACTTTTTTCTTTTCCCGAAGTTTGATCACGATCTGATCCGAAGTAGCAGTTCTGCGGTCATTTGGGTCAATGTCCTGCAGAGAACCGATGAGGGCTACACCCGTGGCAGTTTCCCAACCATTAGCCTTGACCTTAACCTGTACCTCAGTTCCAATGACGAACGGCTCGTTAAAAACCGCTATTCCACTTGCGTCGGTCAAAATCGCTTTAAAGTCGGATTCGGTTTCCGGGCTCCATGCGTCAACATTTGCGTTTTTCAGCGGAATAGTCGTTAGTCCACCCGAACTATCGGTTTTTTCTCCGAGGACTTTGACGGTTAGTTTTCGGGAGGTGAATAAGATATCTTTTTCGAGCGTAATACCGACGTTTTTTGTCAACTGACCCGGCTGATCTGGGGTCGGAACCGAAATATAAACTTCTTTCTTTTTATAGAATTTATTCTCGACGTAAACCTTGTACGTGCCGGGCGAGACGAAGATAAGCGCAAATCCCATGTCATCGATGGCAAAGAAGGCATCGGTTGACTGGTTATAAATAACCTTGGCCGCCCGAACGTCATAGATAACACTGCCCGGGACCTGCGATGCTATCCTGATCTTGGTTCCGGCAACCGTGCCGCCGTCGGAAGCGCTTACGTCGATTCGCAAGGTAAACTCCTTTTGGGCAGCGACCGGCAGCGAAGAAAGTCCTACAAGCAAGTACGTCCCAGCTAAAATAAAGAATAGTCTTTTCATAATCGCCTCCTGAGACAGGATGTACCCGAAACACGCTCTAATTTCGTTACCGAAGAGAGCGCCTTTATCCGGTTTGTCGGAGGTCGGCAATAGAAAACGTTAAGCGCCGCAATTCTATGATAGTTTTTCTGGTAATACAAGAGAAAATGAGTGGTTTACCGACATCGATGGTTTAGAATCAAAGGATGCGGTTTTCAAAACAACAGATCACCGGAGCGTTCGTGATACTCGCGGTGATCTGTTTCGTAACCTTGATCAGGCTAGTTATGAATTAGTTGTCGAATTTTGCGTCCATCGTGATCTCGGCGTTAAAGAGCTTCGAAACGGGACAGCCGTTCTTTGCGTTATTTGCTGCGGTCATGAATGCGGCTTGATCGGCTCCGGGAATCTTTGCATGTACGTCCAGATGAGCCTTTGTGATCGTAAATCCCGAATCGTCCTTGTCGATCGTTACCGACGAGGTCGTCTTGATGTAGTCAGCCGTCAGGCCGGCATTGGCGAGCATCAGCGACATCGCCATTGAGAAGCAGCCTGCGTGGGCCGCAGCGAGTAATTCTTCGGGATTCGTACCTTTGCCGTCCTCAAATCGAGTGCCGAATGAATAAAATGCGTTCTCGATAACGCCGCTTTCGGTCGAGACGACGCCCTTGCCTTCTTTTATGCTGCCGTTCCATTCGGCAGAAGCTTTTCGTATCATAATTCCTCCAAAAAAGATAAAACATCTTTACTTCAAGAATACCATATCGGGATGCTTTGACTCATTTTGCCCGGGCTGCGTTCCACTTGCCGCGGCCGCGTGATAATCTCGAATTGTGGACGAAAACCGAGCCGAGATCTACGCGATCGCAGGGCCGACCTGTTCGGGAAAAACGAAGCTGGCCGTTGACCTGGCATTGCAGATCGGCGGCGAGGTGATCAATTTTGATTCGGTACAGATCTACAAAGACATCGAGGTCGCAACCGCGAAGCCGACCGCTGACGAAATGTGCGGCGTGCCACATCATCTGATCGACTATGTCGATCCGAACATCACATATACGGCGGCGGATTGGGCGGGCGATGCAGTGAAAAAGATAGCCGAAATAGAGGAACGCGGCAATCGCGTCATCCTCGTCGGCGGCACGGGCTTTTACCTTCGCACGCTGCGTCGCCCGCTTTTTGAAGCGCCGGCGACCGACCCGCGGCTTCGCGAGCATTTCCGCTCACTGCATCGAAGCCACGGTGCACATTACCTGCATGAAATGCTTGCAGAACTTGATCCGGAGCTTGCCGACACGCTGGAATTGAACGATTATGTGCGTGTCATACGCGGCCTCGAATATTTCTATCAAACGGGCCGCAGATTGTCTGAGGTGCAGCCGGAGCGACAGGAGCCGCCTGAGTTTGCGTCGCGCATTCGGTTATTTGTCCTCGACCCGCCGCGCGATGTTCTCTACGAAAAAATAAACCGACGGACCGAGGCCCATTTCGCCGCGGGCCTCGTCGAAGAGGTCGAACGCCTCCGTGCCGAAGGCGTTCGCGATGACACGAACGCACTCCGAGCGCATGCGTATCGCCGTGTCTGTGAATTTCTTCGCGGTGAGCGTGATCTCGCGTCCGCGATCGAAAGATCAAAGCAGGACGTGCGGCATTATGCGAAGCGGCAATTGACATGGTTTCGCAGCGAACCTGACGCGATATGGCTAAAGGGTTTCGGAACAGACGACGGACAACTCGCCGCCTTGCTTGAACAGGTTAGTAATGAGCGAAGCGAAAGTATTGTCGCATAATGAAAATCTGTTATAATCATAAAAATTTGCCAAAACTAAAGAGGAGATTATGGAAAAGCAGGCCGCTCAAAACATCCAAGACGCCTTTTTGAACTCCGCCCGTCGCGAACGAGCCTCTGTCACTGTCCATTTGCTTCACGGCTCGACATTGTCGGGCCGCATCAAGAGTTTTGATAAATTCTCGGTCCTGCTTGACGTCTCCGGAACGGATGTTCTGATATTCAAGCACGGCGTTTCCACCATCTCGATAGAACGGCGGCCCGCCGCGGAATAGTGATCTTGGAAGGGAAATTCATAACGCTCGAAGGCATCGACGGCAGCGGCAAATCGACACAGTTGAAGATGCTCGCTGACGCTTTGCGCAGACAGGGCATCGAAGCGGTAACGACACGCGAGCCCGGCGGCACGCCTTTAGGTCGTCGCTTGCGCGAGGCGTTCCTGGAAACGCACGAGGCTGTTTCACCCATCGCCGAGCTGCTGCTCTTTGCTGCCGACCGCGCCCAGCATGTCGAGCATTTGATAAAACCATCGCTTGCCGAGGGCAAGATCGTCATATCGGATCGTTACGCTGACGCGACCGCTGCGTATCAGGGTGCCGGCCGCGGGTTTCCGTTGGATACCATCGCAGAGGTCATACGCCTCGCAACCGCAGGCCTCAGCCCCGATATGACCCTCTTCTTTGATATTCCGGTCGAGTCGGCCGTACAACGGATGCAGGTGAGGCCCGATTCGGAGGCAAAAGCGAACCGAATGGACGCTGAGACGGCGGAATTCTATGACAGGGTACGCAGAGCGTATTTGGATATTGCGGCACGCGAGAGCGATCGCTTTGTCGTTATTGATGCCTCGCATACGGTCGAAGAAGTACACAGGAAAGTAATGTTGGCGGTCGGCCGGTTGATCTCTTAAATGTTTACGCAACTCATTGGTAATGAAGGAAATAAACGGCTGCTCATGCGGCTGCTTGCCGAAGGGCGTTTGCCGCCGTCTTTCCTCTTTGCCGGGCCTGAAGGTGTCGGTAAGCGGCAGTTCGCCGTCGAGGTCGCTAAAGCGGTCGTTTGTACGAATTCGGTGAACGGCGAGGCTTGCGGCGAGTGCAGTGCGTGCCGCCGCTGCGAGGTTTTCCAGCAGGCGAAAGAGGACGATAAGGACGGGCACAAACTGATACAGTGGAGCGCGCACCGCGATGTCGGAATGGTGGTACCGTATAATCGCCACATCCTTGTGGATGCGATACGTGATCTCGAAAAGGAAGCGAACTTCAGGCCGTTCGAGGCCGCTGCACGGGTTTTTATCGTTGATGATGCCGACCGTATGAATGATGCGGCGGCGAACGCGATATTAAAGACGCTCGAAGAGCCGCCTGCGGCATCGTACATATTTCTGCTGACCTCGCGACCCGACTCGATGCTCGCGACCATACGCTCACGGTGCCAGATGATCCGCTTCTCGCCAATTCAGACGAATGCGATAGAAGAATTTTTGATCCGCGAAAATGGTTACTCAGCCGATGAAGCAAGGCTCGCGGCTGCCGTCTCGTACGGCAGCATCGGACGTGCCTTGTCCATAAAGCCTGCGGAATATCGTGAGCGTACCGAACTGATGATCGCCGTGATCAGAAGCATTGTACGCATCGGTGATGCCGCGGCGCTGATGAACATATCAAAAGAGCTTACCGAAGCCAAAGAAAAAGAGCATTTTGAAGAAAACCTCGATATACTTGAATCGTTGATTCACGATGTGTGGACGCTTAGCGTCGGCGCAGGTGCCGAGCGTGTCGTTCATTCAGAATACGCGGCGGAGTTGGTACAGGTCGCTAAAATGCGGCCGAGCAGCACGTTTGCCGGCTGGATCGACGCGATCGAAGAGCTTCGGCTGAGCCTCGACGTTAATATCAACAAGAAGGTTGCGACCGACGCACTCTTTGTTACAATGGCGAACGGATGAGCGTTACCGAAACATTTGCACAAGCACCAGTTCAGCATGCGGAGCCGACGACCTCATCGTCGGCCGCGCGCCTGTCTGCCGGTGCGGGCGCGGCTGCGTTGTTGGGCGGATCGGCTTTTGTAGCGTATTTTGATCCGACGCAGGTGCATTTCTTTCCCGTGTGCCTTTTATATTCTGTAACGGGATTTGCATGTCCGGGCTGCGGGCTTACACGCGGATTTCATTCGCTTTTCCACGGTGATCTTGTCGGGGCACTCGGGTTCAATGCGTTCGTGCCTGTTTGGGCGGTGATCATAGCCTGGACCTTTATATCGCTGAGTTTGCTTGCGATACGCGGACGCGGCTTGAAGATGTGGCCGACAAACCCTCGGTTCCTCTACGGCTTTATGTGTTTACTGGTAGTTTTCGGCGTCGTTCGCAACATTCCTGCTTGGCCGTTCACATTTCTGTTCCCGTAAGCAGCCGTCCGATAGGATGAACTAAGTAGCCGCCGCTATGTACTCTGTGCAAGCGGCTTTTCTTTTTCCGCCTCGTTCTTTTTTAGCTCTTCACGCAGGAGTTCGACCTCGCGTACAAAGTCCTCGACGATATCATTGCCTGAGACACGCCTCATCGGCACGCCGTCCTTAAAGATCATGCCGACATTACGTCCGAATGTTATTCCGAGTTGCGAGTCATGGGCTTCGCCCGGGCCGTTGACGGCGCATCCCATGATCGAAAGATGCAGCGGTTCTTCCACATGGGCGAGACGGCGTTCGACCTCGGTTACGATCTCGACGAAATTCGGGATGTCGAGACGCCCGCACGTCGGACACGCGACGATGGTAACGCCGCGTTTTCTCAGTTCCATCGATTTGAGGATCTCCCAACCGACACGTACCTCTTCGTGAGGTTCGGCGGCGAGCGAGACGCGGATAGTATCGCCGATGCCCTCGTGGAGCAAGATGCCTAGGCCTATCGCCGATTTAATAGTGCCGCCAAATGGCGTTCCGGCCTCGGTAACGCCGAGGTGCAGCGGATAATCGACCTTCTCGGCCATAAGGCGGTATGCCTCGACCATACGGTTCACGTCCGATGCCTTGAGCGAGATCACCGTATCGCTGAAGCCAAGGTCTTCGAGGATGCGTATATGCCGCATTCCGCTTTCGACCATGGCTTCCGGAGTTGCCGATCCGTATTTGCGGAGAAGATCTTTTTCGAGCGAGCCGCCGTTCACGCCGATGCGGATCGGCACCTTTCGTGCTTCGGCCGCTCGGACGACCTCGCGAACACGGTCGATCGAGCCGATATTGCCCGGATTTATCCGAAGTTTATCAATGCCCGCGTCAAGTGCTTTTAAGGCAAGTTTGTAGTGAAAATGAATGTCCGCAACGATCGGTACATCGGTACGTTTACGGATCTCATACATCGCCGCGGCCGACGCATCGTTCGGGACGGCGATACGGACGATCTCGCATCCGGCGTTGACCATTTCTTCGATCTGCCGGAGCGTACCCTCAACATCGGTCGTATTGGTCTTTGTCATCGACTGGATCGCTATCGGAGCGCCGCCGCCGATCTGAATATCCCTAACCTTAACTGCCCTTGTTACACGAGCCATAAAACTTCCATTACCAATTGCTGCAAAGCGGCGATCATTGACCGAACATCTTTGAAACATCAAAGAACGTAACGGTTACGACGAGGAACAGGACGATCGCAAGCCCCGTAAGCTGGATGCGTTCACGCGCGGCCATCGACAGTGTCTTGCCGAACCACGACATCACTTTTTCGATGCCAAGCACCATGATCTGCCCGCCGTCCAGCATCGGTATCGGCAGCAAATTCATTACGCCCAGACTCAGGCTGATGAACATCAGTATCGAAATGAGGCCTATAAGGCCGCTCGAAAATGCTGTGTTTACAATAACTTGGCCGATGCCTATCGGGCCTGAGACCGTGTCCTTGGCGGAACGCTCGCCGGTGCCGACCTGCCCCAACGCCTTGCCCGTAAGGCGAAGTATCCGCAGATTCTGGTCAACTGCGTAGCTCGCAGCTCCCGCGGCGCCGACAGGTTCGAGATTGTGAAGCAGGTTCTGATCAAAAGCGATGCCGATGCGCCACTCGTTATCCTTTTGCACGGCGTTCGTCGTGAGTTCGAGCCTCTGGCCTGCACGATCGACGGTCAGCTTTATCGGCTGCTCCTTATTCTCGCTGATGAGTTGTTTCATCTCCTGCGTATTGCGAATGGCTTTGTCGTTGACCGATAAGATCCAATCGCCTTTTTGCAGTCCCGAGGTCGCCGCAGGCATCGTGCTGTCGATCATCCCGACGACCACCGGTTCGACACCCGCGTCAGGGGCCATATCAAGAAAGCCGCCCGACTGGCCCTGTTCGGTTACCTTTGTCGGCGTGATCGTAAGGGCTACGCGCTTTCCGTCGCGTTCAACGACGATCGGCGTTTCGATGTCAGGTATAAGCAGGGCATCGTCGCTCATACGCTCCCACGAAGGATTGTCCACGCCGTCAAAGCTCACAATGCGGTCGCCGGGCTGCAATCCTGCTTTTGCCGCCGCTCCGCCTGCCTTTACGGCACCGACGATCGGTGCGGGATTTGCAGGCACGCCATAGCTGAGAGCCATTGTGAACGGTATCGCCAATGCGAGGACGATATTCATAAAAGGCCCACCGAGCATAACGAGAAATTTCTGCCAACGCGGCCGCAGTTCGTAGAGTTCGCTTTCGGGAACAGTGTCGCTTTGGTCATCGGCGGCCTCAAGTCCGGTATTTGATTCGTCGCCATACAGCTTAACGTAGGCACCAAGCGGTATCGCTGAGATGCGATAATCCGTGTGCCCGATCTTAATACCGAACAGACGCGGCCCCAGGCCGAACAACGAGTACGCATCGACACGCATGCCGAACAGTTTTGCGATGGCAAAATGCCCGAATTCGTGGATGTTTATGGCCACTCCGAGGACAAAGACTATTGCCAAGACTGCTATCAGGAAATCGATCATTGGTGTTTTGATGCTTATACCGCCGCTGCGGTTTCATTGATCTTGATTATAGCGCTTTCGCGGGCTTTGCTGTCAGCCGCCAGCACCGCTTCGAGCGTATCCGCGGCGGAGGTTTTATGCTCATCCATTGTCTGCCGGACAACCTCGGCGATGCGTCCGAAGGCGATCTTACCGTCGAGAAACGCCTGAACGGCAACCTCGTTCGCGGCGTTCAATGCGGCCGGCATCGTACCGCCGGTGCGCAGCGCTCGATAGGCAAGGTCCAGACAAGGGAAGCGTGCCGTGTCAGGATCTTCGAAATCAAGATGCCCGATCGCGGTCAGGTCCAGCGGGGAAAGGCAGTTCTCGCATCGCTCCGGATACGTCAAAGCGTACTGGATGGCGTGTTTCATATCAGTAACGCCCATTTGAGCGATGATCGAGCCGTCCACCATCTCGATCATCGAATGAACCACCGATTGCGGATGAATGATCACCGATATGCGGTCGGCGTCCAGCCCGAAGAGCCAGCGTGCTTCCATCACCTCAAGCCCTTTATTCATAAGGGTTGCGGAATCTATAGTGATCTTTTCGCCCATCTTCCAATTAGGATGTGCGAGAGCCTCTTCCCGTGAGGCGTTCTCGATCTCGTGCGCCGGCCGCGTCCGAAAAGGGCCGCCCGATGCGGTCAATATCAGGCGTTTGACCTCGGACATCTTTTCGCCGCGCAGGCACTGGTGAATGGCATTATGCTCGCTGTCAACCGGCAGAATTTCGGCACCGCTGCGTTCCGCGGCGCGGGTCATCAGTTCACCGGCAATAACAAGCGTCTCTTTGTTCGCAAGAGCGATGCGTTTGCCGGCCTCGATTGCCCTTAAGGTCGGGACAAACCCGACGGCACCAACCGTAGCGGAAACAAGTGTGCAGGACTTTTCGTGGGCAGCAACGGCAACGAGGCCGGCGTTGCCGTATTCGATCCGAGGTCTATTGCCCTCCAATAAGCTCTCTAACTCCGCAGCCGTTTGTTCATCTGCGACCGCGACCAACTCTGGCTCAAATTGGGCTATCTGGCGGGCAAAAACAGCCATATTACGCCCGGCAGCCATTGCAGCGACGCGAATGTTGCCCAGGTGTTGCACTACTTTTAGCGTGTTGCAGCCGATCGAACCGGTCGAGCCGAGGATGGAAATCACCTTCATAAACGCCTAGCTAGATTATCACACCTTACTGTCTGTAATAGCTGTAACACATCAATTGGAGGTTGATCGCCACGTATCGTGATGATGCGCGAAATTTCGGATGATCTGGTTAGCCATTAATTAAGGGTCTTCTTAAAGCCGGCGAGCATTTTCTTGACTTCAATGATAGCCTCAGACAGATCAGTAAAAACAGAGGCCTCGATAAACCCAAGGTCGTGGGCCATCAATGCGTAATATTCCAACCGCACTGCCAAAGAAAGGGCATAATTCAAGGAGCCGGCAAAGTCTTCGTCCCGCTGTTTGCCGGCACCCTCGGCAATGTATGCCGGGATGTCAACCGCAGTTTTTCGCAGTGAATGCCTGAGTCCGAACACCTCTTCGCGCGGAAATTCGGCAGTAACTCGATAAGTTCCTAAGGCCAACTCGTGTGCCTTTTGCCAAACTTTTAGGTTGCGAAAATCCTGCATATTGATCACAGCTTTCAGCCGTCAGCTAGTAGCCGTCAGCCTTTGCTGAAAGCTAACGGCTGACAGCTGAAAGCTGTTCCTTAACTATCACAGCCGCTTTATCGACAGGCTCGCGAAAACGTTCGCGTGTTGCCAGATTTTGAAACGAAACCATGCCTTCCGCAACGTCTGTTGAGTTAACGGTGAAGATCCACGGAACTTTTATAGAATTGGCGTATTTCCATTGCTTATCTTCTTTATCGGCTTGTGGATAAACGGTCACGCGGATGCCGTGGCCCCGCAGTTCATTCGCCAGCTTTAGCGAATCCGCGATCGTTTCTTCGCTAAATATCGTCACGAACACATCCGCAGGTGTCGATTCGACGATCTTGGGCGGGAACATTCCGCGTTCTTCCATTACGACGAGGATGCGTTCAAGTCCTAAAGAAAAGCCGCAAGCCGGTATCTGCTCCTTTTCGAACATTCCGATCAGCCCGTCATATCTACCGCCGCCGCCGAGGCTGCCCGAAAGGTCCGGGACATTTATTTCCATGATCGAACCCGTATAGTACGAAAGCCCGCGAGCGAGGCTTGCATCGATCTTTACCGAAGGCGTCGCCGCGAGCGAAAGTATGCGGTCGAGATCGGCCAGGCCTTGTTTACCGGCAGCATGATCCCCTATGAAATCGCCGAGGATCTCAAGGATCAACATATTGCCGGCGTCCGTAAGCCGTTCAAAAAGAGCAATAAGGCGTTCACCGCCGATGAGGCCGCGCTCGGCAAATTCTTTAAGCACACCTTCGCTCCCGATCTTATCGAGTTTATCGAGAGCGATGAGGGCATCGCCGTGTCGGTCATCCGCGATACCGACGGCGTCGAGCATGCCGCGCAGCACTTCACGATGATTTAGTCTGATGATGAAGTCCGCAAACCCGAGCCTTGAAAGCACCTGTTTCACCGCCGAGATCAACTCGGCTTCGATCACAGGTGAATTCGATCCGATGCAGTCAACGTCGCATTGATAGAATTCGCGAAAGCGTCCGCGGGCAGGACGGTCGGCGCGCCAAACGGGCTGAATCTGATAGCGTTTGAAGAACTTTGGCAGGCGTTCGCGTTCATTTGCAACGACGCGTGCAAGCGGCACGGTCAGATCATAGCGGAGTGCGAGATCGGCAAGGTCCGACTCTTTTGCATCTGCAGAAAGTGCGGCCGTGAACTTTTCGCCGCGTTTCAATATCTTGAATATGAGCTGGTTGCCTTCTTCGCCGTATTTGCCGGTGAGTGTTTCAAGATTTTCGAATGCGGGCGTCTCAAGCGGCTCAAAACCATAGCGCTCGTACACTTCTTTTATGATGCCGACAACGTATTCTCTCTTACGAATGTCGGCGGGGAGGAAGTCGCGTGTGCCTCGTGCGGGTTTCGTGCTTGCCATAGCTTAGAAAGGTCTCTTCAAACAGCCGCCCCGAACACTTAACGCGCGGCGGAATAGATATTCTTCAACTCGACATAGTTCTTCCAAGACTTGTCGAGATATGCGATCTCATCATCGGTAAGGTCGCGTTTTACGCGCGCCGGTACACCAAGTGCGAGCACACGCGGCGGGATCACCGTTTTTGGCGAGACGAGCGAGCCGGCGCCGATGATGGCTTGTTCGCCGATATGTGCTTCGTCCATAACGGTCGCACCCATTCCGATAAGGCATTGACGCTCGACGCGGCAACCGTGCAGCGTTACGCGATGGCCGACAGTTACTTCTTCACCGATGATCGTCGGGCCGAAGTTCTGGCTGACATGGATCATCGTCATATCCTGCAGATTTGTGCGTGCTCCGATGCGTATGTAGCTGACATCGCCGCGAATGACCGAGCCGAACCAGACATTCGCATCCTCGCCGATCTCAACATCGCCGATGACGAAAACATCGTCGGCAAGATAAACGCTCGGGTGAATTACCGGCTTGGTGTCTTTGAAATCAAGTATCGTGGCCATCTTACAAAAAGCTTTATCTCAGCGAGCGAATTTTCGCTTCAGCATTCCGAAAAGTTCCTCTAACTCGTGCACCTTGAGCAGTTTGGCGACAATGATGAATGAAAGCCCGCCGAAGGCGATCGGGACGAACGCCTCGGCAAATCGCAGCCAAAATCCGTTCATACCGAACTGCGTAAGCATTGCCTTATAGACAGCATAACAGACAGCCGACAGTATGGCCGAAGCCACTGCAATCTTGATGAATGATGAAAGGATCGCACGGCCGTTCAAACGCTTGATGCGGCCGCGCAGCAATATGCCGAGTGCGAAGAAATTTACGAGTGCCACGAGTGATGTTGCCAGAGCGACGCCTACGTGGCCGTAACCGTAAGGCGTTTCAGGTGTTACGCCATAGTGCGAAAATACTTCCCGCAAGGTGTAGCCGCCTACGAAGTTGACCGCTATTGACGCAACCGCAATAAGCATGGGCGTCTTTGCATCATCGAGAGCGTAGAACGCCGGCGAGAGTATCTTTATGGCCGCATAGCCGGTCAGGCCGATCGAATAACCGAGGAGTGCGGCCGCGGTCATCGTCGTCGCACCGGGATCGAACTTGCCGCGTTCGTAGATCAGACGGATTATCGGTTCGCCAAGCACGATAAGGCCGCAGGCCGAAGGCAGCGTCATCAGAAACACGAGATTCATTGAAGACGAAATGGTGTTGCGGAACTCCGACATCTTGCCTTCACTGGCGAGCCGCGACATAACAGGGATAGCCGCCGTGCCGACCGCCACGCCAAAAAGGCCGATCGGGAACTGCATAAGGCGAAAAGCGTAGTTCAGCCAGCCTTGGGCACCGTCGATCTGCGAGACGAAATACGTGTTTATCAGAACATTTATCTGAACTGCCGATGTGCCGAGGATCGCGGGCGTTATTAGAGCGATGACCTTGCGGACACCTTCGTCTGCAAGCGAAATTAAAGGCGAGAAGCGAAATCCGACCTTGTAGAGCGATGGTATTTGTATCGCCAACTGCGCGCCGCCGCCTATCAGCGTACCGATCGACATACCGATGATCGCCCACTGCGCAGCCGCGCTCGGCACGGCATTCTTATCAGGCGACATTGTCCAGCCGCCTCCGCTGAGCCAAAATGCAAGTCCGAGGCCTACCGCGATCGAGACGACGTTGAAAACTGTCGATGCCGAAGCCGGAATGCCGAAAATGTTCTTTGTATTGAGTACGCCCATCGCCACTGCCGCAAGTGCGACGAGCAGGATGAATGGGAACATTATCTGCGTCAAGGTGGTCGCGAGAGCCGCCTTTTCCAGTGAAAAGCCGTCCGCCACAAGATCGACGAATTGTTTTGAAAATATGATGCCGACGATGCAGATGATGCTGAGCGTTACGGCAAGCAGGCTGAAGATAAGGCTCGCGAGCCGCCATGCGGCATTTTCACCTTTGGTGACCTGAATATCCGTAAATACCTTTACGAATGCGACCGAAAGTGCTCCTTCCGCAAAAAGGTCGCGCAGCACGTTCGGGATCCGAAATGCCACGACATAAGCATCGATAAGGAATCCCGCACCGAAGAATCGGGCGAAAAGCATCTCGCGGGCAAGCCCGAAGAGGCGCGAGAACATCACCGCGATCGATACGATGCCCGCCGATCTGGCGACGCTTTGTTGTTTTGTAGGCGAAAGCTTTTCGGGTACTTCCGGTTCGGCTTCAATCTCCGGCATTATCGCCGAATCTGTCTTTTCAAGCTCGTTCATGAGTGTAGCGCTGATGCGGATTATCTCACGTCATTGCCGGCAAAAGAAAAGGAGGCGGCCGCAAAGCCGCCTCGATAACGGATGTTCGAGCAGAGGCCTCAGTAGATCACTTGACCGACGGCGTTTATGATGCGGGTGCGCGCAAGGCGTGCATCAAGCGAGGTCGCCTGATATTCGAGCGTCGCCGGGCCGCCGAATTGGCTCTGTACGAGCGAGACGAAATTGTTCTGAAATGAGCGGAATCGCGGGACATTGCCGCGCTGATTGAAGATCACAAAAAGCAGCCTGCCGTTGCGGGTATTCATCTCGCCGGCAAGTGCGCTGACGCCGGAATCTGTAACGCCGAGCGTTCCGGTCTTGCCCACTACGCTGCCCGCAGCGAAATCAGAGGCGAATCTCGACTCGAGCGTACCTTTATCGACGCCGGCGACGGGCATAATGTCGCTGAACGTCATCCGATATCTTGCGAGGTCGCTGCGGAGTGCCCGCAGGATCGACATCATCGCATTGGGCGTAACACGGTTGTAGCCGAGGCCGCTCGCGGTCTGGATAGAGAATTCGTTCGCCGGTACCGCTGCATTCTGCTGGACGAGCCGTGCGACGGCGTATGGGCCGCCAAGCATATCGCCTAGACGCTCGGCTAGGAAATTGTTCGAGTAGCAAAGGGTCGCCTTTATGATCTCACGCATCGGAGCCGATTCGTGTGTGAAAAGATGCGTCAGGCTGCTCGGTATCGGCTGAACATACGAGCCGCCCGTAAAGCTTACGCTCGGATTGCTCGCAACCGACGACATACGACCCGAATTCTGCAGGAACATCAGCCAGACCTTTGTTGCGGCTGCCGAGCGTGTGGCGGAATTCAGCGCATCGTGCAGCATCTCAGCAGAACGCATTGCCGAACCGTTATAGTTCATTGCAAAGTTGTCTGTAACTACAAGATCGCCCGTGATCGAACGGATGCCGAGGCGGTTCAATTCGCTTGCAAGCGTTACTGCGTGTTCATAACCGAACATCGGGTCCCTGCCCGAGATATAGAGATTGCCGATGAGTGTCGCCGTGCTGCGGTCGATCGCTCCGTCGGTATAGATGTTCGTGGCAAAGCGGAACTCCGGCCCGAAGGTTTTCAAAACAGCATAGGCTGTCGCAACTTTGACGTTCGAAGCGGGATTGAACAAAAGGCCGGAATTGCTTTCAAGCACGGTCTTGCCGTCGAGCGTTTCGATCAGAATGCCCGTATAGCCCGGTATAGAGACCTCGGCAAGAGCAGGAAAGTTCGTCCTGACACTGCTCGCCGCAGGGACTGCGGACGCCGCAGTTGTTGACGCTGAACCTGTCTTTTTAACGAGCGGATCGACAGGGCGAACCGCCGGTGTCGGCGTTGGCGATACTACCTTTATGTCTTGGAGGAACGGTGCAGGCTGAGCAAAGCCTGCTGCTGCAAAGGCAAAGACGCTGAGGCATAACCCGATGGCTTTCGTTGTGATGGACACTCGCATTCTTTCGCTTTTCTTGCTGTCGGCGGGCAAGTACTCCCCGGTTCGGCGGGAACGACAGCCTACGAATGATGATATCACATTGGCGAGCATCTTTTGCATCACATTTTTGCAATGCACTCATCGTGCAACGCCGCCGCCCCAAAAGAGTTCGGCGCGAAGCTTTGATGAACCTGCATCGCGTGATGATGCCAGCTATCCGCTACCTCACGGTCAACTCGAACGGCATTAGCAGCATAGCGTTGCCTTGCTGCATTTGATCGAGCAGTGCTGCGTAGCGGAATGATCGGCGGACGTCAGCAGGCAGGGCCTCCAAAACTGCAGTTTTTGCAATGTCCTCCTTTGTTTGCGAAACGGAAGCATTCTCAAGATCGAGAAGTGATTCGAAGAACGACTTCGGCGCCGGCATTACGACACGCTTGACGTCCTTATCCGGTGCAAGGTTAGCTAACTGTTTTGCGATATCGATCGCCTTTTCGAGGCCGCCGAACTCATCTATCAGACCGTTTTCCTTTGCCTGCGTACCTGTCCAAACGCGGCCTTGGCCGAGAGTATTCACTTTTTCATCGGTTATGTTGCGGCCCTTTGCGACCTTGGGAACAAAGCTGTCGAAGTAAATGCTGTTGGCCTGCTCCGTCATCTTTTGCTTTTCTTCAGGCGTCCAATGTTCGGTCTCGCGAAAGATGCCGGCGTTCTTGCCCCGCATTACATATTGGTTCGAGACGCCGAGCCAATCGTAGAGACCCTTGACGACAGGCTTGCCCATAAAGACGCCTATCGAACCGGTTACGGTCGATGGTTCGGCGACGATCTTATTCGCGTTGCAGCTAATGTAATAGCCGCCGGATGCCGCGACATCAGCCATCGAGACGACGACAGGCTTCTTTGCCTTTGCATTTTCGATCGCGAACCACATCACATCGGACGCCAATGCAGAACCGCCCGGCGAATCGACGCGCAGTACGATGGCCTTTATTCGGTCGTCCTTTGCGGCATCGTTCACCGCTTGGACGATAGTGTCGGAGCCTACGACCTCGCCGTTCAGGGCACCGCTTGATGATTTGCCGCTGTTGATAGCACCGGATGCATAGATAACTGCGACGCGCTCGCCGTTGTTGAGGCCGAGCGAATCCGAAGGTATCTCGCGATAGCGTGTGTCGCTAATGGTTCGCAGCTCATCATCAGAGCCGTAGCCGAGGCGGGCCTTCAGCTGATCGTCAACCTGTACACGATAAATTGCATCGTCTATGAGGCCGCTTTCTTTTGCCTGCATTGCGTGGTACGGCGCCGAATCGATCAACGCTTTTGCCTCATCCTCGGTCTTGCCGCGTGATTCAGCGATCGCCTTTACCAAGCGGCCGTAATATTCGTCGAGCAGAGCGTTGATGACCTCACGCTGGCCTTCGCCCATTTCTTTTTTCGTGTATTGATCGGGTGCGTTCTTGTATTTCGGGCCGATCTGTATGACATCAGCCTCGACGCCGAGCTTGTCGAGCGAGCCTTTGTAGAACATCGCTTCGGCTGCAAGCCCATTCACATAAAGATCGCCGGGTGGCGGCATATAGATCTTTTCGGCGGCGGTCGCGATGTAATATTCCTTGTTCATCCCGAGCTCCATATAGGCATACACGGGTTTGCCGGTGCTGCGAACATCGGCGATCGCATCGCGAAGTTCGTCAGCTTTGCCCCATCCGATGCCCGGCATATTTATATCGAGCAGAACGGCGCCGATGCGCCCATCGACCTTTGCCTTCCGAAGCTGCGTCAGCAGCCCAGTGAATGATTGCTTTGCGCCGATGCCGAAAGCCTTGGCGAACGGGTCGTCGGCTGCATTATCAGGCAGGTCGCCGGTCACATTGAGCACCAGTACGGTGTTCTTTTCAACGCTAGGACGATTGATCGACTCGGCGATCAGCACGAGCCCAATGATGGCTGCCAGCCCGATAATTAGGACGAGGCCGCCGACGATCAGCAATACTTTTATGGTCTTGGACATTTTATCTTCGTTTCCGCGGTGAAGTTTCGGTCGATATTTTGAATACGATACGAGCGGACAAAAGGTTTGTGAAGCGCTCTGTTCGAACTGCCGTAAATTCTAGCTAACGGGAGCCGCAAAGCCAATCCCCCGCATCAAACAGTGAACAACACAAGCCCTCTTTGAGGGTTTTTGCGATTGCGATATCATCTAGTATTTATTATGGCAAAGCGTGGCCCGATACTTGTTTGCGACGACGAAGAGATAATGCGCGATGTGCTCGAGACCATTCTCTCGGGCGCGGGTTATCGTGTCGATCTCGCAAAGACCGGCGAAGAAGCTGTCGAAATGTATTCGCAGCGGCCCTACGATCTGGTGTTGATGGATGTGTCAATGCCGGGAATGGGCGGCTTGACCGCGCTTGATGAGCTTATAAAGCTAGACGAAGAGGCCGTCGTCCTGATGATAACGGCCTATGCGACGTTCGATACGGCGATCTCGGCCTGGGAAAAGGGTGCGGCGGGTGTTATCCGCAAGCCTTTTCAGAATGAACAGATACTTTCGCTCGTTGCCCGCGGCATTAAGAACCGCAAAAAGGACGAAGAGCGCCGCGTACTCCGTCAAGCGATGGCAAAGTCTGTCAAGCGCGATGATTTTATCGGCAGATCGAATGTTATGGAGGACGTGTTTCGCCTAGTAGAGCGCGTTGCCCCTGCGCGATCGACCGTTCTCATTTCAGGCGAAAGCGGCACGGGAAAGGAACTTGTCGCAAAGGCGATCCACGAGGCAAGCCCGCGCTCGGAAGATCCGTTCGTCGTCGTTAACTGCTCGAATATACCGTCGGAACTGCTCGAAAGCGAACTCTTCGGCCACGCAAAAGGAGCATTTACGGGAGCGGTCGCCGCAAAGAAAGGCCTATTCGAGGTTGCCGACAGCGGTTCGATATTTCTTGATGAAATAGGCGACCTCAGACCGGAGCTTCAGGTTCGCCTGCTTCGCGTGATCCAAGAGCGCGAATTCACGCCGCTCGGCGAGACAAGCCCGACAAAGGTCGATGTCAGGATAATCGCGGCGACCAACGTCGATCTGAAAGAGGCTGTGCGGAACGGGCAGTTCCGCGAAGACCTTTATTTCCGGCTGTCCGTGGTGCCGATCGAGCTGCCGAGCCTTCGTGACCGCCGCGAGGATATATTGCCGCTGATGCAGCATTTTATCAGAAAGTATAACGAGGAGAACGGTCGGCAGATATCGGAGAATGTCTCGGCTGAGGTGCTTTCACTTCTCGAGGCGTACAGCTATCCGGGCAACGTTCGCGAGCTTGAAAATATCATCGAACGCGCCGTTGTCATCGCCCCTAATGATGAGATCACGGTCGATTGCCTGCGGCCTGAGGTGCGCGACCCCGAACTTGCCTTTGAGATGCTGAGAAGTACCGAGGGAACATCGACACATCTCGATATCTCGCGCGGCATTAACTTTTATGACGAGGTAAAGCGGTTCGAGGTCGATCTGATACGCCGCGCACTCGACCAAACCGGCGGCCATCAATCGCGTGCGGCGCGTTTGCTCGGGCTGAACGCGACCACGCTGAACTCAAAGATCAAGACGCACAACATCCCGATCCGCAATCAATAGCGGCCGGCACTACGCTGCGAACGGAGAAGCGATAAATGTCTTACGGCGCACTTGTCGCACTCATCATCATCTTTCTGCTTACGAGCATCATCGGCGTCGTTACGGGCAGCAATTCGCTCATTGCGGTTCCGGCGATGTTCCAGTTCGGTGTGCCTGCCCGTGAGGCTGTCGCAACGAATATGTTCGCCTTGGTCTTTATGGCGGCCGGCGGCACAATTCCGTTCCTGCGCAGCGGCGGCCTCGATATCCGGCGTACATCTCCGCTGCTCGTGATCACGCTCGTCAGTTCTGCGATCGGTGCTGCTCTTGTCGGCCTCATTACCGATCAGAGCATGAAGCTGATCGTCTCGGTCGCGATGATCGCGGTCGCTCTGTTCATTCTCTTACACAGAAATTCGGGGCTTGAAGAAAAAAGCGCGGTGAGCGCCGGGATGGCGGCCGTAACGTACGTCCTGACCTTTCTGCTCGGCGTTTACGGTGGCCTTTTCAGCGGCGGCTATGTAACGATCCTCACCGCTGTCCTTGTAGCGTTCTTCGGGATGACATTCTCCGAAGCGATCGCCTCTACAAAATTGATCAATGTGGTCTCATCAGCGATGGCATCGGCGGTTTTCTGGTGGGAAGGCCTGATCGATCTGAAATTGGGACTTATACTTGGCGTTACGATGTTCGTCGGCGGATATATCGGTGCGCATGCGGCGACAAAGATGGGTGAACTTTGGCTGCGGCGCATCTTTCTCTCAACCGTTTTTCTGCTTGCTCTAAAGACACTCTACGACCTATTCGCGTGAGCACGAACGAGGTCACGGTTCCTGCGGCCCGTTGGTTGTCACAGCTTCGTCAGGCGCCTGCTTCTTTGCGGCCCTTGGAGCCTTTGGCGGCGGTGTTGCAAGCGGCTTGGGTGTTGCTGCCGCAGCAGGCGTCGGCTGGACGGCCGTATTCGCATTCGGTGTTTTTGGCGTTGGCGTCGGTTTCGGCTCGCCTGCGGGTATCGGCACTAAAATTATGCCGCCTTCATTCGGCATAAAGACACTGCCGCCGTTCGGGTCGATAGTAACGGTCTGTCCCGGCGGAGCGATTGCTTGCGGAGGCAATACCGAACCTTGCGGCGGTGCTCCGACCGGAGGAGCGCCTCCGTTTGCCCAAGGATTATAACCGTCACCGCCCGGGATCGTGCCCGGAGGCGTGCCCATCGCCGGGTCCATGATCGACGCGTCCGAATCGCCGACCATCTTCGTAAGGCTTTCTTCCTGCGCTCCGGTGGCGGGGCCGATCGGCTGCACCGGCATACTGTTCGGGTCGGTCGCCATTGCCATCGTCGTCGGATCGGTCTTCTTGCCCGAGGTGAAATAGATCAATGCCCCACCGATAAGGCCGATCCCCGCTAGTACAAGTGCCGCGGTTACCCACACGCTGTGTCCTGCGGCGGCGGCGGGTTTCACGGCTCCATCCGCGATAATTGCCTCGCTGCGCACTCGGCCGAGGTCCTCGGCAAGTGCCTCGATCGATCGATAGCGCTCGTCCGGCTCTTTTGCGAGAGCGGTCATTACGATCGGGCTGAGCGCCCTGTGCAGGTCGGGCCGGATCGTTTCAAGCGGTATAGGCGGCACAGCCTGTTGTGCGAGAACGTCCGGACGCGAGTTGCCGTCAAAAGGCGGCTTGCCTGTCAGCATCGCGTAAATGACCGCTCCCACGGCATATACATCGCTTCGTGCATCTGTTACCGAAAACTCTGCGTTCTGCTCCGGTGCGAGGTAACGCGGATCGGCATCGCGGGGCGGTTCTTGTGCATTGCTGCCAAAGCCCAAAACCTTAACGGAGTTTGCCGCACTTTCGCCGTCGATAAAGATGTTGCCGGGTGAAAGCGACCCGTGGATCAGACGTTTTTCGCTCGCAGCGAAGAGAGCCGCTGCTGTTTGAAGAGCAATGTTCAAAGCTCGCTCCTCACTGATCTGCGGCATATCGCGCAGAATGTCAGCGAGTGTGGTGCCGGAGACAGGTTCGTGAATGGCGTACACGGCACCCCGTGAATCCGTTCCGAAATCGATAGTTTTAAGAATATTCGGATGGTCGAGCGACGCGGCAGTTCGCGCTTCGTCAAGAAAGCGCTTCGCCCACCGCTGGTCTATCGAAAGAGCTGTCGGGAGTATGCGGATAAGGATATCGGAACCCGTAACATCGTGTTTGCCGAGGTAGATATCGCCCGTATCACTCTCGCGTAAGAGCTTATCGACACGATATTTATCCGCGATCAGCCTGCCTGTGAATTCACCGCTCATCTCAAAATTAGAACGCATTTTCGGCGTTCAAGTTGCAAACAAAGAATATCAAATACATGAGCCCGCACGTAAGCCTGAAAGAAAAGCTCGGTCAGAACAGATCTATCGGGCCGGCGTGCGGGCCGTAAGATGTTGCGTCAATTAGAGTTTGACGAACACGATGAGCAGTGCGAAGAGCACCAGCGACTCGATAAGTGCGAGCGCGATGATCATAAGCGTCTGCACAGAGCCGGCAGCTCCGGGGTTGCGTGCGGCACCTTCAGCAGCTCGCGAACCGACGAGGCCCTGTGCGAGTGCAGCCATGCCGGCAGCCATTCCGAAACCGATGCCTGCGCCGAGTGCCTTGTAACCGGCGACATACGACTCGTTATAGGCCGCTGCTCCGCCCTGTGCCATTGCACTGACGCCCATCAAAGCGAGGGCAAGCGTTACAAACAAAACATACTTGATATTTTTCATTTCTTATCTCCTGTCTAATCTAATTTCGAGAACATAAGGGCGAAATACTCGAGTATGCTTGCGGGTATGAGTTCGCCTCGCTTCCGGTATTCCGTGGATTTTATACTCGTCATAGAGTCCACGTCGCCTGTTGCGTGCGGGCATATGTGCTATAAAACGCATATTCCGAGACACGCGCCCTGTTATTCCCTGATTTTCAAACCTGCAAGGCCCAAAGGCCCGCGCCTGAAACTTGTTTTACGCATGAGATGCGGCCGAATCTCCGATCGGCTCCGCATGGCCATGCTCATCGTGCGGGCCGTGCGAGACCTCGCCGATGTAGATCATTGAAAGAAGCGTAAATACGAACGCCTGTACAAATGCCACGAAAACGCCAAGCACCGTCAATGCAAGCGGCACTACGAAGTGCGTGAACGGCGGCGCGAGATTGGTGATCTGTACGAAAACTTGCTCATCCGAGAACATATTCGCGAACAGCCGAACGCCGAGCGTGAACGGGCGGATCGAGTTCGAAATGATCTCGATCATAAAGATGAGTATCGTTACCGGAACCATCAACAGCGGCAAACGCGGACCCGCAAAGTGCTTAAGATGGCCGAAAAGGCCGTTCTCCGAAATGCCTATGTAGTTGTAGTAAACGAATGATGAGACGCCCAGCGCGTAAGTAACGTTCACGGACGCCGTAGGCGACATAAAGAGCGGGAACTGGCCCATCAGGTTAGCAACGAGGATCAAGATCGCAAATGTCGCAACAACCGGAAAATGACGTGCGCCATGATCGCCGATGACCGAACCTATCAGGTCGCGTATCGCCAGAATGGTCGCCTCAAGCGTCAACTGTCCTTTTCCAGGGTCGTCCTGGCTCAGCTTGCCCTTGAGCAGCCAAACGATGGCAACCGTGAGCAGGCACGCGATCACGAACATTACCGTGTACCAAGGGATCGCATTCTCGACCGTGTACGGGCCGAATGCCTTTGCCGCCGTCGTATCAAAATGCGAGAAAAGGTATTTGTTCCAGAGCGGCTCCGTGTACGCTACCTGAAAATCGTGTACCGGCTTGCCAAAATAGGTATTTAGAAATTCGACGATGAGCGGCTGATGCTCACCGCCTTCTGAAAAAAGAAGCATTTCTTAAGACTCGTGCCTTTCAGGCCTTGAAAATATTCCGATCAAACCTTCTAAAACTATCGCAAAAGCGAACGTCGCCAACCCCAATATGACCGCCGCTACCGAAACTGCCGAAGTGGCGTAAAGGAACCAAAGCACCGCACCAAGCAGCAGGTAGCGGATAATATAACGGGCTGCAGGTACGACAGGCTTCTCGCCGCCGCTTACCGCCAGTTCGATGATCGCCCGCGTGGTATTCCGCTGCCAGAAGTAGTTCACAAAGGCAAGTATCGCCCCGATGATCACGCCGGCGCCGAACTTCGGCCCCGCGGCCGCAAATCCGGCGATCATTACGGCTGCGGAAATACCTGTCATAAGCAGCAATATCCTTTTGTGAGACATCTCACGGACGCTGCCCATTCCGGTTGTCAAAGGTTCGCTCGTCTCGCCCATTGCGAAACCTAAAGTTTACCCGTATTTGTCCAAAAACTCAAAGCGTAGAGCCGTTCGTGTCAGTTTCGTCGCCACCCAGCAAGGGCCTTATTTCCGGGCGCTTTGGCGAGGGGCCGAAGATCTGAGCCGAGATGCGGAAAACTTGGATAAAGCCGATGATCGACCCAAGGACGATGCCGCCCACGAGGCCCCACGGTTTTGTACCGAGCAGCAGGTCGGCTATCCAGCCCAAAAACAGGCAGAATGCGACCGAAACGACAAAGGCGATGCCGATCGAATACGCAAGCCCTGCCCGCCTGACGGTCTCTTCAACAGGCTCCGGTTCGAATGGCGCATACGTTGTATGCTGCGGTTCGGGGCGAGGCTCGTATAAATTCAAGGGTTCGAGTGTATGAGCCTGCGGCGGCGGAGCAGGCCAATGATACGGCGGCTGCTCGATCTGCTCTTCGGCGGGTTGAGATTGTTCAGGTTCGATCTCCGACATCCGGACGTATAATGACAGTTTCGGTCGGCGATTTCAATACATACGTTATGCCGCGCCACGTTATCCGCCGGGAGAACAGCGCTGCCAAGCCGTTATAGAAAAAGAGCAAGGGCGTAACAAGGAAAAGGGTTATATGCGTCCCGATCTGTCGCCTCAGCCGTTCATCCCATTCGGGCAGAGCGAGCCGGATCGCCTTCAAACGAATATACGATTTTGCCGCGCTCAGGGCAGATACGAGCGCGAGGGTTGCGGCACCGGCGACCGCTGCGGTACGGCTTCTGGCGAACAGCCAATATATCGACGCTGCCATAACCGCAAGGAAAAGCCCGCTCCCGAGCAACGAGATCAGCCAATAGTGCGGTGTATATGCCCGCGTAACTTTGATCTGCCGTGTCGTGAATTCGAGCATTTCACTCAACGTACGGTTCTCGAACGATACGACAAGTGCCTGCGGAACAAAGGCGATACCAAGCCCTTCCGCAAGAAGCGAACGTGTGATCACAAGGTCGTCCGAGACAGTGCCTTGCCATTTATCTCGTATGGCAAGCCGCTCGAAAGTATCACGGCTGACAGCCATTGAGCCGCCCCAGCAGAAATTCTTTCTTGGATCGGCACCTTGTGTGGTCGCAATGGACGCATTCCAGACGCTTTGCAGTTCTGAAGCAAAGGTTGGTTTTGGTGCGATAAACCAGCGGTAGCCCGAGGCCCCGCCGATGCCTTCGCGTTCGAGCGGTGCGACTATGCGGGCAAGCCATTCACGCTCCGGCCGTGTGTCCGAGTCTGTAAAGACGAACACCTTTGAAAGAGGGTCGGCGTACAGGACGGCTTTACGCAAGTTCTCAACCTTCTGTCCCGAAATCAATGCTTTCTCGGCGATCACGAGCTTCGCGGGTGTTGCGTTCTGCTCGATAAGCGAGCGAATGGCAGCAACGGCCGGATCGGCCTCATCATCAACGGCAAAAATGATCTCGTAGTCCGCATATTGCTGATCGAAAATGGCTTGCAGGTTTTCACGCAGGCCCTGATCGACACCCTTGCACGGTATGAAAAGCGATACTTTGCAAGTGAGATCCGACAGCGTGGATGCTAACTCCTTTTGCACAAAGCCGTAAAACGCGAGGCCGCTTTTCAGCGATACGAAGCTGAACCAAATTTGAATAGCAGCGAATACGCCGAAGATATAGATCATTGCGCCGGAGGCTTGCCGAGGAAAGGTGCAAGGTACTCGAGTGTGCGTTCTGAAGCGCCGCGGTTCGTGTTCATTGTAGTGAGGGCGTTGGAACCGAGCATCATACGACGGCCTTGATCGCTTAGGAGCGCTGCGAACACATCAGCGAGCTCATCGACAGGCTCGCCTTTTACCCTCGGAAGCTGAACAAGTGCGTCCTTCGACAAAAACTCTTCGACGGCGGCGGCGAAATTGGAGGTGTAAGGGCCGGTAACGATCGCCTTGCCGTACGCGGCGGGCTCGAAGATGCTTTGGCCGCCGTGCTTGATCAGGCTTCCGCCGACGAAGACGATCTCAGCGAGCGGATATGCGGCACGAAGTTCGCCGATGCTGTCCAGCAGAATGATCTCAGCGGTCTTATCGCGTGCAGAAGCGGCCTCACTGCGGCGGACAAATGAAAAGCCGGTCGTTCTCAGAAGCTCAGTTACCGCCTCAAAGCGTTCGGGATGGCGCGGCACGAGCATCAGCCGCGGCAGCTTTACATGCTGCGACTTCCACACGGCCTTGAATGCGTCGAGGATCCACTTTTCCTCCGGTTCGTGTGTGCTGGCGGCGAGAATGAGCGGCGCATCTGCCGATATGCCGAAGCGTGTGCGGAATTCCTCGGTCAGCGCGTTCTCATCGGCCGTAACTCCATGGTCGAATTTGAGGTTGCCGCTCACACGCACCTTGCTTGCACGCAGGCCGAGTGCCATTACCCGTTTTGCATCGGCATTTGACTGCATGGCGGCAAGGTCAAAGTATCCGAGAATGCGTTTTATGGACTTCTTGAAATATCCGTATCGCTTGTACGAACGTGCGGACATTCGACCGTTCGCGAGGCAGATACACGCTTTCTTATGATTTGCTTCGCGGATAAAGTTCGGCCAAAGTTCGGTTTCAAGAAGGATAACGGCCTTCGGCTCGAAGTGTTCGAGGGAACGCCGAACGCTGAAGCGCCAATCGAAAGGAAAGTAGAAGAAAGTATCTGCCTGATGCCTGAATATCTCGCGAACGTGTTTTTGTCCGGTTCTCGTTATCGTCGAGATGATCAGCCTGTGGAGCGGAAATTCGCGTTTGAATGCGTCAATGAGCGGCCTTGCGGCGTTCGCCTCGCCGACCGATACGCAGTGGATCCAAACGACAGGCCGCTGATCGTGCTTGAATTCCGGAAGAAAACCGAGCCTCTGCCTAAAGCCCGCCGCATATTTACCGCCGACGATCACGTCGTAGAAGAAACGCGGCGACATCAGCATGAATGCCAGCGTGTAAATTAGGCTGTAGAGAACGAACATATCGGACAGTTACATATAGTCGCAGAAAGCCAAAAATTCCGATAGGTGTCTCGGCAAGTCGTCTTTGAGGCGAAGTCTGTCCGGCAGGGTTACTTCACGCGTTCCATGTAGCGGGATTCCGCAGGATTTACGCGTATTTTTTCGCCCTCAACGATGAACGGCGGCACTTGCAGCGTAACACCGTTCTCAAGCGTTGCCGGTTTATTCGAGTTCGACGCGGTCGCACCTTTGAGTACCGGTTCGGTCGTAACCACCGTTAGTTCCATAGATGCAGGCAGCGTTACGCCAATGGGCGAACCATTATAGAATTCGACCTCGATGGTCAGGCCGGGCATCAGCCACTGTGCCGAGTCGCCAAGTTCATCCTCCGTCAACGCCACCTGCTCGTACGTCTCGTTGTTCATAAAATGATGATGTGAACCGTCCGAGTAGAGGTAATCCATCTTATGTTGTTCGAGTGTGATCTTTTCGAGTGTGTCATTTGAACGGAAGCGGTATTCGAACGAGTTGCCCGTGAGCAGATTACGAAGGCGGGCCTGTACCATCGCCCGCAGGTTGCCGGGCGTGTGATGGTGAAACTCCATCACCTTGACCGGTGCTCCTTCGTGGAGGATCACCATTCCTTTTCTGATGTCATTTGCTGAAATAGCCATAAATATTAACTGTAATCACCGCGCATCGGCGCGGTTCACAAACAAAAAAGTGTAATTTCGTTCCTTTGATTTGTCTAGTATCAGTATGCAGCGGCAAAGGTATGCGGATTATGATGCACCGTGTTCATCCTCAGCGACCTTTGCTGCACTGCTGACATCCTTGCCCGAACGCCCGAACTTGTGCTTGAGAAACTCGACGATCGGCGGCAGCAGCGACAGGAAGATCACGACGATAACGACCTTTTCGATATGCTCATCGAGCTTGATGCCGAGTGCTCGTTCGACCACGCCGCCGAGGAAGTAGCCTGCAAGCACCATGCTTGATATCCAGATAGCACCGCCCAAAATGCTGAACGGCAGAAAACGCGAATACGGCATTTCGGATGCACCCACGACGAGCGGTGCAAATGTCCGCACGATCGGCACAAAGCGCGCCAGGACGACGGTCTTGACGCCGTATTTTTCAAAGAACGAATGCGCCTTCTGCACTCTGCTCGGCTTGAATATGAACGAATCTTCACGGCTGAACAGTCGTTTGCCCATCCAGCGGCCTGTCCAATAACCCGTGTTGTCCCCGATCACTGATCCGGCAAAGAACGCCAGCAGGATAAGTATCACATTCAGTTTGTCGGGCAGTGTTCGTGCCATCAGTCCGGCGACGACGAGCAGGCTGTCGCCCGGAAGGAAAAAGCCGACGGCAAGCCCGGTTTCGGCAAAGACGATGAAGAAAAGGCCGAAATAGACGTAGATGCCCATGAGATCAAGGAGGTAATTGATCAAATGTGCCGGGTTCAAAAACTCCCTGATCTGATGCAGAAGATCCATAATAAAAAAACGCTACCAGCCGTGCTCGCCGATGAGCGGAACAAATGAACACGGGCCGAAATTCTCTTCGACGCTGCCGTTGGCGGTGCGCGTAACGCGTATCAAGAATTGCGACCTTTGCTCGCGTCCGACCGGCACGACAAGCCGGCCGCCGACCTTCAACTGTGCGACCAGCGGGGCGGGAACCGATGGGCCGCCTGCCGCCACAAGTATCGCATCATACGGCTGATATGCATCCCAACCGTTCGTGCCGTCAGCGGCTTTGATCGTAACGTTCGTGAATCCCAGCGATCTGAGCCGCTGTTCGGCGTCTGCGGCGAGCGATGCGATGCGTTCGACAGCGAATACGCGGCGGGCAAGCGTCGCCAAGATCGCCGTTTGATAGCCCGTGCCCGCTCCGATCTCAAGCACCTTTTCGCTGCCGGTCAGCTCGAGCAGCGAGGTCATTTTGGCAACGATGAAAGGCTGCGAGATCGTCTGGCCGCCGGCGATCGGAAGTGCATTATCTCTGTATGCCTGTGAACGGAGCGCTTCGGGAACAAAAAGATGCCGGCCGAGATCGCCCATTACGCCGAGCACTTTCTCATCCGCGATGCCGTATTTGCTTCGCAGCGTATCGATCATTGCGTGGCGAAGCATTTCATAGCCGTCGGAGGCATTCTTTTGCGGCGTTACTGCGGTCATGTGTTCCAGTCGGAAAGTGCGTCGAGAGCGCGGTGGTTCGTCAGGTCGCTGCGCATCGGCGTTACCGAGACGTAGCCATCGGCGATGGCTTCAAAGTCGGTGCCGCCCTCGGCGCGGAAACCCTCGCGGACCTCGCCGATCCAATAATAGAACTTGCCGCGCGGATCTACGTGTTCGGTGATGACAGGCCGTGCGGTCTTAAAACCCTGCGTCGTAACACGAATGCCGGTCGGGACGCCTTTCGGCACGTTTATGTTGAGCAGTGTCGCTGTCGGAAGTCCCTCAATAAGCACCTTGCGCGTCAATTCGGCGGCGACGCGGGCTGATTCGCCAAAGTCCGGGTCGCGATGCTCGACAAGGCTGAATGCGAGGCCCGGCACGCCGAGGATCGTCGCCTCCATCGCACCTGCCACGGTGCCGGAATATGTCGCATCGTCGCCGAGATTCGCCCCGTGATTGATGCCCGAGCAGCAGATGTGCGGCCGAAAACCGTCGCCGAAGATGTGGTTGAGTGCGATCGTTACACAGTCCGTCGGCGTCCCGTCAACCGTCCAATGATGATCGTCTATCTTACGGATTCGCAGCGGGCGGGCGAGCGTAAGGCTGTGCGAGGCTCCGCTCATCTCGGATTCCGGAGCAACGACATAGACGTCGCCGACGAGCGACAGTGCGCTTTCAAGGGCGGCGATACCTTCCGAGTGGATGCCGTCGTCATTTGTTATAAGGATCCTTGGCCTGGACATCTAAAAAGTGAAAAAAAGGTGAGCGACGTTGCCGTTGTTCACCTTTTCATTGTACTCAAAATTGAAACGTAATGTTCATTGTGCCGCCGGTGCGGTCGTGCGCGGTGCCGCATTTGCGGGACGCTGCTGACGGAAGCGCCGCCGGTTACGCTTGCGTGCGTTCGCCGACTTGAGTTTTGCCTTCTGGCCGGGCGGGATGTAATGAGAATGTTTCTTAAGATCCTTAATGATCTCCTCACTGATCACCTTACGCTTAAAGCGGCGCAGTGCCGACTCGATCGATTCGTTTGCGTTAACTGATATATATGCCATTTACTTTCTCACCTCCTTTCGGCCGAAAATCCACCCAAAACGGGCAAACAATCATTAAACTACAAAGCGTATGCGGCGCGCAAACCGCGCAAACCGCGCAAGGCTATTTCAGAGGCACTGCGAGCAGATGTCCGCGGTACGCAAAATAGATCTTGTTCGCCGGTTCGTCAACGTACATCGCCATGCTGCTGAAGACTATCTTCGGCAGGCGTTTTACGCTCCTGAAGGTGAAGAACTTGGTTTCGTATATGCCGACGTCTGTCGCGCCGCTTTCCGGATCGGTGATCGCCGCCCAAAATTCATTCGGGCGGCCTGCGGCCTGCAGCGGGCGGAAGGTCTGTTGTACAAGCGGCCTGAACTCACCTTTGGCCGGGAATACCGCGCCCGTCGCGGGATCGACGAGTCTCATTGCATCGGGGTCGAACTCCTCTCGTCCGAAGGCCGCATCATCCTCGTCCGGCTCGCCGATCTCCCATTCATAAGAACCGACACGTGTCGAAACGAGGATCTTGCCTAAACTCGGTATGTAAGCATCCGGCTGAAGGTATCCGTACGTGATGTCCATGGCGACCGGATACACCTTGCCGGTGGCAGTGTCGATACGCGAGATCGAGCTGATGTAACTGTCTTCGAGCCGGCCGGCAAGAAGCCAGCGTCCGTTTCCTGACAAAACGAGATTTGTGTAGCTGCCGCCGGTCAATTTTGACGATCTGCCGTTCGACCATTTAACGATACCGACATTTGAGCCTCGATATTCAACGCCGCCGAGCCGCGCCTTCCAACTGCTCTCCCCACCGGCAACGCTGAAGCCGCCGCTGACTGGCATCTGGTCAAAACCCGCCGGTTGGGCCACGTCGGCGCCGAGGCCTTTGTCCGTCACCGTTTTCCATGACCGGCCCTCGTATCGACGCTCGCTCTTCAGCTTGTCGCGTTTTGCAAGACGGACATCCGCATCATCCGCAGGGCGGTCTTCGCCGCTTCCGGTAACTTGTTTGCGGATCTCATCGGCAACTCTCGTGCGGACAGAGCGGTCGATCGCGGAAGCAATTATGCCGCTGTCGCTCTTCCATACGGTATCAACATAAAACTGGTCGCTTGCCGAAATGACCTCAAGGCCCGGCACCTCGCGTGCGAGGGCATATTTTACATCGGCCGGTGCGGCTTTCATTCGCTTAATTCGTTCGATCAGCCCCTTAAAGAACTGTGAGTTCATATATCCGCCGCCCCATATACGGCGGCCGCCGTTCTTGCCGAGCATCAACAATTCGGCCTTAAGGCAATACGGCCCGTCGCAGTCGATATACGGCGGCATCGAATCAACGTCGTTGTCAGCGAGGAAGGCGGCAAATTCGTCAAATTCGTGCCGTTCCAGCACGCGCTCGCGGTAACGGCTTTCATCTTCATCCCAACTGAAAACGACCCGATCCTTGTAAAGCCGAATATAAGCGTCGTCAAACCAGTAAACACCGTTAAGGTCGGGTGTCTTCAGCACTTCTTCCCGAAGCTGCTTTTCGCGCGTGCGGATATAGGTGTCTGGCTCCGGGGATTCCAAGTACACACTACCCTCGTTAATGCCGACAAAAAAGAGGTTTGCGAGGAGCTCGTTGTCGGCGCCGACGTATCCGTCAACAAAAAACCAATTCCAAGAGCCTGTGATGAACGCCTCATTCGGGTGCTTTGCGCGGACAAGCCGTTGTGCTTCGGGCGAGTCTTCGCTGATCAGATACCGCTCGGCAGCGATCGAAAGCCGTTTGTCGGGTGAGTTCAGATCAATCGCGGCCTTTGCGATCGGAAGTTCCGCTCGTATGAGCCGCGCACAGGCATAAAGAGCCTCGCGGGCACGCGGTTCCGTATTTTCGACAGCCGCTGCATAGCCGTATTGGTCGTCCACAAGACACGCGGCCAGCCCTTGAGCAGAAGGAACTCCTTCAGATAGTGCCGCGACCTCGGGGCCATGGGTCTCACGCAGTGCCTTTGCCCGCGCGAGCGATCGAAGAATACCTGCCGCATCGGCGCGTCCGGTGCGGATATCAAGCAGCAAAAGTGAGTCTATCGGAGCATTTTGCCAGCGAAGTATCATTCGACGATAGATCTGCGCCCGCGCGGGATCACGTTTATCAAGGGCGGCGATCCGGCTGACAAGAGCCGACGCGAGTTCATCAGTGACCCTATCCTCACCTGTTAGTGCGACGAACAGATTTGCCCGTATGAATTCGCCCTTCGGAATCCTGGCTGTGGCGGTATTAGTATTATCCGAATACCCGGAGGTGTAGGAGAGAGCCATAACGTTACTGCCGGCAAGCTCGGCCGTAACGGCAGCCTCAATAGCGTCCATCTGCTCAAGTGTCGTAAAGCCGCCGCTGGCGAATAGTGCTTGTACAAGTTTTCGTTGAGCGTAAGGCTCTTCCGTCTGTCCAAGCAGCCGTCTGAGAGGCCCTGCGGCACGCGGATCCTTTTGTTTGATCAGGGCGTCGAGTGCCGAGTTGCGAAGAGGATATGGTTCATCGGATGCCGCAAAATCCGCTACTGCTGCATTAACAGCGGCAAGAGCGTCAGCAACCGCAGCATTAGCAGCAGAAACCGCATTTGCGGCCATGTTGGCCGGCAGTTTTGCTGCGGGTACCACCGAATTGGCCGCAGTATTCATACCCGGACGTTTCGGCACATCGGGACTGCGTTCGTCAAGCAGGGCAATGAGGCTCGGAACGGCTTCCGGCATCTCGATCTCGCTAAGTTTCTGTACGATCGTGCGTCGGACATTGCCGTTATCGACCGCCCAATTCTTGTCTTCGAGCCACGGCAGCAGTGCCCTAAGGATGTCGGGGTTATTCGAATCTAGCTTTTCGGTAAGGTTTCTGACCGCCGCTCCGCGGACGTTTCGGTCGCTGCTTTTTAGCAGATCGATCATCTTATCGGCATACTTCTCATCAGGTGAGATGCGGATAAGCGTCGTAAGGCCCGTAAAGCGCTGCATCTTTACAAGCGTCTCGTCTGACATTAAACCGTAATACCAGTCGTCGCGGCCCGGAAAATCCTTCTCATGCACGAGCGCGTCCATTGCAAGATCGCGCATACCGTCGGGCAGATCTTTGTTCTCGACCATGGCTTTGAGTTCGTCGCGATAGCGTTCAATATCGCCGAGCGAATCGGTGTCGAGGGCGTGCCGATAGAGAGCCCACAGTGCAAGGGCCCTTGTCGAAGTGCCGCCGCCGGACATCAAGCGGTCGATTATCGGCCGAGCCTTGTTGAAGTCGAAGCGTGTTAGTGCAAGCAGTTCTTCTTGATTCGAGACGTATTCATTGACGTCGGATACCTGTTCTGCCGCAGCACGCAGTTCATCGGAATAGTACGGACTGTTGTTGGTAAGCCATTCGCGTATCCGGCTGCGATCGTCCTCGCCTATCGAGCCGTTCTCGCCTTGGTTGTCGTAAACGGACTTTACGAATTCGTAGCCGTCCTTTTCACTGCCGAACAACTTTACAAGGTTGGCAAGTTTGGAAGGGTCGTCCTCTATCTCTTTCTTTAGACGAGCAAGCGTTTTAGCCGACGGCTCCGGCGTGTATCGCAAGGGGCCTGCAAGGGAAGCCTGCTGTATCCAATAGTCAATCAGCTCATCAGCGGGAGCATCATCTCTCGGCGGCTTGTTCGGGTTGTAAAAGTCTTTATCACGCGATCGGTACGGCTTCACAAGCGGATTCGGACGCGGCGGTGCCGGCAGCATCAGCAGTTTCTCGATCGGGTCTTCTTTCGCGGCTGATGTGTGCCAGAGGAATGCCGAAAGGCACGTTAGCAGTGCGATGCAAAATGCGGATGCGCGAATGGTATTCTTCATGGGCGATCTTCTGCGGTGCCTCGACAGATAGAGTGATTATATTCGTTTCGGTTCCGGGAGCAAGGTAAAAGTTGCCTGAAACGGCCGAATTGACTTAGCGGAGTATTAAAGCAATAATCCGTAGTTTGGTCTTTTGAAATTGGCACTTGCGGCCGGCGTCCATTCTCGGCGTCGGGTCAAAAAGGGGGAAGCGGGTGAGAATCCCGCACGATCGCGTCACTGTGAATGCGGCTGATATGCCGCAAAGTCAGGTTGCCCGTTATTCGCACTTTGCCGAATGCCGCTGTTCGATGTTTCGCGTTAAGACATCGCAGGGCGAACAGGTCATTGGTTGAATAAATGCCTTGTTTTTCCTTGTCGATGAGACGCAGGAAAAAGCAAGGCATTTTTTGCATTTGAGGGCAATATGATCTTCCGTACCAGGCTCTTTTGGTTCACTGTCGCTGCGGCGCTGTTCGTCGCCGCGTGCGGTTCCGCGCCTAAGCGGAATGAGAGGCCTGTGCAGAAGGTCGTTGATGATCTGAAGCGTGAAGTGAGCCTGCCGATGCCGGTCGCTCGCGTTGTTTCGCTCGCGCCGAGTGCTACCGAGATGGTCTATGCCGTAGGTGCGGGCGACCGCCTCGTCGGTGATACGACATACTGCAACTATCCCGAACAAGCAAAATACGTTGAAAAGGTCGGCGATACCGTAAACCCGAACCTCGAGCGCATCATCGCCTTAAAGCCGGATGTCGTGCTCGTCTCTACCGCGTCGCAGCTCGAAGGATTTACAAGAACGCTGGGTGACAACGGCATTGCCGTTTATGTGACCGACCCGAGTGATATTGTCGGGATACTGCGCGATATGGAGCAGCTCGGCGCCATCTTCGGCACTGAAGAAGCCGCTGCGATCTCCGTAAAAAATCTCAAAGACAGATTGTTTCGTGTCCGAAAAATGACGCTTGAGCATACGAAGACGCGTGTCTTTGTGCAGATCTCAAAAGAGCCGCTGTTCACCATCGGACGTACGTCATTCCTGACGAGCGTGCTGCCTTACGCGAATGCGGAATCGGTAACAGAGGATGTCGATACCGCATATCCGAAGATAAGTAAAGAGGCCGCCGCCACGCTCGACCCTGACGCGATCATCCTTTCGGATTCTGATGATAATACCGAACCGAATGAGGCCTTCAAAAACTCTGCAGCGGTAAAGAACGGACGTGTTTATAAGATCGATGCGGACATACTGGCCCGGCCGGGGCCGCGTGTCGCCGAAGCGTTGGAGGAGATCGCAAGGCGTCTCTACGGGATCAATTTGTAGTGGATAAGGCCGCCGTTCAGAACAACACCGCAAGGCCGCGTGTCGCAAGGCAGCGCGCATTTATGATCGGCTCTTTGATGCTGTTGATGCTCGCTGTTGTATTAGCAGCGGCTGCGATGTTCGGCGCCGAACGCCTGCCGCTCTTTGACCTGACACCGCTGCAAAGATCGATCTTCTTTGACATACGCCTGCCGCGGATCCTGCTTGGGGCAAGCGTTGGTGCCAGCCTTGCCGTTGCCGGTGCGGGGCTTCAGTCGCTGCTAAGGAACCCGCTTGCCGAACCGTATCTGCTCGGCGTGTCGAACGGTGCCGCGTTGGGTACTATGGCGGCATTCGTCTTTTTCAGCAATTTTGATCTTGCTCGGCCTCTTCTCGCGTTCGCCGGCGCCGGCATCGCGACGATCGCTGTTTATCAAATGGCGAGGACACGCGCCGGCATGAATGTCGAACGCTTGGTGCTTTCGGGCGTTATCGTAACGACGTTCCTGTCGTCGGTGATCGTTATGCTGACGACCCTTCTCGATGCTGCCAAACTGAGAAGCTTTACATTCTGGCTGCTCGGCGACCTGTCGCAGGCAACGCTTACGGGCTTTTATCTCAGTTTTGGGGCGGTCGCGATCGGCACTCTGGTCATCTTTTCGCAGGCGCGGGCGTTGAACCTGATGATGATCGGCGAGCGGGACGCGGCCGACTTCGGTGTCGAAACGGGCCGCGTCCGTCTGCTCGTATTCTCGGCGGCAAGCCTCGTTGTCGGCGCGGCGGTCGCGGCAAGCGGCAGCGTCGGTTATGTAGGCCTTATCGTGCCGCATCTGATCAGAATGAGCGTGGGTAGCGATAACCGTATGGTAGTGCCGTTCTCGGCCATCGGCGGAGCGATCTTTGTGGTGGCGGCTGATACGATCGCGCGGACCGCTATCGCTCCGAGGGAACTGCCGGTCGGAGCGATAACCGCACTTGCGGGAGCTCCGCTGTTTATTTATTTGCTGAGAAAGCGATAACGCGTTGAACGAAGGAAGATGCTGAAAGCTGACCATTTGAAAGTGAGCTACGCTGAACGCAGCGTCCTGACAGACGTCTCATTCGAACTTGCCGAGGGTACCGCAATGGCGCTCTTAGGCCCGAACGGTGCGGGCAAGACCACGCTCATAAAGGCCTTGAACGGCACGATCCCGCTTGCAGGCGGCTCGATCGAGATCGGCGGCAGGCCGGTGGCCGATCTCTCGCGGCGAGAGATCGCTTTGCAAATGGCGGTCGTGGCACAGGAGGCGGAGACGAGATTTCCTGTAACGGTTCTCGAGTTCGTGCTCGCAGGCCGCTTTGTGAACGGGAGTGCCTTCGGCTGGGAAACTGACACTGACATCTCGGCAGCATGGAAAGCCCTAGAGGACTGCGGCTTGTCGGAGTACGCGGTCAGGCTGATGAATGAGCTTTCGGGCGGCGAGCGGCAGCGCGTCGTCCTCGCACGGGCTCTCGCAACGGATGCCCGCATTCTGCTGCTTGATGAGCCGACGGCAAATCTCGATATGGCACATCAAGGGATGATGTTCCGGCTTGTTCGAAGGCGATGCAGCACTCAAGGCTCCTCTGCGATCGTGATAACGCACGACCTTAATCTTGCGGCGGCCTTTTCAGACACGGCCCTGATGTTAAAGGAAGGCCGCGTTGCGGCCTACGGAGAGCCGAAAGAGGTGCTGACCGAAGCAAATATCGAAAGCGTCTTTGGCGTAAAGGTTCTGCTGGATCGACATCCGGCAAATGACAGCGTTCGTATTACGAGCGTTTTTTGAAGCGGCATGCGGCAATGAGCCGCTGCCGATATTTGAAAAATGGTGTTCGAGGAAGCCGCGTGAAAATCCGGCACTGCCCACGCAACCGTAACAGTCGGGAACTCGACCCATTCTTCGTGGTTATGAACCGTTCTGCGTGTGGGCAGAAAAGGATGAAAAATGAAAAACTTAGCGATCATATTTGTGATCATTTTGGCTTCGCTCTCTGCGGCCGCTCAGCAGACGGCGGTATTGAGAGGACGGGTTCTTGACAAAGGCACGGGCGTTGCGGCGACGCTGACGTTAAAGGCATCAGATGGCCGATTCGTTGCCGAAACCGAAAGCGATCCGGCAGGAAATTATCAATTCACCGGCCTGAAGGCAGGCGCATATAACTTGACGGCGAGAGCAAAGGAGAGCGGCCGCGAGCTTGCCGCAGCCGCAGAAAATATCATACTGACCGGCGGTCAAAACAGTGAACTTGACCTCACATTAGCCCGGATCGATCCTATAAACGAAACAGTAACCATCGCGGTCGGCGAAAATCAGACCGTCGAGCGTGTGGCAAAGACGGTCGATGTGATATCAGGTTCCGAAATGCGTGAACGTGCTGACTTCACGCTGATCGATTCGCTTCGAAGCATTCCGGGATTTCGCGTTACGCAATCGGGCGGCTTCGGCCGGCTCGCCGCCATAAAAACGCGCGGCCTGCGGAACGGCGACACGGCGGTCCTTCTTGACGGCATACGCTTTCGCGATGTTACCGGCATAAACGGCGACGCTACACCATTTTTGAGCGATCTGACGCTTACGAGCGTTTCTCGGATCGAGGTACTCCGCGGCTCCGGTTCATCGCTTTACGGTACGAATGCTATCGGCGGCACTATCGATCTGCAGACACCGCAGGCACGGCAGGGAACGCACGGCCAAATAAGCGGAGCGGCGGGCGGAATGGGCCTTGGGCGCTTTCGCGGCAATCTCTCGCACGGCACACGCGACGGGCGTTTTGGATTTACGTCCGGCGTCTCGCGCACCGTCTATGCAAAAGGCGTTGACGGCGACGACCGGGCGGCAAATGTTAACACACAAGCCCGCGTAGATATTTCGCCCGCATCGAGGACCGCTATTTCGGGACGTATATTCTTCTCAGATGCGAATGTGCGGCTTAATTCCGAGCCTGATACGCTTGGCGTAATGCCCTCTGCGAACAGCGTGATAATAAACGCCGCTGCGGGCGGCAACTTTACGCCTGACGTTGACGATCCTGACAAATGGCAAACGTCACGAGCATTTGCCGGCCAACTTGCCGTCGATCAGGTGATCACCGACAAGCTTACGCTGCACGGTTACTATCAAGGCCTTTCGACAAAGCGGAAGAACGTCAACGGCCCGCTCGGTGCCGGATACCAGCCGTTCGGCGTTACCGAAACTAGCCTGTTCGACGGCAGTGTGCATACTGCGAACGTTCACCTGACATGGACGCCTGCAAGAATGAATACCCTGACCGCGGGCTATGAATTCGAGCGTGAGGCGTTCGGCAATGAAGGCAGAACGACCGCCGGAACGCAAGATTTCTCCACAAATGCCGGACAGCGGAGCAACACGGTATATGTTCAGCATCTTGCGGGCATGCTCGGCGGAAATCTGCAGCTTGCGGGCGGCGTGCGATTCCAGAGCTTTAGCCTTATGCAGCCGCGTTTCAGCCTTAGCAATGCACCGTACAGCGGTATTACGTTGAGCGATCCGCCGAGCGCCGTTACGCTGGACGGAGCCGCTTCGTATTACATATCGGCAAGCGGAACAAAACTGCGTGCCCACATCGGAAACGGTTACCGTGTGCCTTCGCTTTATGAGCGCTTTGGCGCGTTCTTCAACACATATCCCGGCAACAGCTTTATCGCACTCGGCGATCCTTTTCTCAAGCCGGAAAAGACCATCGCGGTTGACGCAGGCATCGACCAAGACATTTCGCGGGGCCGCGTGCGCTTGTCGGCAACGTATTTTTGGACGCGGCTTCGAGACATTATCGGCTACGGTAATGTCGTTCCGAATATCGGCACTACGGTTCGGCCGTTTGGCGGCTATTTGAACCAAAAGGGCGGGCGTTCGCAGGGCGGTGAGTTCAGCATAAAGGCCAAGCCGACGCTGACGACCGACCTCTTTGCGTCATATACATTTACGGACAGCGTTCAGCTTGTGCCGCAAGTTACCGGCAGCGGTATCCTAAGCACACTCGGTGTGCCGGATCATCAATTCACGCTTGTTGCGACACAGCGTTTCAGACGTTTTTGGGTGAACTTCGATCTGCTTGCCACGTCGGATTATCTTACGCCGATATTCAGCAACTCGACATTCTCGACCTATGTTTATCGCTTTAAGGGCAACCGCAAAGGCGACCTGACAGCGGGCTACACCTTCCGCCTTGGGCGTGAGGATCTCAGCCTGCGGGTTTACGGCACTGTTGAGAACGTCTTCAACACGACGTATTACGAGAACGGCTTCCGTACACCGAAAGCAACGGGCAGACTCGGGATGGCTTTTGCGTTCTAATACTGTCGTGCCGACGGTTTCCGTATCTGATATCATTTACACAAGAGGTGTACGGCGATGATGCGGAAACCGTTGTTCGTTCTTTTCTTTATTATCGTTGCAGGCATCGGTGCGGCATTAGCACAAGCGCGCACCGTTACCAACGATGACCTTGCACAATATCGCGAGAAGCGTTTGGCTGCCGAGCGTGACCTTCGCGAGAACTACGCTAAACTTGGCTTTCCGTCGCCCGACGAACTTGCACGCCGCAATGAGCGGGCGGCAAAGGAGCTGAGCGAAACGGCCGCGAGGCTGCGAGCCGAACGCGCGGCACGCGAACGCCTTGCGATCGAGGAACTGCGGGCCGCGGCGACACGATCGGCGCCGAGCCGTACTGAAGTGATCTACTTCGGCGGCGAGCCTTATTATTACTACTATTATCCGAACGGCTACTATCAGTTCTACGGGCAGCGAACAGGCCGCGTGCAGGACGGATACTTTGCCGGCGGACAATTTTGGCCTACCGGACCGCGAACAAGGCCGATGCCGATGTTCGCAACACCGCAACACAAATGATCAAAGAAGGTTGGGAAGCCGTCATCGGCATGGAGATACACACGCAGCTTGCGACCGCGACGAAAATATTCTGCGGCTGCAAGGTTGAGACAGGCGGCGAGCCGAATTCGAATACATGCCCGGTGTGCCTCGGTCTTCCCGGTGCGTTACCCGTGCTTAATGAGAGAGTGATCGAATTTGCCGCTCGTGCAGCGCTTGCGCTCGGGCTTGAGATACAGCCGGTATCGATCTTCTCACGAAAGAATTATTTCTACCCTGATCTGCCTAAAGGTTATCAGATATCGCAGTATGACAAGCCGTTCTCGGCGAACGGAAAGTTGACGATAATGACCTCGGAGCGTGACGAGCACGGCCGGCCGGCCGATTGGCAGCCGATGACGATAAATATTCAGCGGATGCACCTAGAGGAAGATGCCGGCAAGAACGTCCACGAAGGTTTGCCCGAAACCGACAAGTATTCTTATATCGACCTAAATCGCGCGGGTACGCCGCTCGGCGAGATCGTAACCGCTCCGGATTTTCGCTCATCCTGGCAGGCGTTCGATTATGTGAATCATGTTCGCCGGGCTCTGCGCTGGGTCGGCGCGAGCGACGCGGATATGGAGAAAGGGAACCTTCGCTGCGAAGCGAATGTCTCCGTTCGTAAAGTTGGCGGCACGGCATTTAACAATAAGGTCGAGCTAAAGAATCTCAACTCAGTGCGGTTCATGCAAAAGGCGATCGAATACGAGATCGAACGCCAGGTCGCGGCACACGAATCGGGCGAGGGCGTTCGACAAGAGACGCGGCTTTGGGATGAGAAGAACAATGTTACGCGTGTGATGCGCTCAAAGGAAGATGCTCATGATTACCGCTATTTTCCCGAGCCGGATCTGCAGCCCTTAGAGGTCAGCGAGGAGTTCATCGCATCCGTCAGCTCGAGTATGCCCGAGATGCCCGACGCGATGCGCGAGCGTTTTACCGCAACCTATAAAGTGTCGATGGCCGATGCCGCACAGTTGACCGCGGATCGCGACACAGCAGAATACTTTGAGACAACGGCGCGGATAAGCTCGAATCCGAAACTCGCGGCCAACTGGATCCTCGGTGAACTCACACGCGAGCTCAATAACTCGGGCAAGGTGATAAGCGATCCGCCGGTGACCGCCGAGAACCTTGCCGATCTGATCACGATCATCGAGTCGGGCAAGATCTCGAACAATCAGGCGAAAGAAGTGCTTGCCGATATGTTCGCCACAGGGAGAAGCGCTGACGAGGTGATCGCCGAAAAAGGCTTCGAGCAGATATCGGACACGGCGGCGATCGAGAAGATCATTGAGGATGTCATCGCCGCGAATGCTGCTCAAGCTGATGCATACAGAGGCGGCAAAACGGCACTTTTCGGCTTCTTTGTCGGACAAGTGATGAAGGCTTCGCAGGGCAAGGCGAATCCTGCCGTTGTCAACGAGTTGCTGAAACAGAAGCTATGAGCCTTACAGGAAAGACGGCGGTCGTCACAGGCGGCACGAAGGGCATCGGTTTCGCAATAGCAAAGGCACTGCTTGGCTCCGGTGCAAATGTATTTATTTGCGGCCGCACTCGGGCCGCACTCCGCGACGCCGTTGCGGCGCTGTCGGAATTCGGCACGGTTGACGGCGAGGCCTGCGATATCCGCTCCGAAGATCAGGTCAGGCAAATGTTGGCCGAGGCCGAACGCCTCTTTGGCGGCATCGACATCCTCATCAATAACGCAGGCATCGGTATAATGGGTAAAACGATCGAGGAATTAACCGGCGATGAGGTCCGCGCGACGATCGAGACGAACCTGCTGGGCGTCTTCTATTCTTGCCACTACGTTATTCCGATGATGAGGAAGCGAGGCGGCGGGTACATCATCAATATTTCGAGCCTTGCAGGACAGAACGCGCATCCGCGGATGGCGGCATACAATGCATCAAAATTCGGCCTTAACGGATTTACCGAAGCGATGATGCAGGAGGTCCGCCAAGATAATATAAAGGTGAGCTATGTTTGCCCGGGCAGTGTTAATACGGAATTTGGCGGCGATCGGCCGAGCGAAGAAAAAGCATGGCAGCTCCGGCCCGAAGACATTGCGCAGGCCGTGCTGAGCCTTTTGGCAATGGAGGAACGCGCGCTGCCCAGTAAAGTCGAGCTTAGGCCGAGCAAGCCGCCGCGCGGCTAGGCTGCCTTCGCGAGGACATTTTTGAGTAGGCCGGCGACATCCTCTTCTTTCAGCGGTTTTACAAGCAACGCTTCGGCACGGAGCGAGAGAGCAAGTTCGCGGTGATCTTCGGTACTTAGCGATGTGATCATTACGACCGGAACGTGGCCGAAATTCGCATCCGATTTTACGTACTCCAAAAATTCCCAACCATCGACGTGGGGCATTTCGACATCCGAAAGAATAAGGTCGAATTCGTTCCCGTTGAGCAGCAACTCGAGAGCCTCGGCACCGTTATTCGCCGTAACGACGATGCAGCCTGCTGCCTCGCACAATGCAGTGTTATGCCGGCGAACGGTCGCACTGTCGTCGATGACAAGGACACGCAGAGGCGTCGAACGCTTCGGCGGAGCGGGTATCGGCTCTGCCGGCTTCGAGTATGCCGAACTCAGCGGAACGCGTACCGTAAATGTCGTGCCGCGTTGAGGTTCGGTACTTAGGCTGATCTTTCCGCCGCGTGATTCGATCGATTCGCGGACGATATTCATTCCTATGCCTCGTCCGGCGTTCAGATTTACCTTTTCGGCGGTGGTTATGCCCTTATTGAATATCAGTTCCCATGCTTCGAACTCGGTCATCTGGGCGGCCTCGTCCGCAGAAAGGGTACCGTTGGCAACAGCCTTTTCTTTAAGCGCACGCGCTGAAATGCCGGAACCGTCATCTTCGATGATCAGGATCACGTCCTTTTCGTCCGTTTGCACGGAGACGGCGATCGTGCCGCGCTCGGGTTTACCGATAAGCCGGCGTGTGTCGGCCGGTTCGATGCCGTGGACGACAGCGTTCTTGAGCAAATGCAGGAGAGGCTCGATCAGAGCGTCAATGACCTGCGTGTCGAGTTCCACATCGGGCGTAATAAGCTCGAGATCGGCTTTCTTATTCTCATCCTGACAGGTCAGGTTCACTGTGCGGCGCAGCCGCGTCTCAAGTGTGCCGAAACGAACATTTCGCACACGGCGAAGCTTGGTCTGGAGTTCATCGGTCAGCTCGAACTGCGTGCGGAGAAGTTCTTCCAGGTTGTTGAAATCCGCCTCGCTTTCGGTGAACTGAGCGGTCATGAAGCACTCCATGAGTGCACCGCGATTATCGATAAGCCGCCGCGAAACATCGATCAGCTCATCGAGGCGATCGAGTGCGATGCGGACGACCGGTTGAGGCCGATTGTGTGTTTCTGCCGATGGTTGGGCCGCTGCCGGAGCGGCTTTGACAGGTTCCGGCTGTGTGCCGGCGGCAGCCTGCTTAACAAGCCGCACGAATTCGGTCTCGTCCGGTTCGTTTACCGCGTCAGTACCGCCGAGCATCGAGATCAATGCCGAATTCGAGCGGCTGATCAGGTCGATAGTTTCATTATTGGCGCCTGCACCGGCCTCGACCATCTTGTCGAGAAGATCTTCGAGGCGGTGTGCGAGTGTCGATGCCCTCGTAAGGCCGACTATTCCGGCTGCTCCTTTGAACGTGTGTGCGTTGCGGCGGATCTCCCAAAGGGCGGCCGCATTATCCGGAGCGCAGGACAGCATCCCCAGATTGTGGGTTATCGCGGCAAGGAGCTCGTCAGCCTCGGATCGGAAGATCTCGAGCATCTCGGCATCGATGTCCGGATCGGGTTCTTCTGCAATGCGGGCGTCCAGGACGTCAAAGGAAGTATCGACGAAGGTCGATACATCTTCGATCAGCTCATTACCGTTGAAAGAGATGCTAAGCAACGCGGCCTCGGCGGCCGAAAGCCTGTCGAGAGCGGTGTAAACCTCCGCCGTGCCTGTGTCAACCATTTTGACCGACGCGGCAAAGCGGGCAAGCTCGTCAGCTACGGCGTGCTGATCAAAGCCCCGGGCCGCTTCGGCAAACGCCGCAAAATCGGTAACGTATCTCGACAGATCCGGAAGAGGCCCCTCTGACTGGCTCATAACCAGAAGGCCCGAGCGGGCCTGTGAGACCCGCTCGCCGGCTTCGGCTAAAAAGGATTGTAAGGTTGCGGTTTGCGACATCGTTCGAGCCTCTTACTCAGCAGCTTGGGTCAGATAAGTTTCGAGAGCCTTCATCAGAGTCTCGGGGCCGAAAGGCTTAGTTATGTAACCCGTTGTGCCGGCAAGACGCCCGCGAACTTTGTCAAAGAAGCCGTCCTTGCCCGATATCATCACTACGGGAACATCTTTTGTTTCGGCCCTTGCACGTATTTGTTTACAAACCTGATAGCCGTCCATTCGCGGCATTGTGATGTCCAGAAGTATGAGGTCGGGCGTGTTCGAATCGAGCCAGTGCATCGCCTCGATGCCGTCTTCGGCGCATGTGACGGTGTGGCCGCTCTTTTCGAGTTTGTTCGAGATGAGTTTGCGTACAGTTGCGCTGTCGTCAACGACAAGGATCGAATGGCCATGTGCACCGTCTCCCACTCGCTCGTTCTGATGTTTAAGTTCGCCGAGCCTGATCGCGACGGCATTCACCTGACCCGCGAGGATGACGTTATTCGGGTCGGCCTGCGCCGCTTCCTGCAGGTATGAAAAGGCTAGGTCCGTATTTTTGAGATTGAAGTGGCCTAAAGCCAGCATCTGCATCTCATCGGGTGTGAATTTTCGAACATTCCATTCTGCCGTGAGCTTTGCAACAGCCGTCTGAACGGCCGCACGATCGGCCGGCGATGCCGCCAGTAGAGCTTCGATGTTCGAGAGTGAGAGGACGGCCTTACAGCCGGGGCATTCAAATACCTGACGAACTGTCTCGGCATTGCAGAACGGGCAAGTCTCGGTCACTGTCTCCGCTGCGTTGTCGCAGCTCATGTACGTTTGATCTGCATCCGTCTCGTGGATCAGCGGCTGATCTCCGGGAACGGGCGGCACATAGCCGTGATCGATCACGTCCTCGGCCGTATATTCACACGTTTCGGCAAAGGGCGAAGCGTACGTCTCCTCATAGCGGGCGGCTTCTTCAGCCGCAAAGCTTTGCGGAAAATGTGCAGTCTCGCTCTCCGTCTCGGGCTGCGCCGCATCTGCGCTTATTTCCGATGCTTCTGCATCCTGGCCTTCAACGGCAACGGGACCATTGGGTAAGAACTCGTAATCAGCGTCGGCCTCATGCGTCGGCCGCTCGGGCTCAACCTGTGTTTGAGTTTCTGCCGTTTCCGCGGCGACCTCGACGGTTGGTGCGGGCGCTGCTGCGGTAGCAAGTTCACTCAACATATCGCGCCCCATAGATGCGAGTGCGTTGCCCGGATCAAGCTCAAGGACACGCGTGTAGGCGTCGAATTTATCTTCAATTGAAACCGCCAATTGCGATTTAAGCAGCCACAGATCAACGCTGTCGGGCTTCGCCTCGATCAAGCTGCTGAGCAGTGCATTCGCCTGTGGTGCATCACCGCTGACGGCGGCCTTTTTGACATCGAGAAGTGCAGCCTCGAACTTCGCCGCTTCCTGCTCGCGCATCCATTGATGAGCGGACTCGTTTTCAGGGTCGAGATCAAGAATTTGTTTGTAAGCGGCAGCTTTGGCATCGCCATGGTCTGCCAACTGAGCCTTCAGCAGCCACAGTTCGACGCTGTCAGGCTTGGCTTCGAGAAGCTCTGCAAGGATCGGGTTTCCGCGTTCCGAATCACCTGCGGCAGCGGCATCTTTGACCTCCGCAAGAGCGGCCTCGAACTTCGCCGCTTTCTGCTCGAGCATCCATTCCTGTGCTGTTTCATTCTCCGGGTCGAGCGTAAGGACCTTCTCATAGCAACGGTGCTTCGCATCCGTATCGCCGCTGAGCTTTGCCTTCAACGTCCAAGCGTCGATCGACGAGCTATCGTGTGCAAGAGCTTGTTCGAGGCATTGATGGGCGAGGGTGAGATCGTTTTCGCCGGCCGCTACCTCAGCGCGTTGAATATGGGTTCTTGCCAGCAGCGTACAAGTAGCCATACGCCATGCGATCGCCCGGTCATTCGATTCGTCAATTTCGAGTACGCGATCGAGAAAGGTCAGCAATTCTTCGGGGTATTCGCTGATCGAGGCCAGCCAAAGCCATGCATCGACGTTTTGACCGTCCGTCTCAGTAACGCGGTTCAGAAGAAGCCGCGCATTTCGCCTGTCGCCTGAACGGGCAGCGGATATACCGCGTGAAAGAAGATCTTGAATATCAGCTTGGCTGTCAGTTGCTGTTGTTGCGGCGTCGGACGAGGATACGACTTGGTCGAGTTCTAGTCTCATATTTTTTGATGATTTTCTGCAGAAAAAAACCGGTCTTTGTGGGTGGCCTAAACGCCGGCCGGAGAAGAGACGCAATGCCTCACGTAAGCAATAAGCAAGCCAAGTGCCACGGGTAAAAAACCTGGCTGATCATCTAAGTTTCGCAGATTCAATAGGTTGCGAGCGGCTTATGGTTCCGCTAGGCTCGAAAATCACTGCATTTGTGACAAAATTCGTCAGCTTTTATTGACAAAAAGATGTAATCAGCTAATCTCGGCTTAAATGCAAGGAACAGTAAAAAAGGACGTGATCGTCATCGGTGCCGGGCCGGCAGGGCTATGCTGCGCCGCGTGGTGCCGTGAACTTGGTCTATCAGTTCTCGTACTCGAGGCGGCTGCCGAAAGCGGCGGCCAACTGCTGTGGATAAACGGGCCGATAGCCAACTATCCGGGAATAAAGGCTGCAAATGGCCGAGAGTTCCGCGAGTTGTTCATGCCCGAAAATATCGAGGAGCTGATTCGCTGCGAAATCCGTGTTACCTCGATCGACACTGTTTCCCGAACCGTTGCGACGACTGACGGCACCTTTGCCGCCGAAGCGGTCGTTATCGCGACCGGTGTCAGTCGAAGGACGCTCAAGATTCCGGGCGAAAAGGAATTCTTCGGCCGCGGTGTGCTTCACTCAGGAGCCGGTTCAAAAGGCGAGATGGGCGGCAAGGACGTTGTGATCGTTGGCGGAGGCGATGCGGCATTCGAGAACGCGATGATCTTGAGTGGTGCCGCGCGCAGTGTTGCGGTCGTGCATCGGCGAGATAGGTTCACCGCTCGGAAAGAATTTCTCGACGCGGTTCTTTCGAGACCCAACGTGAAGCTGATACGCAATGCTGCGCTTGCCGAGATCGCGGGCGACGATGCGGTTCGTTCGGTTTCGATACGGGATGTTTTGACCGGTGAAATGACGACGCTGCCGGCAGATGCCGTACTCATTCGCATCGGAGTAGCACCGAATACGGAATTCGTCCCCGCTGAGGTCAGTCGTGACAGCGACGGTTATCTTTTGGTCGATCATTTGTGCCGTACTAAAGTTGAAGCTGTATTTGCCGTCGGTGATATTACCGGCCGCGTCGCCCCGACGATCGTTTCTGCCGCCGGTAATGGTGCCACTGCGGCAAAGGCAGTGCGCATGCTTGTCCGTAGTTGAACGGCCGGTCGAACTCACTTTTTGCGGGTTTCACAGCGTGCGCTCCAATGCCATCATCAAACCGCGCGTCCGGTAACTTTAATATTTTGTAAACTTTGGGGTAAAAGACTTTACTTTAACGGGGAAATTTGTATCATTAAGGCAATAATCGTTTTGTACAGATCTCGGATCGGTTAGATCGACCGGGAAAATTGATCACTCAAACTGAAGCGGAAAGTGTGCCGGTTGCGGTATCTCTGACGAAACCGACGGACATCAGGAGGAGAATTTATGAGAAGGAATGACTTGATCGGAAAGGTGCTGATCGCATCGTTCGTAATGTTGTTTGCGGCCATCTCGAGTATGGCTCAGGTTGGAAGTTCCGCTGTAAAGGGCCTTGTTACCGACCCACAAGGGAATATTGTGGCCGGTGCCACTGTCCGGTTGATCAGTGAACTCGGAACAACGCGAACTGCAGTTACCAACGACTCGGGCAGCTATAGCTTCACTACCGTAACTCCCGGCAACTATACGCTGGAAGTGGAGATGACGGGTTTCAAAAAGGCGAATGTTTCTACATTCAAAGCGCTTGTCGATAATACGGCAACGGTCAACGTAACGATACAGGTCGGCGATATTTCTGAGACGGTCAATGTCAGTGCGGCAGGGCTTGAAAGCATCGTCAATACTCAGGATGCCAGCGTAGGCAATAATTTTGTCGCGCGGCAGATCCTAAGCCTTCCGTTGGAAGGCCGTAACGTTGCAAATCTCCTGAGCCTTCAGCCGGGTGTTACGCCTGACGGTTCGGTGACCGGCGGCCGGTCTGATCAGGCCAACCTCACGCTTGACGGCATTGATGTAAACAACCAGCAGAATGCCGAGGCATTTGAGTCGGTGCTTCGAGTCAATCCCGATTCTGTCGATGAATTCCGCGTTACAACGCTCAATTCTGATGCCTCAAAGGGACGGTCATCGGGTGCCCAAATTTCGCTTATTACAAAGAGCGGAACAAATGAGTTTAGCGGCGCCCTTTATGAATATCACCGCAACACGGTTACAACCGCGAACGACTGGTTCAATAACGCTGCCGGAATAGCACGGCCGAAACTTATCCGAAATCTGTTCGGCGGCCGCATTGGCGGGCCGATCGTCAAAGACCGATTCTTTTTCTTCTATAATTATGAAGGAATGCGCGAGGCGAAAGATGCGGCAGTTACCCGCATGGTGCCTACTGCAAGCCTGGCGGCCGGTTCGATCCGCTTTGATGATAATACCGGGCAGTCTTGGACGCTGACGACGCCTCAGATCAATTCATTCCTGCTTAACGGAGTCCCTGTTATCGATGTTAATCCGACAGTGGTCGCATTGTTCGCCTCGGCGGCTTCTCGCTATCCGGTGAATGATACGACCGTGGGCGACGGCCGAAATACAGGCGGTTTCCGATTCAACGCACCGGTTCCCGTCAAGCAGAATATGCATACGGCACGCTTTGATTGGAATGTTACGCGAGATCAAAAACATACCGTTTCGTTCCGCGGAAACTACCAGCAGGACATCACAGGTGCCGCGCCGTATCTGCCGGACACACCGCCGACGAATTTCTGGAGCCATCCCTTTGGCTTCGCCGCAACTTATACATGGCTGGTCAATGCCAATCTTACCAATCGTTTCAGCTATGGAATGACGCGTCTGGCTTACAGTACGCAAGGTGATTCGAACGACCCTGCGATATGGTTCCGAAGCGTATTTCAGCCGGTAGGTTTTGATCGCGCGGTTCATCGTACAAATCCTACACACAACTTTACGGATGACATGACATGGATCAAAGGCGATCATACCTTCCAATTCGGTACGAATATTCGCCTTATCTCGAATACGCGCGTCAATTACGCGAACTCGTTCGATCAGGCGTTGACCAATTACAGCTGGTCGTCAGCCAACCTCAGCCGGAACGCCGTAAATCAATACATTACCGCACAGGCAGGATCGACACGGGCTGTGAGTTCGGGTTGGGGGGCGCCGATACAGCATGCGCTTTTTGCATTGTTCGGCCGTCTGAACGACTATGGTGCGAACTTCAACTTCAAAAAGGACGGATCGCTACTCGCGGCAAACCAGGGCATCAAGCGAATATTCAAGACCGAAGAATATGACTTTTACGTCCAAGATTCGTGGAAGCTGCGGCAAAATCTGACAGTCAACTTGGGTCTTCGTTACGGATTGTCGATGCCGGTACACGAAGCGCAAGGCTACGAGGTCGTACCGAGCATACCGCTTGGCGAATATTTGGATCGAACCATTACCGCGATGGCGAACGGCCAGAACTACCGTGAGCCGATCTCGATCAGAATGGCAGGCAAGGCGAACGGCAAGGACTCTATCTATCCGCTTGATACGAATAACTGGCAGCCGCGTCTCTCTGCAGCGTGGTCGCCGAATTTCGAGAAGGGGTGGCTCGCCAAACTTTTCGGCGGCAAAGATAAGTCGGTCTTCCGAGGCGGTTTTGCCATGACGAACGACTACTTCGGACAGCAGTTGGCCGTGCGTTGGGATACTAATAATGAGCTTGGTTTCTCGACCACTTCGCAGATAAATGCGAACCAATACAACATAACGACGAATCCGGGCGTGCCTTATACAGGTCCGTCAATGAATATCCGCTCGTTCCCGAATCTGATCATACCGGCGAACCTGACGTTCCCGCTAACGGCTCCCGAATCGGATCCCGGCTACGGGCCGATCCAACGCGGCCTCGATCAGAACCTTCAATCGCCGGTCAATTATACGTGGAGCTTCTCATACGGGCGCGAATTGCCCGCGAAGATCTGGCTCGAAGCGGGATATCAGGGCCGTCTCGCCCGTCACCTCTTAACAGGCCGTGATGCGATGATGCTCCGCGGCGATATCAAGGATCCGGTTTCGGGGCTTACATATTTCCAGGCAGCAACGCTCCTGGATATTCAACTTCAGGCCGGGGCGTCGGCGTCAAGCGTTACTCCTATCGGGTTCTTTGAAAATATGTGGGCACCCGGTTCATTGGGGCCGATTTTCGGCTGCCCGAGCGGCATTCCTAATTGCACCAACACGCAATCGGTTTTTTATGCTCAGCCGTGGGCGGGCGATTGGGCGTACATGGCCTCGATGTTGGATGATGAGACCGGTACACGCTACTTCTTCCAAGGGCAGTACGATTCGCTTGCCGTTTACAGCACTGTGGGCGAATCGGATTATCACGGTGCATACCTTTCGATCAGGCAGCGGCTTGGCGGTATGACGTGGGATTTCAACTACACGTTCTCGAAGTCGCTTGATGAATCCTCGGGCCTTCAGACGGGCGATTCGTTCGGCTCGACCTTTGTGCTTAATGCGTTCCATCTGCGCGATCAGCGTTCCTACTCGGACTTTGACCTTCGGCATGTCATCAACTTCAACGGTGTTTGGGATGTGCCGTTGGGACGCGGCCGCAAGTTCGGCAAGAATATGAATAAGTTTCTTGACGTTCTGGTCGGGGGCTGGACGCTGAGCAACGTATTCCGTTGGGATTCAGGTTATCCTTTCGACGGATTCTATGACGGCACAGGCTGGCAGACCAACTGGAACGTGCGGAGCTATATGACGATGCTCCGTAAGGTCAAGACCGGTACGTATAAGACGGCGAACGGTGTCAACCTATTTGCCGATCCGGCTCAAGCCGTTACTGCATGGCGTACGCCGCATCCCGGCGAGACAGGCTCGCGGAACGCGATCCGTATGCCGGGAACGTGGAATATCGATCTGGGCATAGCCAAGTCATTCAATATGCCGTATCGTGAAGGCCACAAACTGACGGTCAAGGTCGAGGCGTTCAACCTGACAAATACTCCGTTCTTCAGCGATCAGTCGGTCGTATTGCTCGGCTATACGGGTTCATCGGCTCCGCCGAATTTCGGAGCGTTCACGTCAATGGCGAATCAGCCGCGCGTAATGCAGTTCGCGGTCCGATACGACTTCTAGTTCGGGAAACAATAGAGTGAAATTAGCGGGCAGCGAACGCATCGTTGCCCGTTATTGCTGTCAGGTGTCGGGTATCGTTCAGGGCGAGAATGCGTATATTCGTCCTGCCGCGTATCTCAAAACGGTTAATGCCGCAATTTGAGGTGATCAGCCACGGCGTTTGTTTCGTGTCACGACGGATCGCTCCCATCAGGTGAAGCGTTAAAAAGCAGATGGCACCCGTATGGGTAAAGATCGCGATCCGCTCACCTTGATGGTTTCGCAGTATCTCGGCGAGTTTCGCGGTCGCGCGTTTCAGCAGGTGTCGGTAGCTTTCGCCGCCGGAGATCACAAAATTCACATCTCTGTTGACGAGCGCGTAATAATCTTTTGGGTACTGCTCCTTTGATTCTTCGAATGTAAGGCCTTCGAGCACTCCTACATGGCGCTCGCGGAATGCAGGCGTTGCGTTTATCGGCAGATCTGAGAGCTTTGCCAGCGCGTCAGCGGTCTGAACGGCCCGAAGCAGGTCGCTCGAATATATCGCCGCAATGCCTTCTCGATCAAGCAGCTTTGCAGTACGTTCGGCTTGCCGCAGCCCCAGGTCAGATAACGGCGTCGGGCCGTGGCCGCCGAAGCGCCCCTCGGCGTTGCCGGCAGATTGGCCGTGTCGTATCAGGAATAAGCGTGTCGGTGGCGGCATTCGATCGATGTTCCTTGCGCGTGTTAGGCTGCGACGGCCTCCGCTTTTAATTTTTCGGTCTGGTAATGCGTACGAAGCGCCTCGATGAATTCATCCAAATGGCCTTCCATTACAAGGTCGAGTTGGTGAACCGTCATACCGATCCGGTGATCGGTCACACGATTTTCCTTGAAGTTGTATGTGCGTATCTTTTCCGAGCGGTCGCCCGACCCGACCATTGACTTTCGCTCGGCCGAAAGGGCGTCGTGCTGCTTTTGCTCCTCGATCTCCTGTAGCCTTGCACGCAGAACACGCATGGCCTTTTCGCGGTTCTTTATCTGCGATTTCTCGTCCTGCATCGAAACGACGACGCCGGTCGGCAAATGGGTTATGCGTACCGCGGAATAAGTGGTGTTGACAGACTGGCCGCCCGGCCCCGATGAACAGAACGTATCGATACGCAGGTCGTTCTGGTTGATCTGCACATCGACCTCTTCGGCCTCGGGCAGAACTGCGACGGTGATCGCTGATGTGTGAATGCGCCCCTGCGTCTCGGTTTGCGGAACCCGCTGAACACGATGAACACCCGACTCAAAACGCATCTTCGAATAAACACTGTCGCCCTCTATCATTGCGACGGCTTCCTTGATGCCGCCGACGCCGGTGTCAGAGGCTTCCATGATCTCCATTTTCCAGCCTTGCCGCTCGGCATAGCGTGCATACATTCGCAGTATCTCGGCAGCAAAGAGCGTGGCTTCGTCGCCGCCCGTACCCGCACGTATCTCGAGGATCACGTTCTTTTCATCATTCGGATCCTTTGGCAGCAGAAGCACCTTCAGGGCTTCTTCGGCAGCGGGCAGGCGCTCTTCGAGGCCTGCGATCTCGAGGTTGGCCATATCGCGCATATCGTCATCGTCTGCCATTGAAAGCAGGTCGCGCGCGCCTTCGAGATCGGAGCGCATCTTCTTGACCTCACGGTATTTCTCAACGATCTCGCCGAGCGTGCGGTGCTGCTTCATCGCCTTGGTGTACGCTTTCATATCCGACATGAACTCGGGCTGCGAGATCTGCTCGGTCAGTTCTTCGTACGTTCTTTCTATCTGTTCAAGCTTTTCGAACATAATTTATGTGCCGCCGCCGGCGATCTCCGCAGGCCTTATGCTGCCTCAGGCTCTAACTTCAATGATTCGTCGAGCGCGCGGATAGCGACCTCAAGCTGTTCGGTATCGGGCTCTTGCGTAGTGATGCTCTGCAGCCAAATGCCGGGCCGCGTCATGAATTTGAAGAACGAGCCTGATTCCTTCTTTGCCGCGTAGCGGATCACCTCGTAAGAAAGGCCAGCGACGAGCGGCATCAACGCGATCCTGACGACAAGGTTGAGCCACATCGCATCGAACTTGATAACCGAAAAGAGCACGATCGCGACAAGCATCACGACCATCAGGAATGACGTGCCGCAACGCGGGTGACGGCGTTCCTGCACGGCGGCGTTATTCGGCGTCAGATCAAGCCCTTTTTCCCACGTAAAGACCGTCTTATGCTCGGCACCGTGATATTCGAATACACGCCTGATGTCTCTAAGCCGCGACATCGAAAAGATCATCACGATAAAGAAGAACATTCTCACAAGGCCGTCCACGAGGTTGAACGCAAGCCATGAATGCGGCTTGATCTCCCATATATACGACTTGACGGTCGCCCACCACGCTGCGTTTTCGACGAGTACGGGCGGATCGGCCCAACCGAGGGCAATAAATGCGACGTTCGTAAGGAGAAGAGGCGCCGCTATAAAAAGCAGAATGTTGAAAAGCAGGGCAAACACGATCGAGAAGACGGCACTAACCGATTGCCCGGCCGAGCGTTTCTTCGCCTCTGCCGGCATTGTTACTTTGACCGGTGCTTTTGTGAACTGCGCGTCGCCGGTGCCCTCGACAAATACGGGTTCTGCGGCCGAGGCGGTTTCGGCGGCCTTTTCGGTCTGAGTTTCGTGATCTTCTTCCCAGATTCGTGCCGAAAAATTGAGTGCTTTTACACCGAGCGCAAGCGACTGGACCAGCGTTGCTCCGCCGCGAAGTACCGGCCATGCGAGCCACTTATATGAATCGCTCCACTTCGGCAGGCGTTCGGCCGTCGAGACGATCGAGCCGTCGGCACGCCGGCACGCTATCGCGTAGGCGGAGGGCGTACGCATCATCACGCCTTCCATAACGGCTTGGCCGCCGACGATCAGGTCGCGTTCCATAGCAAACACTGTGTGCAAAAATCTCAGTATTCGGGCCTTATTTCTCATACATTCAATTGACGCTTGCCGCATCGTTCTTGTTGCCATTCTTTTGCCTTGAAAGGCTGCAAGCAAGGCGGTCGTGCGTCTCTCGGATAATAAAAACACTTAACGCCGAGTTCTTTTCACCTTTCGTGAGTGCGGATGCACCTCTATCGAACGGCGCCAAGAGTCTCGGCGTCATCAACTTGTTAAGCTAATAAAGTCTTTCTATCGTTCCCACGCTTGACGGCGTTCTCAGCATTTATGCCGTTGCTTTGCCGCGTTGATAGCGCTTGTTAAAGCGATCGACGCGTCCGGCAGTGTCAACAAGCTTCTGCTTTCCGGTAAAGAAAGGGTGGCATGCCGAGCAAATTTCAATGTGAAGGTCTTCGCCCAGTGTTGAGCGTGTTTTGAACGTGCTGCCGCACGCACAGACCACCGATATCTCGTTGTAATTCGGATGAATATCCTGTTTCATTTCGCTTTCTTCCTCCGCCGTAAATGAGCGGTACGTCAACAGACGCAAACCTTAAGGATAGTGTTGTTGCCGTGCAAGGTCAAGTTCATTTTACGGCCGCGTCGGGAGCCGGCCCTTCGGCGGTGTCGAGCAGGCTGAGCAAACGCTGATGCTTGATCCCGAAGGCCGCCATCAATTCGCGTATCTCACGATCGAGTTCCTGCTTGCGCGGCGTATCTTTGTGGTGAGTGCCGATGAGCATATTGTTCTTCGGCGTGTGTTCGACGGGGACGAACTCAAGCATTTTTACGGCGTAGCCCTCGCGTTCGAGCAGCATCGCACGGATGCCGTCGGTCAGTGTCTCGGCGGTGCGCTCGAGGAGAACGCCGTATTTGAGCACATCGCGGAGCATCAGCGGCGGCTCGATCTGCGGCCTGAGTTCCTGATGGCAGCAAGGCGCGGCAATGATGAGTTCGGCCCTCGCTCTGATGCCTTTATAAAGAGCGTCGTCGGTCGCGGTATTGCAGGCGTGGAGCACGATGAGTATGTCGGCCGCGTCCAGCTCGATCGAATCGATCGCACCGTCAAGGAATTTCAGGCCGTCAAAGCCGCTTGCGTCCGCAATACCGCTGCATATCTCGGCGAGGTTCGCTCTCGCCTCAACGCCGGTAACGGCGGCTTTCACGCCCGCATTTGTCAGATATTCGTAAAGTGCGAATGTCAGATAGCCCTTGCCTGAGCCCATATCGACGATATGAAGAGCCTCGGCGCCTTTCAGTGAAGACGTCTCTATCGCCGCCGCTACGATCTCAACGAACTTATTTATCTGCCGCCATTTGTTCTGCTGCTTGTCGCGTACCGCACCTTCGGCGGTCGTGATGCCGAGAGCGTTCAGATAGAACGAATTGCTGTCGATCAGCTGACGCTTTGTGCGGTCGTGCGGTGTTTTTGCAGCGTTCTTGAATGTCGGCCGCCCTTTATTTAGCCGCGAACGGCCTTTCTTGCCGATGTCGAGCTGAAGGTCTTGTTCGGTCGTAAAAAGGTGTCCGCTAAAGAAATCGCCGCTCAGCGCATCGCCGATGATGTTCAGACCTTCATCCAGCGAATAGTTCTTTGCCGTATCTCGAGTGTCCTGCTTGTACAGAAAGAAAAGCCGCTCGCCGCGTTTTGTCTCGATCCTGCGGATATTGACCTTTTGGAGGCTGCGGTCGGCGCCCTTGTAATTGCCCAACGTCGCCTTGACGAAGGTGTTCTGCCTCAGGCTTTCGGCAAACGCATCAATAAAGGCCTCGACATTCTCGGACATACCGCTTCGCATGAGAGATCGAAATAGTTCTTACGAGGAATTATATGGATAAGTTTTCAGGAAGCATAACAACCAAGGACGCCGCTTTCCGATGCTCCCTCACCTCACCCGCCTGCACCCCGCAGTATTTCGCCTTTCAGTTGAAATACGGCGATTCCGAGATATCATTCTTCCGGCATACCTCAGCCTCCTTCCGCCCGGTCTCGACCGCCTTCAATATCCTCAAGAGATATGGAAAAGCCCAAAACCGCTTTTCCGCCTCTCTCACAACCTCGGCGACTGCAAGATAAATACAAACTGAAAAAAGGTGATGCAAAGAGACTTTTCGGTGTAGAAAAACTTGACCCGCTTAAAAAGAGACTTTTTTGTCTAGGTTTGCTCGACCACTCCGGACCGCCCCACCCAGTATTAATTTACGGGAGCGAGTCATATTGCGTATAATACAAAAGCAAATCAATGAGATACATAATTTATATCACAGACGAATGTAGGAGCGCTGCCGGTCACCACGGATATGAGGAAACTGTCACAAATCTTGCTGATAAAATTGAGCGGGAACAAGAATTTAGTTGGCATTATTATAAGGCTCCATTCTTTATACGAAAGAAGATAGGCCGAGATTATCGTCTGATCGCAAAGCAGATTCCGTTTAAGGAGCATGATGTTACGGTAATTTGTTTTGCTAGTTTTTTCTCAAAAGGCGACTTTGAGCTGGACAATTTTGATGTTGAAACAGTTGTTATTCCTGATACTGAAGAACTCGAAGGTTTTATAAATGACAAACTGGCTGGAGGTGAATTGCCGGCCGAACCAGAGACGCCTGATGAATATGAAAGCGCGTATTTAAATCCAATTCATGGGAAGGACGATCCTCTTGATCTAATGGTGTATGAAAGTCAAGAGTGGGTGGACGCCATGAAGGAGAAGGACGGCTGGCCTAGAGAAAGTTTTGACTCAATACATAAATTAGTTGAAAGGGCGTGTTGGGATGACGATGTTGATCTCGAATTGGACAATTCAAGAATACACATTTTTTTCAAGCGGTTTGATGCTCCGCGATCTGTTTTTCTGTTGGGGCTTTCACAAGATCAACCAACTAATTCAGAAATAGCAGATAAATATTCTTTGCTCACGTCAGAGACAATATTAACTGAGGACTTATTGCGGCAATTTAGTAAAAAAGCGTACCCAAGAATAATTACTGCAGATCTAGAAATTTGGAAATTGATTCAAAAGGACGAAACAGCAAATCTTGCGTTGTCGTCAGAGGAAACGCATATTCTGGAGTCTGTTTCAAAAGGCGGAGAAGAGAAGATCTATCCACTTTTTATTAACGGAAGGCCTGGCAGTGGGAAATCAACTATACTTCACTATTTGTTTGCGAATTATCTTGCATTCTATCTTTCCCAATCCGATAGACAAGTAAATCCGCCACTTTATTTGACGTACAGTCAAAAGTTGTTGGACGTGTCCAAGACTAATATTAAGAGCATCTTAAGACTCAACTCAAGTCGCTTACAGAGGTTGTCATGGAACGACCACGCTGAAAAAGGATTTGACGAAATTAGGGATATCTGTTTTGGTGAATTTCATGTTTTCCTAAGGAAACTTATATCGGAAGAACAGGCTTCAAATTTTGTTCCGGACAATAGAATGGATTTCCCAAGGTTTAGAAGGGAGTATCTAGAAATAAGATGGAGGAAAAGAGAGTTAACTAGATTAGATCCTGAAACCGCGTGGCATGTCATCAGGGGTTATATAAAAGGAATGAGTGATTCAGGAGGGGGATATTTTGATCCAGTTGACTACAAACAATTTGACTCTAAACGGAAAACGGTGACCCAGGAGACTTTTGATCTGGTGTTTGAACACGTTTGGGAAGGCTGGTACAAGGAATTTTGCCGTGAGGGGAGATATTGGGATAATCAGGATTTAACAAGAGCTATACTTGACTCAGGTCAGGAAATATCAAAATATCCCGTTGTATTTTGCGACGAAGCTCAGGATTTTACGCCAAATGAGCTTGAGCTTATTCTTCGGCTTTCTCTATTTTCCAACCGAAAACTCCAGCCTTTTCAATTGAAGCAAGTGCCATTTGCATTTGCAGGAGATCCATTTCAAACACTTAACCCAACCGGTTTTGATTGGGAAAAGATGAAATCCACATTTCACGAGAAGATAGTTCAAGAGTTGGATAGAACGGATAAATCTGGACTCGAGTTTAATTATCAAGAACTGCGGTTCAATTATCGAAGCAGCAAAGATATTGCCGGCGTGTGCAATCTTATTCAATTAGTGCGTGGATTGATTTTTAACACGCCCAGAATCGAACCGCAACAAAGCTGGCAAAGGGACGTCTCAGATACTAAGGTTCCAACATATTTTAGCACCTCTAATCAAATGGCGGTAGGTAAACTTTCTGAACAAAAGGACTTGGTTATTATACTTCCTTGCCAAGATGGCGAGGAAGAAACATATATCGCTGATGACCCAATTCTCAAGAATTTGAAAGTGCAAGGTAAAAATATCAATATGCTAAGCGCAATGGGCGCCAAAGGCCTAGAATTTGCGCGTGTTGTGATCTACAAATTTGGTGATACCTGCCTCCAAGAATTTCCAGACCTTGGTCGGAAGCTAAGCCTTGAATCTCACGAGGATGAGATTAATTCTGAAAGGAAGTTATCATGGGAGTACTTCTTCAATCGTTTATATGTGGCCGTTAGCCGCCCCAAAAGAGAGTTATATATATTAGATTCAGACGAAGGCATTGAATCATTTTGGAAAAGCAATGTCTTTACTAGGACAGATACCGTAATCGAACAAAGAAATAGGCGATCCCCAACAATTCGCTGGACCAGTGATGACGTGACTTTACCGGTTCCAGGAAATGAACAGTCAATATCCGAAGGGCTAACGGATGATCTACGATCCTTGGCTGAACAATTTCGGAACAACGGTCTTTCGACAAAGAACTCGTACTTACTACAGTTGGCTTCATATAATTATCGTAATGTAGGCGACAACCGTGAGGCGACGTTATGTGATGCCGAAAGGTTTAAGATCGATGAGCAATTTGAGAATGCCGCTCAGGCGTACCTTGCAATCGATATGATTCAAGAGGCGTTGGAATGCTCTTGGAATGGAGGGTGTTATCGGCAAATTGCTAGAGAGGAACGATTTACGAGGTTTAGTGAATACCGAGTAGCTAAATTCCTTTCCCTTGAGTCAAACGATGAAACGTTAGTTTCAATTCTTCGATTCGTCGGTGACGAGCTTCGTAGTGCAAATAAGGCGAGAATTGTAAATTCCCAAGGTTGGAGCGACTGCATGCGACGATTGATTGAAAGGGCTGTTACTGATAATGGACGGCGAGAGGACCCAAAAGCTGTGTATTGGAGTTTAAAGAATATCTATGACAATTGGCCAAATCTACCAAAGACTAGGGAATTAGCTGATGTTGCATTTAGGGCTGAGGAGTATGCTGACGTCTTCACACTTTATAAAGATCGAGGTGAAGAGGATCAAAATAGCCCGCAATACATAATTTCGAAATATGAGACTTCCCAGGCGGACCTGGATCCAGACGCTGTGAGGAGGCTGCATAATGCCTACTTGACCGTTGGTCTCTATCAACGAGCTTATGAGATAGCAAACAAGTACAATTTTGAAGATCTCTGGACTGAATTGCTCAAAAGAGTTCCTTTCTCGGACGAACATTCCATAATTCTGTCTGGCACAATTAGCGAATTGGTTAAGCTGTATGCTTCATCGAATAGGTTCGAAAAGATAAATGAACTACTGGAAAGAAAGGACTTGGCCCTCCGTGAAGTTAAGCCCCTCATCTCAAATATTCTGGATGTGATTGAACCTGATGGTCTTTCGGGCGCCCAAGCAAAGGATATAGAATCCCTTTTCAAGATATTATCGAGGATAGAACATGTTTCTTCGCCGAATGACTACGATATAAGAAAAATTGGAGACGTACTCAAAGGTACCAACCAATTTGTCAAGTCTCTTGGGCTCATAGAAAAGCTTCTAAACGTTAGGGAGTTGTCGGCGGAAACCTTGGAATTATTGAGGTCCGAGTGGTTTGATACAAAATCACGCCAAATAGCATACGCAAGATCGCGTAACCAGGATGCCAAGCGTTATGAGAGGGAAATTTCTGTAAAGCGTTCTGAATGGGGAGTGAAGGATGTTTCTATTAAACCTGAAGCAGAAGATGCTGAAGAAATAAAGCCACGTTCCCGAAGTTTGACTGGTGAGCAGAAGCAAATGGCACATTTAGCGAAAAATGCCGGTAAGACTCCTAAAGAAATCGCTGATTTTCTGGGAGTAAGTGTCGATTCAGTAATATCTCTTTTCATTAAAAGCGAAAGAAAACGCCATAAAAGGAAATGAATCTGACATTCACTTCACTAATCTTGTCTAGATTTGTGTGGAAATGTAACCCTCCCCTAATTGTGACCTGCTCTGGCAAAATTACACGAGGCGGATGGCTAGTTTCAATTAAAATAAGGAAGGAGAAACCGGCAGATGAGGAAGAAGTATACGGAGGAGCAGATCGTCGGGATATTGCGAGGGGCTGAGGCGAGCGGAAAGGGCGTGAAGGAATACTGTCGCGAAAAAGGGGTACACGAGACGACGTATTACGCGTGGCGGAAGCGATATGGGATGACGGCGGCGGCGCCGTGACCGTCGGCATTGTCGCTGCATCCGGTTAAACTGCTTGAAGAGTTTGGTTGAGTCAGCCAACGTGCTAGTGTCCTAATTCCAGCCGTGTTTTCTGAATACTGATGCGGCTTGAGGCGACTTTATATAATCGTAGAATTCCTTGGTAGTGTCAAGTTCTTTGTGTAAATGATCTCCCTTCATTTTCAGTAGTAGTAGCAGGGGCTGTGGGAACGGTGGAAAAATGTCTTTTATTTTTCCACGGTTTCCATAGCCCGATCTTGTCAACTCTGTGGCAGCCGGTCTTCGTAGACGATAGCGAACCGGCTGAGGGCGGCCTTCCAATCGCGGATCGGCATGGTCCATTTTTTTGTGATATTTCGCAGAGCGAGATAGAGCAGTTTTTGCACGGCCTCGTCATTTGGAAATGATCCGCGGGCCTTTGTCACTTTGCGAAGCGTCATATTGAGCGACTCGATGGCGTTGGTCGTATAGATCACGCGTCTGATCTCCGGCGGATAGGCAAAAAATG